>JBKQKP010000136.1:0-40863 GCA_052147435.1 Polyangiaceae bacterium | reverse complement strand
GGGTGGATGGAGATCTGGAACCTGGTCTTCATGCAGTTCGAGCGCCGCGCGACGGACGGAGGGGGCTTCGCCCTCGACCGCCTGCCGAAGCCGTCGGTCGACACGGGCATGGGGCTCGAGCGCATCGCGAGCGTGCTCCAGCACAAGTGCAGCAACTACGAGACCGACCTCCTCCGGCCGCTCGTCGACCGCGCGGCGGAGCTCGCCGGCAAGCCGTACCGGGGCACGCAGGCGGACGACGATACCTCGATGCGCGTCATCGCGGACCACGCGCGCACGACCGCCTTCCTCATCTCCGAGGGGGTCTTCCCCGACCGCGCCGGCCGCGAGTACGTGCTCCGTCGCGTCATGCGCCGCGCGATTCGCCACGGCCATCGCCTCGGCATCCAGAGGCCGTTCCTCCACGAGGTCGCCGAGCTCGTCGTCGAGCGCATGGGCGACGCCTACCCCGAGCTCCGCGCGCGCAAGGACCTCATCGTCAGCGTGACGCACCAGGAGGAGGTCCGGTTCCGCGAGACGCTCGACCGCGGGCTGCGCCTGCTCGAGGACGAGATCGCGGCGGCCGGGCCGGCGGGCCGCATCCCGGGCGCCGCGGCCTTCAAGCTCTACGACACGTTCGGCTTCCCGTCCGACCTCACGCAGGTCATGGCGGAGGAGCGCGGCCTGACGGTCGACATGGAGGGCTACGACCAGGCCCTCGCCGAGCAGCGCGCGAGGAGCGAGGGCTCGAAGCTCAACGCTTCCACGGCGGTCGAGGACGTGTGGCGGGCGGCGCTCGAGAAGATGCAGGCGAGCGGGACGACGGCCACGCGGTTCACGGGCTACGACCGCGAGGACGGGCTGGCGAAGGTCTGCTGCCTCGTCGGCGGGGGCGCCCTCGTGGAGACGCTCGACGCGACGACGGAGGGGGCGGCGGTCATCCTCGACGCGACGCCGTTCTACGGCGAGGCGGGGGGGCAGGTCGGCGATCGCGGGACGCTACGGTCCCCTGCGGGAGCCGGCGACTTCGTGTTCGAGGTGACCGACACCCAGAAGCCGACGACCGGGCTCGTCGTGCACCTCGGGCGCGTGGTCTCGGGGAGCCTGAAGGTCGGCGACGCGGTCGACGCGGAGGTCGACGGCCCCCGGCGGAGCGCCACGCGGAGGAACCACTCGGCGACGCACCTCCTTCACTGGGCGCTCCGCGTCGTGCTCGGCGAGCAGGCGGCGCAGAAGGGCTCGCTCGTCGGGCCCGACAGGCTCCGCTTCGACTTCTCGTACGGCAAGGCTGTGACCCCCGAGGAGCTCGCCCGCATCGAGGACCTCGTGAACCGGAAGATCCTGCTGAACGCGCCGGTGCTCACGGAGGTCCTGCCCATCGACCAGGCCAAGGCGAGGGGGGCGATGGCCATCTTCGAGGAGAAGTACGGCGACGTCGTGCGCGTCCTCACGATGACGAAGGACTCTATCGAGCTGTGCGGCGGCACGCACGCGCGCAGCCTCGGGGAGATTGGCCTCTTCAAGATCGTGAGCGAGGGGGGCGTCGCGGCGGGGGTGCGGCGCATCGAGGCGGCCACGGGGTTGAACGCGCTCGCCTACGTACGCCAGCTCGAAGGGACGATCAGGACCACGGCGCGCGCGGTGAAGAGCGGCGTCGCCGACGTGGCGGAGAAGGTCGAGAAGCTCGTCGAGCGCGACCGGCAGCTCGAGAAGGAGATCGCCGACCTGAACCGGAAGCTCGCGATGGGGGGGAGCGCCGGCGGCGGTATCGACGAGATGATCTCGCACGCGCGCGCCATCAGCGGGGGACGCGCGCTGGCGGCGAAGGTCGACGTGAGCGATCCGGCGACGCTGCGCGAGCTGGCGGAGAAGCTGCGCGACAAGATGGGGGACTCGGTCGTGCTGCTCGGCGCGGTGAACGGCGCGAAGGCGTCGCTCGTGCTCACGGTGAGCAAGTCGCTCGTGGCGCGGTACAAGGCGGGGGAGCTGATCAAGCCGGTGGCGCAGATACTCGGGGGCTCCGGTGGGGGGAGGCCGGATATGGCGCAGGCGGGGGGGACCGAGGTCGGGCGGATCGATGAGGCGATGAATCGGCTGTATGGGTTGCTCGAGCTGACTTCTTGAGTCGCCCTGAGCTCCCTCACGGAACCCCACCCCCCTGGCCCCCCGCCCCGCAAGGCAGGGCGGGGGGGACGTGAACAGCGTCCTCAGTGCGCCGGGCCGTTCGTGACCGGCGCGGTCACGGCGGGTGCGACGACCACCGGAGTCACCGTCGCGGGTTGCTCTGAAGCCGCCACCGTCACCGGTGTCGCCGGTGAAGCCTGAGCCCCGCTCGCCAAGGCGGCCTTCTGCGCCTTGCGGAGCCGCTTCTTACCGACGACCCCGTGCGTCGGCAGCTCCCCTTTCGCCTGCGCCTCCTTGTTCAGGCGGCGCGTCGATGCCCCCTTCTGCGCGATCGACTTCTTCGCGCCGAGGAGCGCCGCGAGCCCCGGGTACTTCGTGACGAGCGTCGCGTCGGCCTGTGTGGCAAGCGCGAACGCTGGCCCGAGAAGAGCGATCTGCGCCCGAATCGTCTGCCAGGCGTATCCCTCTTGAAGGACACAGTAGCCGTCCCAGTTCGAGGTTGCCTGGCGCATCGTCGACCACTGGCCGCCGATCTGGAAGGACTGCACCACCTGCGCCTGCGGTGGTGCGACCGCGCCGAGGATCTGCGCGTAGTCCGAGAACGCGCCCAGGTCCTTGATGGCCTGTGGGAGAGCAGCGAGCTCGGACTGACGGGGGACCACGTTCTTGAACTCTCCCGGAGTCGCCGGCGCGTAAGTGGTCGGCGGCGCAGGGATACTGGCGCCCGCGGGTGGCGGACTGACCGACACCGCTGGGGTCGCCGGAGCGGCCGCGACCTCCGGCGCGGTGACGTTGGCGTTGGGCAGGGCGTTGGCGATCTTGGCTTGCTTGGTCATGGTGGCGCTCTCCTTCTTGGTGATCTGGGTGGCGGAGTGATGTGCGGGCTTCGTGCTCTTCTCGTTTTTCGTGGACATGACGGACCTCTTTCCTGGTTTGACTGGTTTGACTGGTTTGACTGGTTTGACTGGTCTGGCTGGCGTGACCTCGTGCGTGGAAGGACGGATGGCGCGACCCTCATTGGCCGCTCATGAAGGAGAAGTCACACGAGCCGAGCGAACCTGAGCGAATGGTCGAGCGAACAGCCGAGCGAAGAAAAAACGCGAGCTCCTGCGCGAGGTTGCACATGTTCAACGGCTCTGCCGTTCGCTCGATTCTCGGTCGGCGTTCGCTCGAGCCGATGGGCGGAGGGGGGCGCCGCGGCCGCCGCAAAGCGATCGTCATCGTCGGTGGGGGTGTCCGCACCGACGATGAGGATCGTCCTCATCGCGATGAAGACGTTCCTCACTTCGAGTGAGGACTCGCTCACCCGCGATGAGGATGCTCGTCATCGCGACGAGGATGGTCCTGATCTGAGGTGAGGACGTGCTCATCGGCGATGAGGATGGTCGTCATCGGGATGAGGATGATCCTCATTTCGGGTGGAGATTTGCTCACCCAGAGTGAGGACTTGCCGGTGCTTCGTTGCGTCCGATGCGGGTACAGTTAGCGGCGGCGACGCTGCACGGACGCTGCAGAAGGGCTGCTTCACGGGGGCACGGAAATCGCCGCGGCTACGCCGGCAGATGACGCGCCGTGCAGCGTCGGCGCAGCGTTCGCGCAGCGTACCGGGCCCTCTCGCCGTATCGTGGTCGCATGACCCGCAACGCGCGCATCGCCGTCGCCGTCGTCGAAGCGCTCCTCGCCGCGAGCGCGCTCGGGTTCCTCACGGCGGGCATCCTGGTCGCCGTCGCATCGACCGCCGTCGTCGAGCCGACCGAGAAAGCTCGCGTCCTCGCGCAGACGATCAGTGAAGCGATGAATTGCATCGCGATGTACCCGGTGTTCACGCTCCCGGTCGCGGTCTTCCTCGCTTGGACACGCGCGGACGCAAAGACGCGGGCACGCGTCGCGCTCGCCGGGCTTGCGGGGCTCCTCCTCGCGTTCGCGGTAACGGCCGCGTGGTCGGGTCTGTGGGGGCACGTCCCAGCCGGCGCGAGCGAGGCTCAGCGCGGGAGCATCACGGCGGCCACCTTCGCCGCCGCGATTTACAACGGATCGCTCCTGGCGATGCTCACCGTCCCGGGCGCGTGCGCGCTCGGGTGGCGCTCCCGCAAGCGGGTCGGCGAGAGCGACGCGAGAGAGCCCTAGTTACTCCTCCGCCGGCGGCGCGATCAGCGTCCCGATCGCCGAGCTCGCCTCTCTCAGAAGCCCCACCAGCCGCTCCGTCGCGTAGCGCGTCGCAGCGATATGGCGGTCGTCGAAACAGGACCCGTCCAGCGGGTCCACGAGCTCGATCGCGCCGAGCGGCTTGTCGCCGTCCATCACGGGCGCCACCAGCACGCTCCATGCCCCGCCGACCACGGAGTGCCGCGGGAGCGCAGGGCGCTGTTCGTTGTTGATCACGCGAGGCACGCGCTTCTCGAACGCCTCCTTGAGCAGCGGATCGTCGGCGCCGTGACGCGCGTTCAACAGCACGTGTCCGTTCGGCCCGAGCGCGTACGCGATGACGAAGCTCTCCTCGCGCGCGTCCCAGAGGTGCGCGATCGCCGCCCGGCACCCCACCGCGCGAACGCTCACAGCGAGGCAGACGCTCGCCGCTTCCACGGCGCGCTCGCACTTCACGTTGCGCAGCGCGTCCATCACCACGTCGAGCGGGTCCTCCTCGCCGAGGGGGTGAAGCAGCGTCGCTCGCTGGTGCGAATCGCTCCGCGCCGGCGGCAGCTCCTCGAGGTCTACCGAGTGGAGCGACAGGCGCGGCTCCGACTTGGATGGCTTCCGGGCGGTCGGGCGCGCGGTCGAGCGCGCGGGGCGGTCGCTGTCGGGGCGAGGGACACGAAGTGAAGGACGGGGGGGGACGGCTGCGGCCATGGGGATGGGCCTCCAGGCGGAGCTCTTCGCAAGCCTCGTTCCACGGTCCGATCCTGCGGAAATGCCCCCGACTTCGCACCCTCGCGAGAAACCCCACAACGCCATTGGACGAGAGGCCCACCTTGGCGCAGAGGGCGCTCGAGTTGCCATGGATCCCCGGACCTCCGGTTCCTCTCTGGCCTCCCCTGCGGAGCGTCCTCGGTCTCAGCTCTCTCCGGGGGGCGGCACGAGCTCGCCTCGCACGACAGTGATCCCCCGCCCCCCGAGGCTCACCCGATCGCCGTTCACGCGTACGTGTACGACTCCGCCCCGCGCGGAAGCCTGGTACCCCGTCATCTCGCTCTTCCCGAGGCGCGACGCCCAGTACGGGCCGAGCACGCAGTGTGCGGAGCCGGTCACCGGGTCCTCGGGAACGCCCACGCGCGGCGCGAAGAACCGCGACACGAAGTCGTACGCGCCCCCGGCCGAGCGGGCCGTCACGATGAATCCGCGCCCCTCGACCTTCGCCAGCGCCGCGAAGTCCGGCGCGATCGCGCGTACGGCCTCTTCGCTCGGGAGCTCGACGAGCACGTCGAACCGGCTCCGCCCGATCCACGTGAACCGCGTGCCGAGCGCGCTTTGAATGCCGTCGGGCAGCGTCGACTCCTCCGCCGGGTGCGCTGGAAGATCGAGCACGATGAGCTCCCCGTTCCTTGTCGCCGTCAGCACCCCGCTCCGCGTGTGAAAGCGCGCCGCGCTCTTCGGGTCGAGCTTCCCCGTCTCCCACAGGACGTGCGCGCTCGCGAGGGTCGCGTGCCCGCAGAGGTCCACCTCGACCTTCGGCGTGAACCAGCGAAGGTCGAAGTCCACCTCGTCGCCGGCGGCCGTGCGTGGCGCGACGAACGCGGTCTCGGAGAGGCTCATCTCGCGCGCGACGAGCTGCATCCAGCTCCCGTGCCGCGCGTCGCGCGCGTCGCGACGGGACGGCAGGAGGCAGACGGCGGCAGGGTTACCGGAGAAAGGACGGTCGGCGAACGCATCGACGATGAAGAGGGGGAGCGGCATAGCGTTGATCTAGCGCGGTCTCGGCGACGCGCAGCTGTGTCGGAGCGACGCGCCGGTACAGGGGGCTCACGCAGGCATTCGGGTCTCCATGGACCCGAAGAGGATCCCCGTCTTCGTCCCCGCCATGCTCCGCACCATCTCGCGGCGCACGAACGAGAGGCGCGACGCAGGCCCCATCGCGTTGTCGCGCACGAGGGCGAGCCAGTCCATGTCGCTCTGGAAGAACGGCGTGAGCCAGCGCGTGGCCAGCTGGTAGAAGGCGAGGTGATCGCGTCGGGACGCGGTGTAGCGATCGAGGGCGGCGTCGAGCGTCGGCGCTGCGGCGAGAGCGTCGGCGAGCGCGGCCGCGTCGCACAGGGCGAGGTTGCACCCCTGGCCGAGCTGCGGGCTCGTCGCGTGCGCGGCGTCGCCGAGGAGCGCGACCCGGTGAGCGTGCCAGCGCGGCATCGTGACGTCCCAGTACGACGCGAAGGTGAGCTGGTTGAAGTCGTGAATCTGGTCGAGCACCGGCGCGGCGAGCGGCGCGAGGTCGCGCACCTCATGCTTCCACGCGTCGATCCCCCTCGCGAAGATCCCCTCGACGGCGTCCGCGCGCACGCTGAAAAAGAGGCTCACGAGCGGGACCGCGCCGTGACCGGGGCCGAGCCCCGTGGGGAGCAGGCCGACCATGTGGCGCGCGCCGTGGACGATCTGGTGCAGGCGTGCGGCGTGGCGGTTCTCCCGATCCTCGCCGATGAACCAGAGCGCCCCCCACGGGTACGCCTTGACCGTCTTCGCGAGCGCTGGCATCGCGTCGCGCACGTGCGAGCGGGCGCCGTCGCAGACGACGACGAGATCGAACGGCCCGTACACATCGCCCCGGTCGGTCACCAGGGCGGCCATGCCGTCGCGAAGCGTGCGAACGCGGTGGATCGTGACGCCGCACACGACGCGCACGTCGCTCATTCCGAGGGCGCCGAAGAGGGTCTCGAAGAGGACGCCGCGGTGGAGGCCGATGCCGTAGAGCCCCTCGCCGAGCGCGTCGTAGCGCAGATCGAGCACGGGGCGCCCGCGCGTGGTCTCGCAGAAGAGGTGATCGACGCGCGCGCCGCGAGCGAGGACGCGCGCGGTGAGGCCGAGGCGCTCGAGGACGAGGAGCCCCGACGGCTGCATCATGATGCCTGCGCCGACGGGGCCCGGATCGGGGACGCGCTCGAAGAGAGTGACCGCGTGGCCGGCGCGAGAGAGAAAGAGCGCGCTCGCCGAGCCGGCGGTGCCGCAGCCGATGATGGCGATGCGGAGGGGGGGCGTCAGGTGTGCTTCCCCACCCACCCCACGATGTCTCTCCACACCTCGTCGCGGTTCGTCTCGTTGATCAGCTCGTGCCGCGCTTCGGGGTAGCGCTTGTCTTCGACGTGCTCGTTCCCCGCGGCGCGGTATCGCTTCGCGAGCTGTCCGTGCCCGAGCCCCCCCATGCTCACGGGGTCGTGCGAGCCGGCGATCAGGAGCAGCGGCAGCGATCGCGTGAGCTGCGACGGATCGTTCTCGGCTCGCTCGACGGCCGCGACGCCGCCGAGCAGATCGGCCCAGAGCGTGCCGCTGCACGGGAAGCCGCACAGGGGATCCGCGACGTACGCGTCGACGGCGGCGGTGTCGCGCGAGAGCCAGTCGAACGCCGTCCGCGCGGGGCGGAAGCGCAGGTTGAACGATCCGAACACGAGCTTGCTCATCCGCGGGCTGGGTGCGCGCGCTCCGTTCTTGTGCGCCTCGCGGAGCGCCACCAGGCGGAGCGCGTGGTTGATCGCGCCGGCGCGCCACCCCGTCGCGCTCAGGATCGCGCCGGAGAGCTCCCCGCCGTGCGCGAGGAGATAAGCCCTCCCAATCAGCGTCCCCATGCTGTGCGCGAACAAGAAGAGCGGCAGCTTCGGGTGCTGCCCTCGCGCGTGGTGATGCATCGTATGAAGGTCGCCGACCACCTTCCCCCAGCCGTCGCTTTCGGCGTAGAAGCCGAGCGGCGTCGAGGCGTCGATCGATGCGCCGTGCCCCCGGTGGTCGTGCGCGTAGACGGCGAGGCCGGCCGCGGCGCACGCCTGCGCGAACGGGGCGTAGCGGAACGCGTACTCGGACATGCCGTGAGCGATCTGGAGGATCGCGCGCGGGTTCGGCGGAACCCAGCGCATCGCCGCGAGCGCGAAGCCGTCGTCGGCGGTGAGGGTGAAGCGCTCGAACGTGGTCCCGGCATGGGTGTGGGTCTCGGCGGCGGCAGCGGTCATGGAGCGAGGATACGCGCGAGCTCTCGGGTCGCCCAGAGGCCTAGAAAGCCTCCACGCTCACAACCCTCGCCGACACCACCCGCTGCGGCACCGCCTTCGCGTCCGCGATCGCATCCATCGGGTTCTGTATCGTGCTCAGCGCCTTCACGAGCGGGTTCCGCGTCGCCGCCGCGCCGCTCAGCGTCTTCATCGCGCTCGTCACGTCGAGGGTCACGATGAGTCCGTCGGCGTTGCTCGGGATCTTCAACGGGAACGAGGTATGCGCGTCTTCCACGAGCGCGTCGGCCACGTCGTCCCAGGCGCGCGGATCCGACGAAGCGCTGAGCACCCGGACGCGCGCGACGAGGCCGCGGCTGTCGGTCCAGAACTCGAGCAGGGCGTGACTCTCGAGCGGCACGAGGCTGTTTCGCACCCGGTCACGCGTGACGGCGACGTACTGGCCTCCGGGGAGGAGCCCGAGGTTCATGTCGCGCGGCGTGAAGATGAGCGGCTTTCGCTGACGGTCCTCGGCCTTCTTCTCCCACTCGGCCAGGACCGCGCCTACGCCCGCTGTCGTAGCCTTGTCGAGCTTGGCCGTCGCCTCGGCGCTCGCAGCCGCGCTCGCGCTGCTCGGCGACGGCGGCCTCACCGGCGAGTACGTCCACGATCCGTCCCCGCCTTGCTCCGCCGAGACCACGGGCGTGGGGTTGCTCTCGGTCGTGGCGGCTGCCGACGCGCTTTCGGCGGGAGACTGCGAAGCCGTGCGGGTCGCGGCGCGCGCGGGGAGCGGCTCGACGCGAGGGGACTCGGTGGGGGTGGGCGACGGGGGGACGGGCGTGGCGGCGGCCGGTGGCTCTTCGACGGCGATCTCGAGCTCGGTCGACTTCTTCTGTGCGTCTCGCGTTTCCGCGGTGGGTGCGGTCCGCGCGCGTTCCACCGTCCACCCGAGGACCAGCGCGTGCGCCATCACGGCGACGGCGAGCGACCAGCGGGCGCGGGAACGGTTCGTCACCGTGTAGAAGTAGCGCATCGCTCGATCGACCGCCCGATCTTCACGCCGATCTCGCGCGAGTTGCGCTCACCATCGGCCGCGACGACCATGCGCTGGATGAGGAACCTGACTTGCGGAGTGGTAACGAGTGCGCTTTTGGCGGTCGCGGCGTGCGGTCGCGCCGGTTCGACGTCGGTGTCGCCTCCTGCCCCGGTGTCCACGGATGCGAGCGGCGCAGGCGCTGCCGCCGGTGCCACGAGCTGCGAAGCGCTCGTCGCGCTCTCGTTACCGCACGTGACGATCCAGGAGGCGCGCGTCGTCGCGGCGGGCGACGGAGGCCCTGGAGTGCCGGCTTATTGCAGAGTGCTAGGCACCTCACGGCCTACTTCGGACTCCGAGATTCGCTTCGAAGTGGCGATCCCCGCGAAGGAATCGTGGAACGGACGCTACCTGCAAGTCGGTAACGGAGGATTCGCGGGGGACATTCCCGAGGACGAGATCCTCGAGGGGGTCGCCGCCGGGTACGCGTCCGCCGGCACGGACGACGGGCACGAGTCGCGCTCGGGCGTCGACGCGAGCTGGGCGCTCGGCCATCCCGAGAAGCTCATCGACTTCGGCTATCGCGCGCTCAAGGAGACGACCGACGCCGCGCGCGCGATCGTCCGTGCGCACACGGGAAAGGCCCCCGTGCACTCCTACTTCACGGGGTGCTCCGACGGAGGGCGCGAGGCGCTGATGGAGGCGCAGCGCTACCCCGACGACTTCGACGGGATCGTCGCCGGCGCCCCGGCGAACGACTGGACTCATCTGTTCGTCGGGGGCGCGTGGGCCGAGCAGGCGCTCCTCGCGACCCCCGCGAGCTACGTCCCCCCCAGCAAGCTGAGGGCGCTCGAGGACGCCGCGCTCCACGCATGCGGCGATGAGGACGGGGTGATCGAGGACCCGCTCTCGTGCCACTTCGACCCGGCCGTCCTGCGTTGCAAAGGGAAGGACAATGACCAGTGCCTGACCGACGCCCAGATCAAGGCGGTCCGCGCGATCTACGCCGGCCCGAAGAACGCTCGGACGTCGGAGCCGATCATGTCGGGGTACGACCCCGGAAGCGAAGCCGAAGCGAGGGGGTGGCAGTCGTGGATCGTCGGCCGCGCGCCGGGAGCCGAAGGGGGGGCGGCGTTGTACGAGTTCGCGCGCAACTTCTTCGGTTACGTGATCTTCGGAGACCCCAAGTACGACATCCGGCGATTGAATTTTGACGCCGACGTCGCGACGACGGACGCGAAGACGGCCGCCATCCTGAACGCGTACGTGCCCGACCTTGGCCCGTTCCAGAAGCACGGCGGGAAGCTCCTCCAGTACCACGGGTGGGGTGACGCCGCCGTCCCCCCTCGCAGCTCGATCGCCTACTACGAGGCGGTGCGAAAGAAGATGGGGGACACGAGCGCGTTCTATCGGCTCTTCCTCGCGCCGGGGATGCTCCACTGCGAAGGGGGCGCAGGGCCGAACGTGCTGTCCACGTTGCCCGCGATCAGCGACTGGGTCGAAGGGGGGAAGGCCCCGGAGCGTGTGCTCGCGACGAAGATGGTCGGCGAGGGGGCGAGCGCGCGCGTCGACCGGACGCGCCCGTTGTGTCCGTACCCGCTCCTGGCACGCTGGGACGGGAAGGGGGACCGCAAGCGCGCGGAGAGCTACGCGTGCGCGGCTTCGTTGGCGACGCCGCGCTGACCGCGCGGCGCGGTATCATCGGCGGGGAGGTTGAGCATGAGAACGCTACACGGTCTTGGGTGCGTCCTTCTGATGCTCGCCGCGAGCTGTGGCGGAAGCGACGCCGCGCGCCCTCCGCCGTCGCCCCCTCCGCCGCCCCCCCCAGGCGCGAACACGACCCCACCGCCGCCCCCTCCGTCGTCGCCGCCGAACCCCGACGCCGACGCCGTCGAGTCGGCCCGCCCGTCGTTTCGCGCCTGCTACGACAAGGCCCGCGCGGCAAACCCGGCGCTCGGGCGGACGACAGTGACGATCTCGGTGCGTGTCGACGAGACCGGGAAACCTTCGACGGTCGACCTCGAGTACAAGCACAAGTTCGACGAACCCTCGAAGACCTGCATGCGTGACGCTGCGTTCGCGATGAAGCTCCCCGCGGGGCAGCCGCGCAGAGTCGAGGTCCCGATGACGTTCGAGCCGAGGACCCCGTGAGCGACGACGCGCCGGCGCCCGCGTCGGCAGGGGACGACGAAGACCTGAAGCACGTGAACCCGAAGTTCCCCAAGGCCGCGGCGGGGTTCACGCTGCTCGCGGGGGGGCTCGGGGTGCTCACGGGGGTTCAGATTCTTCTCACGGTGCGCATCTTCTCCACGGCGTGGGCGGTGGTTCCGTACGTGCTGATCGTGCTGGGCGCAGGGCTGGTGGTCCTCGCGCGCAGCGTGTTCATCGCGCGACCTTGGGCGGCGATCGCGGCGATGGGGGTGGGGGTGCTCTTGGGGGTCGTGTCGGCGACGTGGCTGGTGTTCGCGGTGGCGAACGGCTTCATCGCGCTCTACGCGATCTGGACGCCCGTGTGGGCGCTGCTCGCTGTCGGGTTCTGCGCGGCGGCGCTCGCTCCTTGCCGGCGCGCGGAGCGGGTGCGCGAGCGGCTGCGTGCGGCGGGGATGGGGCTCGGGCTGTAGCTTCCGGGTTCCGCTTCCTCCGCTTCGTCCGGGTGATACGTCGGCGCCACGCCGGCCGTTGTCTTGGCAGGTGTGCCACGTGGGGGCGAACGGCAAATGAGAATGGAAGTCAGCCCGACGGAAGCGTGGCGACGCTACTTCGAGGAGAACCGCGATCGTCCATCGCCCCCCGTCGGATCGATGGCGGAGCTCGACGCGCCTCTGCGCGCGGCGCTCGTTCGCTCGCTCGGCCGTTTCTACCTGGGCGAGTCGAGCGAGGGGCGCATCGCAAAGGAGGCGGCGCAGTCGTGCGATCCGGCGCTCGACGGCGCGATGCGCGAGTCGATAGGTCTCTACATCCGCGAAGAGGGGAGGCACGCGCGCGAGATTGCCTCCGCGCTGCGAGCGCTCGGGGCACCTCTTCCCACGCGACACTGGAGCGAGTCTCTCTTTCGCCGCGGCCGCCGGCTCTTGGGCCTTCGTACGAAGATGATGGTGATCGGCGCTGCGGAGGTCGTCGGGGTCGTCTACTACGGGCTCCTCGCCGAACGGATACCGCCGCTCGCGGCGATGGCGCGGACGATCGCGCGCGATGAAGAGAAGCACCTCGAGTTCCAGGCGGAGTATTTCGCGCGCGTCCTGAGGGGGTCCGGAGTCGCAGGGGTCGCGGGGTGCGCGCTCGCGGCGGCGGGGTTCGCGACGATCGTGAGCTGCGCCGTGACGACATTCGCAGTCGACCACGCGCCGCTTCTTGCGCAGCTGAGCGTGTCGCGCGTCGAGATCGCCCGGCGGTGCACCGCTGTCGCGGAGCGGGCCGCGGAAGCGTGCGCGGAGAAACGGGCGGGTGCTCGAGGTGCGTGGACAACATGGGCGAGCGGCGCGATCTTGGCCGTCGCTTCGGGGGTTGGTTCGTATCGACCTTCGCGGTCGACCGCGAGGCAGGTACTCTCCGGCGAGTGCGAACCCTAGCGAACCTTCTCGGTGCAAGCGTCGTCTCGACCCTCCTCTCGGGCTGCGGCGGGGGGAGCTCGGACCCGAAGCCCGTGCAGGCCCCCATCGCTGTCTCTTCCCCTTGCACCGGGAGCACGGAGACGACGCAGGATCGGGTCGCGCACTCGTTCCTCGTAGCGCACGCCGAGCTGGGCGCCCTCTTTCCCATCGTGTTGCGGCTCGAAGACACCCTCGGAAAATGCCCGGAGCCGCCCCGCACGAGATTCGCCAGCGAGCTCGCGCAGAATCAGCACGACCTGCTGCTCTTCGCCGAGCAGCTCGGTCTCATCGAGGCCTCGCAACCAGACGCCGGAGCCGGCGAATCCACCACGGTGCGCATGCGCGACGTCGAGCAGCGACTCGACGAGCTCAAGGACCAGATCCGGCGTGCTCATACGCGCCTCGCGTTGATCTCCGACGCGACCGCCTCCATGTGCAAGTAGGCGCGTTCCTTCGCCTCGTCTGAATCGTTCGCGGGCCACGCCTCTGATTCTGCAACGGCTCGTCGCCGGCGCGGGGACGAAGAGGAAGATGCGCCCCGCCTCGCCTCTCCGCCTCGCGCTCGTCGCACTCGCTCTCCTCCCCGCTTGCGGTGGCATCGCTGATCGAAGCAGCGCTCCGGCCGAGACTCCGGACGCCACGCCACCGCCCTCTCCCGTCCCGACCTCCGCACCGGGCGCCAACGAGTGGGACGCTTCCCTCCTCTCCCTCGTCGACGCAAGCGGCATCATCAACACCGGACCGCCCCCTGCGACGCCCTGCCCATCACCCCTCCCGGGGTGCACGTCGACGATCTCCTGCCCCGAAGGGAACGGCGAGAGCATGTGCACGTGCGTCGGGGGGAGCCTCTGGTCGTGCAGCATGCCCGCGGGGCCGGACGGTAGTCCCGAGCCCGGCCCGAACCTGGGGCTCTGCCCGGCGAACCTCCCCGAAGCGGGGGCCTCGTGCGACGCCCCCACCGACGTCATGTGCGTGTACAGCTTTTGCTGGAGCGCGCGATGCGACAGCGACACCGGTGGCTGGGTGCGGATCACCCCGTGCCTCCCCTCGCCGCCGCCACCCGGTCCGTGACCGGCGGTCTACCGCACCGCCCTCAGCCTCGCTTTGGCCATCGGGCGCAGCGGCGGTAGGATCGGGCCGCGCCCACCACGCCGCCTCTCGAGGCGCGTTCGCAAGACGGGTGGCAGGTAGATCGCCTCTAGGTCGAAGGTCGAGAGCGCTTCCGAGAGGATGCCGATCTTGTCCAGGATCGGAAGCCCTCCGTCGATCACGATGAACGGCGACCCTCGTAACCGGCAGAGGCCCCCCTTTGCGGTGCTCTTCGCGTCGAACGCGTCGAAGCGCACGGTGACGCCCAGTCGATTCGCGAGCTTCTCGAGCTCCGCGAGAATCTCCATGGGTGTCACGGCCCTCGAGGGTATACCCCCGGCGAGCTGCCCGCGAGCGCGGTGCACGTCTCCATCTCGCCTCTCTCGCTCGCCAGGGCGGCCGGCCGCGATGGCCTAGTTCGCCGCGCCCGGCCACTCCGGGCACCGCCGAAGGAAGCATGGACGCAGGCTTGCTTCGCGGCTCGGAATCGACGACGCTGGTGGGGAACCGAATTCCGCTGGGATTCCCACACCGCCCACGATGAGCGAGTCTTCGCGCAGCCAGCCGCCCCCTATAGGCAGCGGTACAATCATCAACGACCGGTACGAGATCCGTCAGAGCCTCGGCAAGGGCGGGATGGGAGAGGTGTTTCTCGCGTACGACCGCGCCACGCAGCAGTCGGTGGCGTTGAAGATCGTTCGAGAAGAGTCGCGGATGCCGGGGGACGACGAGGCGCTTCGCCAGGAGCTCCTCCACGCGCGGTCGGTGAGCCACCCGAACGTGTGCCGCGTTCACGACCTCGCTCCGAGCATTTACGGGCCGATCCTCGTGATGGAGTACATCACGGGGCAAACGCTCCACACGCACATCCGCCGGAAGAAAGCCCAGGGGGGATACACCTCCGACGAGTTCCGGAAGATCGCGCACGAAATCGCGTCGGGTGTCGCGGCGATCCACGCGCAGGGGCTCGTCCACGGCGACTTGAAGCCCGGAAACGTCATGGTCACCCAGGCCCCCGACGGCAGCTTTGGCAAGGCGGTCGTCCTGGACTTCGGCTTCGCCAAGGAGCGCGCGCGCGCCTCGGCTCGACGCCCCGGCGCCCCCCCCGACGGCGGCACTCCGAACTACATGGCGCCCGAGCGAATCCGCTCCGGCGGCGCCTCCCAGGACGACGACGTCTACGCCCTCGGCCTGACGCTCTGGGAGATGTGGACCTGCCGCGTTCCGGAGCCGGGCTACAAGCCGCGCGCGAAGCCGATGCGGCAGCAGATCATGTTCGACGTGCCGGCCGGCCTGTCGATCGACGAGATCAAGCAGGTCTTCCGCTGCCTCTCCGACGACCCGCAGCAGCGCCTCCCCGCGCGGCACATGCGGTTCTTCAACCCGATCACGCTCACGACGCAACCGGTGCAGGTGCCGCGCGAGCGGCTCGATCCCGGTCCCCCCCCCGGACGCAACGCGACCGCGCAGTTCGTCCCCGCGCAGCAGGCGCTCCTCTCCACGTTCGCGACGAACGCCGCGGAGTTCGTCGGCGAGATCGTGTCGCTCGACAAGCCGCACCTCACGATCGGCCGCCGGACCGACAACGACATCGTCGTCCCCGAGGCGACGGTGAGCGGCCAGCACGCCACTCTCACGTGGCAAGCGGGGAGCTGGCTCATCGACGACCAGGGGTCGACGAACGGCACGTACGTCGATCACACGTACGAGCGGAAGAAGCAGGTCAACCTGATGCACGGGGGGGAGGTGCAGCTCGGGGAGCTCCGCTTCAAGCTCGTGTCGTTCCCCGCGGAGAGCGCTGCCCACAAGCGCGCGCGCGCCTACCTCGCGAAGCGGGACGGGCTCACGGGCATCCTCACGCGCGATCCGATGCTCAAGGCGATCGAGGAAGAAGTGGCGTACGCCGAGTGGGTCGAGGCCCCCTTGACGCTGGCGCGCTACGAGCTCCGCGGCCCGAACCGGCTCGTGTCCGACCGGCCGACGATCCTCGAGATGCTCGCCTTCCGCCGCGCTGCGGTGCGCGTAGTCGAGCTCACCGACATGCTCTTGCTGTCGCTCATCGCGGTCACCGCGGGGCGAACCGGCCCGCTGCGCTTCTGCGTGGCGATGGTGGGGCCGGGGCCGCAAGAGGCGCGCAACCTCGTGGAGCAGATCTCCGGCCAGGTGCAGGGGATGCTCCCCGAGGGGCTCGAGCTGGTCGCGACGATCGCGCGGTGGGAGCCCGGGATGAACGTCCGTTCGTTGGTGGATCCGGCGCCAGCGGGGTGACGGCGTGGTAGAGGAGGCCCGGCCGTGTCCGAGACGCCCGTCCCTCCGCCCCCGGCCGAAGCGAAGCCCGAGTCCGGGCTAGGTACCGACGCGCCGTCGAGCGCAGCACGTGCCGGCCTGGGCCCGGACGCGTCGTCCAGCTTGGGTAGCATCGGCAGCGCGAGCCCGCCGCGTGGCGCCGGGATGTCCTCCCGTCCGCCGATGAGCGGCGGGGCCACGGACGCGCTGCTCGGCGGGGGGGTGGACCGGGTCGCGCGCATTCAGACGATCGCCGCCGTCGTGCTGGGGCTCGCGCTCGTCGCGATCCCTCTCTACCTGTGGCGGCGCCCTCGCTCCGAATCGCTCCCCGTCACGAGCATGCTCGACGCCTCGGCCCCCCTGAGCGACGCCGGTCTGGCGGTCGCGGCGGCGTCCCCGGCAGCTGCGCCAACCCTGCAGGTGACGCTCTCCGAGGCCAAGGTCATGGAGTGCCACGACACCGGCTCCAAGCGAACGAGGCCGGAAGACTGCGACCACCTGGCGGCCGTCGAGAAGGGCTTCGCGGCGGCGATCACCGCAGGAGGCCCCTGTCTCCCGAGCGCGAACGGCGGCGGGACGCTGGTTTACGTCCTCGACGCGAGCTTCGGTCGCAAGCGGCACCCCTTCGAGCTCGTCGTTCCCAAGGACGGTCGCACCCTCAAGAACCCCCACGGGATGGCCGGTGCGGTGAGCGCTTGCAGCGCGGCCGTGAAGAAGGGGCTCGACGGCGTCACCCTCGAGGGGGTGCCCCACGCCCACTCGCGCTACAAGATCGCGATCACGGCGACCTATCCGCCTCCAAACGGATCCACCCCCTGAGTCCCCTGAGGACGAGCGAATCAGGCCGTTTTCCCCTGCTACGGAGAGGCTCCATGGCGCAACAGCCCGAAGGGCGTTAACTTGCGCCCGCAATGACGCTTCCGCCCCGTCCAGGTGCCGACCACGCGAAGCGCCGCCTCGTTATCCTCGATCCGTCGTCCCTCCCGCGAGGTCACTTCCGCGACGAGCTCGACGACGACAAGTTCCACGACGAGTGCGGCGTCTTCGCCGTCTTCGGCCATCCCGAAGCGGCCAACATGACCTACCTCGGCCTCCACGCTTTGCAGCATCGTGGCCAGGAATCGGCCGGGATCGTCACGAGCGACGGCGAGCAGCTCTACGCGCACCGCGCGATGGGCCTCGTGCAAGACGCCTTCTCCCAGGAGCAGCTCGCGCTCCTCCCCGGGCGCATCGGCATCGGGCACGTCCGCTACTCCACGGCGGGGGGCTCGCATCTGAAGAATGCCCAACCGTTCGCGGTCGACTACGTGCGCGGCTCGATGGCCGTGGCGCACAACGGGAACCTCACGAACGCCGACGAGCTCCGCGCCGAGCTCGAGGCGCAGGGGTCGATCTTCCAGTCGTCCGCCGACACAGAGGTGCTGGTTCACCTGGTCGCGCGCTCGACGCACATCGCGCTCGAAGATCGCATCGTCGACACGCTGGCACGTGTGAAGGGCGCCTACTCCCTTCTCTTCCTGAGCGAGGACCAGATCATCGCCGTGCGTGACCCGATGGGGATTCGCCCCCTCTGTCTGGGCATTCTCCCCGGCGGCAAGGACGCTCACGTCGTCGCGAGCGAGCCGACGGCGTTCGACCTCATCGGCGCCGAGTTCGTGCGCGACGTCGAGCCCGGCGAGATGGTCATCATCGACAGCGCGGGCATCCGCTCGCTGCGCCTCCCGGAGAAGGCTCCGGCCAAGATGTGCGTGTTCGAGTACGTCTACTTCGCTCGCCCCGACTCAAGGCTCGGCGGGCGGAGCGTCTACGAGGTTCGCAAGGCGCTCGGCGAGCGTCTCGCCGAGGAGCATCCGGTGGACGCCGACGTCGTGATCGGCGTGCCCGACTCGGGCGTCCCGGCGGCGATCGGCTACGCGTCGAAGCAGAAGATCTCCTTCGAGATGGGCCTGATCCGGTCGCACTACGTCGGCCGCACGTTCATCGAGCCGCAGCAGTCGATTCGCCACTTCGGCGTGCGATTGAAGCTGAACCCCGTGGAGACCGTGCTCCGCGGCAAGCGGGTCATCGTCATCGACGACTCGATCGTCCGCGGGACGACGTCGCGGAAGATCGTGAAGATGGTGCGCGACGCCGGCGCCCGCGAGGTTCACCTCCGAATCTCGAGCCCGCCGACGCAGTGGCCTTGCTACTACGGCATCGACACGCCGACCCGCCGCGAGCTCATCGCGTCGAGCCACTCCACCGACGAGATCGCCCGCTACGTCACGGCGGACTCCCTCGGCTATCTGTCGCTCGACGGAATGCTCCGCGCCGTGAGCGGCCCCAACGGCGACCCCAACGGCTATTGCCACGCCTGCTTCTCGGGCGACTACGCCATCCCATTCACGCCGTCGTCCCGCAAGCAGATGCGGCTCGTCGGCGTCTGACGTCCGCTCAGACCTCTAGGTCGCCGTAGACGCGGACGGCGTTCAGGAGCCCGCTGTCGCCTCGCTCGAACATCATGAGCCCCGGCTGCGGCTCCACGTCGCGACCGCGCGCGCGCACGAGCGTGTATTCGAGCGCGCACGTCCGTCCGTCATCGGCCGTTCCACCCCGCTGGAGCTCGAGCCCCGATCCAAATGCCCCTCCCGCGACGAGCCCGTCGAGGAACGTGAGCAGCGCTCCGTCCCTCTTCCCGTGCTGGAGCCCCCGAGCGTCACGCAGCGCTCCGTCGTGCTCGAAGGTGGCCAGGATTGCCTTCCCTTCACCTTTCGCGAGCGCTTCGACGAACTCGCCGATCGGGGCCGGAAGCGCGAGGTCCGCGCTCGGCGCGACGAGCGGAGGACGCTTCCGCCGTGCTCCCGCAAACGACTGCGTCGCGAAGTAGATGCGCAGCTCGACTTCGCGCGATCGGCGGCGCTCCGCCACGACGGCGATCGGCAGGTCCACGGTCTTGTTCTCGAACGTCAATGCGAGCGTCCCCTCGGTCACGTCGCGATCGGTCCCGGTCGTGAACGCTACCCGCTCGTACGACGCGGAGTGCTCGACAAGCCAGTCAGCGGTCTTCTTGAGGTGCTCCGTGATCGCCTCGAGCCCGGCCGCCCTCCCCTGGAGCGGGTCGTCCACCGTGGCTTTCGCGCCGAGGCGGGCACCGAGCGACTCGATGGCCTTCTCGCGCATCGAAAGGTCCAGGAGCGCCGGGAAGTAGATGTCCGAGAGCCACCCGCGCAAGGCGCTGGGGGGACCGCGGTCGGGGCCGGAGTCGAACATGCTCTGCCGACCAGACTAATGCCCGCGGGGACCCGCCACCACTGTTCTCGTTCGGCTTGACGCGTCACCTCTGCGGTCGAAGGATTCCTCCCATGCTCTTCGCGTCACTCCCGGACCGGGTCTCGATCTATGAAGTCTCCCCACGGGACGGGCTCCAGAACGAGCGCGCCACGGTCCCTCTGCGCGGAAAGGTGAGGCTCATCGAGGCGCTGGTCGCTGCCGGCCTGAAGCGGATCGAGGTCACGAGCTTCGTCTCGCCGAAGTGGATCCCCCAGCTCGCTGACGCCGACGAGCTCGCCGAGACGCTCGAAGAGCACCACCGGCACCCCGGCGTCGTCTACAGCGCGCTCTGCCCGAACCCGAAGGGGCTCGAGCGGGCGAAGCACGCGAAGATCGAGGAGATTGCCGTCTTCATCAGCGCGAGCGAGACCCACAACCGCAAGAACGTGCACAAGACCGTCGCGCAGACGCTGAGCGCGTTCGAGGAGACGGTGCTCCCCGCGCGCGAGGCGGGGCTCCGCGTTCGGGGGTACGTGTCCACGGTCTGGGGTTGCGCCTACGAGGGGGACGTCGATCCGAAGCGTGCGCTCGAGATCGCGCGCCGCCTCCTGGCGATGGGTTGCTACCAGGTCTCGCTGAGCGACACGATCGGCGCGGGCACGCCGCGCCAGACGCAGCGGATCTTGGAGCTCGTCCTCGGAGAGATCCCGCGGGAGCAGATCTCGATGCACATGCACGACACCCGCGGGACCGCGCTGGCAAATGTCCTCGTCGGCCTCGAGATGGGGATTCGCAGCTTCGATTCGTCGGTCGGGGGGCTGGGGGGCTGTCCCTACGCTCCCGGCGCGGCGGGGAACGTCGCGACCGAAGACCTCGTCTACATGCTTCACGGTATGGGGGTAGAGACGGGGATCGATCTCGAGCGCCTCGTCGAAGCGGGGAAGGTGGCGGAGAGCATCGTCGGGCGGCAGCTGCCGGGGAAGGTGCACCAGTCGGGGCTGCGTAGCCTGCGCGCCTAGGGGTGCAAGTTTCGTTGCGCTAGCTCGTACCCGCTCGCGCCCGCTCGCGCGCGAGAGCTCTTCGCCTCACCGATGCAAAGCGCTCTTTCGAGATTGAAACGCCTCAAGCAGTCGGTTCGGCGAAAAGCATAAACCTTCCGGTCGAGCGTTCCGTGGCACCCAGATTGCTAATGGCCGGGTCGGCACCGCGTAGGCCGGCTCTCCCCCCCCGAGCCCCTATGCGGTGCTCTTTTTTTGTCCACAGGAGCGAGGGCTCCGCGCGCTCGCTTGACGCGAGGGGGCCCGCTGCGCGATTGAGCGCGGATGCGCTTCTCGCTCGTGATCGCAGTCGGCTCGTCCGTGCTGACCGCACTTGCCGCGTGGGCGTGTCACGGAGCGGCGGACGAACCCCCCCCGTCCGACGTGAAGCCGAAGGGCGTGGAGGCGCCAATCTCGTCGATCACCCCCTCCGGCCGGTGCGTCTTTCCAACGCCGTCCGCGGAGCCGGCTGCCATCGATCCCGGTCCCGCCCGTAACTGCCCGCCCGATCCGAATCCGCACACGCTCCCCCTGGTAACCGTCGAGTTTCCCGAGGCGACGAACGGGCCCGCGACGGTGAGCGCGGAGATGTCCCGGACCCACGAGGACTCCGAGCGCGGGCTCATGTACCGCACCTCGATGGACGCCAACCACGGAATGCTCTTCGATCTCGGCGGTCGCCAGTTCCACGAGTTCTGGATGCACGACACCTGCATCCCGCTCGACATGATCTTCATGGACGTCGACGGCCTGATCGTCGGCGTGCTGGAGAACGTCCCGGCCATGAACGACCGCCATCGCTCCGTCCCGTGCCCGTCGTCGCACGTGCTCGAAATGAACGCCGGATGGGCGCGCCGGGCGGGAGTCCGCGCCGGGATGCACGCCCGCTTGCCGGGTGCGTGAACGCTATTCACCAGAGGAGAGGAAGAGAAAAATGCATCGCAATCGCAGCCGTTCGCATCGCTTGTTCGCTACGCCCGTCGTGGGGCTGCTCGCCATCGCGTGCAACACCGCGCCGACCGAGCCTCCGCCGAGCGCCGTGACCACGCCGCCTCCGGCCGCCGCAGCCGCGAAGAGTGCCAGCGCCGTGACGACGACGAGCGCCAGCAGCGCGAGCGGCTCGGTAGCGGCATCGCCGCCTGCGTCCCCGTCCGCTTCCGGCACGGTCGTCCAGCACGGAGGAGCCGACCCGCTCGCAGGAAAGTTCACCCTCGCTGACGCGACGGCCGGCCTCAAAGGCACCGGACCGCTGACGGCGACGATCGACACGAGCAACGGCCCTCTGACGTGCAAGCTGTACGATGACAAAGCACCGAACACGGTGGCCAACTTCGTGGGCCTCGCGCGCGGCACCCGCCCCTGGAAGAGCCCCCAGGGTGACTGGGTGAAGCGCCCCGCGTACGACGGGACGACGTTCCACCGCATCATCAAAGGTTTCATGATCCAGGGGGGCGATCCTGTCGGCAACGGCACCGGCGAGCCGGGCTACGTCATCAAGGACGAGATCTGGCCGGGGGCGAAGCACGATCGCGCCGGCCTCCTGTGCATGGCGAACCGGGGGCACGACACGAACGGCCAGCAGTTCTTCATCACCGACGCGGCGGCCGCCCACCTCGACGGGAACTACACCATCTTCGGCGAGTGCTCGCCCGAGCAGACGGTCCACGACATCGCGTCGGTCTCGGTGATGGGCGAGAAGCCCGCCACCCCAGTCGCGATCAAGGACGTCGTGATCGCGCGAGGCAAGTAACAGTCGGTCGCGGTCGCGGGTTGAGGAAGCTGACCCACCTCGCAGGAAAACGACGCGCGGTGCGCTTTGAGGCGCATCGCGCGGTGCTCTTTCCGCTATAGAAGCCGCACGATGCGGCTCGGAACGCTCCTCGGCCCCGATCTCAAGCAGCTGCTCCAGGAGGACCCCGAGCAGCTGAACGAGCTGCTCGACGACATCCACGCCGAAGACCTCGCCGATATTCTGGGCGAGCTCGAGCCGGCGGAGGTCGCGATCATCCTCGAGAAGCTTCCGGCCGAGGAAGCCGCGCCGATCTTCGAGCGCCTCGACGAGCACGAGCAAGAAGATCTCGTCGAGCGCATGCCCCCGGAGTCGGTGGCGCAGATCGCCAGCGAGATGGCCCCGGACGACCGGGCCGACCTCTTCTCCGTCCTCCCCGACGCCGTCGGCGACAAGCTCCTCGTCGAGCTCGATCGCGTCGACCCGGAGGCCGCCGAGGACGTCCGCGCCATCGAGAAGTGGCCGGACACGAGCGCCGGGCACTTGATGACGACGTCCTTCGTCTCCGTCAATCCCGACGTCACGGTGGCCGACGCGGTCCTCGCCGTCCGCAAGCATGTCGAAGATCGGGACGAGCAGATCTACAACGTGTACGCGACGCGGAAGGATCAGCTCGAGGGGATCGTCCCCCTCCGGGATCTGCTGCTCGCCTCCCCGTCGCAGAAGCTCTGGGAGATCCTCCGGACGAAGATCATCAGCGTCACCCCCGAGACGGACCAGGAGGAGGTCGCGCGCCGAATGGCGAAGTACGACCTCAACGTCATGCCCGTCATCGACGGCGGAGGGGTCCTCCTCGGCGTCATCACGATCGACGACGTCATCGACGTGCTCACGCAGGAGCAGACGGAAGACGTCCAGCGACTCGGCGCCGTCGAGCCGCTCGACGTCCCGTACTTCCAGACGAGCTTCCTCACGTTCATCCGCAAGCGCGCCGGGTGGCTGATCATCCTGTTCGTGGAGGAGTTTTTCACGCAGACGGCGCTCCGCTATTACGACCCGGTGATGGAGGCCGTGAAGGGGGCGCTCCTGTACGTGCCGCTCCTTATCTCGGCGGGGGGAAACTCGGGGTCGCAGTCGTCGACGCTCGTCATCCGAGGCCTCGCGCTCGGCGAGATCAAGCTCAAGGACTGGTGGCGAATCGCGGTGCGCGAGCTCGGCATGGGGATCGTGCTCGGCATCATGCTGTCGTTCATCGCTGTGGGTCGCGTGCTCATGTACCCCGATCAGCACATTCTGTTCGCGCTCACCGTCGGGGTGACCCTCATCGGGATCGTCGTCACGGGCTGCACGATCGGATCGATGCTCCCGATCATCATGAAGCGATTCGGCGTGGACCCGGCGACGAGCTCGACGCCGTTCATCGCGAGCATCGTCGATACGCTCGGGGTCATCATCTACGCGCACGTCGCGATGATCATCATGCACAAGGTGATCGACGTGGAGCTCGCGGGGCACCCGCTTCACTAGGGAGAGGTCCGCCGCGTTGAGGCGGAGGTCCGCCGCGACGAAACGGAGGTCCGCCGCGTTGAGGCGGAGGTCCGCCGCGTCGAAACGGAGGTCCGTCGCGACGCGGGGCGCCAGTTCGTGTACTTTCGGCAACCTGCGTGGGAATGAGGGCTCAGCATGTGGCCATCGCCGCCCTCGCCGGCGGCCTCGCCATCTCCGGTTGCAAAGGGAGGTTCAAGCTCCCGGCCGACGCGCGCTTCGTCACCGCCATCGCGCTCGCGGACGACTTCGGGTGCGCGCGCATGAAGGACGGCAGCGTGCGTGCCTGGGGGGCGAACGAGTCGGGAGAGCTCGGCGGCGGGACGACCGCGGCGCAGACCGAGAGCGCGCGCGTGCTCGGCTCCGGCGCATGGGCAACGGTCGCCGCCGGGGGGAAGCACGCCTGCGCGGCGAGCGCTGAAGGAGACGTCTTCTGCTGGGGGGAGCTCGAGGACGGGTCTCGTGAGTCGCGCGCGACTCCGGTGCGCGTCCCAAACGTCCAGGCAAAGAAGCTCGCTCTCGGCGCGCATCACTCGTGCGCCATCACCCCGACGGGAGACGTCGTCTGCTGGGGTTCGGGCGCCGCGGGCCAGCTCGGAGGATTGGATGCGGGGAGCACGATCGTCCGCGGCGCGACGTACCTCGCAGCGGGTGGGGACGCGACGTGCGCGATCCTCTCCGATCGGTCGCTCTCGTGCTGGGGTGCCGTTCCTGCGAGGGGGGTCCTCCCGGTCACGCGCATCGAAGGGCTCGCCGACGTCGTGCACGTCGCGGTGAGCGCCACACACGTGTGCGCGGTGCGAGCCTGGGGGGGCATCGCCTGCTGGGGGAGCGACGAGGAGGGGGAGCTCGGCGACGGGGCGTTCACGGAGCGCGCCGTCCCCGCGGACGTCGTAGGTCTCGTGGTCCCCGCGCGCGCGGTCGCGGTCGGCCGGGCCCACACCTGCGCTCTCCTCAGGAATGACACGGTTCATTGCTGGGGTGCCGACGGGAGATCCCAGCTCGCCGACGGAGCGAACACCCACCGCGCCTCCCCCCTGCTCGTGAACGGCCTGTTCGAAATCGAAGAGCTCGCGGCCGCGGGGGACGCTACCTGTGCGCGATTCTCGGACGGAAGCGAGCGCTGCTGGGGAGGGCTGTCGCTCCCCAAGACGGATGGGCAGTCGATAACCGTCCCCACCGAGGTGCGCTGGTAGCCCGCCGCCCCCCTAGCCGCCCATGGACGATCGCCGTCCGACTCGGCTATGTCCGTCCGACATGGGCATCACCTACCGTGACGCGGGCGTCGATATCGACGCGGGGGACGAGCTCGTCGAGCGGATCAAGCCGCTGGCCAAGATGACCCGCATCGCGGAAGTGCTGAGCGACGTCGGGGGGTTCGCGGGTCTATGCCGCGTCCCCACGGACATCGAAGAGCCCGTGCTCGTGAGCGGCACCGACGGCGTCGGGACGAAGCTCAAGATCGCCTTCGCCACCGGCACGCACGACACGATCGGCTTCGATCTCGTCGGTATGTGCGTGAACGACGTCATCACCTGCGGAGCGCGCCCGCTCTTCTTCCTCGACTACTTCGGCACCGGGAAGCTCGACCTCGGCGTCGCCGAAGCGGTCGTCCGCGGCATCGCGAACGCGTGCAAGGAGTCGGGTTGCGCGCTCCTGGGCGGAGAGACCGCCGAGCTCCCGGGGATGTACGCCGACGGGGAGTACGATCTCGCGGGGTTCGCCGTCGGGGTCGTGGGGAGAAAGAAGATCGTCGACGGGACGCGCGTCGACACGGGGTGCTTGGCGATCGGGCTCCCCTCGAGCGGGCTCCACTCGAACGGCTACTCGCTCGCGCGCAAGGTCCTCTTCGACGTGATGAAGCTCGACTGGCGAGATCGGCCCGCGGGGCTCGGCGGGCAGACCGTAGGCGAGGCGCTCCTCGCGCCGACGCGCCTCTATGCGCGCGCGACCCAGGCGCTTCTCGGCGCAGCGATCGACGTTCGCGCCATGAGCCACATCACCGGGGGGGGACTCCCCGGCAACCTCCCGCGCGTGCTCCCCGATCCGCTCGGCGTGCGCATCGAAGCGGCGTGGGAGCGGCCCGCGATCTTCGAAGTCATCGCGAAAGGGGGTCCCGTCACGGACGCGGAGATGCGGCGGACGTTCAACCTCGGGGTCGGCTTCGTCGTCGTCGTGTCGGAAGCCGAGCAATCGCGCGCGATCGAGGCGCTGCGCGGGGTAGGGGAGCGCCCCTTCCTTCTGGGGCGTGTGGTCGACGTCCCGCCGGGGACGCCGTTCGAGGAGCGAGTGGTGTGGCGATGATCGCGCTCGGTGTGCTCGTCTCGGGGAGCGGGACGAACCTGCAAGCGATCCTCGATGCGATCGCGGCGAAGACACTGGACGCTCGGGTGGCGGTCGTCATCTCGAACGTCTCCGGCGCAGGGGCGCTGGCGCGCGCGGAGAAGGCCGGCGTCCCCACGACGGTGCTCGATCACCGCGCGTACGCGGATCGCGCGTCCTTCGACGCCGCCGTCGTCGAGGTGCTGCGTCGGTCGGCCGTCGACTATGTCGTCCTGGCAGGGTTCATGAGGCTCGTCACCCCCACGCTCCTCGACGCCTTCTCGATGCGCGTCGTGAACGTGCACCCCGCTCTCCTCCCCGCGTTTCCGGGCGTCGATGCCCAGGCGCGCGCGCTCGAGTACGGCGTTCGCGTGACGGGATGCACAGTCCATTTCGTGGACGCCGGCACCGACACGGGGCCGATCATCGCGCAGGCGGTCGTGCCGGTGCTCGGCGACGACGACGTCGGCGTGCTGCGCGATCGCATCCTCGCCAAAGAGCACGAGCTATTGCCGCGCGTGCTTCAGTGGTGTGCGGAGGGACGCGTGCAGGTCGAGACCCGCGAAGGGGGGGCACGCGCGCGTGTACGCGTGGCGGGCGTGGCCAGCACGCTGCTCGGCACGGCATAGTCATGGCGAAGCACTACGACGTCGCCGTCCTCGGCGCGGGGGTGGGCGCGCTCGCGGCGGCGGCGCTCCTTGCGCGCAGATCTTGGCGCGTCGTCGTCTTCGGCCATGGGCACCGTCCGGCGACGTACACTTACGACGGCGTCGCGCTCGCGCGCCGCACCTTCACGTTCCTCTCCGCCGCGTCGCCGGCGTGGGGTCGCGTCCTGGCGGAGCTCGCCCAGACGCAGACGTTCCGGCGTCGCCTCGCGCCGCTCGATCCCGCGTTTCAGGTGTTGGGCGACGACCTGCGTCTGGACCTCCCGCTCGAGCCGGCGGCCTTCGCCCACGAGATCGATCGCGAGTTTCCGGCGGTACGCCGCGTGGTCGACGACCTCTATCTCGAGCTTTCGCGCACCAACACGGCCGCGGACGTCGCGCTCGAGCGGGACGCGGTCTGGCCCCCAGGAAGCTTCTGGGAGCGGCGCGAGGTCGCGCGCGTCACCTCGACGGTCCCGCACATCGACGACGCGACGGACTCCGCGGCGGCGCTACGCACGGCGCGCTCGGCACCCGACGCTTTTCTCTCCGAGCTTCCGCGGGATCACACGTATCGCACCGTCGTCGACATGCCGTCACGCTTCGCCAGCTACGCCTGCGAGCTCCCCCCTTTTGCGGTCGCGCGCCTCCACGGGGCGTGGGCGCGCGGAGCTCAGCGGCTCGCGCGCGGAGAGGACGAGCTCACCGAGTTTCTCCTGGAGCGCGTCCGCGCTCACGGCGGCGAAGCGCAGCTCGGCGACCGCGTCTCCGCGATCTCGCACCGCGGGGGGCGCGTGACGGGGGTCCTCGTCGATGGGGACGAGTCCCCGACAGGAGTCCACTTCGTCGTCGCCGATCTCCCGATGCGCGGCCTCCTCGACCTCGCGACCGGCTACTCCCCATCCCGTCGCGCGGTCGCCGCGCTCCCGCGGCTCGCGATGGGAGAACAGCGCTTCGTCGTCAGCGTCGTCGCGCGAGACGAAGGGATCCCGGAGCCGCTCGCGACGGAGTCCTTCTTCGTCCCGAAGTTCGGCGCTCCCGATCCGGCACGCCCTGCGATTCACGTGCAGCGCTCCCCCTCGAGCGTCCCCGGCGCGACCCTCCTCGTCGCCGAGGCACTCCTCCCGGCCGGGGGCCACCCCAAGGCGGCCGTCGCGCGCGAAGCGATTCTTCGGACGCTCGAACGGTTTCTCCCGTTCGTCGAGCGTCATTACCTCATCGTCGACTCGGTCCACGACGGACGCCCACTCTGGGACTACCGCTCCGGCGTGCGCCGCGAAGTGGACCGCGGGAAGCTCAGGGCGTCGGGGGCGTCCACCGACGCCGAGCCGATGGTGCCGCGGTTCCACTTCGACCCCCCCTCGTTCCACGGGCTCGCCGGGGAGCCGCTCCGCGCACCGCTCGCGAATGCATGCATTACGGGGCGCACGGTGCTGCCGGCTCTTGGCCAGGAGGGGGAGCTCTTGGCCGCATGGGGGGCGGCCCGGATCATCACGCGGACCGACAAGCGCCGGGAGCGAATGCGCCGGGAGATGTGGAGTAAGGTGGAGCTCGGATGAGCGGCGCGCTCGCAGGCTCGATTCGAGGCCGCGGCGGGATGCTGGCGCTCGCCCTTCTCGTCTGTTCGTGCGCGTCCGGCAAGCGCGAGTCTGCCTCGCTCGTCGCTGCGGTCGACCGGTACCGCAAGGCCGAGATGAGGGCCAAGGGGCCGCTGGCCGAGGCGATCGAGGCCGTCCCGTGCACCCAAGCCGAGGTCTGCGCCGCGAAGGAGGCTTGCCTCGCCGCTGCCCGCCCCACGGCGAAGGGGGTCGCGCTGAAGGCGGAGGTCGAGGGGGCGCTCGCGGACCTCCACGCGGGGAAGCTGACGCAGGAGGACGCGGCTTCCCGCGGTCTCGCCCAGAAGCTCGACCAGGCCACGCAGCTCCTCGACGAGGGGTACGCGAAGCTCTCGGTCTGTGACGCCCGGATCACCGCCCTGAGGCTCGAGTACGGCCTCTAGGGGACCTCCCGGCCCCCCCATATTCGTGGGGAAGCCCCCATCTTCACCCGGGTTTCCGCGCCCGGGGCGTCCGTGCTAAGCGTTCGGGCGCCCGAGGGGCGTCTATCGAGGAGATTCATGTTCGACGCATTGGCCAACGGCTTCCGGCAGGCGAAAAATAGGCTCGCCGGCCTAACCGAGCTCACCGAGCAAAACATCGACTCGGCCATTCGCGAGGTTCGTCTGTCGCTCCTCGAGGCGGACGTCGAGCTCGGCGTGGTGAAGGTGTTTCTGGCCCGCGTGAAGGAGAAGGCGCTCGGCGAGGTCGTTCGCGTCAAGGCAAAGCGGAGCGACGGGCAGACAATCGCGGTCAGCGCGGGCGATCAGTTCACGAAGATTTGTTACGACGAGCTCGTCGAGTTCATGTCCGGCGGGGATACCCCCGCGATCCAGTGGGCCCCGGAGAACGACAAGCGCCCCACCGGCATCATGATGGTCGGTCTCCAGGGCTCCGGGAAGACGACGACGTGCGCGAAGCTCGCGCGCTACCTGCAAAAGCAGGGGAAGAAGCCGCTCCTCGTCGCGGCGGACATGCAGCGCCCGGCAGCGGTCGAGCAGCTCCAGGTTCTCGGCAAGCAGGTCGGCGTTCCCGTCTTCAACGTGCCGGAGCTCTCGCCGCTCGAGATCTGCAAGAAGGCGCCCGACGAGGCGAAGCGCGGCGGCAACGACGTCATCATCTACGACACCGCGGGGCGCCTCGCGATCGACGAGCGACTGATGGAGGAGCTCGCGTCGATCAAGGAAGCGGTCCACCCGGGAAACGTCCTCCTCGTCGTCAACGCGATGATCGGCCAGGACGCCGTCAAGGTCTCGAAGGGGTTCCACGATCGGCTCGGGCTCACGGGAGTCATCCTCACGAAGCTCGACGGAGACGCGCGCGGCGGCGCGGCGCTCAGCGTGAAGGAGGTCACGGGGGCGCCCGTCCGGTTCAGCGGCATCGGGGAGGGGGTCGACAAGTTCGAGGAGTTCCGGCCGGAGGGGATGGCCAGCCGCGTTCTCGGCATGGGCGACGTCGTCGGCCTGATGAAGGACTTCGAAGAGGTCATCGACGAGAAGAAGGCGCAAGAGGACGCGGCTCGGATGCTCGGGGGCGACTTCACCCTCGACGACTTCCTCGAGCAGATCCGGATGATCCAGAAGATGGGGAGCCTCAAGGACCTCGTCGGCAAGATGCCGGGCATGGACGCGATGCTCCCGGCCGACGTGAATCTGGACGACCGCGAGCTCGTGAAGGTCGAGGCGACCATTCAGAGCTTCACTCGTTTCGAGCGCCAGGACCCCTACGCGCTCATCCGCGAGCCGTCGCGCGTGAAGCGGATTTCGAAGGGGTGCGGCAACGAAGAGAAGGCGGTCCAGGAGCTCGTTCAGAAGTTCCTCTTCATGAAGCAGATGATGGGCGGGCTCGGGTCGAACCTGGGCTTTCTCGGCAACGTCCCCGGCATGAAGCAGTTCGCGATGGCGAAGAACATGCGGAAAGCGGCCAAGAACATGTCCATGGGGGGCGGCATGCCGGGCTTCCCGGGCATGGGGATGCCAGGGATGGGCGGCTTCCCGGGCATGGGTGGCTTCCCGGGGATGCCGGGCATGCCAGGAATGATGGGCGATTCGGGCGAGAGCCTGACGAAGATGAAGCCGCTCTCCGAAAAGGAGAAGAACGCGAAGAAGGCGCAGCGGAAGCGCGAGAAGGAAGCGCGACGGAAGAGCCGCCGCTGAGCCGACGAAGCGACGACGAAGAAGAATGAGTGGTGGCAGACCAACGGACGAGGAGACGAGCGTGATGCGACTTACAGGATGGAAGAGCGTCATTGGGGCCGCGCTCATGGCGTCGGCGATGGGGTGCGTGGGGGGCTCGAAGGGGCTGACGAGCGAGGACAAGGACCGGCTCAAGCCGTACATCCTCGACACGGCGCCCTCCGACATCCCGCACAAGATCGACGTGAACTTCGAGAACAAGGTTCACCTCGTCGGCTACAAGTTCGACCCCGAGACTGCGCGGCCGGGCCAGGAGGTGAAGATCACGTTGTGGTGGCGTTGCGACGACACGCTCGACGACGGCTGGACGCTCTTCACGCACCTTCACGACGACGTGAGCGACAAGAGCGACAACCTCGATTGGAACGGCCCGCTCCGCGAAAACCGGAACAACAAACAGATCCTCGGCCCCGACCGTTGGGAGAAGGGGAAGGTGTACGTCGACGAGCAGACGTACAAGATGCCCGACTGGGTGAAGGGGCCGGAGCTCACCTACATGACCGGCGTGTGGAAGGGGGACGCGCGCCTTCGGATCATCACGGGGCCGAACGACGGCGACAACCGGGCGACCGTGGGCAAGATCCATACGGGTCTCCAGGCGCAGGTCGAGCAGCACACGGAGAACGTTCCGGTCCTCACCGTGAACAAGCTCGCGGCAGCTGACAAGCCTCCGTCAATCGACGGCAAGGGTGACGATCCGGCGTGGCAGAAGGCGGCAAACATCGGCCCTTTCGTTGATGTGGGGACGGGGAAGCCGAACGCCTCGTTTCCAGTGAACGGTTCGGCCAAGATGCTCTGGGACGATCAGAATCTTTACGTTCTCTTCGACGTGAAAGAGGACAACGTCGTCGGCGGCTTCACGAAGGCGGGGGCCCCCGATCAGAAGGACATGTGGACGACGACGGGGCAGCCGAAGCTCTGGATGCGCGACACCGTCGAGATGATGACGGACCCCGATCCGTCGGGCGACAACAAGAACTACTACGAGCTCCAGATCAACCCGCAGAACAAGGTCTTTCACACGCAGTACGACGACTACAACTCACCGAAGACCGACCCGAACGGCCCCTTCGGTCACGAGGACTGGGATCCGAAGCTCAAGAGCGTCGTCGTCGTGAAGGGAGACATCGACAAGCCCGGCACCGATCAGGGGTACACGGTGGAAGCGGCCATCCCCTGGGCAGCCTTCGACAAGGCGGCGAACCACCCGCCGAAGAACGGCGACGTGTGGCGCATGAACTTCTACGCGATGAAGAACAACGGCGGGGTGGCCTGGTCGCCGATCTTGGGACAGGGGAACTTCCACAAGTCCTCGCGCTTCGGGAAGGTCACCTGGGTCGATCCGAGCGCCCCCCCTCCGGCCCCCGCGCCCTCGGCCTCCGTGACGACGTCGGCGGCGCAGGTCCATCCCGGGATGCCCATGCTTCACCACCCGCAGGCAGCCCCGCGTCCGGCCCCTCAGACCGCCCAGCACTGAGACCGAGAGCGAAGCGAGTTTCCCGGCTGGACTGAGACAAATTCGGCTTTCACCCTCCGGCTCGACTAGCCTTTGTGGCCATGGTCGAGTGGCAGAGGTTGCGGTTTGTCGTCGCGGTTGCGGCACTCTTCGGCGCGCGTGACGCCGCAGCTCAGGCACGGGCCGCGCAGCAAGCTCCCCCGCCGCCGATCACGCGCCCGGCGAGCCCCGGTGGCGCGGCAGAAGAGCGCTTGCGTGCGGGCGATTACGCGGGGGCTCTCGACGCCTTCGATGCTGCGTTGCGAACCAGGATCGACCCCGAGCTTCAGCGCGACCGCGGCGTGTGTCACGAGAAGCTCGGACAGCCGTTTCCCGCAATCGATGATTACCGCGCCTACCTCACACGACGTCCAGATGCGGCGGACGCGGAGGCAATTCGTGCGCGCGTCACGGCCCTCGAGACGCAGGTGGGGATCGTGAAACCAGGGCAGCCGGGCGTCTCCGACAAGAGCGGCGCTGCCGTCTCCACTTCGATCGGCGGCGAGACCGACCTGTCGGAGTCCACAGGAGGGACGGGGGGGCTCGATGCGTTGGAGGCGAAGGAACAGCTCGAGGCGCAGGCCGACGCGTCGTCGCTTCGCCGCGGTACCGGGCTAATTCTCGGACTGGCCGTCGGGGGGCGCTACTTCACGAATTCGTCGTTCGGCGGAGCGGAGCTCGCCGGAATCGACCTTCGTTACGCCTTTGCCGCTTCGAGCACGATCCTCGTCGAGGTCTCGTTCGGGCACGTCAACTCCGGCGGGACTGCGACCTCCCTCAACGGGCCTGGCATCATGGGCGGATACGAGCTTCGAATCCCGTTTGATTCACGCGTCAGCGACGCCCTGCTTCTCGGGGCAACGTTCCGCTATGAGAGTCTCTCCGAGTCGAACGGGTACGTCTATTCAGTGCTCGAGCCGGAGGGGCGCGTGGGCTACCGGCACGTCTTCGGTCCGTCGTTCGGCATCGAGGCGGTCATCGACGGCGGCGCAGCGTTCGCGGACGTCAACGGCGTCGCCAATTCGAGCACGACCCAGGCTCTCATCGGCGGCCACGTCGCGGCGCTGGTCGGGTTCTAGCCGTCACCGCGGGTCGTCGCTGGTCGTCAATTAGGAGGCGCTGCAGGAGGAGCCAAGCCCTCCTCGGGCCGGCCGTACCCCTGCCGCTTGTAATACGTGTAGTGGTAGTAATTGTACGTGTACTCGTGCTTGTTCAGGTCGACCGCATTGAGAACGACACCGAGGAGCGGTGCGTCGACATCGCGCAGCGACCGTAGGGCCTGACGGCAGAGAAACTTGCTCGTCTTGAACGCACGGACGACGAAGATCGTCCCGTCGCAAATCTTCGAGAGGATCGTGCCGTCGGTCACCGCGACGAGGGGCGGGCTGTCGATGACGACGCGATCGAAGTGCTCGCCGAGCTTGCGGATGATTTCGCGGAAACGCTCCGAGTGGAGCGCGTCGGCAGGGTTGGGGGGCATTGGCCCGGCGGGGATCGACCAGAGGTTCTCGACGACGGTGGGTTTCGCGACGTCCTCGAGCGTGGCTTCGCCGAGGAGCATGTTCGTAATCCCGGCGTCGCCGACCCGATCGAACACGCGATGCAGGCGGGGTCGCCGCAAGTCGCAGTCCACGATACAGACCCGCAGCCCCCCCTGTGCCAGCGCGATCGCGAGGCTGCACGCGACCATCGTCTTCCCCTCGGTCGGGGCGGCGCTCGTCACGAGGATGCGGCGGATCGGATCGTCCGGGTTCGTGAACATCAAGTTCGTACGAACCGCTCGCGCTGCCTCCGCGAATCCGCTCAGGGGGCGCTTGTGAACGATGAGCTCAGGCGATTCGACGGCGGTCCCCTTCTTCCCCTTCCGCGAGCCCCCTTTGTGCGGAGAATCGGTCCCGATCTCCGGTAGGAGCCCGAGGAAAGTCGCGCCGAGCTTGGTCTCGACGTCTTCGGGCATCTTCAGCGTGGCATCGAGCTGCTCGCGGAGCCACGCGAGGAGAATCCCGATGAGGAGCCCTGCGACGAGCCCCATTCCGATGTTCGAGGACAGGACGGGCCGAATGGCGCCGCGAGGCTCGGGGGCAGAGTCGATGACGCGGATGTTGTTGTCTCGCATCATTCGCGCGAGGTCGGCTTCTTTGAGGCGCTCGAGTAGGAACTGATAGAGCTTCTCGTTCTGGTCGCGCTGGCGATCGAGCCGGTGGTACTGGATCTCCTTCATGTTGAGATCGACCGCCCGCTTGCGCGAGCTCTCGTAGAGCGACTGCTCGGAAGCTGCCTGCGATCGAATCGTCGCGAGGTCGTGCTCGAGCGCGCCCTTGATGTTCTTCATCTGGTCGAGCAGCGCGCCTCGCGTCATCTCGATACGGACATCGGTTGCCTTCACGAGGGGGTGGTTGGGCCCCTTGCCGCCGGCGACGAGCTCGTTCTTCGCGTTCAACGCCGCTTCGTACGCGGATCGCGCGGTTGACAGGAAAGGGTCGTGGAGGAGCTCGCTCGATTCGAGCTGATTCGGGTTCATTTCGACCCGCTCGAGCTCGCCGACGCGCGCGGAGATCTCGGCTTCCTGCGTGCGGGTCTTCGCGAGCGCTCCTGTGTACTCCGTCATCTCCATCCGGAGCATGTTCGAGGCGTCGTTGATCGAAGTGCTCGGGAGCTCGTTCTTTTCCTTGAAGGCGTGGAGCTCGTTCTCCGTCTCTTCGAGCTCTTTCTCGACGTGATCGAGCTGGCCGTTCAACCACGTGAACGCGTCCACTGACGACGAGACCGCGCTGTCCAGGTTGCCCTGGATGTAGGTGTTGTCGAGGGTGTCGGCGATCTTCTTCGCGCGCTTTGGCTCGAAGTCCTCGACGCGGATCGTGACGAGGCGCGTGTCTTTCACCGGCTCGACTTTTACGTGGCTGCGGAGGACCGCAGTCGCGACGTCGAGGCTCGCGGGGGCTGCCGGGCGCCCGCCAAAATCAGGATCCGACGCGAGACCGAGGGTACTGATCACGCTCCCCAGAACTTTGTCCGAGACGATGATCCGGAACTGGGTCTGCATATAGGTGATCGCGTCGTAGTCGTCGGCGCCTATGTCGTTCACCCCTCGCGTCCTGTCGCCGAGGTACTGCGCGTGCGGCTCGTTGTCGATCTCCACGAGCGACTGCGTCGCGTAGACTTTGCGCTCGGACTTCGTGACGAGAACGCTGATGCCCGTCGTCAGGGTGATGCACGCCACCGCGATCGGCCAATGCTTGCGGACGGCCTTGAGGATCTTGGTGACCCCGCTCGCGGTGCTCTCGAGTGCGGATGCGGTCGGAGCGTCGAGTTGCGATGACTGTTCCATGAGCGGATCGTGTACCCCTCCAACCGGGGCGGCTTAGCACGGCTGCCCCCCTGCCTGCGAGAAGCTTTCCTTCACCCGCAAGCATCGGGAAAGTAAGCCCTGCAGTGGGTTGCGTGCCGCGCCGCGGGCGTTCAAAGTAGCGCCACTCCGCGGCTCTCGGCGTGGTTTGGCTCGTGCGGCTCGGCCGCCGCCACCTGGAGGCTGAAGTCGCGCAGTCGTAGACATTTCGGCAACTGTTACGGTCACATAGGAGGCTGGTGTGGGACTTGGCGCGCGACGGCGGACGGCGCTCGTGACGGGAGCGGCGGGCTTCATTGGTTCGCACCTCGTAGAACGTCTCCTTTCGGAGGGCTTCGAAGTCATCGGGCTCGACAACCTAATGACGGGTGCCCTCGCCAACCTCGACGTGGCGAAGCGCGATCCGCACTTCGATTTCGTCGTCGGTGACGTGCGGGAGAAGCTCCCCGCCTACGCAGAAGTCATCTTCAATCTCGCGTGCCCTGCCTCGCCGATCCACTACCAGGCGGATCGCTGGGCTACGACGACAACGAGCGTTCTCGGCGCAATCCGGCTGGTCGAGTACGCGCGCACGCATCGCTGCCGTCTCGTGCACGCAAGCACCTCGGAGGTCTACGGCGACCCGGAGGTTCACCCCCAGCGCGAAGACTACTGGGGGCATGTCAATCCCATCGGCGAGCGCGCCTGTTACGACGAGGGGAAGCGGATCGCGGAGACCCTCCTTTTCGACGCCGTGCGCACGTTCGACGCGGACGTTCGTGTGGTCCGCATCTTCAATACATACGGCCCGCGGATGGCGCTCAACGATGGGCGCGTGGTCAGCAATTTTCTCGTCCAGATCCTCGAGGGGCGCCCTCTCACGATCTACGGGGAGGGGAAGCAGACGCGTTCGTTCTGCTACGTCTCGGACCTCGTCACGGGCATCCTCGGGGCGGCCAAGGTCGAGGCGCTCGACGGCCCGGTGAACCTCGGGAATCCACGCGAAACGACGATGCTCGAGTTGGCCGACATCGCGATGAAAATCGCCGGCCGCACCGTGGAGCTGGTACGAAAACCCCTCCCCGCGGACGACCCAAAGCAACGCTGCCCGGACATCGCAAAGGCGCGGACGCTGCTCGGCTTCGAGCCAAAGGTCCCCCTCGAGGCGGGGCTAAAGGCCACCCTCGAAGACTTCCGTGTCCGAGTGAGCGACCGTCTGGCCTGAACACGTGGAGTTGCGAGGCAACGAACAGGCGGGTAAAAGGCGTCCGTTCCGGAGCATCAAACAGGAGCCGCGATGAAGATCTGCATGGTGGGTACGGGGTACGTCGGGCTCGTCAGCGGCGCGGGTTTCTCGGAAATCGGAAACGACGTCGTATGCGCCGACGTGGAAGCACAGAAGGTTGCCCGGCTTCGGCAGGGTGAGATCCCGATCTTCGAGCCGGGGCTCGAGGAGTTGGTGCGTCGGAACGCGGCCGCCGGGCGACTTACGTTTTCCGAGGACGTGGCTGGATCGATCGCTTCGGCGCAGGTCGTCTTCGTGGCCGTCGGCACGCCCCCCCGAAGCGACGGCGGTGCCGACCTCAGCGCCGTGGATCGTGTCGCCGAAACGGTCGCCTCGAGCGTCACGCGCGAAGTCGTCTTGGTGCTCAAGAGCACCGTCCCGGTTGGCACGAACGCCCGCGTGCGCAGAATCGTCGCCAAGGCGAAGCACAAGGTGCACGTCGTCTCGAACCCGGAGTTTCTGAAGGAAGGGGACGCGGTCGTCGATTTTCTCCGTCCAGACCGCGTGGTCATCGGATGCGACGCCGACGACGACTTCGCGCGCGACATCATGGGCCGTCTGTATCACCCGGTCAGCATGGACCGTGATCGCATCATCTGGATGTCGCCTCCGAGCGCGGAGCTCACGAAGTACGTTTCGAATACGATGCTCGCGATGAGAATCTCGTTCGTGAACGAGATCGCCGCCCTCTGCGAGAAGGTCGGCGCGGACATCCATCAGGTTCGCTTCGGAGTCGGGAGCGACGAGCGCATCGGCAGCAAGTTTCTGTACGCAGGGCCCGGCTACGGCGGATCTTGCTTCCCAAAGGACGTCCAGGCGCTCGTGCACACGGCGCGCGAGCACGGAATCGAGCTCGACCTCGCTGGCTCCACGCATCGCGTGAACGAACGACAAAAGGGAACGCTCGCCCGGAAGCTGCGCGCGCACTTCGACGGCGACCTACGGGGAAAGCGAATCGCACTCTGGGGGATCGCCTTCAAGCCTCGCACGGACGATATCCGCGAGTCGTCCGCGCTCACGCTCATCGACGTTCTCCTCGCCGAGGGGACCGAAGTGGTAGCCCATGACCCCGCGGCCATGGACAACGCAAAGAGACTCTACGGCTCGCGCGTCAACTTCGTGGACGACGCCTACGAGGCCGCAAAGGGGGCAGACGCCCTTTGCCTCATCACCGAGTGGCGCCAGTACCAGAGTCCCGACTTCGAGCGCCTGAAGGCGACGATGCGTCGGCCGCTGCTCCTCGACGGCCGCAACATTTGGTCGATGTACTCCCTTCGCAGGCAAGGCTTTCTGTACGAGTCCATCGGAGCGCACTCCGAGTAACGACGCGACCGCTCGCTATTCCGCCGCCCGGAGCGTCCGCCGCTCCGCTCGCATGGACGTCGTCTCCTCGTAGAGGGCGAGCATGCGCTCGGCCATGACTTCCTTCGAGAACTCCCGCCGCACTCGCGCTCGACCCTCTTCTCCGAAGCGCAGGGCGGTCTTGCGATCATCCAAAATCTGCGCGAGGGCACGGCTAAGCGCGGGCGCGTCCTTCGGCGGAACGGTGAGCCCAGACTCTCCGTGCCGGCTCACGAAGGGGACGCCAGACCGCGGAATGGCGGTGTTGACCACCGGCAAGCCACAGGCCATCGCCTCCAACTGAACTATGGCAAACGCCTCGCTTCGAGCGATGGACGGGAGCGCGTAGACGTCGCTCGCAAAGTAGTAGGGAGCGAGATCTTGGTTGTGAACCTCGCCGACGAAGTGGACTCGCGACGCTACGCCGCAGTCTCGGGCCGTCTGTTCCAGTGCCTCTTTCAGAGGGCCGCCGCCAACGAGCAGGAGCTGAGCGTCGACCTCGCGCATCGCCCGAACCAAGTACTCGAAGCCCTTGTAGTAGACGAGGCGGCCCACGGCCAAGACGAGCGGCTTTCGGTCAAATCGGGCTCGAATGGCTTCTGCTGCTTCCTCGATCCCCGGCGTGCGTCGAAATTGCGACTCATCGATCCCGTAGGGAATGACGCGGCACTTGTTTCTATACGGCACGAGGACGTCCGAACCCTCCATGTAATTCGGTGAGGTGCAGACGATCGCGTCGGCCCGATCGAGGACCCTCCTCATGAAGGGTCCGTACGCTCTCTGCAGTCGCTCCTGCTTCACGATGTCGCTGTGATACGTGACGATGACGGAGTGACGATGGGTGCGTAGCCCGAAGAGGTAGCTCATCACCCCCATTGGGTGAGGGAAATGAAAGTGCAGCAGATCGTAGCGGCGACGCGAGAGCTCGAACGGCATCGACGGACAGATAGACGTCGATGCGACGTTGACGAGCTCCGGACAGCGCGTCACGCGTACGCCATCCACCTCGCCGGAGCTCGACGAACGGCGAGAGTTGCAGACGACGACGTCGAGATCGACGGTTCGCTTTAGCTCGTTGCACAGTAGATAAAGGTGGTTCTCGATCCCACCCATGTAGGGGTAGTAGTACTTCCCTAGCTGGAGAACGCGCATTGCGGCGTGCTCAGAAGAGCTCCCGATTGTGCTCGACCCAGTCGAACAGCGTTTCCACGCCGACCTGCGGAGTCGTTCGTGGTTTCCAGCCGAGCTCGCGCTCCGCTTTCGACACGTCGCACACGAAAATGCGCTGGTCGCCGGGGCGCCAGTCCTCGTACCGGCGCTCGATCTTCCGGCCGGAAAGACGTTCCAACATGTCGATCAGCTCGTGAAGAGACATCACCTGGCGCGGGCCGCCGCCAACGTTGAAGACGCTCCCCTTCACGCGGTCGATCCTCTCGATCGCCGCGCTGAAACAGTCCAGGAGGTCCTCCACGAAGAGAACGTCGCGCACTTGCTTGCCGTCCCCGTAGATCGAGATTGGGCGACCCATCGCCGCGGCGATCGTGAACCACGCGACCCATCCCTGGTCCTCGACGCCAAATTGTCTCCGCCCGTAGATGCACGACTGACGCAGGCAGACCGTGCGAAGGCCGTAGATGCGCGCGTAGTCGCGGACATACTGGTCGGCGGATCCCTTCGAGCATCCGTAGGGAGAGTGAAAGTCGAGGGACTCCGTCTCGGCGATGCCGCCTGCGTGGTCGGCGTAGTCCCAACGACCGTTGCGCTCGACGACCTTCAGGTGCTCGAGCCCACCGTAAACCTTGTTCGTCGAGGAGTAGAGAAAGGCGGCGTCGGGTGCGAAAGCGCGCGTGGCTTCGAGCACGTTGAACGTGCCGAGCGCGTTCACCTCGAAGTCGTGTCGCGGGTTCACGACCGACGTCGTCACGGCAACTTGAGCAGCGAGGTGCAGTACGGCATCGAAAGTCTTCGTGTCCCGGAAGACGTCGTCGACCCGCTTCGAGTCGCGAATGTCGCACTGGTGAAAAGTGAAGTCTCCCTGCGTTCGGAGCCAGGCGAGGTTCTTGTCGGAGCCGACGCGGGAGAGATCGTCGACGATCGTGAGGTTCCACCCGAGGTCGAGATATCGTTTGGCGGCGTTGCAGCCGATGAATCCTGCCCCGCCCGTGATGAGTGCTCTCATTGCAATCTCTCGAAGAAGAGGGGTCTTACCGGGTGGGGTTGGAGGAGGCAAGGGGGCGTCATGGGCCCGCCTGGTGGAGGAGGAGGTCTTTCTCGTGATCTGCGAGTTGCTGCCACTTCCCGGCGTTGGGGCCGAGGCGCGAGAGCTTGCGATAGGCTTCGAGGGCTTGGCCGTGAAGCTTGAGCGAGGAAGCGAGTTGCGCAGTTCTTTCGATGATGTCCTGCCGCGTTGGCGCCTTCTCTTGCGCGCGCTCGTAGAAGCCGAGTGCCCGGCCGTAGTTTCCTCGCCGCTCCTCGAGAGAAGCGAGCCAAATGAGATGGTTGGCGCATTCATCGTCCGCCGCACAACCGCTCGCCGATGTCGCCTGCTCCGCGATCGAGATGTAGGCGTCGCTCTTCGATGCGAGCGCCAATTCACCCAGTGAGCGCCAGCATTCGAACGCGTCGGTGGAGGTTTGCGCGGCGATTTGGAGGTTGTGCAATGCGGTCGGGGCATCGTCCAACGCGACGTCAAGGCGCGCGCGCGTGATTGAGGGGCCACAGAGCCCCGGCTGGCGTGCCGCGAGGAACCCTATCGCCGCTTGAGCCGGCTCCGCGCACGCGATCCGGTCCTGACACCAAGGAGCAGCGTCTCCCGCAGCCAGGTCGGCGAGGACGTCGTTCACCGTCCGTTCGAACCGACCCGTTATCCCGAGCTCAGGGG
>JBKQKP010000135.1:0-45098 GCA_052147435.1 Polyangiaceae bacterium | reverse complement strand
GGGCTCGCCTCGCCCGCGGGGATGCTCGTGAGGTTCGTGCGGTAGATGAGAAGGTGGTGGCTGCCGACGGTGTACTCGTGCTGCCCCGCGATGATGAACCCGGCGGTCGAGGGCATCGTGACGTACGTGCACTCGAAGTCCTCGGTGCTCGCGCCGACGGTGAAGTCCATGTCGAACGTCGTCGGGCTCGCCGGGAAGTCCACGAAGCCCGCGTCCGCGGGGGCTGCGGAGCTGGTCGCCGGTTTCGACGACGAGCACGAGAGGACGGCGAGCGAGAGCGCGGCGGCGAGAGCGAGGGGGCGGTTCACGGCGCGTAGGATGACATGAAAGGGACGCGCCCGCCGCAACCGAGGACTGCTCAAAGTCAGAGCAGTGGCGACACGAGGCGGGATGCCCCTTCGTACATCCGGAGCCGAGCGCCCCGACGCCCCCATTCCGCGGGGTCGACGAGACGGGACTGTGACAGGTCGTGCTGGAAGCTCTCCTCGAGCCGCGCCGCGAGCGCTGCGTCATGCGCGAGGGCGTGCACCTCGAAGTTGAGGCGGAAGCTCCGCAGATCCATGTTCGCGCTCCCGACGAGCGAGACCGCGCCATCGACCACCATCGTCTTCGCGTGCACCATCCCGGGGACGTACTCGTAGACTCTCACCCCCGCCTCGAGGAGCGGCTCATAGAAGCTCCGCCCCGCGTGAAACGTGACCGCGTGGTTCGAGTGCGCCGGCAGAACGATCCGCACGTCGACCCCGCGCATCGCCGCGAGCTCCATCGCGACCGTGATCGCCTGGTCCGGGACGAAGTACGGCGTCGTCATCCAGACCCGCTTTCGCGCGCCGGCGATGGCGCCGAAGAAGATCCGCTCGATCGCTTCGTTCTGCGTGTCGGGACCGCTCGTGATGACGGCGATCGTCGCGCCGTCGCCCGCGCCCGCGGGAGAAACGGGGAGCGCGGGGAAGTACGCGGGCCCCTTCAGCGCCTCGCCCGTCGTGAAAAACCAGTCCTGGTAAAAGACTCGCTGGAGATCGCGCGCGGCTCCCCCCTCGATCCGCATGTGGATGTCGCGCCACTCGCCGATCCCCTTCATCTGACCGCGGTACTCGTCGCCGATGTTCAGCCCACCCGTGAAGCTCACGGTGCCGTCGACGACGACGATCTTCCGGTGGTTCCGGAGGTTCACCGGCTGAAGGAGGACCGTGCGCATCGGGAGGAACGTGCCTATCCGGACCCCCGCCTTCTTCAGCGCGCGGAAGTAGCTCGCGTGAACGGAGAAGCACCCGTAGCCGTCGCACAGGAGGCGAACCTCGACGCCGCGCGCGGCCGCAGCGATGAGGCGCTCCTTGAACCACTCGCCGGTCGCGTCGTTTCGGATCAGGTAGTACTCGGCGTGGACGTGGTGGCGCGCGGCGTCGATGGCGGCGCCGATGGACTCGTAGGCCTCGTTGCCTCCGAAGAGCGGGGCGACCCGGTTGCCGGAAGTGGGGCGGCCGTGCGTCAGGTGAGCGCCCACCTTGAAGAGGCTGAGCTCGAGCTCAGTCCCATTGACGGGGAGGGCTACGAGAGGGGCGGAGTCGTCGGGGGTCGCGACGACGCCTGGGGCGTGAGCGAGGAGCTCGGCGCGGACGATCGCGTCGTGCTCCCTCTTTCGACGCGCGGGGACGCGGACGCGCTCGCTGCCGAACGCGACGAACAGGAACGCGCCGATCGCGGGGAGAAAGACGAGCGTGAGGATCCACGCGATCGTGCTCCCTGGCTCCTTGCGGCGAAGAAGGACCACCGGGATGAGGGCGAAGGCGATGACCTCGAAGAAGAGGCCCAGCCAGAGATGGGGGGCGGGGAGGTGCGGGAAGTGCACTCAGTCGTGCTCTCTTCCGCTCCGCTCGCGCTTCTTCTTCGAGGCGCGGCTCTTCTCGTCGAGCCTCCGGGCGACGGCGCCGCGCGACGGGCGGGTGGGGCGGCGCTTCTTGGGGCGGACGAGCGCGCGCAGGACGAGCTCGCGGAGCTTGTCGCGGGCGTCGTCGAGGTTCTTCGGTTGATCGCGCGTCTTCTGGCTCACGATCAGGATACGCCCTTCGCTGTCGAGCATGCCGCTCGCGAGGGCGCGGAGGCGATCTTTCGTCGAGGGGTCGAGGACTGCGCACGCGCCGAGGTCGAAGCGGAGCTCCACTTTCGACGAGACCTTGTTCACGTTCTGCCCCCCCGGCCCCGAAGCGCGCGAGGCGGACCACGTGAGGCAGGCCGCCGGGAGCGTGATCGAGCCGTTGACGGGGAGGGGGAGCATTACGCCTCTTTCGGTCGGCCCGCGCTCGGCGCCTCGGGCTTCTCCTCGCGACGCGGCACCAGCGCGGAGCCCCACCGCGCGAGCAGGAGCCCTGCTGCGGCGGCCGCCGCGGCGACGGACGCCCATACGGTGAGGAGCCCCCTGCCGATGAGGAACCCGCCGAGCGCCGGCGCGACGATCTGCGCGACCGACCCGAGCGACTGACTGAGTCCGATCACGACCCCCTGCTCCTGTCTCCCGCCGACCTGCGTGATCAAGCTGCTCAGGTTCGGACGCAGGACCGCGTTGCCGAAGCCCGAGAACGTCGACACCATCACCAGGAACGGGAGCGCTCCGCCGATCCAGCCCAGCGTGGCGTACCCGAGCGCCATGCACGTGAAGCCCGTCGCCACGAGCGCGGCCTCTCCGAACCGCTTCACGATTCGCCCCATGAGCCCCCCCTGGATGATGATCCCCAGGAAACCGACGTAGGAGAAGAGATAGCCGATCTCGCGTGGGCCGAACGGGTGGCCGTGCCACCAAAAGCGGCGCTCGGCGAAGAGGGCGAAGCCGGAGGTGAACGTGGAGAACGCGAAGATGAAGAAGAAGAACTGGAAGAAGAGGCCGCCCAGGATAGGGCGCGCGAAGTAGCTCGCGTAGTGGGTGATGGCGAACGGGTTCACGCGCCGCGCGCCCGGCTCCGCGTCTCCCCGCGGAGGGGCCCCCCCTGGGAGCAAGAAGGTCGTGCACAGGATGCTAGTCATCGACAACCCGGCGGCGAGGTAGATCGGCGCGGCGAGCCCGTAGACCACGAGCATCCCGGTGACCGACGGGCCGATGAAGAAGCCGACGCCGAACGCGATCCCGATGAGCGCGAACGACTTGGAGCGACTCTCGGGGGGAGTGTTGTCCGAGATGTACGCCTGCGCCGTCGTCAGGTTCCCGGCGGTGAGGCCGTCGATGACCCGCGCGACGAAGATGAGCCAGAGGGCGTCGGCGCGCGCCATGAGGAGGAAGCCGAGAAACGTCCCGATCTGGCTGACGATGAGGACCGGTTTGCGACCGTGCTTGTCGGAGAGGGTCCCGAGGATCGGGCCCGAGACGAGCTGGCAGCCCGCGTATGTCGAGACGAGGAGCGTGGCCTGAAACGGCGTCGCCCCGAAATGCTCCGCGTAAATGGCCAGGAGCGGGATGACGAGCGTGAGCCCGAAGACGTCTACGAGGACGATGAGGAAAATCGGGAGGAGGGGCGATCTTCGGGGCAAGGGCGGCAAATGGGGAGAAAGGGGACAAACGGGGACAAAAGAGGAAAGGCGAGGCCCTATGTAGCGGAACTTTCGAGCGCTTGTCGTGCGCCGTTTTCCCGTGCTACTCCGCTACTCCATGCATACGCGCCTGGCGCCTTGGTCCTCCGCCGTCGCTGCACTCGTCCTCGTCTCGGCGGTCCCGCCGGTCACGGGGTGCAACACGAACGACGAGCCGTACAAACCGCAGCCCGCGTTCTCTGGGCGGAAGGCGTCGCTCCCCGGCGTGCCGGCCCTCAGCAGCGCCCCGAAGAAGGCGTCCGACGGGACGTACACGATCTTCGGCGCGATCCACGACCTGAAGAGCCGGATCCACTCGAGTGAGATCACGTCGAAGGACGCGATCACGATCACCGGCTACATCGTCCAGACGAACTACGACACCGCCGCGAAGTGCCTCCAGCACCCGACGGGGAAGAAGGACCCTGACATCTGCCCCCCCCCCGGCCAGGTGACCGAGATCCCGTCGTTCTGGATCGCCGATCAGAAGGGGGACACGAAGGGGCAGAAGATCCGCGTGCTCGGCTGGGCGAAAAACTGGGCGACGGTCTTCGACGCGATGAAGAAGTACAAGGACATGAAGGAAGTGAAGGACCCCGCGAAGGACCTCGTGAAAGACGACGTCTGGAACATAGACGTTCCGTTCCCGCTTCCTGCGGTCGACGCGCAGGTGAAGGTGACCGGGAAGTACGGGTACACCTTCACGAAGGCCTCCACCGGGCTCGTGAGCGATCCGGCGAACGGCGTCATGACCTACGGGAAGATCGAGTACACGACCCCCTCGCCGGCTCCTGCGGCGTTCGCGAGCAACACGAAGTAGCGGCCAAGCGCGTCGGCGGGCGGGATCAACCCGTCCCCCCGTCCCCTTCCCTGCAGGCAGGGAAGGGGGGTCAATTGGGGGGAGGGTCGCGCCGCTCAGTGCGAGTCAGCGAAGGCGCAGCCGGCGTTCGTCTCGTGAAGCGCCCTGTCGGCGGACTCGATCGCCCGATCGCGCCAGCCACCCTTGTTGTGCTCAGCGTGATCGAGCTCCGCGCGCGCCTGACGGAGGTGCTCTAGGGCCGCCTGCATGTGGTGCTGGCCGTGGCACATGTCGTCCGCCTTCGCCGTCTGCATGCAGACGGAGGCGATGAGGCCGGCGATCGAACAGAGGGCGATAGGCTTCCACACGTTCATGAGCTTTCTCCTTGGAGCATGTGAGTTGCTGGTTCGGCACGCCACGGCGCGCGCGGGGGAGCATCCTACGAGAGGTGGAACGTTCAGGGGATCCCCGAATTCACCGCTCAGGAGCTCTCTTTTGTCGTTTTCGCCCCGCGGCGCCGCGCGCAGCAGAGCCTTCTTGCTCTGCTGCTCTGCCGTTAGCTGCTACTCCCAGCGCCCCTCGATCCACACGTGACTCCGACCGCGCATCTCCCAGTGCGCCCCGCGCCAACGGGCATTCGCGTGCGGACGACGGTCGTAGTGGCCACCGACCCAGACATAGGCGCGGCCGTTCCAGCGGTGATAGCCGCCCACCCACATGAACTCGGGACCGGGCGCGGGGGGTTGCACCTCGACGATCGGCGCCGGGGCCGGAGGGGGCGCAGCTCCTTCGAAGACGATTTCGCCCTGCGGCGCGCCGACCACTACGCCAACACCTGGCGCAGAGACCATCACCCCGACCGGCTGCGGCTGAGCAACCACGACCTCTGCCTGTGGGGCTGGAGCAGCGACCACCACCTCGGCGCGCGGCGGCGCGACGTACACGGGTGGCGGCGCAGCGACCACCACCTCGGCCCGCGGCGGCGGATAGTAGCGAGCGCGCGTTTCGACTCGAGCCGCGCACCCGCCGAGGGAGAGCGCCGCAAGAGCTAGAGGGAGCGCGGAAAGGATCCTCGAAGAACGACTCATGGAGACCTCGCGGGAGAAGAGGCAATCGCGCCCCAGCGCGGCCGTGCCTCGGTTGTGGTGACGATTCCAATGAATACAGACGGAGCACAGTGCCGTCTCATTCGATGTCGCCAGAGCGCGAGCATATTCCACGATGACCCGGCAGTCTCCAGGCTCTTACTTCCGCGCATACGCCGCACGAAGCCGTTCGCGCCAGGAATCCACATTCGCGTAGGATTCTGCTTTCGTAGCCTCGATTCAGATAGGCACGGTCGGCGTCGCGTTTGCGTCGGTGCGGGTCGCGCATAACCGAAAATAGGAGGACCGATGAAATCGACATTTCTTTCTCGCAAAACGAATACGAGCGATCGCAGGACGACTCTAAGCGTGTCCTATCTCGTCTCCGCCCTCGCCGTTGTGGGCATGGTGGCGTGCACCACGACAGTGACGCCCGCTCCGGATAGCTGTGGAGTCGACTCGTCGGTCGTCTGCTCGAGCGGTACCGGGTGGTCGTGCACCGGCGATGCTCAGCCCGAAGACACGAACTCCGGCTTGGTCTGCAGCACCGATGGCGTGGGGGACTTCTGCTGCGATCAGAGCGCCTGCGCCTATGACTCGACCATTTCGTGCGTCACCGGCGCGGCCGGCTACAGCTGCGCCATCGGCTCGAGTCCCCCTGACTCGGCCGATGCGACGCTCGTCTGCAGCGCGCCGACGCTCACGTCCGCCGACGACGAGTACTGCTGTTACACGAACACGATCACGCCGCCGGCGGGGGCTACTTGCGCGCAGGACCCGACCGTCGCCGGGTGCGCCTACCCGTCCTACGGCTTCTCCTGCTCCGGAACGGACGCTCCGACGGACGACTTCTCGGGGATCACGTGCAGCGCGGGCGTGGGGTCGGCTCCGACGACCTACTGCTGCGTCTACAACTGAGGCAGGGCGGGGCCGGCTCCCGAAGGTTGTCTAGAGCAGTCGCCTCGCCTTGATCTCCAGGTACCTCTTCACGAGCTTCGGCGTGACATCCCCCGGCTTGGCGTCCAAGACGAGGACCCCGGCACGCTGAAGCTGTCTCACCAGCGAGTCCCTCCACGCTAGCGCCTCGGCGGCTGCCGCGCGCACGTAGAGGTCCACCTCTCCGCGCGCAGGTTCCTCGGCGAGCGCCTCCACGTCCATGTCGCGCATCAGGACCACGAGGGGGAGGTGGCGCGGCAAGGCGCTCCGGACACTCACTGACAGGTCCTTCGCCGAGCGTGGGTCGAGTAGGTTCGTGAAGACGACGAGGAGCGATCGCGCGCGCACTTGCGACTGGAGGAACGTCATCGCCGCCCGGTAGTCCGTCGCCGCCATGCTCGCTTCGAGGGCGTACGCCACGCGCGTCAGCTTCCGTGCCCCCGTCCGCCCGCCGGTGGGGCGGAGAAACGCGCGTGGTGCGTCGTCGAACGTCATAAGCCCGGCCTTGTCGCCGCCGCGGAGCGCGACGTCCGCCGCGAGGAGCGCCGCGTTCAGCGCGTGGTCGACGCTCGTCAGGCCCCCGCTTTCCCCCCGCATGCCGCGCCCGATGTCGAGCGCGAAGACGACGTTCTGGTTCGACTCCGCCTGGAACTGCCGCACGGTGAGGTCATCGCGCCGCGCCGAGGCGCGCCAGTCGATGTAGCGGATCTCGTCTCCGCGCTGGTAGGGGCGAAGCCGCTCGAACTCCGTGTCGCCCCCGCGCACGCGCAGGCTCCCCAGCCGCGCGTCCTGCCTCCCCTGACGGCGGAGCATCTCGAGGGAGCGGGCGGCGTGGACGTCGGGATAGACGTCCACGTGCGCGGGGAGCTCCACCCGCTCTTGCCGCGCCACGAGCCCGAGGGGGGCGTCGTAACGCACCGCCACTCCGCGCAGGTCTCGCGGCCCTCGCCGCGTCGGAATCGCTTCGTACCGCACCGTGCACCCCGCGTGCGGCGCGAGCTCGAGCTCCGCAGGGAGCCCCGTCGCGATCGCGTCCGTCAGCGGGTCATCGGTCACCGTCCCGCGCACGGTGCGAGACGACCGGTTGCGGAGATGGATCGCCACCGGGTTCGCGCGCCCGACGGAGAAGATCGCGGCGACTTGTCGCTCGACTTCGAACCTGGTCCCCCGCACGAGGAACGTGTCGATGAGCGCCGCGACGATCACGACGGCGTCGAGCGCGAAGAGGGGCCCTCTCAGCGCGCGCACGTATCCCGCGGCCACGGCGACGCCCACCGCGATCCACGCGATCCACGTCAGCCGGCGGGTCGGGACATAGCTCACGCCGCGGCGCGCGGCACCGGCGCGCTCCTGATCAGCTCGTCGATCCGCTGGTCCGGCGTCACCCCTTGAAGCTGCGCGTCCGCTTGGAGCATCAAGCGATGCCGGAAGACGGGCTTCACCATCGGCTTCACGTCGTCGGGGGTCACGAACGTCCGCCCCTCGCTCGCCGCGATCACCTGAGCGGCCTTCAGGAGCGCGATCGACGCGCGCGGGCTCGCCCCCAGCTCGATCGCCCTATCCTCCCGAGTCCGGCGCGTGAGATCGACGATGTAGCCGATGACTGTGTCGTCGATCTTCACCCCTTGCGCGAACGCCTGCATCGCCGCGATCTCGGCGGGCGACGTCACGGCGCGAAGGCTCGAGAGATCGCTCGGGTCGAACCCACCGGCGTGGTTTCTCACGATCGCGATCTCGACGTCCCGCGGCGGATCGTCTGCGGTCAGCTTCATCAGGAATCGATCGAGCTGCGCTTCGGGGAGCGGGTACGTCCCCTGCGATTCGACCGGATTCTGCGTCGCGATGACGACGAACGGCTGCGGCAGCGCGCGCGACGTCCCGTCAACGGTGACTTGCCTGTCCTGCATCGCCTCGAGCAGCGACGACTGCGTCTTCGCCGGGGCGCGGTTGATCTCGTCGGCGAGGATCATCTGCCCGAAGATCGGCCCCGGGATGAACGTGAATGTCCCCCGCTCCCGCTCGAAGACCGACGATCCGGTGATGTCGCTCGGCATGAGATCCGGCGTGAACTGGATCCGCTTGAACGAGCACCCGCTCACGGCCGCGAGCGCGCGCGCCATGAGCGTCTTGCCGAGCCCCGGCGCCCCTTCGACGAGCACGTGTCCCCGCGCCAGCGTCGCCACGAGGAGGCCGTCCACGACCTCTTCCTGGCCGACGATCGCGCGGCCCATCTCGGTCTTGATTCGCTCGTAGGTGACGGTGAATTCCTGAGGCGTCACGGTCTCTCCCTTTTCTCTCGTTCGCGTCGGGGGGGTAAACTACTCGCTTTTCACGGCGGCCGCGTACAGCGCGGAAAGGTGTCGCAGCGTGAGAAGCTCGTCTCCTTCGGCGCGGTCGGCCGCGCGCGCGGTCACGGCTCGTCGCCAGACGTCCGCCGCCCAGGCAGGGTCGGCGTTCGCTCGGAGCGCGAGGAACGCCGCCGGGTCGCTCATCCCGCGGGGCATCCGCTCGCGAAGGCGCCCGTCGACGAACCGCGCATATGCCGAGAGCGCGTGCGGCGCGAGCTTCGCCCGCGCGTAGAGCCCCCCGGTCGCTTCGATGTGCTCGGTCCACGCCCGCCGCGCCGGCGGCGGCGACACCTTGGCCCGCGCCTGCCGTATCCCGAACGCGAGCATCAGGAGGAGCGCCGCGGCGGCCGCGTGCGCCAGGGCAAGACCAAGGCCTGCGTGGGTGAGCGCGGAGATCGGGTTCGACGGCGGCGACACACCGTCCTCAGGTCGCGCCACATGAATCTTCCTCCCCCCCGCGTACACCCGGAGGATCGCGACGAGCGCCGCGGCGTTGGGAGATCGCGCGAGCCCGACGTTCGTGAACAGGTCGTCCCCCGCGAAGCCGATCGCGACCCCCTTCTTGAAGCTCCGCGCCGCCGCGTACACCTCGTGCGTCTCGGTCGATGCGAGTGTGTACGAGCTGGGCCACGAGATAGCCGCCGCGGTCCCCACCTTTGCCGGGTACGTCTTGTACGTCGCTGCGATCGAGTCGTCCGCCTGGTCGTCTTCTGCGTCTTCCTCCGGCTCGAGGAGCACGTTGATCGCCGTCGACCCGGTCGACTGCGACTTCGCCTTGAAGCTCTCGGGCCATTCGTGCACGTCCCCCGCGAGCAGCAGCCTCCCCCCCGCCTCCACCCAGCGGGCCAGGTGCGCTCGCGTTTCGTCCTCGAGCGGCACATGCGCCGCGTCGATGATCACCAGGGGAGCAAGCTCCTTCTCTTTGGGCATCGGCATCGTCGCCAGCGAAGTGCTGAGCCGCGAGACGGGCGCTCCTTCTTGCTGCAGGAGCTCCATGAGGAGATCGTCCCCCTCGGGGTCGAGCGCCTTCAGCGGCGGGCCGTGCTGCGCGCAACCTCCGAGAAGGACCATCATCGCGATCGCGAGCAGCGCTGCGGGGAGGGTCCGCGCCACGATCGCGCTCGCCCGCGACGCCACTTCCGCGATTCGGTCGGGGGTCACGCTCTCTCGCCCGAAGTGCACGCGGTCTACCTCGCGGACGATCGCGCGCAGATCGGGCTTCGCCTCCGCCTCCACGCAGCTCCGGACGTACTCGCCGTTCGTCCGGTGACGCGCGATCCGGATGGCCCCGCGGTTGTCGAGCGCCCGAAGCGACGCCGCGAGGTAGAGCCCCGCCGCGCCATCCAGGTCACCGCGTCGCGCGTGCTCTTCCGCCTGACGAAGGAGGAGCTCCGCGTCGGTCACGGTCTCGAGCGCCTCGGCCGCGGGGTCCGGTTGCACGAGCGCCGGCCGCGCCGCCGGTTTCTCCGCCGCCTGTCGGTCTCGCTGTGCGCGAAGGATCGCGTTCACGATGAACCAGAGGATCACCCCGACGACCCCCGCGACGAGCGCCCAGACGAGGATGTTCGCGATCACCGAGAGGATCGGCCCGAGCGCGCCGAAGCTCCACACCGGCGGCTCTTTGGTCTCTGCGAACGGGTTCTCGTCGCACGCGGCGACGAGACCTTCGCACCCCTTCACGTCGCGCGCGATCGGGCAGAGGTCTCGTGCGCGAAAGGCCAGCGGCTTCCTCGGCCCTTTGCAGAACCCGTCCGTCCCGTCGGCTCGCGCCTTCGCGACGATCGCGTCCGCGGTCGCGGGGTCGAGCGTCTTCGTAGACCGCGGCGCGCCGCTCGCGAAGCTGGTCGCGAGCGCGATCCCGATCGCCACTCCGATCGACGCGCGCCTCACGCCGCCCGCCCCGGGAGAAGCGACGCCCGCTCGCCATCCGCCCCTTCGTTCTTCGCGCGCGCCACGATCGCCGCGAACCGCGTCTGCACGTCCCACCCCTCGGTCCGCGTCCGCGCGTTGATGTAGAGGAGGAACCTGCACGTCGCCTCGAACGGCACGAAGCCCCAGAACGCTCCGAGGGCGATGACGCTCCCCTTCGCCTGGAAGATCGACGGCGGCGCGGTTATCTCGAGCAGGTCCTCGAGCACGCTCCTCCCTACGAGGTCTCCGAGCAGCACCGCGGTGAGGTGCAGCGCCGAGAGAAACAGTAGCCCCATGATCGCGTCGCCACTCTGACCGGACAGCAGTCGCTGCGCGCGCGCGATACCGGGCGCGAGATGCGCGCGCTCGAGGACGAACACCTCGTTCACGTAGAACGAGAGCGCCAGGACCCACATGGCCGGAACGAGGAAGCACGACCCCGTGACGATGATCGCCAGCGCCTCGAGGAGCCGCACGGCCACGAGGCGCGGCATCGCGGTCATCGTGGAGGCGAGCACTTCGTAGACGGGCGCCTTCGGCTCGAAGAGGAGCCGCGAGGCGAGCGCGGTGAAAGGCGCCGCCACGAACGGCGAGAGGAGGATCGCCACGGTCCACCCCCACTCCCACCCGCTCACCGTCGCAACCCCCCATGTGACGAGGTAGGCGGGGGGGAGGACGATCGCCGCGAGCCTCGCGTAGGCCGCTCCGTAGCGGACGCAGAACCTGACCGTGAGGTCGACCACGTCGAGGAACGTCCGGTCCCTCAAGACGACCCGCGCCTCGAGGACGTTCATCGTCGCGCCTCCCGCTCCGCCCTGCCCACGAACGCGAGGAAGAGCACGACGAGGAGGAACATCACCGCGCCCGTGATTCGCTTCACTGCCGAGGGCATGGCCGACGCCGACCAGAACCCCTCGATTGCCGCCGCCATGAAGAGCATCACCGCCGCGCCGCTCACGAGGACGACCGCGTCCTTTCCCGCCGCTTCGAGCGACGCCAGGCGTGTCTTGTCTCCCGGAGCGATGACCGACCATCCGAGCATCAGCCCGGCTCCGCCTGCGATCGCGATCGCGCCGAGCTCGAACGAGCTGTGGCCGAGGACGAAGGTGAGGATGTTCCCCCCGGCCCCTTGCGACGCGACGTACCCGAGGATCGCGCCGGTCGCGAGCCCGTTCTCGATCAGATAGAAAGCCGACCCGATCCCCCCGAAGATCCCCACGGCGAAGCAGCGGAGCGCGATCCCGACGTTGTTGTTGATGTAAAAGCCCGCCATGAGGGCGTTCTCGCTCGCGGCGCGCCCCTCGTCGAAGCCCTTCGCGTAGGCCTCGGTCAGCGGGCGGAGCATCGCCTCGGGGGCGACGCGGAAGGCGAAGTCGGGGTGGGCGAGTGTGGCGAAGAGTCCTCCGAAGAATGGGACGAAGAAGAGCGCGAACGCGAGCGCCATGACGCGCTTGTGCTTGCGGAAGACTCGCGGGAAGGCGTTCACCCATGCCCGCATGCGCGCGCGAGGCCCGCCGTCGTGCGCGCGGGTCTGCGACGCGTACAGAACGCCGTGCGCCGATGCGGTGACCCCGTGCAGGTAGTCGAGCAGCGGCGCGCCGTACCGCGCGGCCTGCGCGCGGGCGAGGTCGGCGCATACGTCGCGGTAGAGCGGCGAGAGCCTCGCGATCTCTTCGGGCGACAGAGACCTCAGCCCCTTGGTCGAGGCACGGCGTATGAGCGCGTCGAGCTCGTCCCACTCCCGCTGGCGGCGCGCGACGAAGGCCGGCTCGGCGAGCGAAGCGATCAGCGCCATGACCCGGGGTTCTTCGAGCCGGCTTCACGCGAAGAGGGGGGGGCGTCGATGCGTCCCGCGTTCGCCGCCTTGTCGTAGAGGAGCGCCAGCGTTCGCACGGGATCCGGGAGCCGGAATCCGAACCGCTCCGCGAGCGGCTCCACGACCATGCTGGCGAGCTCGTGCTCGCGCGCCGGTCCGAGCGTCCCTCGCCGTCGGAGGAACATCTCGAGCGCCGCGCGCTCGTCCGCATCGAGCCGCACTTCGTCCGGCATCGTCGCGAGCTCGCGCGGCTGCGCTGGAGGGAACACGCGGATCAACGTCGCGGCGTGGGGGCGCTCCGGGATGATGACCATCGTGCCTGCCACGAGGTCCCCGAGTCGCTGAAACCGCGGGGACAACGCGAGCGCGCCGACCCCGACCGCGTACCCCGTCGGGAGCGCGTCCGCCGCGCGAAGCACGTTCCTGAGCGCCGCGGGGCCGAACCCGATGGGCCGACCCGACGTCGTCACGACGCGCAGCCCCGCCGCCATCTTCCCCGGGCTGCGCCCGGTCGTCGCCTCCCACGCGACGAAGTAGACCCACTGCGCCGCGAAGAGGACGACGAGGATGATCCCGATCCCGAGCTGCGCCGTCGAGTCCACGGCGTCCCCCACCGCGCCGCTCCCGACCGTCGCGAACAGAATGAGAAACGAGATCAGCGCGGCGGCGCCGTAGCAGACGATGAGATCCACGAGATACGCGACGAGCCTCCGCGCGGGACCGGCGACGCGGTAGCGGAACACGATGTGCTCCGGGGTCTCGATGGCGACGCTCGTGTCGAGCGGTCCTTCGTTCGCGTTGGGTCCTGGCACGACACGAAGCCTAGGCTCCGAGCCCTGTCCGGCCAAGCCGGACGGTGCGCGCGGGGAGGCTACGGGAGAGCGGGAGCCGGTACGGTGACGAGACTGTCGACCTTGATTCCCCCCACCGTCCGCACGCGCGCCAGGGCCAGCCGCTGCGACAGGGTCTGTTCGTCGTCTTCCGAGTCGACTTCCGTTGCCAGGTGAATCACGAGGCACCTCTTCACATACGCTCCGAACGCGAAGACATGCCCTACGAGCCTCTTGTCCCCCTCGCTTCCGGTCTGGATCGCGACACGAATGCGCGTGTCGTAGGCCTCCGGTCCCACCGTCACGGCGTCCTCGATCGTCTTCAGCGTAGCCGCGGGGACGAGCCCGAGGGTGCGGGCGCGCTCTTCGCACATCTCGTGATTGACCAGATGCGGCTCCACTTCGCTCAAGACGACGAGGGTGGAGCGCGTGGACGGCTCGGTCGCCACGAGCTCCGCGCGCGAATGATCGTCCACCTTCCACGCCCCCGGGCTCGGGAGGGGAATCGTCATGCGATTGCGGACGGAATGGTAAGCGCCCCACGCCGCCGGCGACTCGGGGTAGGGGCGCGCCGGCGCGTGGGGACCGGGGGCGATGTTCGCCGTCTGTACGCTCGGCGTCGACCCGCCGCAGGCTGCGCACAAGAGCGCGAGAGCGACGGCTGCGCGAATCACACTTTCGTCAGCCACTCGGGGTGCGACGTATCGTTCCCGCGGACGACGTCGAAGAAGCGCTCCTGGAGCCGGCGCGTGATCGTGCCGGCGACCCCATCGCCGATCTGCCGGTCGTCTACCTCGCGAATCGGCGTGACCTCTGCGGCGGTCCCCGTGAAGAACGCTTCGTCGGCGAGCCACAGCTGGTCGCGCGTGATGCGCCCTTCCTGGACCGGGATCCCCTCCTCGCGCGCGAGCTGCAAGATCGTGTCGCGGGTGATCCCCTCGAGGATCGAGCTCGACAGATCCGGAGTCTGGAGCACCCCCTTCTTCACGATGAAGATGTTCTCGCCCGATCCCTCCGAGACGTACCCGTTCGAGTCGAGGAGGATCGCCTCGTCGTAGCCGCCGAACTTCGCCTCGCGCTTGGCGAGCACGCTGTTCGTGTACTGGCCGGTCATCTTCGCCTTCGCGAGGCTGATGTTGATGTGGTGGCGCGCGAACGAGGAGATCTTGCAGCGGATCCCCTTCTTCAGGGCCTCCTCGCCCAGGTACGCCCCCCACTTCCAGCAGATGACCGACGTCCGCACCGGGTTGTTCGGCGCGTAGATCCCCATGGCGCCGTCGCCGAGGAAGATGAGCGGCCGGAGATAGCCTTCGCTCATGCCGTTCACGCGAAGAGTCTCGACGCACGCCGCGCTGATCTGCTCGCGCGTCGGCTTGGGCTGGAGGAGCGCGAGCTTGCAGGAGTCGAAGAGCCGGTCGATGTGCTCGCGGAGCCGGAACACGTACGTCTGGCCGTTCGCCCGCTTGTAGGCCCGGATCCCCTCGAACGCCGCGACCCCGTAATGGAGCGAGTGGGTGAGGATGTGCACCTGGGCGTCGTCCCAGGCGACCATCTCGCCATCCATCCAGATCTTTTGCAGTTTATCGACCATGTTTGCTCCGGTAGGCGATCGCTCGGGCAATGCGCGACGCGCGAGCGCGCGCGGGCACGTGAGGCGGCGAGCGGAATCTAGTCTCGGATGCGCCGATCGGCCAGCGGGGATCCGATGACGCGACGCGCTCAGCGCCTGAGGAGCACATAGACGGCCCCTTCCCCGCCGTCGCCCCCCTCGGCTGTGACGAACGCGGCGACGTGCTCACTTGCCCCCCCCTGGGAGAGCCAGGCGCCGATCTCGCCACGCAGAACCGGCTGCGCCCGGGGCGAGTGCTCCCCCTTTCCGTGGATGATCAGCACGCAACGCTCGCCGGCAACCCGCGTGTCCCGCAGGAAGGTCGTCACGGCGGTCCGCGCCTCCGCGACCCCCATCCCGTGAAGGTCGATCCGCGCGTCGATCGGCGTCGTGCCCCGCCGGAGCTTGCGAAGGGCCTCCTTCGGGAGGTCCACCCGCCGCCCGGAGATCCGGCGACCGTCGTCCTCGACCTCGAATCGCTCCTTGCCCTCGACGAGCGCACGCAGGTGCGCATGCACCTCGTCCGCCTCCTCCTGCAACGCCGCTTCCGCCTCCGCCCCCCGTCCCCGCGGCACGAGCTCCCCCGAGGGGGGAACTTGCGCCGAGCGAGGAACGCGCCCCTTCGTCTGCTCGATCGGCTGCACTCCGCTCATCATCCGGTGAAAGCTGAGTCGGTCTTCTTCCGGGTCCGCGGCGGGAGCCGGCGGGTGAGCGTGCACCACGGGCTTCTTCGCCCCCCCCACGCCCGCGGTTCGCGAACCCTCCTCCTTGGTGAGCTTCTCCTTCACTCCGCGGAGGACGGCGAACGGGCTCTTCGGATCGGGTTTGTTCGACTTCTTGGACGCGCTCACAAAACCCCCGCTCCCCCGGTCGGCCCAGCTCCCTTGGTCTGACCGGCTCGGTCGGCTCCCGCGGCTCGCGCTCGCAGCGCAGTCCGTACGCTCTGGATCCCCGTGAGGACGCCGTCTTCGTAGTGCCAATCGGGGTCGCCGAGCTCGGGGAAGTCGTGTGGGTTTCGCACGTCCTCGAGGGTGAGCCCCGGCTTCAGCCGCCGAGCGAGGTCGATCACCTTGCCGATCTGCAGCTCCTCCATCGCCCCCAAGAGAGCGTCGATCTCCTGCCACGTCACGTCGCTCATGGCGGCGCGGAGCATAGTCGAGGGGGGCCACTTGCACAGTGCCGCAAAACGCCGGCGCGGGTGGGGCGTACACGGCCGCACAACGGCCGCGGACGTCTCCTGGATCTCAGGCGTGGATCTATAGGCCCCCACGGGAGGTCACTCGCCTTGCCGCCGCATTCAAATGTTCGGCGGTACTCCACCGCACCCAAGGTTGATGGGCTGGGTTCGGTCGTTGCAATGGGGGAACGAGGACCAGGATGCCCGCTCCGACCCCCCTCCCGCCGCCGCTCCACAAGACGATCGCGCTCCCCGGACGGAGGAACGTGACGCTCGTCAGCGAGCTCGGTCGCGGCGCTGCGGCGACCGCCTACCGCGGGATCCTCGAGACCGATTCTTTCATCCGCCGGCCAGTCGCGGTGAAGATCTACGACCTCGCCTCGAACGACGAGCCAGACACGGCGCTCGTCGCTCTCGGTCGCGCGGCGCAGCGTGCCGCCTATGTCGTGCACCCGAACGCGGTGCAGACGTACGAGATGGCGCTCGTCGGGAGGAACCATGCCGCGGTCGTCACGGAGCTCGTCGAGGGGACGACGCTCGAGCGGCTGGTTCGTGGCCACGCGCCGGCGGGGGCACGCGGGCGACGCATGCCGCTCGACCTCGCGCTCTTCGTGACGACCGAGATCGCCGAAGCGTTGAGCGGAGCCCGCATGGCGACGACCCCCGAGGGGGTCCACGCCGGGATGCCGCATCTGGACGTGGCGCTTCATCAGGTCCTCCTCTCGTTCCACGGCGAGGTGAAGCTGTCCGACTTCGGCCTGTCGGGGGTCGCGCTCTGGGGATCGGGCATCCGGACGATCCAGGGGGTCTCGCAGCGGTGGTCGTCAGTGGCGCCCGAGGTGGCTCAGGGCGGCGTGGGGGACGCACGGAGCGACGTGTTCTCGCTCGGGATCCTCTTTCGCGAGATGCTCATCGGCCCTCGATTCAACGCCGACGTCAGCGACGCCGAGGCGCTCGAGCACACCCGCGAGGGATTCGTCCCGCCAACGTTCCTCGAGCTGCAGCTCCCGCCGGAGGTCAGCACCATTCTCTGCCGCGCCCTCGAGACGAACCCCGCGCGCCGCTATGCCCACGCCACGGCGATGGCGTACGAGCTGCGTCGCGTCGCGCTCTCGATGGGGGTGGGCGACGGGCGGATGTTCCTCCGCACCGCGATCGCCGAACAGACGACGACCGCGACCCTTCCTCCCCCCCCTTCCGTGGAATCGATCGATCCGGACACGACCGAAGAGCTCTGCGTCGATGCGCTGGACACACCGCGCCTCGTCGAGGACCGGACGAGCGGCCTGATCCTTCGGGCCGGTCGCGCTCGGAAGCGCGGCGCGTAGACTCTCGCGGAGACGCGGGCGCGGTGTCGATCGCCGGCGTGGGCGGTTGGACAGAAGGCCCCGTTCGTCGGAACGTGGGCGCCGCCGGTCCGAGCGTCCACACGCGTCATCCCCATCGTATTAGGGATCGTCGACGAGCTGGTAACCTAGGGTTAGGGGACCAAGGTAGTTTTCCCGAAGTTGACGCCGCATGCTCTCAGTCTCGGACGAACAACAGAAAGCACAGGAAGCACCGAGCGAGGCGAAGGCAGAGCCTCTCGCGGTCGCAAAGACGGAGGAGCGAACCAGCGCTGACTTCGGGCTCCGGGAGCGGGTCGCCTTCGCATTTCTCTTCGCCGGGATCGAGGACTCGCTCGTCGCCGCGAGCACGACCTGGAGGGCTCACTCCGGCCTCCTCAACTCGCTCCTCGCGGGACTCGAGGCGCTGTGCTTCATCGCCTTCCCGCTTCTCGTGGTCGCGGTTCCGATCGGTTTCCTCTTGAGCCGCCCGGCCGCGCGAATCCTCGCGCACCACGTTCGTGTAGGCCTGAGCGGGGGGCGGCCCGAGGACGAGAGCATCGGCTCCTTTCTGTACGCCGTCGTGTTCGCGATCAGCGTCGGGCTCGCGTGGGGGATCGGGTTTCGCTCGTCCGACTTCCAGAGCCCCCGCGTGGCGACGCTGATCTCGACGCTCGCTTCGATCGTCCTCTTCTTCGGCGGCGCGTTCCTCGTGGCCGCCGTCGCGGGCCCCGTGGGGCGGGTGGTCAGGCGAGTCGGGAAGAACGTGCAGGTTCCCGCGTGGCTCCCCGCCGAGAGCGTCGCGACGGCCACCGTCGGCGTCGTCGCCCTGTACGTCCTGCTCCCTCCGTCGCACGCGATCACGCCGTCGGCGGCGTTCGTAGGCTTCGCGCTCGGACCGCAAGTGTCGGCGCGCATCCCCTCGGGGGAGGCGTTCGCGAAATTGCCGGTGCTCGTGCTCGCCCCGATCGCCCTGCTCCTCTCCACGGGCGCAGGCTTCGCGTTCGGCCACCTGTCCGACACGGTCCGGATGGGGGTCCTCGCGCGCGCCCCCTACGCCTCGATCGCCGTGACGGTCATTCGCCGCGCGTTCGACAAGGATCACGACGGCTACTCCCCCTTCCTCGGCGGCGGGGACTGCAACGACAACGACCCCGACATCCATCCGAACGCGCTCGACGTCCCCGAAAACGGGATCGACGAGAACTGCTCCGGCTCCGACGCGCGCAAGTTCGTCCCTCCGCCGCAAGCCGCGGTCCGCGATCCGGGCACACCTCCGCTGCGCGACAACGTCGTCCTCATCCACCTCGATGCGCTGCGCCCCGATCACGTCGGCTTCGTCGGCTACAAGCGCCCGACGACGCCGCACATCGATCGCTGGAAAGAGGGGGCCACGTGGTTCAAAAACGCCTACACGCCGGCTCCGTCCACGCGCTTCGCGCTGTCCGCGATCTTCACCGGACGCGAAGTGGAGCAGATCCCCCAGAAGCGCGGGCACGCGGTGGACTTCACGCTCGAACCCGAGGCGAACACGCTCGCCGAGCGGCTCGGGCCGCACGGGTACGACACCGTCGGCTACACGCTCTCGTACGTGATCCAGCACATTCACGATCTCGGGCAGGGCTTCCGCCTCTGGCAGACCCCGTGGCCGGTCGAGGACTGGAAGGCCGCGTACCAGAATTCCGCCGAGCAGACGTCCAACGCGGCGATCAAGTACCTGGCGTCGGTCCCCCCCAACCGACCTGACTCCAAGCCGTTCCTTCTGTTCCTCCACTACGAGTGCAACCACGACCCGTACATCAAGCACGAGGCCTGGGACTACGGCGACAGCGACGTGGACAAGTATGACAGCGCGACCAACTACTGCGACGAGCAGGTCGGCCGCGTCCTCGATGCGCTCGAGGCTCGCGGCGACAAGGCGCACAACGCCATCTTCGTCTACTCCGACCACGGAGAGCTCTTCGGCGAGCACGGCTACACGAAGCATGGCAACACGCTCTACGAGCCAGACATCCGCGTGCTCCTCCTGGCGAAGGTCCCCGGCTCGACGGTCAAGGAGATCGATACGCCGATGCTCCTCACCGACATGACGCCGACCATCGTCGATCTCACGGGGCTGTCGCCGGACAAGGACTGCCAAGAGTGGGACCTGATGCCGTACTTGCGCGGAACCCCGCTCCCCGTGCGCCCGCTGTTTCTCTACACGGACCTGTGGCGCGGCGGCGTTCACTTCGAGTCGCGCGGCGTGCTCGACACGGACGGGCACACGAAGTTCATCCGCGACATCAGTCATGGGATGGACCAGCTCTACGACCTCTCTACCGACCCCATGGAGCTGAACAACGTCGCCGACGCCAAGCCTGCGCTCAGGGACAAGCTCGCGGAGATGGTCGATAGCTGGGAGGCGTACGAGAACAAGGACGGGAAGTCCTTCGAGACGGTGAACAAGGAGAAGAAGAAGGACTGAGCCGCTCTCGCGCTATGATGCCCGCCTCCTGGCTGAAAACGACGGCATGGCGCGCGGCCAGGACGAGCGCGGCGGGAACTTCGTCGCGGACCTGGTCGACGCGGACATCAAGGCGGGCAAGAACGGCGGGCGCGTCATGACGCGCTTCCCCCCCGAGCCCAACGGCTATCTCCACATAGGTCACGCGAAGTCGATCTGCCTCAACTTCGGGCTCGCGCGCGACTTCGGCGGCGTCTGCAACCTCCGCTTCGACGACACGAACCCGGAGACCGAGGACGTCGAGTACGTCGAGTCGATCAAGAACGACGTCCGGTGGCTCGGCTTCGACTGGCAGGACCGCGAGTACTACGCGTCGGACTACTTCGAGCGCCTGTACCAGTTCGCCGTACAGCTCATCGAGCAGGGGCAGGCGTACGTGGACAGCCGGAGCCTCGAGGAGATTCGCGCCACGCGCGGCGACTACTTCAAGCCCGGCGAGGAGAGCCCGCACCGGCGCAGGTCGGTCGCCGAGAACCTGGATCTCTTCCGGCGCATGCGCGCGGGCGAGCTCCCCGACGGGAGCGCCGTCTTGCGCGCGAAGATCGACATGGCCTCGACCGACGTGAAGCTCCGCGACCCGGTCATGTACCGGATCCGCAGGGCGCGCCACCACCGCACCGGCGACGCGTGGTGCATCTACCCGATGTACGACTGGGCGCACGGCGAGTCCGACTCGATCGAGCGGGTGACGCACTCGATCTGCACGCTCGAGTTCGTGAACCACCGGCCCCTCTACCACTGGTTTCTCGACGCGCTGAAAGTGGCGGACCACCCGCAGCAGATCGAGTTCGCGCGCCTGAATCTGTCCTACACGGTCCTGTCGAAGCGGAAGCTCAAGGAGCTCGTCGAGGGGAAGCTCGTCGCCGGGTGGGACGATCCGAGGATGCCGACGATGGCCGGGATGCGGCGCCGGGGCTTCTCGCCGGAGGCGATCCGGAGCTTCTGCGACCGGATCGGCGTGTCGACCCGAGACGGCATCGTCGACGTGGCGCTCCTCGAGCACGCGCTCCGCGAGCACCTGAACGCGACGAGCCCGCGTGTGATGGCTGTGCTGAAACCCCTGAAGGTGGTCCTCGAGAACTTCCCGGAGGGGGAGGTGCTCGAGCTCGACGCCCTGTACGACCCCGAGAAGCCCGACGGCCCGTCGCGCAAGGTGCACCTCACGCGCGAGCTGTACGTCGAGCGCGACGACTTCATGGAGGAGGCGCCCAAGAAGTGGTTCCGCCTTGCCCCGGGGCGCGAGGTGCGCCTGCGGTACGGATGCCTCATCACGTGCAAAGAGGTCGTGAAGAAAGACGGTCAGGTGACCGAGCTTCGGTGTACCTGGGACCCGAGCTCGAAGGGGGGGGCTCCGGCCGACGGGCGCAAAGTGAAGGGGACGATTCACTGGGTGTCCGCCTCGCGGTCGCGCCCGGCGGAGGCTCGCCTGTACGACCGCCTCTTTTCGGTGGAGAACCCCGAGAAGGACAAGGACGTGGACTACAAGACGCACCTGAACCCGAAGTCGCTCGAGACGCTGAGCGAGTGCCGGGTGGAGGAGAGCCTCGCGAACGCGAAGCCGCTCGACCGAGTCCAGTTCGAGCGGCTCGGGTACTTCTGCGTGGACCCGGATTCGACGGCGGCGAAGCTGGTGTTCAACCGGACGATCTCGCTGCGGGACTCGTGGGCGGCGCAGGTGGGCAAGGAGGACTGACGGCGAGGGAGCGGGGCGACTCCGACGGCCGGACTTGCGCACGCTCATCCCGAGCTTCGCGACCTCCGCAGAAATCGCTCGACTCCGCTCACGCACAGCGAGTGCGTCACCTGCCCGGAGTCCAGTAGCCACTGCAGGTCCCCCACCGGGACAAGCGCCACCTCGCACTCCTCCGACTCGTCGAGCTCCGGCTCTCCGACTCGTCGCGCTCCCCACCCGACGAACGTATGGTGCAGGTTCCCCTGCAGCGCCGGGTTCGTGTGCACGGCGAGGAGCGGCTCGAGCTTCTCCACAGCGTAGCCTGTCTCCTCGCGCAGCTCCCGCCGCGCCCCTTCAATGGGCGTTTCCCCCTTATCGACGACCCCTCCGGGCATCTCGAGCGAGAGCGCGTCGGTCCCGTGACGGTACTGCCAGACGAAGACCGCCTCGTTCTCGGGGGTGATCGCGAGCACGTTGCACGACGTCGCGCAGCCGAGCGTGTAGATCGGATGCGGACACGGCCGCCCGTCCGCCATCGTCATGTCCGACTTGAGGACATCGAAGACCCGGAAGTGCCCCATGGTCTCGACGCGGTCCCGGACCCAGGGTTTGACGTGTCGAGGACGAAGGAGCGGGCGCATGGCGGGATGCTACGCTCGCAAGCGCGCATGGCGAAGGTTCCCCGCCTCTTGCAGTGGCTCAAGTCGGTCCCCGGCGCGCTCGCTCGGGCGCGGGAGGACGTGGACGCCGTCATGGCGAACGACCCGGCGGCCCGCTCCGCGCTCGAGACGCTGCTCGTCTACCCGGGCCTCCACGCGCTCTGGATGCACCGCATCGCCCACACGATGTGGAACGACGACCTGAAGCTCTCCGCGCGCCTCCTCGCGCACGCCAACCGGCACATCACCGGCATCGAGATCCATCCGGGAGCGTATGTCGGGCGGCGCGTCGTGATCGACCACGGCATGGGGGTCGTCATCGGGGAGACCGCGATCGTCGGGGACGGGTGTCTCCTGTACAAGGGGGTCGTCCTCGGGGGGACGTCGCTCTCGCGCACCAAGCGCCACCCGACGCTCGGGCCCGGGGTCGTCGTCGGCTCGAACGCATGCATCCTCGGGGCGATCGAGATCGGCGCCAACGCGCGGATTGGCTCGGGGAGCGTCGTCGTGAGGCCCGTCCCCGCGGAGGCAACGGTCGTCGGCGTTCCCGGGCGAGTGATCGTCCCCGCGCATCATCGGTTCGACGCGGCGCTCGACCACGCGAACCTCCCCGATCCGGTGACCGAGCTCGTCCGCGCGCTGGCCCAGCAGAACGAGCGGATGCGCCAGCGCCTCAACGCGCTCGAGGCGAAGCTGGGCGTTGCGCACGATCCGCGTGACGACCAGCAGCACCTGCCGTACGAAGGCGACGAGATGCCGCCGGCCGACGGCGGGTGACCGAGCACGAGCGACACGATCAAGCGCAAGCGAATGCCAAGCCAGAAGAAAGCCGACGACGAGAAGCTCATCGTCAAGAACCGCCGCGCGACGTTCGACTACGCGATCGACGACAAGTACGAAGGGGGGCTCGTCCTCGTCGGCAGCGAAGTAAAGTCGATGCGCGACGGGAAGGTGGACCTCGTCGACGCGTACGCGAGCGTGGACCACGGCGAGTGCTGGCTGAAACAGATGTACGTCGCGCCGTTCGACGGGGCGAGGGCGTTCCCGCACGAGCCGCGTCGCGCGCGCAAGGTGCTCCTGCACAAGCACGAGATCGATCAGATCGACGAGCAGATCTCGCGCGGAGGCTTCACGGTGATCCCGCTCCGCCTCTACTTCAAGAGCGGCCGCGTGAAGGTCGAGCTCGGCGTGGCGAAGGGGAAGAAGGTGCACGACAAGCGGCAGGACATCGCCGCGAAGACGGCCGACCGCGAGGCGCGCGCTGCGATCGGGCGGGGGAGGAAAGGGGACTGATGGCGGGGGGCGAGCGTCGGGTTGCATGGGCGAAGGGGGGCGAGGCGGTGGTCGTTCGCCTCGAGGGGGACTCGATCACGCTCCGCTCATCGATCCCGTCCCCCCCCGGCTCGCGCATCGAGGGGGCGCTGGCAGGCCCCGACGACAGCGACGCCGTGAGAGTGAAAGTTCATTCGTCGAAGCGCCAGGAGGACGGCAGCTTCGTCCTCGAAGGGCGGGTGCTCGACATGACGCGCGCCGTCCGCGAGAAGCTCACGCCGTAAGTCTAGGCGCGTCGCGTGCGGGCAGCGGCGAGCGCAGCAAACAAGGCGACGAGCGCGACCAGGACGAGGGCGCTCGCGTGCCCCGAGAGCCGTTCGACGGGGTCTCCTCCGAGGAGACTCCTCACGTGCGCACGCGGCGTCACGAGCGCCGCGCCCCCCGTTCCGCTCCCGAGCACCCAGTCGACCATCAGGGCGACGGCGCGCCCGCCACCACGCCTCCCGAACGACGCTCCGAACGAGAAGAGCGACGCGTACGCCGCGCCGCCGAGCCCCGCGACCCAGGCGCTCGTGAGCATGTCGCGCCCCAGCGGCGGGTCGCTCGCGCCGTGTGCCAGCGCGACGACCGCCGCGCCGAGAGCTCCCGAGAGCAGGGCGCTCGCGGCGACGGCGACGGCGGTGGTCGCGAGCGCGACGGACGCGGGGGGGGCACCGAACGCGACGAAGGGGCGGGTCGAGCGGGCCAGGCCATCCCCTCCGAGCACCGCGCCGACGATCGCGAAGGAGAGAAATGGAAGCGCCAGTCCCCCAAAGATCGACTCGAGCGCGCTAGTAGTCGCGCCCGAGCCACTCCCCCGGAGCGCCACGGCGGAGACGATCGCGAGCACCCCCCACGCAGCGACGGGGATCCACGCGCGCGGCGTCCGCGCGAGGCGAGCGACCGGGAGGCGAAGCGCGGTGAGCGTGGCGTCCGTCACGCGATCTCCTCCGGTTCGTCGACGTGAGCGGGCCGTGGACGCGCGACCGGCGCGGGGCCGAGCGCTTTCTCGTAGGCAGCGCGGTAGGCACCCGCGGTGTCCCCGGAGATGGCGGCGCGGAGCTCGTCCTCGCGCAGGAGGTCGGGGCGGAGCATCTCGAGGGTGATGTCCTCGCGGAGCGCGCTTCGAGCGACCGCCGATGCGACGCTCGCGACGTCGGCCCCTCCGACGACGAGCACCCCTGCGTCGATCGCCACGGTGCGCACCGCCTGCTCCGACGCGAGCGCCGCTGCGAGTCGCTTCGCGTCCGACGCGATCACCCTGACGCACGCCCCACGTGGCCCCGCGAGCACGAGCGGATCGCTCGCCGGCGCACGGCGGACGAGGGCGCCGCGATCGAACGTCAGGACGTCGTCCGCCAGCGCGCGCGCGTCGCGAGCCGACCCCGTCGCGAAGACCACGCACGTCCCCTCGCGCGCCCGGGTGCGGAGCGCGTCCGCGATCGCACCGACCGCGCGCGTGTCGATCAAAGCCAGCGGTTCTTCGACGAGGAGCACCTTGGCCGACGACGTCAGCGCCTCGACGAGCGCGACCGCACGGACCTCTTCGCGCGCGAGCGTCCGCACAGGTCGCTGCGCGAGCGCCGCTAGACCGAAAGGCGCGAGGCGAGATCCGGCATCGCGCGCGGTCTCGCCGCGGAATCGCGCGGCCACGGCGAGCGCTTCCTCGACCCGAAGTGGCTCTGGAAGGACGGCGTCGAGCGGGACGTACGCGACGGACGGACGGATTTGTGCGTCCCCCGCGCGCGCGCCGAGGATCCGCGCCGAGCCTGCGCGCGTCTGTACCCGGCCAGCGAGCACGCCGAGGACGATCGCCGTCCCGTCCGCTTTCCCGCCTAGGAGCGCGTGGATCCCCGCCTCGAGCTTCACGGTCAAGAGCGCGAGCGCGACGGGCGGGATGCGCGCGAGGACCCCTTCCAGATCGATCAAGGCCGGACCTCGTCTTGTGCCTGTTCCGCGTCGAGCGCCGAGATCTCCGCTAGCACGAGGACGAAGCAGAGCGCCGCGAACGCCGCTAGCACGATCGCCGCGCGCGCGAGCCTCGCCACGTCGATCCCCGGCGTCAGGAGCGCGGCGCGCAGCGCGTTGAGCGCCGCCGGGAGGCTGAGCACGTCGCCCCAACCGGCCGGCACGAGCGACGACGTCCAGCGCTCGAGGAAGACGGGCACGAGGACGACCGCGGCGAACCGAAAGAACCCCCCTGTACGCCGTCGCCCCCCCAGCGCCGCCAGCGACATCGGCGCCACGACCAAAGCGTAGGCCGCCGCGTACACGAGAGCCGCCGCGAGCCCTCCGAGCGCGTGGGCCGCGACCCCCAGCCGCGACGCGAGCAGGAACGCCGCTCCGCCGCTCACGAGCGTCCCCCCCCCGACGACGACGAACAGCACCAGGGCAAGCCCGAGGACGCGCCCCTGCGCGTAAGCGGTCGTCGATGCTCCGCGCGCGCGGAGGAGGGCGCGGATGCCGTTCCTCCGGTCGTCGCGGAACGCCTCCAGTGAAGCTGGCATGGCGAGGAGAACCCCCGCCCCCCACGCCAGCGCCGTGGATGACGCGGCCCCGAGCTGCACGAGGGCGCCACCCGCCTCCCGCCCCGACAGGACGACCGCGGTCACGAGCGCGCCCAGGACCGTCAGCCCCATCAGCGCGAGGGCGATCTTCACCATCGTCCCCCCAGGGGCGAGGGAAGCGCCGAGGGCAAGCGTGGCTCCGAGGCGCGGCCGAGCGCGCCGGGGGGGGGCCGAGCCGGGCTTTGGAAAGGCGTAGGAAGCCACGGATGGAAGAGACCACGAAACCGGGCCCGTTTGGAATGCGGGCGCGGGCGCCGTTCATGTGCTTCTCTTCGCGCGATGCGCGCGATGCCGTCGGGACGTTCTCCACTGGAGCGCCTGGAACGCCTGGAGCGCGCCGGGACCCCCCCCGAGGAGAGGCTCTTCGGTCGGCGGACGCGACTCATCCTGCTCACCTCCACGGCCTACGTCGCGGCCGACGCTCTGCGGGCCGTGCGAGGGGAGGGGGCGAGGGGGTGGGGGGCGGCGCTTCTGGCGCTGTGGCTCGCGTGGGTCGCGGGGGGGAGAGAGCCTGGGCGGGGGCTCGCGGAGTGGGGGCTCGCGCTCGCGGTGGCGTCGTTCGGGGCGCCGGACGAGCAAGGATGGGTCGCGGTTCTCGGGGTCGCCGGGGCGGCGGTTGCGGCGCTCGCGGCGAACGGGGCGATGGCGCGCGTCTCGGCCCCCGACGGGATCGCGCGGCCGCGTGTCCGCAGTCCCCAGCGGACGGCGTCGGCTCTGTTCGGCTTCGTCGTCCTGGGGGTGCTCTTCGTCGTCGCGCTCTCGGCGCGGGTGCTCCACGCCGTCGGGAACGGGACCGCGACCGGCCTCTTCGCCTCGCAGGCGGACCTCTTCGCGTTCGTTGCATGCCTGCTCGCAGGGGTCTTTCTGGTCGGTGAAGCGTGGGACATCGCGCGCGTCCGCCGGCTCGAGCTCGGCGTGGCGGCGCGGATGCACGCGGCGGCGGGGCTCGGGACCGCGACGGCGGGGGTCGCATGGGGGGTATGGTTCGTCGGGTTCGCTCCGGCCGAGGCGATCGCGCGGGTGGCCGTCGCGCTCGGGGCCGTGCTCGTCTGCCACGTGGCGCTGCGGGGGGATCCGGTCGCCCTCGCGAGAGCCTCGCGTCGCGCGATGGCGCTCACGATCGTCGGCGGGCCAATCGTGCTCCTCGGCGCGGCGGTCGCGCAGGGGCGACCGTGGGATTCGGCCGCGGTCGTGACGATCTTCGGCGTCCTCGCGCTTGGGATCGGCGCCTCGGCGGCGTGGATTGAAGAGCCCCTGCGCCCGGCACGCGGGGCCTGGCTCGACGCGGCCGCGGCGGCGCATGAAGCGCTCCTTCGGACCGATCCGGACGAGGCGGTCCGCGAGGCGCTCGTTGCGCTGCGCGCTCCAGCGGGGCTCAGCGCATCTTCTCCCGAGCTTTGGACGTTCGACCCTCTTCACGTGACGACGGTGGACGCTGCCGGGTACGCGCACGTTCACGGGGCCGAGGCGACGGCGACGCTCCCCGAAGGGATGATCGCGGTCGCCGCCGGCGAGCCCGAGGCGATCCTCCGGTGCGACGTGCTCGAGGCGCTCTCGATACGGCGTCCGGAGCTCAGGCCCTATGCGCGGTGGATGGACGATCACGGCGCGATGTTGGCTGCGGTCGTCACGCGCGCAGGGGAGGCCGAAGGGCTGCTTGTTCTTCCGCGGGGGAAGCGGACCGCGGCGCTCACGCTCGAGGAGGCGCGGGCCATCAAGCGCCTCGCTGACGCGCTTGCTGCGCTTTGCCACGCCCGGGCGGCGCTCGCGCGGAGCCTCGCGCGCGAGAGGGAAGCGACGGAGCGCGCGGAGAAGGCCGATCGCACCCTCGGCGGGGCCACGGCGGAGATCACCCGTCGCCACGCGCAGCACGTGCTCGCCGCGGAGCGCCTCGCCCGCCCTGCCTTCGCAGGGATCTACTCCGCCTCGGCCCGCTTCGCCGTCGACGCCATCGAGGAGACCTTGCGCGCGGGGCGCCCCCTCTTCGTTCACGCCCCCGCCGGGATCGACGCCGTTCCCTACGTTGCGAAGGCGCACCTCGCGAGCACGCGCCGTGGAGAGGCGCTCGTCGTCGTGGACGGGGCGTCGACACGCGAGCACGAGCTCGCGCGCTGGAGCGACCCGCTCGCGTCGCCGATCGCGCTCGCGGATCGCGGGGTGCTCCTGCTCGTGGACGTGGGGGCGCTCCCCGTCGAGGTGCAGAAGCTGGTCGCGCGCGCGCACTCGGAGCACCGGGGGCCGTGGGAGCAGGAGCTGCCCGTGGACTTCGTGCTCGCGGTCACCAGCCGCGTGCCGCTCGCCGAGCTGATGACGCGCGGGCGCCTCGACGCGGGGCTCGCCGCGCAATTCACGGAGGAAGCGAGCGCCTCTCTGCCGCGTCTGCGCGACCGGCCCGAGGACCTGCGCGCGATCTTGAGCGACAGGCTTGCGCGCGAAGGGCTTCGGGTGCGCGGGGCGCCGGTCGGCATCGAGGACGCGGCGTTCGCGCGGCTGCTCGAGTATCCGTTCGAGGGGGAAGACGCGGAGCTCGCGTCGATGGCGCTTCAGCTCGTGGCCTCGTGCGAGGGGGACGTCGTGCGCGCGCACCATGTGGACGCGCTGATTGCGCGGGAGCGCGAACGCGGCGACGATCGCAAGGCGAAGCGCGCGCTGGAGCTGGAGGGGCGTGCACGCGATCCCGCGGACGTTGTAGAACCAAGATCGTGAGCAACACCGCCCGCACCGCGACGCATCCGACGTCGACGAGTCTCTCCGTCAACCTGAACAAGGTCGCGACCCTCCGCAACACCCGCCCGATCGGCATCCCGAGCGTGACGCGCGCGGCGCGGATCGTCCTCGACGCGGGGGCGCAGGGGATCACCGTCCACCCGCGGCCCGACGAGCGGCACATCCGGCCGCACGACGTGACGGACATCGCGAAGCTCATCGGCGAATACCAGGACGGCGGCGCGGGGCGCAGGATCGAGCTCAACATCGAGGGGAACCCGTTCGCGGGCCTCCTCGAGCACGTCGAGAAGGTTCACCCGGCGCAGGCCACCCTGGTCCCCGACGCGACCGATCAGGCGACGAGCGACCATGGGTGGGATCTCGCGAAGGATGCGAAGCAGCTCGCGCCGATCGTCCAGCGTCTTCGCGCGATCGGGTGTCGCGTGAGCCTCTTCATGGACGCCATCCCCGAGAACATGGCCAGGGCGCGCGACGTGGGGGCCGACAGGGTCGAGCTTTATACGGAGCCGTACGCGACGGCGTTCGCGGGCGGATCGCGAGCGGCGATCGCGGAGGCGCTCGCGGCGTTCGAGAAGAGCGCGATCGCCGCTGCGCACGCAGGGCTCGCGGTGAACGCCGGGCACGATCTGAACCTCGCGAACCTCGGGCCGTTCCTCGCGCAGGTGCCGGGCGTAGCCGAGGTAAGCATCGGACACGCGCTCATCGCCGACGCGCTCGAGTACGGGCTCGCGGAGACGGTGAAGCGCTATCTCGCGATTACCTCGGCAACGGCAACGGAACCGAGCGGCGGGGGCTGAGTAGCGTGGACCTCTCCGACCAGACCATCCTGCGCATCAAGCGCCGCGTCGGGACGATCGTGCGCGGCACGTACACGCTCGAGCGCCTCCTCGGCATCGGGGGAATGGGGGGGGTCTTCGCCGCGCGCACGGCCGACGGTCGCACCGTCGCGCTGAAGATGCTCCACCCCGAGCTGTCGCGCGTCCCGTCGATCCAGACGCGGTTCTTCCGCGAGGCGTACGCGGGGAACGCGATCGCCCACCCCGGGGTCGCGCGCGTTTTCGAGCACGGCACCGACGACGAAGGGTGCGCCTTCCTCGTGATGGAGCTCCTCGACGGCGAGACCCTCGAGGCGCTCTGGGAGAGGAGCAGCCATCGCCTGCCGATGGGGCTCGTCCTGGCGATCGCGGAGCGCCTCCTCGAGGTGCTCCACGCGGCGCACGCGAAGGGGATCGTGCACCGCGACATCAAGCCGGACAACGTGTTCCTCACCCGCGCAGGCGAGCTGAAGGTGCTCGACTTCGGGATCGCGCGCCTCGTCGAAGGGACGAGCGCGACGGCGTCGGGCGAGCTGATGGGGACCCCCGCGTTCATGCCGCCCGAGCAAGCGGGGGGGAACGCGAAGACGGCCGATGCGCGGTCGGACGTGTGGTCGGTCGGGGCGCTCCTGTACACGATGATCTCGGGGAAGCACGTGCACGAAGCGCCGACGCACACGATGCAGATGATCTACGCGGCGACGCAGAAGGCGCGCTCGCTCGCGGTGATCGCGCCGGAGACTCCGCACGGGATCGTCGAGCTCGTGGACCGCGCGCTCGCGTTCGACCGGGAAGCGCGGTGGCCGTCGGCGGAGGCCATGCTCGAGCGGGTGCAGGCCCTGACGAGCGAGGCGGTGCCTCCCACGATGGCCGTGCCGGGCGAGGGGGGAGCGACGGGGACGGAGGCGCCGGTCTCCGAGGCGTGGGAGAAGCCCGCGGCGTCGGGGCCCGCGGTCGGGGCAGGGCCGACGTTGCCGATGGGGCGGATGGTGCTGGACGAGCTGTTGGAGAAGGACAGAGAGCGGAAGCGGGGGAAGGAGTAGCGGTCCCCAAGCGGATCCTTCGTCGCTGCGCTCCTCAGGAGGATCCCTTCGGCGTCACTTCGCAGGCGGTGGCGCCGGTGGCTGCCCCTCGTTCTGGATGCACGACGCCAGGTCGAAGAAGAAGAACGCGAACATCGCCTCGTCCTCCTGGAGCGGGTTCGTGCAGGTGAGCGGGTAGCAGCCGGCCGTACCGACCGCCCCCGACGACCCGTTGCAGCCTACGAAGTCCGCTTCTCCCTGAGAGGAGGCCGTGATGTGCGCGTCGAGGTGCACCCCCTTGCCGCACTGCTGCGCCGTGGGGAGCCCCGCCGGGGTGTTCACCGTGAACACGCGCGGGTCGTACGTACCGGGCTTGCCGTCGTTCGACGAGTCGGACGTCGCCCAGAGCTGCGGCTTCGTGTTGATCATCGAGATGTTGTCGAAGACATAGTCGCAGGTGACGCCATCCGTCGTGTTGTTCGTGAGAGGTCCGCCGTCCGGCGTGACCAGCGGGTTCGCGGGGAACACAGTCGTCAGCCACTGCGCGAGCGCGAGCCCCTTCGGGAACGTCGCGTTCAAGAGCAGCGGGTTGTCGCCGCCGGGGGCTCCTCCGGGGATGACGCCGATCCCCGTGGTGTCGAGGTTGGACGCGCTAACGGCCCCCATGTTCGGATCGGGGCTGTAGCGGTACCAGGTGTACTGGTAGTCCGTCGTGAAGATGCGCCCGCCGCTGTCGAGGTAGTCCGTCACGGTCTGAAAATCCGGGCCCCCGTAGGTCCCTTTCGTGTCGGAGCCTTCGCTGCACTCGCACGAGAAGATCCCCATGTCGTAGGTCTTCAAGAGCGTGAGGTTGCTCCACAGCGTGCTCGCCTGCGTCGTGTTCGAGAGCCCGTCGGCGAAGCCCCCCGAGTTCGAGGAGTAGACGTTGATCGCCTTGTTGTAGCCGTCGGACTGCACGCCGAACTCGGTCGTGTCGATCCCGAGCTTCCCCATCATGCAGCCGAGGCTGTCGCACCCGCCGGTCGTGAGCGCGATGTTCGGCATGCTCCCTTCGGTCTGGTTCTTCGGGAGACGCGTGAGGTTCGGGTCGGTGAGCGCGTTGTTCGTGCACGGGTTGACCGTCGGGATCGTCGTCTGCCGGCGCCACTTGCCGAGCTGCACGACGAGCGGGATGTTCGTGCCCGCGGGGACGTTCGACAGGACGAAGTTCCCGTTCGAGTCGCTGAGCGTCGTCGCGATCGGATCGCCCGACGCGATCGTCCCGCACTGGTCGCACGTGATCCCTTGCGTCATGGGCGCGAGCGGAGCGTTCGGGACGTAGAGGATGACGTTGTAGAGGGGGAGGGTGCCGTTCGGCGCATAGACCGTCCCGCTCACGGTCGTTGTCCCTCCGCCCGCGCAGGCCTTTTGCTGACACTGCAGGGCCACGCACGAGGGGGAGGAGTCCACGTTCCCGAGGAGCGACGCCACATCCTCGGACGCGTCGAACCCCGTCGCGCCGCCGTCGTCTGTCGGTGCCCCCGCTTCGAACGAGCCCTGCCCCTGGTATGGCGACGAATTGGACCCGCCGCATGCGGCGATCGCGGCCCCCACTGCGATCGCGCCGCAGACGAAATACCGGGTGAATCGCGTCATGGGTTTGCAATGTACTGTTGTGAGTGAACGTTGCAAGGAAGGGCGGCGGGCTGGATCGCGCGAGACCCACGGCGCGTGCCTTCGCGGATTGCGCTGACGTGGTAACTTCGCCTCGTGTCGTCCGCGCGCGGGCAGCAAACTTCAACGCTCCGCGTCGCAATCGCGTCGTCCGTCGCGGCGCTCGTCGCACTGGCCAGCTCGGCTATCGCCGCGTGCTCGCTCGCGCTCGACTTCAACGGCATCGACGACGGCGTGCGCGACGGGAGCGTGAGCACCGAGGATGCTCCCGTTGGGGTCGATGCGCAGATCGACGGTGCCCCTCCGTTCGATGCGACCACCGACTCGCTCGCGCCGCCGCTCGACGCCCCCATCTCCGCCAACGACGCCTCTGACGCGCCGACCTCGACCGGCGATGGCGCCTGTCCGAGTCTCCCTGGTCCCACGCTCGTTCCCGCGGGGAGCTTCTGCATCGACTCGACCGAGGTGACCGTCGCCCAGTACACGGCGTTCCTCACGGCCAAAGCGGGGAGCACGAGCGGCCAGCCCGCGCTCTGCTCGTGGAACACGACGTTCTTGCCGTTCGGTTGGCCCCCCACGGGCGCGCAGGACCTGCCGGTCGGGTTCGCGAACTGGTGCCAGGCGTATATGTACTGCGAGTGGGCGGGCAAGCGCCTGTGCGGCGCCCCGGCGGGGGGCTCGGCGAACCCGTACGAGTGGTACGACCCGACGCAGAGCGAGTGGTTCGCCGCCTGCTCGCACGACAACGACGGCGTCCACACGTACCCGTACGGCAATACGTACAGCCCGACCCTTTGCAACGGCGAGGGCTACGACGCCGGGCAGACGGTGCCGTCGGTCGCGACGTGCCAGGGGGGCTACCCGGGGGCGTTCGACATGAGCGGCAACGTCTTCGAGTGGGAGGACTCGTGCGCCCCCGCGGTCGACGGCGGAACGCTGAGCGGCGCGACCGACTACTGCCACACGCGCGGAGGGGCGTTCGATCAAAACTCGACGACGCTTCGCTGCGACGACGGGACGCTCTTCTCGCGACAGAGCCAGGGGGCAGATATCGGGTTTCGGTGCTGCTCGCCGTAGGAATGCCGAGGCGAGCCGATGCCGACGTCGTCGTGATCGGCGCAGGGTCGGCAGGCGCCGTCATCGCGGCTCGCGCGACCGAGAACGCCGATCGAGAAGTCCTCCTCCTCGAAGCCGGTCCCGACTACCCCCCCCCGCGAGCCCTCCCGCGCGACCTCGCGGACGGAACGCGTAACTCGCTGCGAGCTCACGACTGGCGGTTCTCTCACCGCCCGACGCCGCGCCAGTTCCTCTTCGCGCTCCCGCGCGGCAAGGTCGTCGGCGGGTCGAGCGCCGTCAACACGTGCATCGCTCTCCGCGGAGAACCGTACGACTACGACGAGTGGGCGGCGCGCGGGCTGCCTGAGTGGTCGTTCGCGAAGTGCCTCCCCGCCTTCAAGCGGCTCGAGAACGACCTCGACGTCGTCAACGAGTGGCACTCGCAGTCGGGACCGATTCCGATACGGCGCCATACGAAGGAGGAGCTCACCCCCTGGAACACGGCGTTCCTGGAAGCGTGCGCGGGTCTCGGCTTTCCGAAGTGTGCCGACACGAACGATCCGACGGAGCGCGGCGCCGGGCCGCACGCGATGAACAAGATCGACGGCCGACGGATGAGCGCCGCGCTCTGCTACCTCACCGAGAGCGTTCGTTCGAGACCCAATCTGAGGATCCAACCCGACACCCTCGTCCGGCGGGTTCGCTTCGATGCGGGGCGTCGGGTCGTAGGGCTCGAGGTCGAGACGCTTGGACGCGTCTGGGACATCGGGACTCGAAAGGTCATCGTGAGCGCCGGTGCCATCGCGACGCCGCTACTGTTGCAGCGGTCGGGGATCGGGCCACGCGACGTTCTCGAGCGCCTCGGCGTGGACGTGGTCGCCGACGTCCCCGCCGTGGGCGCGCGTCTGCTCGATCACCCCGGGTGCGCGCTCTTCTTCCGACCCAAGCCCGGCGTGAGCAGCCTCGATCAGCCCATCATCCAGGCGGTCATGCGGGTCACCTCGGAGAACAGCGCGTGCCCGAACGACATCCAGATCCAGCCTGGCTCCTGGCTCCCCTTGCCCTGGGTCGAGCTGCCGTGGTTCGTCGCGGTCTCGATCGGCGTTGGCAAGCCGCGCGGTGCGGGACGTCTGTGGACGGACAGCGCCGACGTTCGCGCGAAGCCTCGCGTGGAGTCGATGTTCCTCGAGGACGAGGTCGACCGCGGCCGCGCGGTGGACGCGCTTCTGCTTGCGTGGAGACTGTCGCAGACTTCGCCGATGAAGGAGCTGGCGACGCCGTTCTGGCCTCCGCGCCGCGTCCTCGACGACCGTGCGGCGCTCGAGAGGTTCGTCTGGCGGATCACAGGGAGCGGCTATCACCCCTGCGGTACCGTCCCCATGGGAACCGCGGAGGATCCCGGCGCTGCGTGTGACTCCCGGGGACGGGTGCGCGGGGTCGAAGGGCTCGTCGTGGCCGACGCGAGCCTCATGCCCACCATTCCGATGGCGAACACGAACCTCCCGACGCTGATGATCGGTGAGCGCTTCGGCGAGTGGGCGCGCGAGGGGGAGCTCTTCTGACATCGGGTCCTGCCGACGGCCAGCACGTCGCACCCGATCTGCTATCGGGTCGAGCCGGCGCGCAGCACGTCGCACCCAATCCGCTATCGGGTCGAGCCGGCGCGCAGCACGTCGCACCCGATCTGCTATCGGGTCGAGCTGGCGCGCAGCACGTCGCACCCAATCCGCTATCGAGTCGAGCCGGCGCGCAGCACGTCGCACCCGATCCGTATTGGGTGGATCCCGATCCCGGATTGGCATCTGCCTAATCCGTCTTTCGTCGCACCCGATACCCATCGAGTCGGACTCGCCCGGTATCGGGCATTACCCGATGCGTATCGTGCGCATCCCGATCCGACATCGGGTGGAACGTGATCCGTGCCGGGTGCGACCCAATACGGATTGGGTGCTACCCGATATCCGCCGGCTCCGCCTGAACGGGGGCGTCTAGAACCGCACCCCGATCGCCCCGTACCCCCCTCCGGGCACCGCTCTCACGTCGACGATCGCCGACGTCGCCGCTGCGGGCGCCGGCGTCGCCTTCCCCTGACTGAAGAACACGTACGCCGCCGCCGCCAGCGCCACCAGCCCGACGCCGAGCGAGATGTCCGCGACGAGCGCTTCGGTCTTCACGTCGTTCAGTTGCGAAGGAGAGCAGTACGGCGCGCACGTCTGGCGCAGGTTGTTCAGGTTGCTCGTCGCGACGATCGCGAACGACGCGAAGCTCACGATCCCGACTCCCCCGACCGCGACGAGGCCGATCGTGAGCGGCGTCATCTTCCTGCTCCCCTCCGCGCTGGGCGCTTCGTCCGTCGTCGAGCTTGACGTGTCGGCCGCCGCCGCGGGCCCGGCGAACCGCGCCGTGACGACGCGGTCCCTCTCCCCCTCGACGATGACCACGTGCTCCTCGACCGGCGCGGCGCCGTCGCGCTCGAATCGCACCGTGTGCTCCCCCGGGTCGATCGGGACCGCCGCTCCACCGAGCCCGTGGGCGAGCGGCGCGCCGTCGAGCGAGACGCGCGCGTCGACGACGTCCGTCCCATCCGCGAGCTTCGCGCGCAGCACCACCGTCGGGATCCGCCGGTCCACGTCCGCGAGCCAGTCCGCGCACGCCTTTCGCACGATCGCGGGGCACGCATCGCGCGCACACGCCACGAAACGATCGCGCGCCTGCGTCAGCTTCGCCGCGTCGCGGAGCGACTGTCCTTCCGTCGACGCGTCGACGCACTCTTGCTTCACGTCACCGAGGGCCGGTGCGCTCGCGGCGAGCACCGCAACGAAGGCGGCGAACGGTGCGCTTCTCCTCAGATGCATTCCACCTTGAAGATCTTGTGCCCAGAAGCGTCGATGCGATAGGGGGGATCGCACTTGGGCTGCGGATGCTTCGTCACCCGGGGGGCGGCGGAGGGGGGCGACGCTGCAGACGCCGAGGGGGCGACGTCGGGGGTGGCCGGCTCTTCGAACGCCGCGGACGGGCTTGGCTCGGCTGCGGGCGCGGCCGAAGGGACTTGGTCGCTTGGACGGGGGGGAGCGGGCGTGGTCTGGGTCGCGGACGAGGCGGCGGCGTGGGGGGGGCCGCTGGGGGGGCGGAAGAGGAACGCGAGCCCGACGAGGGACGCGAGCGCGAGAGCGATCGCGATCGTGAGACCGCGTCGGCCCCGCTTTGGCTTTGCGTCGCTCTCGTTTGCCGCGAGCGTGCGCATCTCCCCCGAGTCGTTTGCACCGTGGGGCTGCAGCTCCTTCTCGACCCCCGAGTTGCTCTCGATCTGCGCCACGCGTGTCGCGCGCGCGCTCAGCGTCGCTCCGGCGATCGACTGCGCCCACTCGCCGACCTCCGACGGAAGCGCGACGACGACCGCCTCCTCGAGGTCGAGCGCCATCTCACGCGCCGTCGGGTAGCGATCTTGGGGGTTGCGAGCGAGCCCGCGGAGCGTGATGCGATCGAGCCGCTCGGGGAGCCCCGGCGCGAGAGTGCTCGGCGCCGGCGGGTCAGACGTGAGCGCGGCGAGCATGACGGCGGCGTCGCTCTCCCGCTCGAAGAGGCGCTGCCCCGCGAGGAGCTCCCACAGCACGATCGACGCCGCGTAGATGTCCGAGCGGCGCGTCACTTCGATTCCGTGGATCTGCTCCGGGGACATGTACGCGAGCTTCCCTTTGAGCTGCCCCTCGCGCGTCGTGTGCACGCGCCCGACGGCTTTCGCCACGCCGAAGTCGACGACGCGCGGGACTCCGTCGATCCCGACGAGCACGTTTTGCGGCGAGACGTCGCGGTGCACGAGCTCGAGCGGCTCGCCCCGCTCGTTCCGCGCTTCGTGCGCCGCGTGTAGGCCGTGCAGGAAGCCGGCGACGATCGACACGGCGATGCGCGGCTCGATCCGCTCCCCCTGCCGCGCGGCGTACTTGATCAGCTTCGAGAGCGCCTCGCCGGGGATGTACTCCATCACCAGGAAGAGCTCTCCGTCGCGCGCGACGACGTCGAGCGTCGAGACGACGTTCGGGTGGTGGATTCGCGCCGCCACGCGCGCCTCGTCCATGAACATCGCCACGAACTCGGGGTCCTTCGCGTACTGCGCGTGGAGGCGCTTGATGGCGACGGTGCGGCTGAAGCCCGCTTGCCCGACGAGGCGCCCGAAGTGAACGGTCGCCATGCCGCCGGCGGCGATCTCGTCGTGCAAGGCGTAGCGCCCTATCTGGCGCACACGGCTCCCGACGTTCATTGCCGCTCCATGATCGCCGAATCCTAGCTGGAATTCAGCGGGCGTGGACGCTGGCTAACCTTGACGCGTGGTCCCGTCCGCCGTCGTGAGAGCGGTGTAGAGCTCCGGCCGCCGGTCACGGAAAAATCCCCAGGCGGCTCTCGTCCGCCGCGTCTGCTCGAGGTCGAACGTCGCCACGATCGTCCCCTCGTCCTCGCGCCCGAGCTCGGCGAGCTTGTCACCGCGGCCGTTTGCGATGAAAGACGACCCGTAGAACGTCTGCCCTTCCTCGGTCCCGACGCGGTTCGCCGCCACGACCGGGATCACGTTCGACACGGCGTGCCCGATCATCGCCCGTTGCCACGGGTCGCGCGTGTCGAGCGCCGGATCGTGCGGCTCGGAGCCGATCGCTGTCGGGTAGAGGAGGACCTCCGCCCCCTGGAGCGCCATCGCCCGCGCGCTCTCCGGGAACCACTGGTCCCAGCAGATGCCGACGCCGACCGCGCCGTGCTTCGTCCGCCAGACGCGGAAGCCGGTGTCTCCCGGGCGGAAGTAGAACTTCTCTTCGTAGCCGGGGCCGTCGGGGATGTGGCTCTTCCGGTAGAGGCCCATCACCGTGCCGTCGGCGTCGATCATCGCGACGCTGTTGTAGTGCGCCTGCCCTGCCCGCTCGAAGAACGAGATCGGCAGCGCGACGTTCAGCTCCTTCGCCACGCGCGCGAAGCGCTCGATGGTCGGGTTCCCCTCGAACGGGCGGGCCCAGTCGAAGAACGACTCTTTCTCGTGGCGGCAGAAGTACGGCCCCTCGAAGAGCTCGGGCGGCAAGATGACCTGTCCTCCTTTCTTCGCGGCCTCGCGCACCAGCCTTTCCACGCGCGCTACGTTCTCATCGCGCGAGCCTCCGAGCGGGCACTGGATCGCGGCGACCGTGAGCATTCTCGTCTCGGACTTCGCCTCGGTCATGACGTGCGCCCCTCGGGTTGTTGCTGGGTGATGCAGTGGAACGCCCCGCCTCCGGAGAGGACGGCGCGCGCGGGGACGCCGACGGCGCGCCGCCCGGGGAAGAGGGCGCCGATCTGCGCGACGACCTCGTCGTCCCAACGGGTCTCGTACGTCGGGATGACGACGGCGCGATTGCCGATGTAGAAGTTCGCGTAGCTCGCCGGTACGACGCGCCCGCTCTTGTCGACGACGCGCCCCGGGGAGGGGATGCGCACGACGTCGAGCTTCCGCCCGTTCGCGTCGGTGCTCGACGCGAGCTCGCGCCCGATGGCGTGGAGGGTGTCGCGGTTCGGGTCGTCCGCGGCGCGGGCCTCCATGCACAGCGCGACCCCGGGGGCGACGAAGCGGGCGATGTTGTCGACGTGGCCGTCGGTGTGGTCGTTGAGGAGACCGTCGCCGAGCCAGATTGTCTTTCTTATCCCGAGCATCGCGCCGAGCCCGTCCTCGATCGCGCGCGCGTCCATGCGGGGGTTCCGGTTCGGGCTCAGCAGGCACTGGCGCGTCGTGAGGCAGGTCCCTTCCCCGTCGACGTCGACCGATCCCCCCTCGAGGATCCAGTCGGCCTTGAGCTCCGGCAGCCCGGCGATCTTCGCGACGCGCGCCGCGACCTCGTCGTCGTGCTCGAGGACGTACTTCCCCCCCCACCCGTTGAACCCGAAGCGTGCGGTCGCTACCGAGCCCGCGGCGTTGCGCACGAAGATCGGTGCTGTGTCGCGGAGCCAGATGTCCCCGAACGGGACGTGGTGGAAGCGAGCGTCGATCCCGGCGAGGGCGTCCTTCGCGATCCGCTCCTGCGCGGCGTCTGGAACGAGCACCTCGAGCCTCTCTGCTCCGTCGCCCTCGCCGATCGCCCGCGCCATGGCGACCCACGCGCGACGCGCAGGGGCAAGGTCTTCCAGCCAGAGGTCCTCCGCGCTTGGCCACGCCACCCAGCACGCCTCGTGCGGCTCCCACTCGGCCGGCTGGACGAACGCTCCCGTCTTGGCGGTCTTGGCAGTTTCTCCCATGGGGCGCGCAGCATAAATCGTGCGCCGCGAAGAGCAACCAACCCGAAACCGGGGTGAAACATGGCGCGCGTTACATCGTGTGCCAATGGACCGGATCGACACGGGGGATACGGCGTGGCTCCTCGTCTGCTCCGCGCTCGTGCTTCTGATGACCCCGGCGCTGGCGCTCTTCTACGCCGGGATGGTCAGACGGAAAAACGTCCTTTCCACGATCATGCACTCGCTCGCGGCGATTCCGATCCTGAGCGTCAAGTGGGCCCTCTTCGGCTATTCGCTCGCCTTCGGCGCCACGCACGGGGGGCTGATCGGGGGGCTCGAGTTTGCCGGGTTGAACGGGCTGGCCGGGCAGGCGCACGGGACGGTGCCGGCGCTCGCGTTCGTCGCGTTCCAGATGATGTTCGCGGTCATCACGCCGGCGCTCATTTCGGGGGCGTTCGCGGAGCGGATGAAGTTCAGCGCGTACGTCGCGTTCATTCTCCTGTGGTCCACGCTGGTCTACGACCCCGTCGCGCACTGGGTGTGGGCCGACGGCGGGTGGCTCTTCAAGATGGGGGCGCTCGACTTCGCGGGGGGGACGGTCGTCCACCTGACCGCCGGGGTCTCGGCGCTCGTCTGCGCGCTCGTCATCGGCAAGCGGCTGAAGTACCCGCAGGAGCGCCCCCTCCCGCACAACCTGACGATGACGATGACCGGCGCCGGCCTTCTTTGGTTTGGCTGGTTCGGCTTCAACGCCGGGAGCGCGCTCGCGGCGGGAAAGCTCGCGGCGCTCGCGTTCACGGGGACGCACCTCGGGGCCGCGGGGGGGGCGATCGGATGGATCGCGATCGAGTGGAAGCACCGCGGGAAGCCGACCGCGCTCGGCGTGGCATCGGGGCTCGTGGCCGGGCTCGTGGCGATCACCCCTGCGTGTGGGTACGTGGCCCCGTGGGCGGCGATCGTCATCGGCGTCCTCGCGAGCTGGGCTTGTTACGGCGGCGTCCTCGCGAAGTACAAGTACGGCTACGACGACTCGCTCGATGCGTTCGGCGTGCACGGCGTCGGCGGGCTCGCGGGGGCGCTGCTTACCGGCGTCTTCGCGCAGAAGGTGCTGAACGACGCGGGGAACGACGGGCTCCTCTTCGGCAACCCGCACCAGCTCGTCGTGCAGGTGGTGGCATCGCTGGCGACGGGGGGATACGCCGCGGTCATCACGTTCGGCGTGCTCAAGCTGATCGACAAGACGATCGGGCTACGGGTCGAGGCGGCAGAAGAGCGCGAAGGGCTCGACCAGACGCAGCACGGAGAAGAGGGGTACGCGGGGTAGCAAGCCGGGCTACGCGAAGACCAAATCCACCTCGATCCGCACCCGGTCCTTCACGCGGAAGGCCCCCATTGGCCCCTTCACCCGGGGAGCTCCGATCGCCGCGAGCGAGACCTCCGTATGTCCGCGCACCCGCTTTCCCCCCTGTTCGCTCGTTGCCGACAGGTCGCACGTCACGCGCGTCTTCCCGCGCGGCCCGACGATCTCGATCGACGCGCGCCCCCCTTCGAGGGTACCGCGGGCGACCACCTCGGGCCCCGGGAGCACGTCGTCTCGGATCTGCCGCTCGATCGACTCGCGGTCCGCGCTCGACAGGACGCCCGTGTCGAGCTTCCCCCGCTTCATGACGCCAGTGACCCGGATCGACGCGACCGGGACGCGGACTTCCGCCGATGGCTCGTCCCCCTCCCCCTGAAGGTCTCCGGCGACGAGCTCCAGATCGTGCGCCAGGGCGGAGAAGAGCCCCTCCGCCATCGTGTAGATCGCCAGGCGAGAGCGGGCGGCGTCGAGTTTCATGAGAGGGGACGATCGCACGCGGCCCAAAGAGGGTCGAGGGCGGATTGCCGCTGTCGTCACCTCGCGAGACGGCGAAGTTTGCGGTATGCAGCCGTTCCCTGATGGACGAGCTGCTCCTCCTCTCCGCGACCGAGATCGCCCGCCGCATCCGGGCGCGCGAGATGACCGCGCACGACGCCGTCCTCATCCACGTTCGCCGCATCCAAAGGGTGGAGCCGAAGCTGCACGCGATCGTCCAGGATCGCTTCGCGCTGGCGCTCGAGGAGGCTGCGCGCGCGGACGATCGCCTCGCTTCGGGTCCGGTGGCCGATCTCCCCCCGTTCTTCGGCGTCCCGTGCACGATCAAGGAGGCGTTCGCGCTCGAGGGGATGCCCAACACGGGCGGGCTCCTCGCGCGCAAGGGGCGCCCGGCGACGACGGACGCCACGGCCGTGAAGCGCCTGCGCGCGGCGGGGGCGATCCCGCTCGGCGTGACGAACCTCTCCGAGCTGTGCATGTGGATGGAGAGCTCGAACCGCGTCTACGGACGGACGAACAACGCGTACGACCCCACGCGCACCGCGGGAGGGAGCTCGGGGGGCGAGGGGGCGATCGTCGGGGCGGCGGGGGCGCCGTTCGGTCTCGGCTCGGACGTCGGGGGATCGATCCGGATGCCGGCCTTCTTCAACGGCGTCTTCGGACACAAGGCGAGCGGAGGGCTCGTGCCGAACTCGGGGCAGTTCCCGTGCGCCGAGAACGACGCCCTCCGCTACCTCACCACGGGTCCTCTGTGCCGCCGCGCGGAGGACCTGATGCCGCTCCTTCGCGTCCTTGCCGGCCCCGACGGGATCGACGCGCGCTGCGAGAAGATGCCGCTGGGCGATCCGAGGAGCGTGAAGGTCGAAGGGATGCGCGTCGTGGTCGTGCGCCACAACGGGATCGTGCAGATCGAGCCTTCGCTCGAGGACGCGATCGATCGCGCCGCCACGGCGCTCGCGAAGCGGGGGGCGCTCGTGGTGGACGCACGGCTCGACAAGCTCGCACGGTCGCTCGAAATGTGGTCGGCGATGCTCAACGCGGCCGGCGGGGAGACTTTCGCGGAGCTGATGGGGGAGGGGACCGCGGTGAAGGGGGGGGTCGAGCTCGCGCGATGGCTCTTCGGGCGGTCGCCGCATACGTTCCCGGCGATCATGCTCGCGCTCCTCGAGAAGGTCCCGAACCTGATGCCGGGGCACGCGGGGAAGATGGTGGCGCAGACGCTCGAGCTGCGGCACGACGTCGAGAGCCTTATCGAGCGCGGCGGCGTGATGCTCTACCCCTCGTTCCCCAAGGTGGCGCCGAAGCACAACCGGCCGCTCCTCGCGCCGCTCGACTTCGCTTACACCGCGATCTTCAACGTGCTCCAGAACCCCGTCACTCAGGTTCCCCTCGGCCTCGACGCACGCGGCCTCCCGCTCGGAGTCCAGGTGGTCGGGATGCACGGCGAAGACCACGTGACGATCGCGGTCGCGCGGGCGCTCGAGGAGCTGTTTGGCGGGTGGGTCCCGCCGTCGCAGTTCGAGTCATGAGCAGCGAGCGAGGGGAAGCGGGAGCGGGAGCAGGAGCGGCGGCGCTGATCGTCGAGGACGGGCGGATCTTCGCGTACCGGCTCTTCGACGTCGGGGACACGATCGCGCTCGACGTCGGCGAGCGGTGCATCTCCCAAGCGCGCGAACGGCAGCGGACGAAGATCGCCCAGGAGAAAGGGCCCGGCCTCGTCTTCGCGACCCCTCCGCTCGACGTGCCGCTCGGGGCGACCCACGTCGACTTCCCCGCGCCGTTCGGATCGCTCGACGCGACGGTCACCGCGCGCGTCTACGACTACGGCGCCATCTCGCTCCGGTACGACTTCCGCATCGAGGTCGGCGCCGATCTGGAGACGCTGATCCCGCTCTGCGATCACCTCTACGACGCCCCCGAGCTCGACGCGTCCGGACGCGCGCTCCTCGCGTCGTTCCTTCCGGAGATCAGGCCGGCCATCGAGGGGGCGCACTCGTGGCAAGGGATGGAGACGTACACCGTCGTCTTCGTCCGTCGCTTTCGCGGCGCTCCGGCTCCGAAGGAGATCCTCGCCTCGCCCGTCCTCCCGCGCCTGTTGCTAGGCGAGCGGAGCGCGACGCCGCCTCTCAGCGAGCTCGAACGCACCGACGTGCTCCAGCACGCGCAGAGCTACTACGCCGACGATCTCGTCGTCGTCGACTGGAACAGCGCGTTCGTCCTCGAGCCCTCGGGGAGCCGCGTGATCCCGGACATCCTCGAGTTCGCGAACTCGCAGCTCCTCGAGCTCCGGTACTACGACGACAACCTCGACGCCGAGCTCGGGCGCATCTACGACGACTTCGCCCTCGCCCGCCGCAACCCGCTCGGCCTCTTCTGGAGCCCGTACAGCAAGCTCGCGCGGAACGTGCTCCGACGGATCATCGAGGTGACCGAGTTCACCGAGCGGGTGGACAACGCGCTCAAGGTCGTCGGTGACTTCTACGTCGCGCGGATCTACCAGGGTGCGCTGAGGCGCCTCCGCATCGCGGCTTGGCAGCAGAGCGTCGGCGAGAAGATCCGGCTCGTCGAGAAGGCCTACGACCTCGCGAAGGGGGAGGTCGAGATACGGCGGTCGACCGTGCTCGAGGTGATCGTCATCGTCCTCATCGTCCTCGAGCTCGTCGCGGCCGTCCGAGGCGTGCACTGAGCCAGCTGCGCACGGCGTAGTACCACTTCCAGAGAAGGCGGAAGCGCGCGCAGGGGTACGGCGTCGAAGGGGACGTGTCCTTGTCGTCGTCGAAGGACAGGTCCGCGAGCCCCGCGCCTCGCGGAGGCGAAGCGCCGCCCGGACGCGGCGTGCGTACGGCAGAGTGGTTCATTGGCGTCCCTTCGCTACTTACGGCGAAAGGGGGGGGAGGCTTCCCTCGGGCGCTCGCTTCGGTGTCAGTCCTCGTCCGAGCGCAACTTCGCCAGCACGCTGTAATCCTCGAGGGTCGAGGTGTCCCCCTTCATCTCGGTCGCCCCCGAGGCGACCTCTTTCAGGAGGCGCCGCATGATCTTCCCGCTGCGCGTCTTCGGGAGCGAGTCGGTGAAGCGGATCTGGTCGGGGCGGGCGAACTTCCCGATCTCTTTGTCGATGTGCTCCGTGAGCTTCTCCTTCGTCTCCCGGCCGACGACCTGCCCGCTCTTCAGCGTGACGAAGACGACGAGCGCCTGCCCCTTCAGGTCGTCCGGCTTCCCGACGGCGGCAGCCTCCGCGACCATGGGGTGGCTCACGAGGGCGCTCTCGATCTCCGCCGTCCCGATCCGGTGCCCCGCGACGTTGAGCACGTCGTCGATCCGGCCGACGACCCACATGTACCCGTCCTCGTCGCGGCGCGCGCCGTCCCCCGTGAAGTACACGCCGGGCATCTGGTCCCAGTACGCCTTGAAGTAGCGGTCGTCGTCCCCCCAGAGCGTTCGCGCCATCGACGGCCAGGGCTTCCGGAGGACCAGCTTCCCCCCCTCGTTCGGGCCGCACGGCTCGCCGCGGTCTCGCACGACGGCGATGTCGACGCCGAACATCGGCAGCCCCGTGCTTCCGGGCTTGCTGTAGCTGGCCCCCGGGAGCGTCGCGAGCATGATCGAGCCGGTCTCGGTCTGCCACCACGTGTCCAC
>JBKQKP010000134.1:0-40791 GCA_052147435.1 Polyangiaceae bacterium | reverse complement strand
CTCGCGGACTTCGCCGCGGTCTCCCGTTCACAGCTCTTCGCCGTGCTCGCGCTGGAGACGAGTCCGACGCTCGATTGGATCGCGAAGGTCGCGACGGCGCTCGACGTCGAGCCGTGGCAACTGCTCGCGCCACGCGCGGGAAAGAAGTAGGGCGGCGGCGGCCTGGGTGGGGGCTCGCGCGCGCCTTTCGACAGTGCGGCTTGCGGGCCGTCCTCTGCGGCGTGCGACGTCTCGGAGCCGTGGTTGGGAACGCACCCGATAGCGCCCGCCCGCCGTTCGTGCGTATCCTCAGCGAATAATCTGGCGCCCACGGGGCGTGAACGAGAATGGACCCTAGCTCCAAGACGTTCCTCTCAACCATAGGGGCAGCGGTTCTAGGGGGCGCCCTGATGATCGCTTGGCGGTGGACGGCCGGGCCGCCGGGCGCTCCCACGGCGCCTCCGCAGGCCGTCCAGGTTGTCCCCACAGCTGTACCGCCGCTAGTCGCGCCACCGCCACCGCCCGCGCCGCTGCCACCGCCGCCTCCTACGACCGTCGCAAAGGACGAGGCGCTCCCCCCAACGAGCGCTGCGGAGGCCCTTGAGGGTATCGCGGCACTCCAGAGCATCATCGAGGGTCGCGCGGCGCAGGGGCGTGAGACGGACGAGGCGTGCGTTGAACGCCGGGCCGCGGAGCAGCCCACCGTCCTCGCGGCGTACCGTTCGCTCGGGGGAAGACTGGAGAATAAGCTACGGCTTCCGGGGGATCCGCCGGGTTTCTCCACGACAATCTCCACGGAGTTTCAGATCTGCAGGAGCTGTTGGGAAGGGAAGGGCGCTCCGCCCGAGTGCAAGATCACGACGAAGGCGCTGAACGATCTTGCGGCGAGCCTGGAGAAGCCTCGATAGGCGAGCCAGAAAACCGGGGCCGCCGCTCGAGTCTCCACCCTCGTGCACGACGCGGAGCGCGGTCGCACGGTGGATGAGCGATGACGGCGTGTGGCTCGGGGCGCCGCCCGTCGGGAGCGGCTAGGCTTCCGAGATGGCGTGGACGGCACCCATGGCACTAGCCGCGCTCTCGATCGCTCTCGCGTGCGGAAGGGGTGAACGTGCCGCGTCCGCGCCCGCGAGCCCGTCGGCGAGCGACTACACCCCGCCGCCTCGCTCGAAAGAGAGCGGATGCGTTGCTCGCGGCCCGCTCCCCGATCCCTCGTGCACGCCCGGCGCCGTCGGGACTACCGACCGCGATGTGGTCTGCAAGCAATCGACGCGAGCCCGGCGTCACGTATCCGAAGAGGTGCACCGCCTCGCGTTCGCCGAATACGGGATCCCCTACCCACAGCCTGCGGGCGCGTACGAGGTCGATCACCTGATCCCGCTCGCTCTCGGCGGTAACAACGCGATCGCGAACCTTTGGCCCGAGCCCTCCGAGCCTCACCCCGGATTCCACGAAAAGGACATGGTCGAGGACTATCTCCACCGGGAAGTGTGCGCCGGTCGGATGACCCTCGCCGATGCGCAACGCGCGATCGCGACGGACTGGTCGACGGTGTATCGGCAGATCCAGGGGACGTCGCCAGCGTCGCCAGCGCCACAGGGCGATGATCGCGAGGGCGACTAGGGCGCGTGGCGCAATAACGTTCGGGGAGCGAGGTGGACCAGTCCTAGGACTCGTCGGGGGCGCTCCGTCGCCGCCCTATCCAGCCGCCTTCGCAGCCGCCGGCAGGCTCGAACGCGACGTAGGAGCAGCGGCAGCAACCGAGAAGGTCATCACGGGGAGCTTCGCGTCTCTAGGCACCTCGAGATCCGAACGAAAATTGGTCATGAGGAACTGGACCGCAGATGCCACCACGGTGATCGGCGCTGACACCAGAACGTGTCCCTCCGCGCGCCACGGTCCAGGAGGAAGCATCCCTGTTGCCTCGACCCAGAAGACCGAAGGCTGTGACTGATCCTCGACAAGCCTCACCATCGGCACTTGAAGGACCAAGTCCTTGTAGAGTCGATGGAGAGGCTCGTCACGCACAAGTCGCAGCGCAGACGTGGCGATGAAGAATTGGCCGGACACGTAGGCCGTGACGAAGCACGGAGCGGCTGGATCCGGACCCTCGAAGGCCATGTAGTAGAGTCGCAGAGTCCTTCCGTCTTGCTCGGTCCGCGTTGTCTGGAAACCCAGGCCACCGAGCGTGAGCGCGCGCGAGACTTCACCGTTGAGGAGTTCTTCCTCGATCGTCATGACGGTCTCGCATCCACGTGTTCGGCTTCTCTGCGCATCGCTAGCGCGGAGGGCGAGCGCTGGGGGCGCAACTCTGGCAGCAACCCGCGCGCTCCCGTAACCACGGCGCAGGTGGCGCAGAAAACGCTTGGTTGAAGAGTGTTCGCGACATTCGCGTGTAGCACCAAGCGCCCCGCGGTCACGTAGGCGACCCTCCAGGCGGGGGAAGGTTCGGCAGGCGCGCTCACCAGTCGAAGCATTGCTTCGGGGGAAGCGGTGGGGGTGATCTCTTGTGGCTCAGTTAGCTGGACCGCGTTGCCCTCCAACGAGGCGAAGGCTCTGATCTCTTCGGCGCTGTGCGGTCCGGCGAGCTTGAGGCGGTTCACGAATGCGCGTGCGGCCATCATCCCGCGCGCGCCGTCCTTGAGCTTGGAAAGCGGGTTCTCCCGAAACTGCACGAGCAGCGGAACGTCTCGGTCCGGCGAGAAAAGCACGGCACCCACAACGATCGCCTTCGTCGCGCGGTCGCGACGGTATTGAATCGAGCTGTAGAGCCAGCGCTGCCCTGCCATCATGGTGATCCTAAGTCGCCCATTCGTCCCACGCCTAACTTGTGTCCTAAACCGATTCTGTCAGACCCGGGTACCCCGAACCAGTCCCTCAGCGGGCAGAGCGGCCTTCGCCCTCGTTTCCGGCCGTGCAGGCCCCCATCACACGGGTGACGATTTGTTCAGTAAGATAGACAGCCCGGCCCGCTAGGAACTCCGCGACACTTTCTCGACAGCGCTCGGTGAGATCCCATTCCCTGGGAACCTGAGCAACGATCCCCTTCGCAACGTCGAGCCGGAATGCCGAGAGCCGGTCGGCGAGCAGTCGCAGTCGTTCCACAGTCACGTAGGGCTTGAATGCCGGGAAAAGACCAAACACATGTTCGTCCCGCTGGCAGGAGATTCCGCACGAGTGGCGGCTGATCGCGCTGTCCCCGCATCTCACGGCTTCTGAGAAGTCCATCGCTAACAATCGCAGCCGATCGTTCTCGAGCCCTTCCTCGCTGAAGAAGACGTTGCGAACGTTGCAGCGTGGCTTGTGACCTGCACGAGCCGAGTAACGGTCCGGGTTTCGCACCCATGTGTCGAGTGCGACTAGCCCGGCGACGTCCTCGGAATTTACGGCGACGCGGAGCTGCTCGTCGTCCCCACCCCAGGGCTGCCCGGCAACGTGTCGTGCGGCGAACGCGAGCCCCGGCTTGCACTTTCCGCCGTCGGGAAGGTCAAGGGCCGGCACTGAGACCGCGCCAAAATCAAAAATCGAGAGTCCGAGCCACTCGGCCAGGAGCGTGCCGATCACTTCGCCGGCGAGAGCATGCGGTCCTTCGGGGTTGTCGGGCAGCTTCACCCAGCCGTCCCCAAGGTCGGTTTCGACCAGCATCGGGCGCGTGCTCGTCGTGAGGACGCGGATCACCTTGGTTACTGCCTTCGGGGTCCACTCCCCCATCGGCGAAGTCTACGCGCGAACTCTTTTCGGGCCTACTCCTCGGGCCTACTCCTCGCGCGCTCGTCACCAGGCACTCCGCAACCCCCGTTGCACTGGACGCGGGTGCCCCGCCAGCGTTCCAGCTTCGCCGAGCGCGACCACGTTCCCAGCTCGCGCCAGCCGCCGCGCCTCCAGCTCCTTCGCGAGCTGCGCGACGACGTCCCACCGCCCGGCGCTCGTCGCCCCCCGGATCGCCTCCGCGAGCGCGGCCTCTACGGCGTCCGCCGCGGGGGCAGGAGAGGCCGAAACCTCGGGGCGCTTCGCGTCGTCTCTCGTCGCTTCCTTCGCGACGTTCAGGCTACCGTTGGCGTCGCTTAGCGAGGACGCCTCATCCGTTTCGATCCTCGTCGGCTCCACCCCGAAGTCTCCTGATTCCGCGTCGATTCAGAACGGCCCCTGCGAGCTCTCCCAGATCGGGGAGGCCACCCCGCCGTCGAGCGCCCCGAACGTCCCGTCGAGGTGATTGGCCGAGAGGTCGTGCGCGACGGTGCCCGTCCCTTCGTTCAGCGGGTAGTACGCGATGAGCGTGGGGTCCCCCACCGGCGATACGCCCGACATGTCACTCGCGATCTCGGCCGGCGTGCGGACCGCGCTGAACAGGCGCACCTCCCGGATGAAGCCGAGGAAGGTGTACTGGTACGTCTGATCGTCGATATCGGCGCCGATGAGGAGCGGGTTCGAGTCGTACGTCGCCGCCCCAGAGCTGCTCGTCGCCGTCGCGACGGAGACGCCATCGACATAGAGCGTCGCCGCACCGGCGGAGGCGTACGTGAAGGCCAAGTGGTGCCAGGTCCCCCCCGCGAGGGTCCAGGCGTAGGCTAGCGCGCCCGTCGTGCTCGACGCGTTGACTGCGGCGTAGAGCGTCCCCCCTTGGAACCAGATCGCGACGGTGTCTGCCAGGCCGGTCCCGTAGGGCTTGCCGACGACGCTGTAGATGCCGGAGCCCACGCCTTGAATGGGATTGACCCACGCTTCGTACGTGAGCGCGGGAGCGACGTCGATCGCGGCGTTGTCGGGGACGCTGACGCACTCGGTGTGCAGGGCCGGATCGAACGTGAGGACGGGCTCGAGCCCCGCATCAATTCCGAATCGGGGGCCGGCGTCCACCGGTGGCGTCACCGCGGGCACGCTCGAGAGGACCCACGCGGGGGTCGTCCCTCCCGCGTCGAGCCCGGCCCCGAGCGTTCCGTCGAAGTGGTTGCCCGACGAGTCGTGGGCCACCGAACCCCCCCCTTCGTCGAACGTGTAGTAGGCGACGAGCGTTGGATCGCCGACCGGCGAGACGAGCGCCATATCGTCCCCGACCTGACCCGGCGTGCGTACTGCGGAGAAGACGCGCACGTCGTCGATCAGCCCGTCGAACCCGAACGTGAAGCTGCCGTCGTCGATGTCCGCGCCGATGAGGAACGGGTGGCCGTCGTAGAGCGGCAGCCCGGTGGTGCTCGTTTGCTGCGCGATGGCGACTCCGCCGACGTAGAGCGCCTCTGCTTGCGAAGTGGCGTCGTACGTCCACGCGACGTGATGCCACGTGCCGAAGGCGAAGGGCCACGTGTACGCGACGGCGCCGGTCGTTCCCCCCTGGTTCACCGCCCCGTAAAGGTCCCCCGACGCGAACCAAATGGTGGTCGTGTCAACCTGCGACGCGCCGTACGGCTGGCCGAGCACGGTCGCGGTCCCCGTATGTCCCGCGCTCGTGAGGTTGACCCACGCCTCCATCGTGAACGAAGAGGCGATGTTGAGGAGCGTCGAGTCGGGGACCGAAACGTACTGGGGCTGGACCGTGTCGTTGAAGGAGAGCGCGTAGTTGGTCGTCGCGGCGTCGGGCGCGGCGTCCTCTCCGGCGTCGCCGGCGCCCGAGTCGACACCCGTGTCCGGAGTCGCGTCGGGGCCCGAGTCCGCCGGGAGGGCCGAGTCGACCGCGTCCGGCGCCGCGTCGATCTGGCCGGGGCCCGCGTCGACCGTCGCGTCGGTGAAGCCGGTTGCCGTGTCGGCCGTCGCGTCGATGACCGGCGCGCCGCTGTCGATCGACCCGGCGTCGGCGTCAGCGGGTGCTCCGTTGCCTGGCGACACACACTCGGTTGCGGCGCTCGAAGCGATCACCGCGAAGAGGGCCCCCCAGGCTCTTCTCATCGGCGGAGCGTACCGTTTGAACGGCGGTCAGGCGACAATCGACCGGGCGAAGACTGGCGGCCTCCCCCCATCCGCATTCATGGCTATCTTGCTCGTTGCGATGTCCATCCCTCGTTCCCGTCTCGCGGCCGCCGCCGCGCCATTCCTGCTGAGTCTGTGCGCCTGCGCCGGCCCCAGCAGCGGCGTCATCCTGTACGAAGGCCCAGACCGGCCGGGCGGTGAGGAGGTCGAGGGGCCCGCTCCTCCGAGCGACTACAACTTCGGCCCGACGAGACGCGAGGTCGACCTGGACGGCGATCAGAAGCGCGATCGCATCGAGTACGTGTCGAATGGCAAGGTCAACGGCGTCGGCCTCGACACGAACCACGACGGCAAGATGGACCGGTACCAGAAGATCGTGAAAGGGAAGGTCGTCGAGGAGACCCGCGACACGGACTTCGACGGAGTCCTCGACTTGCGTCTCATCGACACCGACGACGACGGGACTCTCGACAAAGCGATCCAGCTCCAGGCGCCGCTCAACGGAAAGCCGGTCCCGCCGCAGCCCGGGAAGAACGAGTGATGGCTGCGGGCGTCACCTGAGGCGCGCGGTCAGCAGACGCAGGATCCGCGCCGCCGTGATCGCGAGGGAAAGATGTCACGGGCAGTTGGCGCCCCGTTTGCCATAGATAGGACGACGCCCTCGCTTGGCGCGGCATGATCCGATGGCACTCGTTCTCGTCCTCACGTTCGCGCTCGTCACGCTCGTCGCGTTCGTCGCTGGCTATGCGGTCGCGCTCCGGCGCATCGGAGCGCGCAGCGAGCGAGAGAATCCGAGCGCCGTCGTCCCGTTGCTCCCGCCTGCGCCGCTCGCGCTCGGGCCGGCGCGCGTCGCGTTCACCGCCGACGTCCACGAGGGGACGGCCGAGTGGGAGCAGGCGATGGGCGAAGTCGGGGGAAGGATGCGAAGCGCGGGTGTGCGCCTCGTCCTTTTCGCGCACGGATCCTTCGTGGGGGACGACCCGCTCGCGGTCGCCCGCGTCCTCGAGGAGTCGCTCCCCGTCGTCCCCGACCTCGGGCGCGCGCTGCGTGGCTTCACGCGCGCGCAGATCTCCCGCGTCCTCGGCGACCTGTCGAACTTTCCGCGCGAGTACGTCGACGCCTTCGCGCGCGCGACGGGAATCTCCGCCACCGACTTCGTCTGGTCGGGAGAGAACCACCACGCGGCGCGCATCCAAGGGGCGGTGCGACTGGCGCGCGTCCTCGCGCTCCACGGGGGGGGATCGCTGCAGCCAGGGGACCGCGTGCTCCTCGTCGGGCACAGTCACGGGGGGCAGCTCTTCGCGATCTTGAGCCAGCTCGTGGCGCGCGCGAACGGTTACGAGGAGCTTCTCGGCGCCGCCGGCGCCCGAGGCGAGGACCTCGGTGCGCTCGAGGAGCACCTGGCGCTCTTGCAGCGCTGCGCGATCGACGTCGTCACCTTCGGAACTCCCCCCCGCTACCAGTGGGCCCCTCAGGCAGGCTTCCGGGTGCTTCACCTCGTGAACCATCGCGGCGCCGCTCCGAAGGGGGGGGCTCGCTTCGGCGGCCTGGGCCTCCTCGGCCTCCTGCACACGAAGCACGGCGACTACGTGCACCAGCTCGGCGGCCACGGCTCCGACTTCCCCGCGCCCATCGCGACCGATCGCCGCATGAACGCCCGCCTCGATCCCTTGCTCGGCCCGGGGACGAACCTGCGCGCGTGGCTCCGCGGGCTTGCGCTCGGGCGCCGCGTGTCGACGGAGGGGAGGACCGTCCTCGTCGACTACGGAGATGGCGCGGCGCTCGTCCCGAACTTCTGGGCGACCGGGCTCGGACACGCCGCCTACACACGTCGCGACGCGATGCTCTTCCACGCCCGTCTCGTCGCCGGCGAGCTGTACCCCGCGCTCGAGCCCGCCCCGCTCGCGTCCTGGTCTTCGCCGTCCTCGTGGTCCTCGCGAGTGCGGCGCGTGCGGGACTGGATCTCCACACGCCGGTCGGGCCCGCCCAAGCGCTTGCCGCCTGCGCCCGAGGCCTGAGGCGCGGTAGGATGAGTCCGTGCCGATCGCAGGCGTGAGCGCAGCGTGAACGACCTCACGATCCTCGTGATCGAAGACGAGCCGCAGATGCGCCGCTTCCTGCGGGGCGCGCTTGCCACGTCGGGGTGCAAGCTCGTCGAGGCGACGACGGCGAGCGAAGGCTTGTCGCTCGCGAGCGCTCATCCACCCGACCTCATCCTCCTCGATCTCGGCCTCCCCGACATGGACGGTATCGAGGTCACGCGCCGCCTGCGCGAGTGGACGACGGTGCCGATCATCGTGCTGTCCGCGCGCGGGCTCGAGCAGGACAAGGTCGCCGCGCTCGACGCCGGCGCCGACGACTACCTCACGAAGCCGTTCAGCCTTCCGGAGCTGATGGCGCGCATCCGGGTCGCGCAGCGCCACGCCACGCGCGCGCAGATGAAGGACGGCAAGGAGGAGAGCGTCCACGTCTTCGGCGAGCTGCGGGTCGACCTCGGCAATCGCGTCGTCACGCGTGGGAAGGACGAGGTGCGCCTGACGCCGGTGGAGTACAAGCTCCTCGCAACGCTGGTCCGGAACGCCGGGAAGGTGATGACTTACCAGCAGCTCCTGAAGGAGGTCTGGGGGCTGCGCTACGCGAACCAGAAGCAGTACCTCCACGTGTACGTGGGGCACTTGCGGAGCAAGCTCGAGGACGATCCGGCGCGCCCGCGCTTCATCCTCACCGAGTCGGGGGTCGGCTATCGGTTCAAGGCGGATTGACGGGCGCGTCAGCGCCGCTTCTGCGGGGCGAGAAGTCGTAGAAGCGCTGCTCCCGTTCGCCCCAGGTCGAGCTTCATCCGTAGCTCGTTCATGGTCTGCGCCCCGATGATCGCCGCGAGGAGCAGCGTCGCCACCGAGCGATCGTCCACGTCGTCACGAAGCGTCCCCGCCTTCTGATCGGCGCGGACGATCTTGGCCAGGCGAACGACGCTCTCCTCGGCCAGACGGATGTACTGCGCGCGGATCGCGGGCGAACGCGCGCAGGCGTCGAGGAGCTGGTGCGGCCGGACCCCCCCCTCGCGCATCAACGGATACTCGCCGGCGGCGACGGCACCGACGAAGCGCGCCATCGTCCGCGTGAGCGCGGTCCCCGACTTTGCCTGCCCCTGGAGTGGACCATCCCGCGGCAAGGCGGCGGATGTGCCGTCATCCTCGTCCGCGAGCACGGCGTCCAGGAACTGGCTGCCGAGGCGCTCCATGACCGCCTCGAGGAATTCGTCGCGATCGCGGAAATGTACGTAGAACGCGCCGCGCGTGAAGCCGGCCCGCTCGCAGATGGCATCGAGGCTCGGGGCGTCGAGCCCTTCTTCGCCGAAGAGCGCTATCCCGGCATCCACGAGAGCCGCCCGCGTGCGCCGCTTCGTCTCTTCGCGGGTCGCGGGGGGGGCTGCAGGGGGCACCCGGTTGACATACGGGACCGTATGTGGAAAAGCAAACAGACATACGGCTTCGTATGTGAACCCCGTCCTCGAGAGGAGCCTGGCCATGACCGCGACCGCGAGAGAAATCCCCTACGTCCGAACCGCAGCCCCGGCCGCCGTGCCGCCGAGCCTCGATGCGCTCCTCGCGCTCGACGTCCCCGCGCTCGAGGCGCTCTACGCGCAGGCGCGCGTTCCCCGCCTCGACGAAGTGCGGGGGGACCTCCGCGGCAGGATGCTCGCTACGACGGTCCTCCATGGCCGCGTCGCAGACGCCGTGCGTAGCTTTGCCTCGTCGAGCTCGTTTCCTTGGCGGGGGAAGAGCTTCAAACCGGGCAGCGCGCTCCGAGGCGACGGGATCAACCGCGTCATCCTCGACCGCTGGCGTCTCTACCGCTTCGAGACGTTCATCGGCCCGTCGCGCGCCGGCGATTTCGACGCGCTTCAGCTCGACTACGACAACCGCGACAACCCGTTCTTCATCCGCCCGATCAAAGACGAGATGCGCGAGCTCTCGAGCGGCCTGTGGCTCGGGCAGGCGTATCTCGAGCTCAAGGGGCAGGCGAGCCTCGTTCTGTACTTCGGGCTGACGCGCCAATAGGCGGCGACGCTCGCTGCCGGATGGGTGCGCGACGACTTAGTGCGGTGACGCGGGGGCGGCGGTCTGCGGCGCTTGTGCCGGCTCGCGGCAACAACGCCCGACCAGCGTAAGAAGCTCCTCGAGATCCACAGGCTTGCGCAAGCACGCCCGCGCCCCTGGCGCGCACATGGCCGAGATGACGATGATCGGCACCTTGGCGAGCTCACCAGTCTCTCCGAGCTCGTCGAGCACTTCCCAGCCGCTCATCACCGGCATCATCAGATCGAGCAGCATCACATTCGGATGCCCTCCGCGGAGCTGCTCGAGCGCCTGCACGCCGTTCTCCGCGCCGAGGACCTTGTAGCCCTCCTGCTGCAGGAGAAGCGTGAGCGTCTCGCGGATCTCCGCGTCGTCGTCCACCACAAGCACGGTTCCGGAGCTCGCCAGCATCTAGGCCACCCCAAGCTGGGACTTAACGTAGGCCTCCCCGCAACAGTCGTCAGCAGGAACGTCCTCTGACGCCCCCTTTCCATGCACTTTTCGTGTCAGGTCGAGCCCGTCAGGGAGCTCAAGGGGCGTGCTTCTTGCGAGGTGGGAGCGCCCGCGCTCGGTTGCCCGGGAGTCTTTTGTTCAGGAGGACGGAATGCAAATCATAACCTGGCTCGTCGCGGCGATGTTCGCCTGGACCCCCGCCAAGGAACCGGATCGCGCTCGCTATACCGAGATTGCGAGCGATCTCGCCGCCGTCGTCTACGACCCTGCCGAGCAACCTCTCTTCGCAGGGAGTGATGGTCGCGCGAAGACGGCGCTCCTTTTGGCCTCGATTGCCGCGCACGAATCGACATTTCGCGTGGACGTCGAGAATGGGCGCGCGCGTGGCGACGGAGGGACCTCGTGGTGCTTCATGCAGTTGCACATCGGATCGGGGAAAACGGTCGAGGGGTGGACCGGGCAGGATGTCACGTCCGACAGGAAACTGTGTTTCCGTGCCGGCCTTCACATCGCGCGCGAGTCCTTTCGGATGTGCAATGGGCTCCCCGACAATGAGATGCTGAGCGCCTACGCCTCGGGACAATGTGGCAGAAGTTTGGAGTCCCGGGTCATGGTGTCCCGCGCAACTGCGTACTCCCAGCATCACCCGATGAACGACGCTCACTACACATTTGTGGAAAATAACAGCACGCAGGTGATGACCAAACGCGACTCCACACGCGACGCGATCACGCGACGCGACTGAGCGCCTCGCGCATACCGCGCGAGACTGAACGGCGCGCTCAGCGCTTTCCGGTGATTGCTTCGAGCAGCGCGCGGTCTCCCTGAAGTGCCGTGCGCTGCATGTAGAACGCGAGACCGCGCCGGCCGCCGAGCTCTTCGCCTCCGCCCGCGCGCCCGGGTCCGCCGTGAATGAGGCTCGGGAGAACGGTGCCGGGCGGGATCGATTGCGCGGCGGTCTTCGACGAGCCGATCGTCACGCGGCCGTGGAAGGGTGCGATGCCGAGCACGCAGCCTTGGAGGAAGTCCTTGTCGTCCGAGTACACGCTCGCGACGAGGCCTCCGCCGCCGGCGGCGACGAGACGCGCGGCCCCCTGCGCGCTGCCGTCGTACGGCATCACGGTGACGACGGGGCCGAACACTTCGTGGGAATGTGCGGCGTCGCCAGCGCTCGGCGAAGAGCCGACGAGGAGCACAGGGGCGAGGAAGAAGCCTTTCGCGAACGGGGCGTCCTTCGTACCGAAGACGATCTTCGCGCACGTCTCGAGCTTCGCGATCCCGTCGCGAACGTCCTTGAGCTGCTGCGCGGTTGCGAGCGGGCCCATGCCGGTCTCTTCGCGCGCGGGGTCACCGACCTTCACGGCGGCGAGACGCTCGCGAAGCAGCTCCACGACGGCGTCGACCTTCGCCGCGGGGACGTAGACGCGGCGGATCGCGGTGCACTTCTGGCCCGTCTTCTGCGTCACGTCGCGCGCGACGTCGGTCAAGAAGAGATTCAAGACCTCGGATCCCTCCTCGACGTCGGGTCCGAGGACCGCGGCGTTGAGGCTGTCCGCCTCGACGTTCACGCGGACCGAGTGCGCGAGCACCCCCTTGCCCCCGCGGAGCATCGCCCCCGTCCCGCTCGAGCCGGTGAACGCCAGGACGTCCTGGCCGCCGACGTGGTCGAGGAGACTCCCCGCTCCGCCGCACACGAAGGAGAGCGCTCCTTCGGGCAGGAGCTTCTCGTCGACGAAGATCTTCACGATCCGGTGCGCGACGAGCGCCGTGCTCGTCCCCGGCTTGCTCACGACGGGCATTGCCGCGAGGAGCGCGACGGCGGCCTTCTCGGCGAGCCCCCACGCCGGGAAGTTGAAGGCGTTCACGTGCACGGCGACCCCGTGCCGCGGGACGAAGACGTGCTGACCGAAGAGCCGCGCCGAGCGTCCGAGCTGCGTCGCGTCGCCGTCGGCGAGGACGCGCGCGTCGCCGATCTCCTGCGCGACGTCGGCGTACGCGGCGAGCGTCCCAGAGGCGCCGTCGATGTCGAACTTCGCGTCGGAGCGGGTGTTCCCGCCGTTCGCGATCGCGAGGCCGATCAGCTCGTCGCGATGCGCGTGGATCGCGCGCGACATGGCGCGGATCATCTCGCCGCGCGCGGCGAACGACATCCCCCTCAGCGCCGCGCCGCCGCGCTCTCTCGCGAACGCGAGCGCCGCGGCGAAGTCGACCCCTTCGGTCGAGCAGCGCGCGATCGGCTCTTCCGTCGCCGGGTTCACCAGCGTCGCCGTCTTCCCCTTACCCGCGACCCATTTCCCCTCGAGATAGCTGTCCAGATCCATCACGATCTCACCTCTCCTCCAGCCCTCGTTCGCGCCTTCACCGCCTTCAACACCCGCTCTACCGTCTCCCCCAGCTCCGCGTTCGACGTATCGATAATGTGCGCAGCTTGCGCGTAAAGGGGTTTTCGTTCGCGGAGCAGCGCCTTCAGCTCGCTCATCGCGTTTGTCCGGCCGCGCATCGGGCGGGCGTCCCCCTGCGCGACGACGCGGTCCCAGTGGTCGCGCGCGCGTGCCTTCAGCCACAGGGTGACGGTGCGCTGCTTCAACAGGTCGAACGTCTCCTTGTCGGTCACGATCGATCCCCCCGTCGCGAGGACCGCGCCGCGCCCGTCCGTCTCGTCGAGGAGCCTGCGGAGCGTCTCGCGCTCGAGGCGATGGAAGTACGCCTCGCCGTGCATCTCGAAGATCGTGTCGAGCGACATCCCCGCCTCTCGCGCGACGAGCGCGTCGAGCTCGACGAACGGGACCCGCAGCCGGCGGGCGACCCTTGCCCCGATGCTGCTCTTGCCCGCGCCGCGTAGTCCTAGGAGCGCCACGACCGGCGCGGGGCGCGACGGCGGGACCCGCGGCTGCTCGCTCGCCGACGCAAGCAAACGAGCCGCGGTCGTCCCGAGCGCCTCCGCCACGTCCTCCAGCCGCGCGACGGAGATGTTTCCCTCGCCTGTCTCGAGCTGAACGAGGAACCGCTCGCTCACCCCGGCGGCTTCGCCGAGCTGCCGCATCGTTAGCCCCTTCTCACCGCGGCGCGCGCGCACGGCGCTGCCGAGCGTCCGCAGGAGGTCGGCTCTGCGGCGATTCGCGCCGTTCGCGTGCGCAGGCGGAAGTGCACTATGTTGCATCCTGTATCACCGGGGGCGCACTATACTACTTGCCGAGCGGTTCGTCCCGTCGTACGAAATCCACCTACCCATGGGCGCCCACGAGACCACCCCCGCCGACCCGGTCCGCTTCGAGACGCACCCCGATCGCTACCGCCACTGGAAGGTGGACTACCCCGCCGAATACGCGGGGGCGGTGGCCCGTATCGCCATGGACGTGAAGGAGGACGGCGGGCTTCGCCCCGGATACCCCCTCAAGCTGAACTCCTACGATCTCGGCGTCGACATCGAGCTCGCTGACGCCCTCACCCGCATTCGCTTCGAGCACCCCGAGGTGAAGGCCGTCGTCTTCACGAGCGCGAAGGACAAGATCTTCTGCTCCGGCGCGAACATCTACATGCTCGGGAGCTCCAGCCACGCGTTCAAGGTCAACTTCTGCAAGTACACGAACGAGACGCGGCTCGGGCTCGAGGAGATGAGCGCGGAGTCGGGGATCGGCGCGCTCGCGGCGCTGAACGGGACGGCGTCGGGCGGGGGATACGAGCTGGCGATCGCGTGTGAGGAGATCGTCCTCACGGACGACGGATCGAGCGCAGTGAGCTTGCCGGAGGCGCCGCTGCTCGGCGTGCTCCCGGGGACCGGGGGACTCACGCGCCTCGTCGACAAGCGAAAGATCCGGCGCGATCTGGCCGACGCGTTCTCGACGGTGGCCGAGGGGGTGCGCGGCAAGCGCGCCGTCGAGTGGAACCTCGTGGACGAGGCGCCGCCGAAGGCGAAGTTCGAGGAGGCGGTGAAGCGGCGGCTGACGGCGATGGTGGCGCGGTCGAAGCGCAAGTCGTTCAAGGCGGTGAAGTTGCCGGCGCTCGAGGCGAAGAGGGACGGCGAGTCCGCGCCTTCTGGCGCGGCTCGGTCCACACCAGGAACCACGCACGTCGAGTACAAGTACGTGACCGTCGAGCTCGAGCCCGCCGCGCGGAAGGCGACTTTGACGGTGCGCGCTCCGAGCGGCGCCGAGCCGCAGACTCCCGAGGCGCTCGCCGAAGCGGGGGCGAACGCGTGGGCCATTCGCGCCTTCCGCGAGCTCGAAGACGCCCTCTTCGACCTACGCTTCAACCAGCTCGGCATCGGCGTCGTCGCATTGAAGACGCAGGGGGATCCGAAGGCGGTACTCGCCGTGGACGCGATGCTGGCGAAGCACCACGACGACGGTCTCGTCCGCGAAGTGACCCTGCTGATGAAGCGCGTCCTGAAGAAGCTCGACGTCACGTCGAAGAGTCTCTTCGCGCTCGTCGATCCCGGATCGTGCTTCGCGGGCTCTCTCCTCGAGATCGCGCTCGCAGCGGACCGCGTGTTCATGCTCGACGCCGACGGCGTGGCGATGCACACGTCGCCGATGAACGCGGGGCCGCTCCCGATGGGGAACGGGCTCACGCGCCTGCAGACGCGGTTCCTTCGCGAGCCGGAGCGGGTCTCACGCGCGCTCGAGATGAGCGGCCCGATCGCGACGGCGGACGCCGTGAAGGCGGGTCTCGTCACCATGGCGCCGGACGACATCGACTGGGACGACGAGATCCGGATCGCCTTCGAAGAGCGGGCGAGCATGTCGCCCGACGCGATGACGGGCATGGAAGCGAACCTCCGCTTCGCCGGGCCGGAGACGATGGAGACGAAGATCTTCGGGCGCCTGTCGGCCTGGCAGAACTGGATCTTCCAGCGGCCGAACGCGGTGGGGGAGCGTGGGGCGTTGACGCTGTACGGGAAGCCCGAGCGGCCCGAGTTCGATTGGAGAAGGACCTAGCCATGACCACCGCAGTCAACAACGAGCGCATCCCGAACAACGTTCACCTGTCCGACGACAAGAAGCTCCAGCGCGCGCTCGAGGCTTGGCAGCCGAGCTTCATCAGCTGGTGGAAGGAGATGGGGCCGTCGGGTTTCCAGGCCGACGACGTCTTCCTTCGGACGGCGATCAGCGTCGAGCCCGACGGGTGGGCCAACTTCGACTACGTGAAGATGCCCGACTACCGCTGGGGCATCTTCCTGGCCGACGCCGTCCCCGACCGGAAGATCGGCTTCGGCGATCACTTCGGCGAGCCGGTCTGGCAGCAGGTCCCGGGCGAGCACCGAAACGCGCTCCGCAGGCTGATCGTCACGCAGGGGGACACCGAGCCCGCGAGCGTCGAGCAGCAGCGGATGCTCGGCCACTCCTGCCCGAGCGTGTACGACCTTCGCAACCTCTTCCAGGTGAACGTCGAAGAAGGGCGTCACCTCTGGGCGATGGTCTACCTCCTCCAGACGTACTTCGGCCGCGACGGGCGCGAGGAGGCCGAGGCGCTCCTGGAGCGGCGCAGCGGCGACGAGAACAAGCCGCGCATCCTCGGCGCGTTCAACGAGCCGTGTACCGACTGGCTCTCGTTCTTCATGTTCACGTTCTTCACCGACCGTGACGGGAAGTTCCAGCTCCTGGCGCTCGCCGAGAGCGCGTTCGACCCGCTCTCGCGGACGACGCGCTTCATGCTCACCGAGGAAGCTCACCACATGTTCGTGGGGGAGACGGGCGTGCTCCGGATCCTCGATCGCACGGCGGGGCAGATGAAGGAGCGCGGCGTCTCGCACGTCGACGACGTGCGGAAGCTCGGGCTCATCGATCTCCCGACGATGCAGAAGTACCTGAACCTCTGGTACTCGCTCTCGCTCGACCTTTTCGGAGGCGAGATCAGCTCCAACGCCGCCACCTTCTTCGCCACGGGGCTCAAGGGGCGCGCCAAGGAGGACGCGCAAGAGGAGCACCGCGCGCTCGAGGGGATCTACCCGATGGACGTTCCGAAGAACGGAGCCGTCGTTCGCGAGGAGGTCCCTCTCCGCAACGCCATGAACGAGGTCCTCCGCGACGAGTACGTCATCGATTGCCAGCGTGGTGTCGACAAGTGGAACCGGACGATCGCCGCGCACGGCATCGAGTTCCAGCTCGCCCTGCCCAGCCGCCGCTTCCATCGCCACGTCGGGATCTACGCGGACGTCTGCGCCGATCCGAGCGGGAAGCTCCTGTCGAAGGACGAGTTCGAGAAGCGCAAAGACGAGTGGCTCCCGAACGACGCCGACAAGGCGTACGTGAAAAGCCTCATGCAGAAGCCCATCTTCGACCCGAAGCAGATGGCCAACTGGATCGCCGCGCCGAAGCAGGGGATCAAGGGGAGGCCGGTAGACTTCGAGTACGTGAGGCACACCGAGGGGTGACGGCCTCTACCGCGCCCTGAGCGCCTCCTCGACCAGGGCCTTCGTCTCCGCAAGCTTCCGCTCCTCCTCCTCGCTCCGCGCCTTCCGCCTCGCCATCGGCGCTGCGATCGGCTCGGGCAAGGTGGCCTGCTGCTTCCCGAGCACCCGGGACAGGAACCCCGTTGCAGGCTCGGCCGGGAACACCCCGTCAACGAGCGACTCGGGGTGCACCCGCAGGGCCTCGAGGAGGTGCGGTCTCGCGTCGACCCAGCGGAGCGCTTCGTCGAACGCTTCGCGCTGCGTGGTCTCGAGGTGGCGGCGAGCGGCCGCCGGCTTCTTGTCGTGGACGCGGAGGAAGAGGGCGAGGGCGACGGCGCTCGAGGGGACGTCGAGCACGGTCCCCTGGTGCGCCCGTAGCCCTCCGCACGCCTTCGTGTAGACGCACGCGCCGCAGAGGAGGAGGAGGCCGAAACCGGAGAATGTTGCCGCCATCTCCGCCGCCGCGAGCCGCTCGAGGTCGTCGACCTCTTCCCCCGCCTCCCCGAGAACCATCCCTCCCAGGCACCTCGCGAGCGACGCGGCCAACACGACAGGGTCCCCCACGTCGCGGACCGGGACGATCAGCCGGTACCCCGCGCCGTTCGCCGCCGCGAGCGCTTCGCCGACCGGTCCTGCCTTCCCCCCATCCGTCCCGCATCCCCCCGTCCCGCACCCGCCGCCGCCCCCTTCTTCCGCCTCGGCGAACGCGAGCTCGAGAGGCACGTCGTCCGCGACCGGCGCGTAGGTGAGCATCCTGCGAATCAGGGTCGCCACCCCTTGCGGGCTCGGGGCGAAGGCGTCCGGAAAGAACTCTCCCGTCGGCTCGACCAGCTCCGGCGTCCCGATGGCTTCGCCATGCTCGGCACGGAGGTGGGCATAGCGGGAGACGATCCAGCGGAGGTCGTCCTCGTTGGGGAGCTCCATACCGTCCAAGATAGCTGATCGCGCGTGGGAGAGCCCCCACCCCGGCCCTCCCCCGAATCGGGGGAGGGAGAAGTCTACGCACGCGAAGGGCCGGATTGAGGGGCTTTTCGTGTGTTATTCCCCTCCCGTGCCCCTCACCCTCGCGACCTACAACGTCCTCGATTTCTTCGAGGCCACCGACGCCCCCTCGCGCGCGCACCTCGATCGGAAGCTCGGGAACCTCGCCGCGGTGCTCACGCGCGCGAACGCGGACGTCGTCGCGCTACAAGAGGTAGGGTCGGCCGCGGTCGTGAAGGAGCTGACGGCGCGCGTGCCCGAGCTCGGCTACGGCGAGCCGATCGTCGGGACCGCGGACAAGCGCGGCATCCGGTGCGCGCTCGTCTCGCGCCTCCCGATCGTCGAGTCGATGGTCCATACCGCCGAGCACCTCGCGTTCCCCACGTTCGTCGCCGGCGATCCCCCTCCGTTCGGCACACGCATCCCGCTTCGCCGCGGCATCGTCCGCGCGCGGATCGATGCGGGCGAGCTCGGCCCTGTCGACGTCCTCGTCGCGCACTTCAAGTCGAACCGCCCCCTGCCGCTGCGCGACTCCCGCGGCGAGATCCCCCCCGTCACCACTCACGACTACGCCGAGGCTTACCTCCGGAGCACAGTGTGGCGTGCCGCCGAGGCGCTCTTCGTCCGTGGCCTCGTGGACGATCTGCTCGCGGCGAACGCGTCACGCCACGTCGCCGTCACCGGCGACCTGAACGACCACCCCCTCTCGTCCGTCCTGCGGGTCCTCGCCGGCGGCGCCCCCGCTGAGCTCGTCCCGTGCGCCGACATGGTCCCCGAGCAGGCGCGCTTCAGCATTCTTCACCACGGCAAGCGCCAGCAGATCGACCACATCCTGGTCACGCGCCCCCTCCGGGAACGCTTGCAGAGCGCCCAGTTTCTGAACGAGGGGCTCAAAGACCACGGCGAGCTCGGCCCAAACGCTCCGCCGCTCCCCGAATCGGACCACGCGCCGCTCGTTGTCTCATTCGCGTAGGGGCTCTGGTAAGCCCGCGCGCGCGAAAGTACCCTCGCGCTCACATGCGCTTCGCCCTCGTCATCGAGCCCCCGGAGATCCTGGGCTCGGTCGATCGCCTCGCCCCGCTTCGGCTCGCCGTCGGACGCGCTGGGTTCAACCTCGTTCGCCTCCGCAGCGGGGTCACTCTCGCCCGCGAGCTCTCACGCGCGATCGGCGCGGCCGATCCGGAGGACTCGGCGCTCGTCTACGTGGCGGGAGAGGTTCGGATAGAAGGGGGGGAGATCCTGCTCGACGGAGACCTTCCGCTCGAGATCGTGGAGATGGCGCGGATCGTCGCGAGCCAGTCGCTCGCGCAGCTCCTGTTCGTGATCGACGCGCGTGTCCAGGGGGAGTCCGGCGACGCGATGCACGCGTTCGAGCACGTCGAGGCGATCGTCCGCGCCGTGAGTCCCCGCGATCGCGGGATCGAGCTCTTGGCGGCCGTGGAGTCGAGCCCGCAAGGGTCGCCGCCGTCGCTGTCGCTGACGAGGTTCTTCGTGCACGCGATCGAGGACGCGAGCGCGCTTGCGGCCGACGGGACGATGCTCATGTCGCGCTGCTACGCGAAGATCACCGAGCACCCCGAGTTCGCTCAGACCGTACCGAGCTTCGCGCACGTAAAAGGTCCGAGCGACTTCGTCGTGGTGGCGCCGATCGCGGAGCGCGTCTCCGAGCTGCCGCAGCCGCCTCAGAGGAGCCCCGAGCCTCCCGAGGCGAGCCCTTCGCCGCCGTCGATCCAGAACCCGCGCACTCCGTGGCGGGCCCGCGCGATCCTCCCGCTCCCCGCGATCGAGCCGATCTTGGCCGACGCGGAGCGGGCCCACAAGAAGGGGGAATGGGACCTCGCGCTCGACGCCTACCGGAAGGCGCTGATGCTCCTCGGGGACAAGGACCCGCAGGCGATGGCGTCGCTCTACGCGAGCGTGGCCGAGGTGAAGCTCGCGCAGCGCAAGGACCGCGAGGCGGAGGCGAACTACGAGAAGGCGCTCGCCGCCGATCCGCACCACGCCCGCTCGCTCGTCGCGCTCGCGAAGATGGCCCTCGACGCGAAGGACTTGCGACGCGCCGCAGGCTACGAGCGCCGGCTCGCTCGCGCGCTGCCGGACCAGGCGCGGCGGGTCGAGGCGTTCGCGCGCGCGGCGGAGCTCTACGAAGAGGCCAAAGACCTGCGCACGGCGGTCGAGGTGCTCGAAGAGGCGATCACGGTTCGCCCCAACGAGCCGGCGCTCCTGGCTGCGCTCCGCGCGGGGTACGAGGCGCTGCGGCAGTGGAAGAAGCTGGTCGATCTCCTCGGCACGATGGCCGAGGCGGCGCCGCTCCTGCACGACAAAGCGCAGCGTCGATTCGAGCAGGCGGACCTCATTCTCGGGCGACTGCGCGACGAGGAGGTTGGACTCGCGGTCCTTTCGACGGTGCTCGAAGAGGACCCGACGCACGAGCGGGCGCTCGCGGCGATGGTGGCGGTCCACTCGCGTCGCGAGGAGTGGCGCGATCTGGAGAAGCTCTATCAGAGGCTCGTCGACGCGTTCGCCCAGCGCGAGGACGCGACCCGGGCCTGGGACATCTGCAAGCGGCTCGGGCAGCTCCGGCGCGACAAGCTCGGCGACGGCCCCGGAGCGCTCGACGCGTTCACGGCCGCCGTCAAGCTCCGGCCGAAGGACGTCGAGACGAGGGCGGCGCTCGCCGAGCTCCTCGTCGCGAAAGGGGATCGCGAGGCGGCCGTCGCTGAGCTGGAGATCGCAGCCCGGATGGACCCCTCGCGCGCCGAGACGCACAGGCGCCTCTACGAGCTGCACCGTCGGGCGGGGGCAACCGATCGCGCGTGGCTCGCGGCGACGGCGCTCGAGGCGCTCGGCGCCGTGAACGTGGACCAAGGGGTCCTCGTGACCCAATTTCGCGGCGAGCTTCGGGCGACGTCTACGCTCGACGACGCGGCCTGGTCGCTCCTGCGCGCGCCGGGGTACGACCCAGTCATCGACGCCATCGCCGAAGCGGTCGCTCCGGGTGCGGTCCGCGTGAAGCTCGACGAGCTTCGCATGGAGAGGAAGCTCGTCCTGCTCGATCAGGAGCGGCGGCAGCCCGCGGACAGTACGGCGACTCTGGTCCGAACCTTCGCGATGGCGAGCCAGGTCCTCGGCGTGAAGGCTCCGGAGCTGTACATGTTGGACTCCGTGCCAGGCGGGCTCGCCGCCGTCCAGGCCGACGAACCGTCTACCGCCTTCGCGGCGTCGCTCGGGAGCGGCCACAAGGTGCCGGAGCTGTCGTTCCTCGTGGCACGCCACCTCGTCTACTACCGCCCCGAGCACTACGTGCTCCTCTTCTACCCGACGCTCGCCGAGCTGACGGCGCTCGTCATCGCGGCGGTGAAGGTGGCTCGCCCCGAGCTCCCGCTCCCGATCAGCCCCGCCAGCGTGAAGGTGCGGCGCGAGCTCGTGAAGCACGTCAGCGAGTCGCAGAAGAACGCGCTCGCCGTCGCGGTGGAGCAGCTCGACGCGCGCGGCGGGAAGCTCGACCTCGCGGCCTGGCTCGTCGGCGTCGAGCTCACCGCGAACCGCGCCGGCCTACTCCTCGCGGGCGATCTCGCGGTGGCGCTCTCGATGATGCGCGGCGAGCCGCGCGCGATCGCGGAGCTCACGTTCGAGGACCGTCGCGCCGATCTCATTGCGTTCACCGAGTCACGCCAGCTCGCCGAGCTACGCGTGAAGCTCGGGATCGCGGCGCGTGCGTCGCTCGTCCCTCCGCCGCCGAGCAGCCACAGGTTGCCCCCGAGCTGAGGCGCCTCGCCCTACTGCGCGACCGCCTCTTCCGCCATCTCGCCGAGCAGCTTCTCGGCGCGCGCCTCGTCGATCCCCAACCCGCGCGCCAGCTCTGCCAGGAACGCGTGCTCCTCCGGAACGACCCGGAGGTCCGCGGCCGCGATCGCCGCCGCCACGACGACCGCCGATTCGGCCTTCGCGGGGTTCCCCTGCAGCGCTTCGATCACCGCGGCGAGCCGCTTCTCCGGCCCCTCGACCATCATCTTGCGCATCGCCGCGTCGAGCATCGCTTCCATGTGGCGCGTCCGGACCCGCTCCTCGGACAGCAGCAAGAGCGCTCCGCGGAGCACTTCGCGCTCCACGTTCTTCACGCGCCGGTCGGCGGCCATCATGAGGTACATCGCCTCGACGAACGCCCCCCACTCCTCGACCAGCCTCAGCGCCTCGACGAGCTCCTGGGCGTTTGGCGTCGCGGGGACGACGATCGATGGGCGCGCCCCCCGCTCGCGAAGAGCCTCGCGTAGGGGATCGAGCTTGGTGCGCGTGAGGTTGAGCATCGCGGGCGGCCGGACCGAATGTTTAGCACGCGGCGCGACTCAGTGGCTCGCGTAGCAGATCCAGCTGAAGCTCACGCCGCCATCGTCCGGCTGGCAATCGCAGGAGCCGAGCGTCGTGCACTGATCGTCCTGGTCGAGGGCGTGGGAGTTCACGATGACGGTGCAGCCCGCCTCGTAGCTCCCGGCGCCGATCACGACCTCCTGGCCGAGCGCCGCGTACGACTGGAGATCGGGGCCGCACCCGGGGAGCCCGGCGTCCCCGACCTTGCAGGGGGCTTCGAGCTGCGGAGCCGTGCACGTGACGGCGGCGTCCGGAGCGGGAATGAGCGGGGCCTCGTTGCATCCGAGCGCGGCCGCAGACAGGAGGGCGATGAATAGGAAACGCACGGAGGCCATTGTGCACCGGGTCGGCATCGCTTTGCGAGATCTGCGAGCCACTCAGAGCCTCGGGCGCCGTCGTTTTTCCACTACGGCGGCGATTCGATTCGCCTCGTCCGGGCGCTCGAGCTCGCGCGCCGCCTGCTCGAACTTTGCCATCTCGGCGTCGCCGATCGCACCCGATGCGGGTGACTCCATCAGTTGCATGAGCTCGCCCCAGTCGCGCGCCAGCAGATAGCCGAAGGCCAGGAGCCTGACGGCGTCCGAGCGCACGGCGGCGTCGGTCGCGCGGGAGAGGACGTCACGGCCGACGCGGATCCCCTCCGCGGACTCCCCTCGCCCGAGCGCGTCGAAGCCCAACTTGAGGAGCGCGACCAGAGGCGCGTCACGCTCGCGGGAGGTAGCTGCTCTCAGGGCCTGGACGTTCTGCACGGCGAAGATACCCGCGAGGAACGCTCCATAGGTCTGCCGGAAGAGGAGCGCGAGAAGGCAGATCGACGCCGCCGCGACGAGCGAGACGATCCGCGCCGGTTTCTCCCCCTGCCCCTTCGTGAGCCAGTTCAAGCTCTGGAAGAGGACGTTCCCCCCATCCATCGGCAAGATGGGGAGCAGGTTCAGGAGCCCCCACCCGGCGTTCACCCAGACGATGACGTAGGTGAGGGACGTCCACGGCGTGTCATGATCGAAGAACCCGAGAGGGGCGAAACCGCCGCGCGCGCGGATGAACACCCACGTCCCGATCCCAATTGCGATCCCGGTGAACGGCCCCGCCAGGCTGATCGCGATCCGCTTCGCTGCGCTGAGCGCGCGCGCGTCCCCTGCGCTCCACGACGTCAGCCCTCCGAACCCGATGAGATCGATTTGCGGCGTCAGCCCGAACGAGCGCCCGACGAGCGCGTGCCCGAGCTCGTGCAGCAGGACCCCCGCGAAGACGACGAGCGCCCATTGCACGAGCCCCGCCGCGTCCCCCCCGCCGAGACCGAGGAACAGCACCACGAGGAGGAAAGAGCCGTGGACCCTCACGGGGATCGAGCCCAGGCGAAAGTTGAAGCTCATTTTCGAGACTGTGCCGGGTGACACATACTGGGCATTCCCCTTCTGAGATGGGACTTCTACCTCTATATGTGACCGCAAGTAAGTGAACCGCATCGCCGACGTCCTCTTCGAGCCGCTCTTCGCGGCGCTCGCGCTCCTCGTCCTCTCGTACGTCCTGTCGAAGCGGGCTCCGCGCTTGGCGTTCGCGCTCCCGGCGGCGGCGCTCGCGATCCTCGTGGTCTTCTCGGCACCGGCCGTGTCGAACGGGTTGCAGCGCGGGCTCGAGCAGCCCCCGCTGACCACGATGAGGCCGGACGCGATCTACGACACGGTCATCGTGCTCGGCGGCGCGACGAACCCTCCGGTCACCGCCGAGACCGGCCGCCCCTCCTTCAACGACGCGGTCGAGCGTCTCCTCACTGCCTTCGATTTACTCCGGACGAACCGCGCGAGGAGCGCGATCCTCAGCGGGGGGAACTGGCCCGGCGTCAGGCCGGACATCGAGCCGGAGGCGCACATCATGGCGGAGCAGCTCGAAGCGTGGGGGATCGATCCCGCGCGGCTCGTGATCGATACCCGCTCGACCAACACGCACGAGAACGCCGTCGAGTCGGTCCGGATCGCGCGCGAGCGGGGATGGACGCGCGATCTGCTCGTGACGAGCGCCGCGCACATGCAGCGCGCCCGAGGATGCTTTCTGCGGGAGGGGCTCGAGGTCGATACGCTGTCGGTCGACTTCCGCGCGAACGACCCCGCGAGAAGCTCGATCGGCTGGCTACCCCGCGCTGCCGCGCTCGCGGACAGCACCGCGGCGATCCGCGAGCGGGTCGGGCGGTTCGTCTATCGGATGCGGGGCTGGAGCCTGTGACCGGCGCCGTCCAGCGCACACCTTCTCCGTGTGCTAATGCGAGCCCCCTCCATGTCCGAATCCGTCAATCCGCCCGGGCCCGGTGGTGAGCCTACCCCCTCGCAGGCGACCGCCCCCGACCACGCGCGCCTCGCCCAGGAGATTCGCCGTCGCAAGACGTTCGCCATCATCTCCCATCCCGATGCCGGGAAGACGACGCTGACCGAGAAGCTCCTCCTCTACGGAGGGGCCATTCAGCTCGCCGGCGCCGTGAAGGCGAAGCGGGGGCGCGCGGCGGCCGTGAGCGACTGGATGGAGCTCGAGCGGGAGCGCGGGATCTCGATCACGTCGAGCGTCCTTCAGTTCGCCTACCACGGCCTGCAGATGAACCTGCTCGATACGCCGGGCCACGCCGACTTCAGCGAGGACACGTACCGCACCCTCCACGCTGCAGACTCCGCGGTCATGCTCCTCGATTGCGCGAAAGGCGTAGAGCCTCAGACGAAGAAGCTCTTTCGCGTCTGCAAGCAGCGCAAGATGCCAATCTTCACCTTCGTCAACAAGATGGACCGCCCCGGGCGCGAGCCATTCGACCTCGTCGGCGAGGTGGAGAGCGTCCTCGGGATAGGAGTCGTTCCGATTACGTGGCCCATCTACAAGGGTCACGTCTTTCGCGGCATCTACCACCGGCTGAACCGCCGCGTGTACCTGTTCGACGCGAAGCACGCCGGCTCGAGCCAAGCTTCCGGCGCCGAGATCGCGCCGTTCCAGGTCACGGGCCTCGACGACCCGTCGCTCCGCAGCGAGCTCGACGACTACGGGTACGATCGCCTGCGCGAAGAGGCCGATCTGCTGGAGGCGGCGGGCGACACGTTCGATCAAGCGAAGTTCGAAGCGGGCGAAGTGTCTCCCATGTTCTACGGGAGCGCGATGAACAACTTCGGTCTCGCGCCCTTCCTGGACACGTTCTGCGAGCTGGCTCCCACCCCTTCGCCCCGTGACAGTACCATTGGGAAGGTGTCTCCCGAGGACGAGCCCTTCAGTGGGTTCGTCTTCAAGATTCAAGCGAACATGGACAAGGCGCACCGCGATCGCGTCGCGTTCGTGCGCATCTGCTCCGGCCGGTTCGAGCGCGGGATGAAGGTGCTCCACGTGCGCACCGACAAGACGATCCGCCTCGCGAATCCGACCACCTTCCTCGCGCAAGAACGCACGATCGTGGAGGAGGGGTTCGCGGGTGACGTCATTGGAGTGTACGACCCAGGTATCTTCGAGATAGGCGACACTCTCACCGCAGGAAGAAAGTTCTTCTACGAGGAAATCCCGAGCTTCGCCCCCGAGCATTTCGCCCGCGTCGTCATGGTGGACCCGCTGCGAAGAAAGCAGCTCCGCAAGGGGCTCGAGCAGCTGGCGCAGGAAGGGACCATCCAGCTCTATCGCCCGCCGGAGGGGCGTGAGGGAGACGCCATCCTCGGGGCAGTCGGTCGGCTCCAGCTCGAGGTGGTCAAATACAGGCTCAAGGCCGAATACGACGCCGATGTCCGTCTCGAGCCGATGAACGTCGAGTTCGCGCGGTGGATCTCGCGCAGTGACGGCCAGGCGGTCGACCTCATCGCGTTCGGTCGCGAGAACGTCGGCCTCCCCGCCGTGGACGTACGAGGTAGAGCGGTCGCGCTCTTCGCCGGCGAATGGCAAGTGAACAGCGCGAAGCGCTACTTGCCGGACCTCGTTTTCGCGGAGACGGCGCGTGGGGTCGTTCAGCGGGTTTGAGTGACAGTTTGAATAAATTCCCCCTACCCCTCAATCCCTCTGGATTACAAACGCGCAAACGACTAGGTTCCGGGGCCCATGAGTCTAAAGAACCGCATCGAAGCCCTTGCTGAAGAGTTCTCGGCCGGCGTCCTCGCCGCCATTCGTTCTGCCTCGCTCGAAGAGATCCTTTCCGAAGGATCGCGCGGTCGTGCGTCGGCCGGCGTCTCCGCCCCCGCGCTCCGCGGCCCCGGCCGCCCGCGCGCCCGGAAGAGCGGTCGCCTCGCGCGTCGCTCGCCCCAGCAGATCGCTGCGGTCGTCGAGTCGATCGTCGGCGCGCTCAAGAAGAACAAGACCGGCATGCGCTCCGAGCAGCTTCAGAAGCTCCTCAGCCTCGACAAGAAGGAGATCTCCGGCCCGCTCGCCGAGGCGCTGAGCGGGAAGAAGATCACGAAGAAGGGCGAGCGCCGGGCGACGACTTACTTCGCCCGCTGACCGTCGAGCGCCAGGGACCCAGCCAACCGCTAGGTTCGTGAAATGGCGCGCACCGGCACTGTCCATCACCTTCGCATCGACCTCTCCGACGTCGACCGCGGGGTGTATGAAGCGCTGGATCTTCGCATCGCGCAGCACCCCTCGGAGCCCACCCGGCGCGTCCTCGCGAAGACGCTCGCCTACGCCCTCTCCTATGGCCCCGGCATCGCCTTCGCGAAGGCTGGGCTGTCCAACATGGACGAGCCGGAGATCTCGATCTCGGACGCGATGGGGATCGCCGAGTGGATCGAGATCGGCTCCCCCGCGTCCGACAGGCTCAAGCGCGCCTCGAACGCGGCGCGGCGGGTCGTCGTCTACTCGACGTCCGACGCGGACGGGGTCCTCGAGCGGGCCCGTGCCCTCCCGCGCGCCGCGCGGATCACGCTTCACGCGCTCGATGCCGCGTTCGTAGACGCGCTCGCGGAGCGGGCGGCGTCGGGGGCAGGGCGGTTCGAGCTCGTGCGGAGCGGCGGGCACCTCTACGCGACCGGGGGAGGGGTCACGATCGACGCGCCGCTCGTGACACGGAGCGCTGACGGCGCATCCGCGCCAGACGCGGGGCGGTCTACACCGGGAAAAGGGTAGCTGCTACACCCTTCCTCGATGACCTCCGCAGAGACAGTCTCGTCCTCTTCTTCCTCTTCATCACCGGGCCACGCTGCCGTTGCAAGCGCGCCTGATCTCGCCGCGACCCTCACGCGCCTCAAGGCCGCGCAGCGAAGAGACGGGGCCCCGTCGGCCGCGGATCGACTCTCTTCGCTCGAGCGTCTCGGGAGCGCCCTCCTGGCGCGAAAGGACGCGATCGCGGCGGCCATCAGCCGCGACTTCGGTAATCGCTCGAAGCACGAAACCGTGGCGGCGGAGCTCTTCGTCGTGATGAGCGAGATCCGCCACGCCCGCGCGCACCTCCGCGACTGGATGCGCCCGCAACCGCGCGAAGCAGGAATCGCGTTCCTCCCTGCGACCGCGGAAGTGGTCTTTCAACCGCTCGGGGTCATCGGGATCATCTCCCCGTGGAACTACCCGCTTCAGCTCGCGCTCGCGCCGCTCGTCGGGGTGATCGCCGCCGGCAACCGAGCGATGATCAAGCCGAGCGAGCTCGTCCCGCACACGGCCGAGGTGCTCGGGGCGCTCGTCGCCGACGTCTTCTCTCCCGATCAGGTCAGCGTCGTTACCGGCGGGCCCGACGTCGGCGAGGCGTTCTCGCGGCTACCGTTCGACCACCTCGTGTTCACGGGCTCTACCCGCGTCGGGAAGATCGTGATGCGCGCGGCGGCCGAGAACCTCGTCCCCGTCACTCTCGAGCTTGGCGGCAAGTCGCCGGCGATCGTCGGCGGCGGGATCTCCGCGCGCTCCGCCGCCGAGAAGATCATGTCCGGCAAGTGCTTCAACGCCGGCCAGACGTGCGTCGCGCCTGACTACGCCCTCGTCCCGCGCCCCCTGCTCGGCGAGTTCCTCACGGCATGCGATGCGGTCGTCGCCAAGATGTACCCGACGCTCGCCGCGAACGCGGACTACACGAGCATCATCAACGACCGGCATCACGCCCGCCTTCGCGGCTATCTCGACGAAGCGAAAGAGCGCGGCGTGAAGACCGTCGAGCTCAACCCCGCGAAAGAGACGCTCGACCCGGCGAAACGCAAGCTCGTCCCGACGCTGCTCGTCGATCCCCCCGAGGACCTCGCCGTCATGCAGGAGGAGATCTTCGGCCCGATCCTCCCCATCAAGACCTACGGCGGTGGCATCGCCGAAGCGATCGACTACGTCAACGATCGCCCGCGACCGCTCGCCCTGTACTACCTCGGTCACGACGAGGACGAGGCCGAGCACGTCATCGCGAGGACGACCGCCGGGGGTATGTGCGTCAACGAGACCATGCTCCACGTCGGCGTCGATGATCTGCCGTTTGGTGGGGTGGGGCCCAGCGGGATGGGGCACTACCATGGCGTCGACGGCTTCGAGTCGTTCTCGAAAAAGAAGGGAATCCTCCGCCAGTCGCGCTTGTCGGGGACGGCGCTCCTCCGTCCGCCGTTCGGGAAACCGGTCGAGATTCTACTCAGGCTCCTGATGGGTGGCTGAGCAACGCGGAGCAGGGAAAAAAACAGAACGTAAAAGGGAGAAGAGACGATGGCGAGGATCGCTCACCTTGGGACTGGCCTCTTGGGCTCGGGGATGGTCGAACGGCACCTCGCCGTCGGCGACTCCGTCAGCGTATGGAACCGCACGGCGTCGAAGGCGAAGGCGCTCGAGTCGAAGGGGGCGCGTTTCGCGGCGACGATCGCCGACGCGGTCTCGGGGGCGGAGCGGGTGCACCTGGTGCTGTCTGACGACGCGGCGGTGGACGGTCTCCTCCCGGAGGTCCAGCGCGCGCTCTCGCCCGGCGCGTGGGTCATCGACCATACGACGACGTCTCCGCTCGGGACGCGCGAGCGCTACGCGCGCATGGAGGCCGCGAAGGTCGCGTTCGTCCACGCCCCGGTCTTCATGACGCCGGCGATGGCGCGCGACGCGAAGGGGATGATCCTCCTCAGCGGCCCGCGCGAGTCGGCGGAGCGTCTCCGCGAGGTTCTGGCGCCGCTGACCGGCGAGGTCTGGTACGTCGGCGCGCGGCGTGAGGAGGCGGCGGCGTACAAACTGTTCGGCAACGCGATGGGGCTCGTCATCACCGGAGGCATCGCCGATCTGTTCGCGATGGCGCGCGGCATGGGGCTCGAGCCGCACGACGCCGTGGGGGTCTTCGAGAAGTTGATCCCCGGCGTGCACGCGCGGACGACCCGCATGGTGAAAGGAGACTTCACGCCGAGCTTCGAGCTCACCATGGCGCGCAAGGACCTCCGCCTCGCGCTCGAGGTCGCGGAGCGGAGCGGGCTCCCGCTCGCCGTTCTCCCCGCCCTGGCGAAGCGCTTCGACGACGTCATCGCCGCCGGGCACGGCGGTGACGACTACGGGGTCATCGCGGCGGAGGCGATGGCCGGGAGCGGCGTCAACGAGGACGACCCCTTCGCTCAGCTGGAGCGGAGCCATCGCAAGCTCGAGGAGCGGTTGCGCGAGCTCTCTGGCGCTCCCGGCGACGCGAACGCACACGCGCGGTTCATCGATTTCGTCGATCGCTCGATCCGCCGCCACGAGGACGACGAAGAGGAGTCGCTCTTTCCGCGCCTCGCGGCGCTGACCGACCTAGCTCCGGTGGTGGAGTCGCTCCGCGCGGAGCACCGGGCGCAAGCGGAGCTGCAGCGCGTGCTACGCGAAGCAAAGGGGGACGAGGAGCGAGCGAGCGCGGTGCGCGCGCTCGGTGAGGCGTACCGGGGACATATCGAGAAGGAAGAGAAGATCCTGTTCCCCGCGGCGCGCAGGGGGCTCGACGCGGAGACGAAGAGGGCGATTGCGCGGGAGATGCAGGGGAGGAGAGGGGGAGGGGGGGGCGGAGGGGGCGGAGGAGGGGGCGGCGGTCGGGGTCGAGGTCGGGGGGAAGGGCGGGGTTAGGGGCGGGGCTCAGGGGGCGGGCTTCTTCGACGCGATCCACTCGTTGATGTGCCGCTCGAGGACGTCGAGCGGCACGGCCCCTTGCTCGAGCACGGCGTCGTGGAACTCCCGCACGTCGAACCGCGCGCCGAGCTCCGTCTTCGCTCGCGCGCGCAGCTCGTGGATCTTCAGCTCGCCGATCTTGTAGGCGAGCGCCTGTCCCGGCGTCACGATGTAACGGTCGATCTCGTTCGTCACGTCGAGCGGGGTCTTCGGGTCGTTGTCGAGGAAGAAGTCGATCGCCTTCTGCCTGTCCCACTTCATCGCGTGCATCCCGGTGTCGACCACGAGCCGCACCGCTCGCCACATCTCGTACGCGAGCTGCCCGAACTTCGCGTACGGGTCGTCGTACAGGCCGACCTCGTCCCCGAGCGACTCGGCGTAGAGCCCCCACCCCTCGACGAACGCCGTGTACTGGGCGTGGCGGCGAAACTCCGGGACGTCTCCTCTCTCTTGCGCGAGCGCGATCTGCAGGTGATGCCCAGGGACGCTCTCGTGCATCGTGAGCGCCATCATCTCCCACGTGGGGCGCGCCTCTGGTTTGTAGAGGTTCACGAAGTACGTCCCGGCGCGCGAGCCGTCCTCCGCCGGGCCGACGTAATACGCGGTGGTCGCCTCCGGCGCGCGGCTCGCGGGGACGGGCTCCACGCCGTAGGGGGTTCGCGGGAGCGTCTTGAAGAGCTTGATGAGGAGCGGGTCGATCCGCTTCGCCGTCGCGCGGTACGCCTCCTCGAGATCCTCCGGCGTCTTGTAGAAGAAGCGAGGGTCGGTCCTCAGCTTGACGAAGAAGTCCTTGAGGGTCCCCTTGAACCCGGTCTTCTCCATCGTCTTTTGCATCTCGTCGCGGATGCGCGCCACCTCGCGAAGGCCAATCTCGTGGATCTCCTTCGGGTCGAGGTCCGTCGTCGTATGGAGCCGGACGAGATAGCGATACGCCTCGTCACCGTGCGGGATCTGCCAGATGCCGACCTGGTCGAAGCACGCAGGGAGGTAGTCCTTCGTGAAGAACGCTTTGAGTGTCTGAAACGCCGGGACGATCCGCGCCGTGATGGCTCTCTTCGCCGCCGCCGACATGCGCGCGCGCTCCTCGTCCGCAATCCCCGCGGGGAAGTGCGTGAACGGCTTGAAGAACGGGCTCTGCTCGGGCGACGTCACGATCTGCCGATCGATCTGCGAGCTCACGCGCTGCATGACGACGCGGGGGTAGAGGAGCGCTCGCTTCATCCCCTCCCGCATGATCGAGATCGTCTCGTCTACGTACGCAGGGAAGGTCTCCATCCGCCGGAGCCAGTCCTCGTAGTCCTTCGCGGTCTCGAAGCGGAGCTGGCGCGCGAGGTCTCCCGCGATCTGGATGCCGTCTTGCGGCGTGATGGGAGCGTAGAGAGCCCCCCCTATTTTGAACCCGTCGGAGAACCCGTCGAAGCCGTGCGCGTACCCCTCGACCGCCAGCGTGTACTCGCGCTCGAAGAGCGCGCGATTGAGCTGCGATTGGGCGCAGAGAGCCCCCTGCGGGATGGCCTGGAGCCGGGCGAGGTAGTCGGTCGCGTGGGCGCGGCGGCGCAGAAAGGCATCCTCGCTCACCTCCGGCCATCGATCGTTGAACCGGCGATCGCCGAAAGTTGACGCAAGCGTCGGCACCTCCCTCATCTGGTCGTCCCAGGCGTCGGCGAAGACCTGCGCGAGGGCGTGCTCCGCCGGCGTGTCCGGGATGGAGGGGGGGAGCACGACAGGGGGCGGAGCTGTCGCGACGGACGGCGGGGGAGCGGGCGGGGGCGTTGGCGCGATCGTCGGGCACGGAGGCGGAGGGGGAGACGCGGCTGGCGGAGAGGCGGCGCAGGCGCTCACGAGGAGCGCCTGAAACACCAGGATCGCGGCTCGGCCTCTACTCCCCCCCATTCACGATCCCGCTTCGAGCGGCCCCGTCATCATCTCGTGGAGGATCTCGCGCGTCGGCCTCGACGAGAGCACCCCGTCCGCCAGCATGTGGAAGATCGGCGCGCGCACGCCGCTCCGGTCGGCCCAGGCGACGACCCTCGGCACGAGATCGACCGCCTCGATCCGGTGCTCGACCGCCGCCAGCGCGTCCGCGAGCGTCGCCCCCTTCGCGAGCGCGCGTCCGAGCAGCACCTCGGGCCGGCGGTCTTGCCCCGTCGCCGCGAGCAGATCTCCGTACCCCGCGAGCCCGAGCAGCGTGCGCTCCTCACCCCCCGCCGCCTCCGCGAGCCGCGCCGCTTCGTGCACCGACCGCGAGAGGAGCGCCGCCACGAGCCCCGGGCTCGCCCCGGTCCCCTGCGCGTAGCCCATCCCGATCGCCAGGCACCCGACGAGTGCGCTCGCCCACTCGACGCCGCGCCGGTCGTGCGATGTGTAGAGACGAAGCGTCTCGTGCGTGAGGCACTCGGAGAGCGCGGCGCCGACCTCCGGGAAGTGCGAGCCGCAGACGAGCACGCTCGGCCTCCCCGCGAGCAGATCGTCGACGAGCGCGGGGCCGCCGAGCGCGCCGATGCGACGCGCCGGGGTCTCGTCTCGGAGGACGTCCCCGATCGTCTTGAGCTCGTCGTTGTCGCCGACGAGCCCCCGCACGCCGTGCACGACGATGTGCCGCCCGTCGATGTGATCGCCGAGCTCGCGCGCCGCGGTGCGCGCCGCGCTCGACGGGACGGCGAGCAGGATCAGGCGCGCGCGTGCCCCAATCTCGCGGTAGTCCTTGGCGAGCGTGACCCCTTGCGGAAGAGCGCTCCCCTGCGCCCTTCGCGATAGCAGGAGCGTCGTCTTCCCCGTTCGCGCCGCCGCCGCAGCGAGCCCGAGACCCCACGCCCCCCCACCGACGACCGCCACGCCGTCCTTGGCTGACATCATCCACGAGATACCACGCCCTGAGCTCCCGTCGGCGGACACGTCATCGCGGTGTCACACGACGCTCACGGTTCATCATTCCGCCGCGGCGAATACGCGCTGCCGATCGTGTAACTCGCACCTCTCGCCTCGCGCGTCGCGCCGTGGTGTGCCATCCTTTTCGCCTCATGAAGCTTCGTTCCTCGGCCTTCTTCGCCCTCGTCCCTCTCGCCCTTACCCCTTTCGTGGTCGCTCACTGCGGCAGCGGCGCCGCGCCCGCCTCTCCCGACGGAGGCGTCACCGGCTCACCGACTGGGACTACCCCGACCGGCGACGCCGCCGGGAGCGACGGCGGCACGGGAGGGAGCGGCTTCTACAACCCTGCGGGGTGCGCCTTCTCGATCTCCGAGCTCACGTCGCGCGGCTACACCAACCTCGCGCTCGACGACACCACGCAGCCTTCGAGCGCCTCCGGCGCCGCCCCGATCCGCGTGCGCGTCGGCTTGCACGGGAACACGACGAAGGGATCCCCCGGCTACGCCGATCCGACGACGAGCACGACGTTCATCTGGGAGACGTCGGCGCAGACGTCGAACGCGCGTGTCCGCTACGCGACGAGCCCCGCCGGGGTGACGAGCGGCGCGAGCGTGCAGACCGGCTTCGTCTACACGCTGCCCCCGGTCTCGTCGGGCCTCGGCGACACCAACCCGACCTACTTCCACGAGGTCGACCTGTGCGGCCTCACCCCCGGCACGACCTATTACTACCAGGTCGGCGGCGGGGCTCCGGGGCAGGAGATCTGGAGCGCCACGCAGTCGTTCGCGACCGTCCCGTCCAGCGGGTCGATCACCGTGGGGGTCTTCGGCGACGCGCGCGACGCGGTTACGACGTGGCAGGCGGTGAACCAGCGCATGACCGGGAGCGGCGCCAGCCTCCTGCTCATCAGCGGCGACATCGTCGACATCGGCACCGAGGAGTCGCTCTTCTCGCAGTGGCTCAGCGCCATCTGGACCGACGACGCCGGCCCGGGGGGCTTCCTCACCCTCGGACAGTTCATCATCGTGCCGATCAACGGCAACCACGAGAACGAGTCGTCGGAGTTCTACGCGAACGTCGCGATCCCGGGGTCCACGAACACGTACGGGAACACGTACGCGTCGTTCGACGTCGGCAACACGCACTTCGTCATGGTCGACGACCAGGAGATCAGCGAGGACCCGTCGAGCGCCGAGGCGGCGGCGCAGCTCGCGTGGATCGCGTCGGACCTTCAGGCGGCGAACGCCGACCGCACGAACCACCCGTTCATCGTGACGGTGAGTCACCGCGGCATCTACTCCACCTCGGACCATGCGGTGGACTCGGACGTTCTCCAGGCCCGCACCTCGCTCGCGCCGCTGTACTCCCAGTACAACGTCGATCTCGTCATGAACGGGCACGACCACGAGTACGAGCGCAGCAAGCCGCTCACGTGGAACGCGTCGGCGGGGGTCTCGACCCCGAACATCGTCGATGCGGGCGGTACCACGTACGTCATCAACGCGGGGGCGGGGGCCGACCCCTACGCGGTCGGCCAGTACCCGGCCTCCTTCACGAACAACTCGACGTCACTCGTGTCGCCGAGCCCGTACATCGGGTGCTATGTGCTCCTCACGCTGAGCGGTTCGACCCTGACGCTCAACGCGTACGGCATGAAGGCGAGCGGCGGCAGCGTCGCGGGCGACACGGTCATCGATACCCTGGTCCTCCAGCACTGACCGTGACGCGCCCCGCGGGGGGCAACCCGTTGTAGAGTCGCGGGCAGCTGTGAACCCTCCCCCCCGAGGCTCCCCGCATGCGCGTGGCTCTCATCTCGTTCTCGCTCGCGTCCATCGTCTTTGCATCGAACGCCGCAGCGCAGTCGGCCCCGGCGGGAGGGGCCCCCGTCGCAAGTGAGCCGGCGGCGATCCCTCCTCCGCCCCCGCCTCCGACGGAACCGCAGCCCATCCTCCCGCCCGCGAGCGAGCTGCACCTCGACGTCTCGACGCTGAAGCTCCTGCGCGAGAAGGGGATCCTCTCGGAGGCCGAATACGACACGGCGATCCGCGACATGAACGAGACGACGGGCGCCGAGGTCGCCGGAGATGCGCCGACGCTGGTGCTCGGGAAGTTCTCGACGACCTTCTACGGGCAGGTGAAGACGGACTTCATCTACGACTCGACGCAGAGCTTCACGGACCTCGCGGGCAACACGCTCGTGCAGCGCCCCGCGGGGGCAGCGGTCGCCCCTCCACCACTCCCGTTCCCCTCCAACCTGCCGTCCACCTACGAGACGAACTACGCGGGACAGAACCCGCAGTTCACGGCGAGCGATCGCGACTCCCGCTTCGGGTTCCATATCCGCGCCCCCGAGACGAGCGGCGGCGTGCGGGTGAGCGGCCTCCTCGAGTTCGACTTCTTCGGCCTCGGCACGACCAGCATTCCGAGCGGCGACTCGCAGAATCAGTACTTCAGCTCGGCGGTTCCGCGCGTGCGGCACGCGTACTTCCGCATCGACAACCCGATCGTCGACGTCTTGGTCGGGCAGTACTGGCACCTCTTCGGCTGGCAGAACGTCTATCACCCGGCCTCGGTGCAGGCGCAGGGGCTCGTCGGCGAGCTCTACTCGCGCGACGTGCAGCTGCGGCTCTCGAAGACCATCCATACCAATCCGCTGAACGTCGACGTCGCGGTCGCCGTGCTGCGGTCGCCGGAGAGCGGCTCGGCGATCCCGCAGCTCGAGGCGGGGTTGAAGCTCGCCGTGAACCACTGGACCGGGGTGATGACGAACGGCTCCTCGGGCACGGGGCTCCAGCCGCTCAGCATCGGGGTCAGCGGGAACTACCGCGACTTCGTCCTGCCGGAGCTCAGCCTCTCCCCCACGCAGAACGTCAACCTGGCCGCCGAGTCGGTCGCCGTGGACGCGTTCGTCCCCATCATCCCGGCGACGAAGACCCGTCGGTCCAACTCGCTGTCCCTTCACGGCGAGCTCGTCTACGGAAACGGCATCTCGGACCTCTACACGGGCCTCACCGGCGGCATCGCCTTCCCGTACCTCACGAACACGACGCCCACGAACCCCCAGCCCGTCTACAGCCCGAACATCGACAACGGGATGGTCGCGTTCGATCTGCAGGGGAACCTCCACGCCGTCCAGTGGACGTCGTACCTCGCGGGCCTGCAGTACTACCTCCCGTTCGCCAACGGTCGCGTCTTCCTCGCGGTGAACTACGCGCACATGCAGTCGAACAACACGTCGCAGTTCACCTCGGACTTCACGAACGCCCCCCCCGACCCGCTCAGCAACCACCAGAACTCGTCCACCTGGGGCACCCGCAAGTCGATCGACTTCGGCGACGCGTCGCTCTTCGCGGACGTCATGAGCGGCGTGAGGGTGGGGGTCGAGGGGGCCCTCTACTTCGACCACTACGTGGACGGCGTGCAGGCGAAGAACACGCGGGTCGATGCGGCGGGGATCTTCATGTTCTAGGGGCCTCAGGTCCCCGTTCTGGGAACCCCACCCCCCCGGCCCCGCGCCCCGCTGGCACGGCGGGGGGAGCGTGAGCAACGTTCCGACCCTCGGCCTACAGCTCCAATCGTGGTGAGCCGAGCCTCCGACCCTCGGCCGACCACGATTGGCGTGGTGAGCCGAGCCAAGATCGTGCGGCCGACCACGATTGGCGTGGTGGGCCGAGCCAAGATCGTGGGGCCGACCACGATTGTCGTGATGGGCCGAGCTCTTGGCGCTCCTCCGACGGGCGTGTCACCCTTCCCGCCCCCCCGTGGACCTCGTCCAGCTCCGTAACCCTCGCGACGCTCGCCAATCCCCGCAGGATCGCACGTCAAAATTCCTCCCGACGACGCGCGAGGAGATGACCGCGCGTGGCTGGGACGAGCTCGACGTGCTCCTCGTCACCGGGGACGCGTACGTCGATCACCCGGCGTTCGGTCCGGTCCTCATCGCGCGTTTCCTCGAGGGGCGCGGCTACCGCGTGGGGATCGTCGCGCAGCCGCGCTGGAACACGCCGGACGACGTCGCCAGGATGGGGAGGCCGCGCCTCTTCGTCGGGATCAGCGCCGGGAACCTCGACTCGATGCTGAACAAGCTCACCGCGCAGAAGAAGATGCGCGGCGAGGACCAGTACTCCCCCGACGGCAAGATCGACATGCGTCCGAACCGCGCGTCGATCGTGTACGCGAACCTCTGTCGCCAGGCGTTCCCCGACGAGCCGCGCCTCCCGATCGTCCTCGGCGGCATCGAGGCCTCGCTCCGGCGCATCGCGCACTACGACTACTGGAGCGACCAGGTACGTCGCTCGATCCTCCTCGACGCGAAGGCCGATCTCCTCGTCTTCGGGATGGGCGAGCGCCCCGCGTGGGAGATCGCGCGCCGCCTCGAAGGGGGGCAGCACGTCGATCAGCTCACCGACATCCGCGGCACCGCGCACGTGAAGCGGAAGCGGGCGAAGTGGGAGCCGCTCCTCGCGAAGGCGAGCAAGTACGTCACGGACGGCAAGCTGGTCGTGCTCCCGTCGTACGAGGAGGTCGTGCGCGACAAGAAGGCGTTCGCGCTCATGAGCCGCCACTTCCAGTACGAGACCAACCCGCACAACGGGCGCCCTCTCTTGCAAGTGCACGGCGAAGAGGCGGTCTACTTCAATCCCCCCGCCGAGCCGCTCAGCGAGAAGGAGATGGACGGCCTCTACGACCTGCCGTTCACCCGCCTCCCGCACCCGAGCTACGCCGGCGCGCGCATCCCGGCGTACGAAACGGTGAAGCACTCGATCGTGACCATGCGCGGCTGCTTCGGCGGGTGCACGTTCTGCAGCATCACCGAGCACGAGGGGCGGATCATCCAGAGCCGGAGCGAGGCGAACGTCCTACGCGAGGTGCGCGCCCTCTCGCGGATGGACGACTTCCGCGGCACGATCACCGACCTCGGCGGCCCCACCGCCAACATGTACAAGATGGCGTGCAAGGACGAGCGCACCGAGAGCGCGTGCCGGCGCCTGTCGTGCGTGCATCCGGGGGTCTGCGAGAACCTCGTGACCGACCACGGGCCGCTGATCGACCTGATGAAGAAGGTCCGCAAAGAGAAGGGGATCAAGCGGGTCTACATCGCGAGCGGCGTCCGCTACGACCTCGCCGAGCGGAGCCCCGAGTTCGTGCGCGAGCTCGCGCAGCACCACACGGGCGGTCAGCTCTCGGTCGCCCCCGAGCACAACTCCCCCGAGGTGCTCGACAAGATGAAGAAGCCCCCGATCGAGCATTACGAGAACTTCGCCAACATGTTCTGCAAGGCGAGCGAGGACGCAGGCAAAGAGCAGTATCTCGTCCCGTACTTCATCACCGGCCACCCCGGCTCGACGCTCAAGGACACCGTCGAGCTCGCGCTCTACCTGAAGAAGAACAACCTTCGCCCGCGTCAGGTCCAGGACTTCATCCCGACGCCGATGGCCGTCGCCACGACGATGTTCTACACGGGGCTCGACCCGCTCACGATGAAGCCGGTCTACACGGCGACGGATCTTCGCGAGAAGCGCCTGATGAAGGCGCTCATCTTCTGGTGGGACGAGGCGAGCTGGCCGCTGGCGCGCGAGGCGCTGCACAAGGCGGGGCGGACGGATCTCATCGGCCGGGCGACGCATTGCCTCGTGCCGCCGGAGCACGGGTTCGTCCGGTCCGTGCCACGCAAGCGGCAGAGCGCTCGACGCTGAGGCTACTCGCAGTTCCCGGCGATGCAGGTGGTCTGCGTCTGCGAGCACGAGACGCAAGCAATCCCCGACACACCGCAATACGCCAGGCTCGTACCCGAGTTGCAGACGCCGGTCGGCGTGCAGCATCCGGTGCAGTTCGTGTCGTTGCAGACGCCCCCTTCGACGGCGACCCCGGCGTCGACTCCCGGCGTGGTCGTGCCGCCGTCGGCGGTCGCCCCTCCCGACGAGCCGCCGCCGCCACCCCCCGGCGGCGGTCCCGGGTCCGTCCCCCCCGTCGTCTCGACGGGGGGACGAGATGGGCTCGAGGACGAGCACGCGCCGATGACGCCCGCGGCGAGCAGGATGGCTCCCGCGATGGAAGCGGAGACGTTCATTCCGTGAAGCCTAGCGCCGGGAGCCGCGCTGGTCTTATTTGCGGCTTCTTTTTAGGGGGCGACCACGGCCTTGGCGACGTCGCGCCCCGCCCCGTGCTCGAGCCGGACGCGGGCAAGGCGAACGTTTACGGCAGCATTCAGCGCGTCGATCCGCGCGCGGGTGAGCTCCCCCTCGGCGTCGGTCAGCGTGGTGAACGTGCCGCGACCGTTGTTGAAGAGCTCGCGGGCGACGCGGTAGGCCTCGGTGGCGCTGGCGAGCTCGCGGCGGGTCGAGTCGAGCGAGAACTCCGCCTGCCGAAGCGCCTGGAAGTCCTGGGTAACCTCGACCTCGATGTTCTCGCGCGTGACCTGCGCCTGCGCCTCGAGCGCGTTCGCGCGCGCCTCGTAGTCGGCGGCGCCGGAGTTGGCGGTGAGGATGTCGTTCGGCGCCCAGGTGGCCTGGAGGCCGAGGTCCCAAGTGGCGTTGAATGTCTGCTGAATGGGGAAGTAGCGCTGGTTGGGGTTCCCCTCGATCCCGTCAGCGAAGGCACTCAAGACTGGGTATCGCCCGGCCCGGTTGGCCGCCGCCGTCTGCCGTGCAGCTTCGGCGTTCGCCTTGATGCTCTTCAGCTCGAGCCGGTTCGAGATACCTTCTTGGACGAGCGAAGGCAGCGCCCCTTGGAACGTAGGCGGCTGGTCGTCGAGTCCTTCCCCGGGGAGGAGTCGTTGCCCGCTCGGAATGTGCAGCGCGATTCGCATCTGCGTCTCGGCTAGGTCCGAGGCATTCACGGCCGTGACCACGGTGAGCTCGGCCGAGGCGACCGCCGTCTCGGCGCGGAGAACGTCCGCCTTCGACGCATTGCCGACCGTGAACTGGTTACGCGAGTCCTTCAGGTGAACGCGCTGATCGTTGAGCGCCTGGACGGCGACGATGACCTGCCCCCGTGCCTGCATCCACGAGTAGTAGGCGACCTTGCCGTTCGTAAGAGCATTGGCTCGCGCGGCGCCGATGTCGTACCGAGCCGCGTCGGTCGAGTGCGTCGCGGCGGTGTAGTTCTGGTTGATGCGGAGGAGGTAGTCGCTGATGGGGACAGTGAGCGTCGCCTGGAAGAGCCATTGATCCCAGATGGGGGGGACGAAGGAGCTCCCCGGTAGTGAAACAGGTCCACCCAAAGCCGCCGGGAGGTCGAAAACGATCGGGGGGGGATTGATCTCCGACAGCCGCGTGTACTTCGCCAACGCCGACAGCCGCGGCAAGAACGCCGCGTACGCCGTGTTCACCCTCGCCTGCGCAGCGCGCATCGTGTGGAGTAGCTGCTTCGATGCGAAGCTCGTCTCCATCGCCCGCTGTCCCACCTGATCCGCGGTGAGCCCCTCGGGGGTCGCGCGCAACAGATCGTTCGGCACCGGCATCGGCTCGGTAGACGCCGGTGTCAGTCCCGGCACCTCGGCCTGCGCCTCCGTGTTGGCCGCCGGCGACGGGGGTGGGGCGGCCTGCGGTTCACCCTGCGCCTCGGCGCGCACGGCGACGACCGACAACGCAAGGACGACGAGCCCGGACGGCAAGAACGAAGTACGCATCACCAGTCACCTCTCCGGATAGGACACGGGTCGCTTGAGTTCGATGCTCGAGACGGTCCGAGGCGCGCATCCTATGCGCGCGTTCGTCGTCAAGTCGCCCGATCCTCGAACGTCGTCAACCCCACGCAACCCCACCC
>JBKQKP010000133.1:0-23669 GCA_052147435.1 Polyangiaceae bacterium | reverse complement strand
AGGAACGAACCCCGTCCCGGTGATCGCGCGGACGCTGACCGTCGCCGCGAGGAGACCGAGGATCCCCACGATCGTTCCGAACACGATCGACGCGAGCGCCTTGCCGGCGAGGAGGACCCCCTCGCTCACGGGGGTCGCCAGCAGCGTCTCGAGCGTGCGGCGCTCGCGCTCTCCGGCGAAGGCGTCGGCCGCCATGCTCGCCGCCGCGACCCCCGGGATGAACGCGAAGAACGCGATCGAGAGCGGCGCGCCCGACGACCACCCGCCGATGTCGGCGCGGGGGCCGAGGAAGCCGAGACCGACGACGAGGATCACCGCCTGCACGATGCCCCCTCGGCGCGACGAGCGATCGCCGAAGCTCTCCCACAGCTCCTTCTTCACGAGCGCGAGGATCTTCCTCACGACACGATCTCCACGAACGTCTCCTCGAGCGTCGCGCGCCTCGTCGAGAGCTCGACGAGCTGAACCCCGCGCGTCACGAGGAGGCGACCGAGCTCCTTGCGCTGCTCGGGCGTGCACCGGACGAGCGCCGCGGCTCCACGCCGCTCGTAGCCGAGGACGGATCCCGCGGAGGTGAGCTCCACGAGGAGGTCGTCCGTCAGCCCCTCGCCGCTCACGTACGCCTCTTCGACCCCCGCCTCGCGCGACTCGAGCTCGGAGGGGGCGCCGGTCGCGACCACCCGCCCTTTCTCGAGGATGCTCACGCGGTCGCAGATCTTCTCGACGTGATGCAGATCGTGCGTCGTGAGAAGGAACGTCGTCCCTTCGTCGCGCGCGAGGCGGCAGATGTTGTCGCGGAGCTCGATGACCGCCGTCGGATCGAGCCCGGTGAACGGCTCGTCGAGGAGGACGAGCTCCGGCCGGTGGAGGAGCGCGCGGGTGATCGCGAGCTTCTGCCGCATCCCCTTCGAGTACCGCGAGACCCGCTCGTGGCGCCGGTCCCAGAGGTTGCACCCCTTCAAGAGCTCCTCGATCCGCGCGCGGCCGTCGATGCCGCGGAGCGCAGCGTGGAGCTCGAGGTTGTGCAGGGCGGTGAGCCGCTCGTAGTGGCCGTCGTGGTCGAGGAGGACGCCGATCTTCGCGCGGACCGTCGAAGGGTCCGTCCTGGGGTCGCTCCCGAAGACGCGCACCTCCCCCGAGTCGGGGACCAGGAGACCGAGGACGATCCGGATGGTCGTCGTCTTGCCGGCGCCGTTGCACCCCAGGAAGCCGAAGACCGACCCCTTCTGGACGGCGAGATCGAGCCCCGCGAGGCAGGGCTTCGCGCCGAAGGACTTGGTGACGCGTCGCAGCTCGAGCGCTGTGGTCATGGACGGCTGAATTGGTAGCACCTGCGCGCCGGCCGTGCTTCGCTGCGCTCCCCCAGCAGACAGCAACAAGCTAGAGGAGAACCCATGAATACGTACGAAGCGTCCGTTCGCCAGTTCAAGAAGATGCTCACGAACCTCGACAAGTGGCTCGAGGCCTCGGTGGCTTTCGCGCAGAAGAAATCGTTCGACCCGAACACCCTTCTCGCCGCGCGCCTCGCCCCCGACCAGTACGCGCTGTGCCGTCAGGTCCAGACCTGCTGCGACACGGCGAAGTTCGCCGCGTCGCGCCTCACCGGGAAAGAGCCGCCGAAGCACCCGGACACCGAGCAGACGATGGACGAGCTCCGCGCGCGGATTCGCTCGTGCGTCGCCTACCTCGAGACGTTCAAGTCGGCCGACTTCGCCGAGTCGGAGACCCGCCACGTGGAGCTTCCGTTCCTCGAGGGGAAGTACATCCTCGGGAGCGATTACCTCGTCGAGATGGCGGGGCCGAACTTCTACTTCCACGTCACGACGGCGTACGCGATCCTCCGCCACAACGGCGTGGAGCTCGGCAAGCGCGACTTCATCGGCGCGCTCAGCACGAAGGATCGCTGAGCCTTTTTCTCGGGCGGAGACCTAGGTCTTCCGTTCGTCGAGGTACCGGCGCGTGAAGACAGAGGCGTCGGCGTAGCTCTTCAGGACTTCGCCGACGACCCACTTCTCCGCGAGCCCTCCGACGCCGAGGACGGAGATGGCGACCTGGCCGCGGACGGCGCGCCGCACGGCGCCGGGGTCGCCGTCGACCGACTCGAACGCGAGTGTGCCGCTCGCGTCGACCTTGCTCGAAAAGACGCTTGGGACGACACGCCAGCGGCCGCGGAGCGCGACGAGGTCGAAGTCGATCTCTTCGACGTAGTGAAAGCGCGCGTGCGCCCCCTCGAGGAGCTTCGCCAGCGGCGCGGGGATGTCGCGCACGGGCTCGCAGCGAACGTGGCGGACGATCCGCTCCGGCGTGCGTTCGAGGCGCAGGACCGTGCGGCCGAGCCTGACGTGGGCGCAGATCGCCGCGGAGAACTCCTCGTCGAAGTAGAGGCGCGCGTAGTCGAGCGGGGCGATCGCGAACACGTGATCGATCGAGAGGTCCATCGAACGGCGGGCAAGATACCGCCAGAGCGGGCCAGACGCTGCAGAACCAAGTGTGGGAAGAGGCACACATCGCGCTCGTGTCCGCCTCGTGACACCGTTGAAGTGTGGGTACGTCCGTCCCTCCGCCGCCGACGACCGAGTCTCGGGTGGTCCCGCCCCAGCCCCCGCCGTCCTCGAAGGACATAGGTACCCAGCTCCTCGACGAGCTCTGGCGCCGGGCGCGGACCTCGATCCCGGCGTTCATCATCGTGATGGCGATCGCCTGGCCTATCGTTCGGGAGGCCATTGAGCGGAACGCGCAGGCGCGCCTGGCGTACACGGCCCTCTTCGTCGTGGCGTTCGCGCGCTGGGTCTCGGCGATCGTCGTCTCGCGCGACCCGGAGCGGCTGTCGCGCGGGATGCGTTACTACCTGATGCTCGCGGGGGCGCTCGCGAACGGGCTCGCCATCGGGTGGCTGGATCTCATCCTCTATCGTGAGCTGAACCCGCTGGCGCTCGGCATCTGGATGACGTGCATCGCCGGGATCGCCGGCGGCGCGACGGTGAGCCTGGGGGCGCGGCCGGAGATATTCCTCGCCTACTCGACGCCGGCGATGGGGGCGTTCGCGATCGCGCCGCTCCTCTGGCCGCGTGACCTCGCGGGGGTGGTCGCCGCCGCGATCTGCGTCTGGCTCCTCTACTCGTTCGTGCAGGTCGCGCAGTACGGCAAATCGCGGAAGGAGTTCATCGTCCTGAACCTCGAGCTCGACGCGAAGGTGAAGCTCCTCAACTCGAACAACGCGGAGCTCGCGCGCAAGAACCTCGAGCTCGAGGAGATGAGCCGGCGCGCCGACCGGATCTTCGCAGCGCTCGGCGGCGCGCTCCCCGGCAAGGTGCTCGCGGGGAAGTACCTCCTCGACTCGCGCGTCGGGACCGGAGGGTTCTCGATCGTGTTCCGCGGCACGCACGTGGGCATCGGGCGCCCCGTCGCGGTGAAGATCTTCCGCCCGCAGGCCGGCAACGACTCGGGCGCCTCGCTCGAGCGCTTCCGGTACGAAGGGATGGCGAGCGGGCGGATCCGTCACCCGAACATCGTCGAGGTGCTCGACGCGGGGATCTCCGACGACGGCATTCCCTATATCGCGATGGAGCTCCTCGACGGCGGGACGCTCGAGAAGGAGCTCGAGCAGAACAAGCGCCTCCCGATCCGGCGGATCGCGTCGATCATGGAGCAGGTGTGCCTCGGCCTCGCGGCGGCGCACGACGCGAAGGTCATCCATCGCGACGTGAAGCCCGAGAACATTTTCCTGCACCACGACGAAGCGGGGACCGAGACCGTGAAGGTGCTCGACTTCGGCATCGCGAAGATCCTCGATGCGGGGCGCCACGCGGGGCAGATCACGTCGACGGGGGACCTCGTGGGGACTCCTTACTACATGGCTCCCGAGCGCCTGCTCGGCCACGAGAGCGACGAGAGCGCCGACGTGTACAGCGTGGGCCTCATCTTGTACCGCGCGCTCGTGGGGAAGCTCCCGTTCGAGGGGACCGTGGCGGAGATCATGGTGCAGGCGGTGTCGAAAGATCCGCCCGACATCGTGAAGGCGGTGCCCGAGCTCACGGCGGACTTCGGCGCGGTCATCATGCGCGCGCTCTCGCAGGAGCCGGCCGAGCGACCGACGGCGGCGGAGCTCGCGACAGCGCTGGGGAAGGCGAGGGCGCTCGGGAGGAGGAGCTTCCACGCGGCGTAGCGGGGGAGCGTGACGGCGCTTTTCGTTGGCGCGCCGGCCTTTTCGGTGCGCGTGCCGGCTTTTTCGGACGGCGTGCCGGCCTTTTCGGTGGGCTTGCCGGCTTTTTCGGATGGCGTGCCGGCTTTTTCGGATGGCGTGCCGGCTTTTTTGGATGGCGTGCCGGCTTTTTTGGATGGGGTGCCGGCTTTCTTGGTTGGCGTGCCGGCGTTCGTGGGGGGCGTGAGGCGCTACTTCGGCGTCAGCTTCATCACCGTCGAGCTCGCGTTCGTCCAGTAGAGGCTCGTTGAGTCCACGGCGATCTGCTCCGGGACGCTCATCTTCGAGACGAGCGTGGTCATCGCGCCCCCGCCGGTGGGGATCTTCACGATGTTGTTCTCGTAGTAGTCGCCCCAGTAGACGTTCGAGGAGTCCACGGCGATGCTTATCGCCTCGCCCAGCCCCGACGCGAGCGTCGTGACGGTGCCGCCCGCGATCGGCACCTTCATGACGGCCCCTTCGACGGTGCTGCCGAAGCCATAGCTCGAGTAGTAGACGCTCGTGCTGTCCACGACGACCGGTCCGAGACCGTTCCCTCCCGCGACCGAGGCGAGCGTGACCGGCGCCCCCCCCGTGAGCGGGGCTTTCAGCACGGAGCCGGATCCCCAGTCGGTCCAGTAGACGTTCGTACCGTCTGCGGCGATGCCGACGGGGGCGAGGCCGGAGGCGAACGTCGTCGCGGGGCCGCCGTCGAGAGGGACGGTCATGACGGCGCCGTTGTCGTTCACCCCCACGGCGCTCGTCGTGAAGAACACGACCGACGAGCTCACGGCGACGGCGTACGGGCCGTCCTGGTTCGTCGGGATATACGCGAGCTGCTTGGTCGCCCCCCCCGCGAGCGGCACGCTCATCACCTCGTTGAGCGTCGTGAAGTACGCATTCACGGAGTCGACGGTGACCGAGCGCGGCCAGCTGAGCCCCCCGGAAACGACGTTCGGCGGGCCGCCGTCGTCCGTCACGCTCGTGACGTTCCCGATGCTCGTATAGCTCGTGAAATAGACGCTCGTCGAGTCGACGGCGATGCCGAAGGTCTCGGTCTGCCCCGTAGCGATCGCGACGCAGACGCCGCTGCAGAACGGCCCGGACGCGTCGACCGCGCCGTCGATGGCGAGACCGGAATCGTCGCTACCGTCGACCGAGAATCCGGCGTCCGAAGGCGCCGTCGCGTCGCTCCCGCCGTCGGTGCCCGCATCGGTCGCGAGCCCCGAGTCGGCGCCGGCGTCGCTCGCGGGGGGAGCCGCGGAGTCCTGCGCCGGGAACGCCGCGTCGACCGCGGACGAGGCAGGGGGGGGATTGGAGCTGACGCAATCGACCCCCGCGGTCGCGCCGAGGGCGACGGCGGCGAGGACGCCGAGGCCAAAGAGTCCCTGCTTCGTCCGTGACTTCATGGCCGCGCCTCCGGTCCAAGTCTCTCACAACGCCCAGCCAACCGGCGGAAACGGTGCTACGTGGAACCTTCTTCGCATGTCCGACCAAGCCTCCTCCGCTCCCAAGCATGAAGGCCCCGTCGTCCGCGTCACGACGGGGCGCGACGGTCGCCCGGTGCGCGCCTCCGCCCGCGGGCGGATCGAGCGCCCCGTCGCGCGCGTCTGGTCCACGATTTACGACGTCGAGCGCTTCGCCCGCTACCTCCCCATGGTGAACCACGCGCGCCGGCGCGGAGACAGCGTCGCGTTCGACCTCAAGTTCCGCGTCGGGTTCTTCTCGGCGGGCTTCGAGTTCACGACGCACGTGACGTACGAGGAGGAGAAGTGGCTCTCGCTCGCGTGGACGGCCGGAGAGCCGCGCGACATCAAGCTCCGCTTCGCGCTCACGCCGGTGCCAGAAGAGGCGCAGAGCGCGTGCATGGTCGAGACCGAGGCGGAGTTCGACGTGCAGTCGCTCGGGTGGCTCGTGAAGTACTTCCTGAAGCACCACCCCGAGATCCAGCACGGCATCTTCCCCGGCATCACCCTCGTGCTGCTCGATTCGATCCGCCGCGCGACGTCAGAGTGACCGCTCCGCGGGTGCTCGACGCGCTGCTTCGGGCGGCGGCCGCGCTGGTCGTCCTCTCGATGTTCGCGACGGCGCTCCACGACGTGTCGCAGGCCTGGGACAGCGGCTACTACCACCTCCCGTTCGCGGCCCGTCTCGCCGGGATCCTCCCGCCGAGCGTCTTCGTCTTCCACCCGGCCAACGCCGCGCGCTTCGACGGGTTCCCGCTCCTCGGCGAGCGCCTCCAGGGGCTGCTCTGGCGGGTGACCGGGCGCCCCGAGTGCGCGAACCTCGTCGCGCTCGCGAGCGTCCCTCTCCTTGCGTGGTTCTTGCGCCGCCGCTTCGCCGTCGATCTCCACTTGACGGTGCTCGCGCTCTTCGCGGTTCCGCTCGTGCACACGCACGCCACGTCGGCGTACGTCGATCTCCCCGCGAACGCCGCGCTCGCCGTCGTCGTGCTCCTGGCGATCGATGCGTTCGCGCGGCCCGCGCCCGCGACGCCGGGGAGGGAGCGGACGCTCCTGCTCGCGGGGACCTGCGCGGCGATCGCGGCGAACATGAAAGCGCTCCTCCATCCGCTCGTCGCGCTCGGCGTGGTGCTCCTCGTCGCTCGCGTGCTCCCGTCGATCGTCTCCGACCTTCGCGCGAGCCAAACGCGTCGTCGCGCGCTCCTCACGCTCTCGGCGATCGCCGTCGCCCTCCCGATCCTCTTCGCGACCCCGCTCGCGAACCTCGTGACGCACGGCAACCCGTACTACCCGCTGCGCATGTCGGTCCTCGGGCATGCGCTCCCCGGGACGGAGGCGACCTACTCGTCCTCGCCGCCGTGGCTCGCCTCGGTCCCGCGCCCCGTGCGCTTCGCATGCTCGCTCCTCGAGCTCGGGATCCGCCCGATGAGCGACGAGCACCGTTGGACGGTCGATCAGTGGATGCCGGACGACTCGACGGGGAACCGGATGGGGGGGTTCTTCGGAGCGTACGTCGTCGTGAACCTCGCGCTCCTCGTCTGGCGCGTGCTCCGGGACAGGTCGCGTGAAACGCGCGCCGCAGCCTTCGGGTTCGCGATCTTCACCGTCGTCGTCTCGGTGATGCCGCAGTCGCACGAGCTCCGGTACTACCTCTCGTGGATGATCGTCCTGGTGTCGTTGAACCTGTGGCTCGCGTGCCAGCCGAGCACCAGGGTGCCCGTCCGAGGTCGCGCGGTTGGAGCGTTCGCCGCGGTCACGCTCGTGATCGTCGCCACGGTGACCCACTGGGCGTACGTGCTCCCGTCGGGATCGCGGTTCGAGACTCTCGTCCGCGCGAAGGTAGACGCGAAGGCGCTCGGCGGCGTCGTGGACGGGGAGCGCGTGTGCGTCCGCCACGTTCCCTGGAACATGCTCTGGGCGTCGCCGTTCCAGCCCGGCCCGGCGCGCAACTACGTCGTCGTCGAAGCGGAGGAGCCAGCGGACTGCGCCGGCGCGAGGCCGGTCGACTGACCTTCGCCGATCGAACGCGCGCCGGCGATCGCGATCGCGCGCGCCATCTGCGTCATCCGCTCGGTGTCCTCCTGCCGCAGCCGGCGCGTGAGGAGCGACTCGCGGACGAGCCAGATGACGAGCGGGTAGAGCAGAAAGTCGACCCCGCGACCGATCCCGAAGAAGTGCGCGAGGTCGGTGGCGCGATCGGGGAACGCGATGAAGAACGCGCCGACGAGGAACGCCGTGAGCTCGAGGAGGAGCGCGCGCCGGTTCTTCCCGCGCAGCGTGGCCCAGTCGAAGACGACGAGGCCAAAGACGAGAACCAGGAGGGAGGCGGCGGCGAGGTTCATCACGGTTCTCCGAAGAGGTACTGAAGGACCAGATCGCGCACGATGACGACGGCGCCGAGCGATCGCTGTCCTTTGGCCAGGGACTGCCGCGTGTACCGCACCGACACCGGGACCTCGACGATGACGAGCTCCCCGGCGCGCGACACGCGCTGCTTGATCTCCGTGGCGTGCGCCATCCGGTTCTGCCGAATCGGGACCTGCTCGATGGCCCTCCGGCTGAACGCGCGCAAGCCGTTGTGCGAGTCGGCCAACCGCAGCCCCGTGATGGCCCACTCGAAGAAGCGCGCGGCTCCCAGCAACGCGCGCCGCGGCCCGGGGACGTTCGAGCTCCCGAGGAAGCGGTTGCCGAACGCGACGTCCGCGCCGTCGGCGATCGCCTCGGCGAGGGCGACGGCGTCCTCGACCCGGTGCTGGCCGTCGGCGTCCATCGTCACGTACGCGTCGAACGCGTCGCGCCGAGGGTCACGGAGCGCAAGCTGTCGCGCCGTCTCGAGCGCCGCCCCTTGCCCGAGGTTGAACGGGTGCCTGGCGAGGACGACGTGGATATTTCGTGGCAGCGCCGCGGCGTCGAGAGGGGGATCGCTCCCGTCGTCGACGAGAAACACCGTCGCGCCGCCCGACGGCGCGTCCGCGCTAGGCGCGGCGCGGTCTGCACCGGGCGCGCCCACCCGATCGCCGAGCTTCCGCAGCGTCTCCGTGAGCGCCGTGGTCTCGTTGTACGCGGGCATGAGGATCGCGATCGGCATGGTCGCCCCGCGCAGCTTAGCCCGCCCGGCTCACGGCGCGAGCCCGCAGACGACTCCGTCCGGGGAATCGGCGCAGAGATCGGCCCTTCCGTCCCCGTTCACGTCCGAGAGCTGGATGCTCGCCCTGCGCGCCTCGGAAGCCCCCCGCCACCCGTCGTCGTCGGTCATGCCGTGGCTCAGCCAGATCGTCCCCGTCGCGAACCCGCGCCCGGTGGGGAGTGCGAGCGCGCAGACGATCCCCGTTGGGCCCCGGCCGCAGACGTCCGGGCGGCCATCGCCGTTCAGGTCGCCGAGGCGGATCGTCGTCCGGTCGACCCCGGCGAGCACGGTATCCGCGACGTCGCTCGACGGGCCAGCACCACCGGCATTTGGTGCAGACCGCGCCGCGCCGTCGCGCCGATCGCGACGCGCGAGCGGAGAGAACGCGAGCACCGGCGCGGCGAAGACGTACCCCCTCGCCTTGAGTGCCGGGATGACGATCCTCGCGAGGTCGATCGCGTAGCGCGACCCGACGTCCCCGACGCGATCGTGAAAGAGGACGATGCCGTGCTTCGCCTCGTCGATCGACTCGAGGTAGCGCTCGGCCATCACGCGAGGCTTTACGCGGGAGTGACTCGGGACGGCCGCTTCCTCGCACTCGGACGGCGCGCCGCTGCAAGAGAGCGAGCCCTCCCAGTCCTTCCGATCGACGTCCCAACGAATCGGCCCCACGAGACGAGCGAGGTACGGATCGTTCGCCACGGCGCTCGCCGCCGCAGCGTTCCAGGCTCCCCCCGGGGCCCGGAAGAGGCGCAGCTCGTTCGTGAGGAACGGCTCGATCTCCTCCTGGTTCGCCCGCACCTCGTCGTCGGCCTGGGACGGTGCCACGTCGGTCAGGAGCACGTGGTGCAGGGTGTGGTTCCCCAGCCGGTGCCCCAGGGCTACCAGGCGCCCGAGAATGGGGATGTGCTCGTAGCCCGTCGCGTAGACGCCCCCCCCCTCGCCGGGGTCCGACGAGACCCCCTTCGCCCACTCCTTCACGACGAAGAAAGTGCCGGAGACCCGCTCGTGGCGGAGGTATTCGGCGAGCGCGAGGGACCCCTCATCGGGGCCGTCGTCCCAGGTGAGGGCCAGCACGTGATCGGGGAAGGCCTGACCATTGATCTGGGTCAAGGATGGGGGGGCTTGGCTCGCCGCATCGAGGACCGCCGGCCCCGCGCCCCCCTCGGAAGCGGCGGGGGTTTTGGGAGCCGTGCCGGCCGCGCCAGCCGGCGGCGAGGGCTCCCTGCACCCGAGAATCCCGAGCCCCGCGGCAGCCATCCATGCAACAAAAAAACGCACGGTTAGGTCCCGTATGGCCGCCTCCTGGGCCCCATATTGCGCGGCCTATACGTCAGTGTCGATTGCATGTCGACATCGTTGCCCTTGCTGTGTAGGTTCCGCGGCGATGAAGACCTTGCTCGTGAGTGTCTTGTTCGCCGTCGCCGTCGGAGCGTGTTCCTCGGACAACTCGTCCACGCTGGCCACCACGGCCGGCGGGACCGTCCCGCAGGGGGGCGCGTGCACGCAGTCTACGGACTGCGAGTCCGGGGGCCTGACATGCGCCTACGCCATCAACTCCGTCAACGGTTCGGCCGCCGGCTGCAAGGCGACGGGCGTCTGCGTCGCGATGGGGCAGTGCGACTATGAGCTGGTGTGCCCGTGCAACAGCTCGACGCTGGCCAACGTCTGCGTGACGCCGACCTACTCCAGCGTCCCGATCAACCCCTCGGGGTGCGCGGGTGGCGGCGGTGGCGACAGCGGCACGACGACGACGCCGCCGGCCGGAGACGCCGCGACGGGCGGCTGAGAGGCGCTCTTCGGAGCGCCCTCGGAACGGCTTCGGGGGGAAGAAGGCGCCGCACTGCGCGGGCGCCTTTTCTTTGTCCATCGTTCGGATTGGCGGGGCTACGAGCGCCCCTTGCGCGCCCTGTCCACGGCGACGGCGACGAGAATGATCCCGCCGGTCACGATCTCCTGGACCCAGTTGGGGAGTCCCAGGTGCGTGCCCCCGGTCTTGATGACGGTCATCAGGAGCGCCCCGATCATCGACCCGGCGATCGTCCCTTCCCCTCCGGAGAGCGACGCACCGCCAATGACCACGGCGGCGATGACCTCGAGCTCGAGGCCGATCGAGTCGGTCGGATCGCCCACGGTGAGCGTGGAGAACTCCATGACCCCGGCCACGCCGGCGAGCAGCCCCGCGATCGCATAGACGGCCAGGCGGACGCGATCGACCTCGACGCCGCAGAGGCGCGCCGTAGCTTCGTTGCTGCCGACCGCGAAGACGTGCCGGCCGAAGCGCGTCGAGCGGAGCGTCGCGGCGGCGAGGACGGCGATCGCGATCGCTATCCAGACACCCGAAGGGAAGAGGCCATGCTCGGGGGGGGCGAGGAGCGCGTCGAGCCCGTGCGGATCGACGTCGATCTTCTGTTCGTTGGCGAGCCCCTTCGCGGCTCCGCGAAGGATGCTCATGGATCCGAGCGTGACGATGAAAGGCGCGATCCTGAGCTTGGTGATGATGGCGCCGGTGGCGAGCCCCGCGATGCCGATGCAGAGGATCCCGCCAAGACAAGCGGCGAGCGCCCCATGCCCCGCCTTCAAGAGCGACGCGATGACGACCGTCGCGAGGGCGACGCCCGAGCCCACCGAGAGATCGATCCCGCCGTGCACGATCACGAGCGTCATCCCGACGGCGGCGATCGCGACGACCACGGTCTGCCGCGCCATCGTGGCCAGGTTCGCCGAGCGCGCGAACGTGTCGGGGCTCAGGACGGCGAAGAGGAGATAGACGCAGACGAGCGCGACGAGCGGGCCAAACCAGGCGCGGCGAACGAGCGCTCTCACGGCGGGGCCTCCGCGGCGTCTTCACGGGCCTGGGATCCGCCGGCAATCCCGATCGCCTCCTCGAGGAGCGTGTGCGAAGTCCATTCGCCGACGGCCTTTGCGTCGCCGAGCCTTCCGCGGCACATCACCGCGATACGGTCGCACACCCCGAGGAGCTCGGGCAGGTAGCTCGAGACGAGGAGAATCGCCTTCCCCTCGGCCGCGAGCCGGTCGATGAGCGCGTAGATCTGCGCCTTGCTCGCCACGTCGATCCCGCGGGTCGGCACGTCGAGCAGGAACACGTCTGCGTCTTGGTGCAGGAGGCGGGAGAGGGCGACCTTCTGCTGATTCCCCCCGGAGAGATCGCCGACCGGCTGCGAGGAGTCGCGCGCCTTGATCCCCAGCTCGGTCATCCACCGCGCGACGGCGGAGCGCTGCCGCGCCTGAGAAACGAAGCGCCACGGACCGAGCCCGTCCAGACGAGAGAGGGTCACGTTGTCGGCGATCGACATGGAGAGGGCGAGCCCCTCGGTCTTGCGGTCCTCGCTCAGGAAGCCCACCCCCTGGGCGAGGCGCGCGCGGGGCCGCGCGGGGCCCGACCACCGCTTCACGCGAACCGTCCCTCGCTTGACGGGATCAAGGCCGAAGATCGCGCGGAGCATCTCCGTTCGTCCCGCCCCGATGAGGCCGGCGATTCCGAGCACCTCGCCGCGGCGAAGCTCGAGGCTCGCGGCCGACGGCTTCGAGGCTCCCGCGAGCTCGTGAAGGGTGAGGACCGTCTCGCCTGGGGCGCGGGGGCCGCGCGTGAAGAGGTTCTCGACCGCGCGCCCCGCCATCGCCTGCACGATCTCCGCGTCGCTCACGTCCGACACGCGCCCCGACGCCGTGGTCGCGCCGTCGCGCAGGACCGTGAAGCGATCGGCGATCGATCGAACCTCCTCGAGAAAGTGAGAGATGTAGAGGACGGTCGTCCCGCGCCCTCGCAGCGCACGCACGCGATCGAAGAGTCGCTCGACATCGCCGCGTCCGAGGCTGCTCGTCGGCTCGTCGAGGATGAGCAGCTTGCAGTTGCTCGCGAGCGCGCGCGCGATCTCGACGAGCTGCCGCTCGGCGATCGGGAGATCGGCCACCCGAGCGTCGAGGGCGAGGTCGGGGCGCCCGATCTCCGAGAGCGCGGCGCCCGCGACGCGGCCTATCTCGTTCCGGTCGAGGAGCCCGAGCCGCGTCGGCTCTCGGCCGAGGACGATGTTCTCCGCGACCGTCATGTGAGGGCACAGCGCGAGCTCCTGGCTCACGATCGCCACCCCTGCGCTGCGCGCTTCGGCCGGGGAGCGCGGGTGATACGAGGCGCCGTCGAGCGCGAGGGTTCCGGCGTCGGGCGTGAGCGCTCCCGCGAGCACTTTCATCAGCGTGCTCTTCCCCGCGCCGTTCTCGCCGATGAGGGCGTGCACCTCCCCCGCGTGCGCCTCGAAGTCCACCGAGACGAGCGCCTTGGTCGCGCCGAACGCGCGTGACACGCCGCGGATCGAGAGGCGGACAGGCCCGCTTTCCACTATTCGCCGAGCCACTTCTTCAGGTCGGGATGGAGGAGAGTCTGAATGACCGGATCTCCCAGGCTCGCCTTCGTGACGAGCTTCGCCCCCGTGTCGATCCGTTTGTCGATCGGCTCTCCGCGCAGGACCTGCCCCATCGTCTTCACGGCGAGCTCCCCGATGCGAAAAGGGTCCTGCACGACGAGGGCGTCGATGTCCCCCGTCGCGAGCGCCTGCGTCAGCTTGTCCGAGGCGTCGAAGCCGACGAGGTGAATCTTCCCTGCGAGCCCCGCCTTGCGAAGCGCGAGGAGCATCCCGAACGTCGTCGACTCGTTGGGGGCGAAGACTCCGCTCACGCCACCGGTGCTCGCTTTCTGCGCCGCGAGGAGACTCTCGCTCGTCGCGAACGCGCTCTCGGTCGTGGCCCCCGCGAACTGGTTCGAGCTCACGACCGTGACGTCGGCGTGCCCCTTGATCGCGTCGAGGAACCCTTGCTCGCGGTGCGCCGTGCTCGCGGAGCCCTCCTGGTAGCGCAGGACGACGACGTTTCGCGGTTGGCTCTGGGCTCCGAGGATCCGCGCCATCTCCTCGCCGGCCATCTTCCCGGCGGCGTCGTTGTCAGTCGCCACGAAGCTCGCGTGGTCGTCGCCTTGCAGATCCGAGTCGAAGATCACGACGGGGATCTTCGCGGCCTTCGCAGCCTTCACGGGGCCGCGCAGCGCGGTGTCGCTCAGCGGCGCGAGGACGATGCCGCTGACACCCTGCGCGATGAAGCTCTGAACGAGGTCGATCTGCGATTTCAGATCGTCCTCCTTGAGCGGCCCCTTCCAGACGATGTCTACCCCCGCGTCCCGCGCGGCTTTCACCGCCCCCGCGTGCACCGACTTCCAGAACTCGTGCGTCGTCCCCTTGGGGATGACGACGATGCGCGGGCGAGCTCCCCCCTCGCTCGAGCCTCCCGCCCCCGAGGAGCCGCCGTTCTTGCAGGCCGCAAGAGTGGCAAGCGAAGCGAGCGAGGCAAGGAAGGCGCGTCGTCTCATGATCGCGTGGTGCGTTCGCATTCGTGGGCGGTCCTAGGCGCGCTCCCGCATGAGAGCGCGGTACGCGATCTGATCGTCGTGCATCCGGAGGAAGACTGCGTACTTTGCGTCGAAATAGCGGGCGACGATCCCCACGGACGGCTCGATGACGCGAGCGGCCGCGCTCATCGCCCCCATCGCTTCGGCAATCGACGCGCGGTCGCCGCTCGCCACCGCGCCGAGCATCGCCGAGCCGAGGAGCACCGCCTCCGGTTCGCGGGGGAGGACCACGCGGCACCCGGTCGCGTCCGCGTGCTCACGCAGAAAGACGGGGTTCTTCGCGTCGCCCCCCGTGGCCACGAGCGTCGTGATGCGGTAGCCGTGCCCGCGCATGGCGTCGAGGATGTGGCGTGTCCCGAGGGCCAGCGCCTGGATCGTGGCCAGATAGAGCACGGCGAGGGGGTCGCGCCCTTCGGTAAGCTTGAGACCGGAGACCATGCCGCGGAGCGAAGGGTCGGCGCGTGGCGAGCGGTTCCCGTGGTGATCCGGTAGAACGTGGAGGTCGCGCGCGAGGGCGGCGGGGAAGGCGGCCCGCACGTCCCTCTGCGAGGCGAGGGCGGCGCTCTTCGCGGATTCCCCCTCGGCGAGCGCGTGAAGCCGGGCGTTGAGGATCGTGGCGGCGTGCGTCTTCTTCTCGCGCGCCTCTCGTAGCAGCGCTTCCCCCTCCGCGTGCGTCCCGATCACGTAGTCGAGGAGCGCCCCCGTCGCCGACTGACCCCCTTCGGTGAGCCACCATCCCGGCACCATCGCCGAGAAATACGGCCCCCAGATTCCAGGGATGAACCGCGGCTCGCGCGATATGGCCATGTGGCACGACGACGTCCCGCCGATGAGCGCGAGGCGTTCGCCCAGCTCCTCCGGACCGGGGCGCTTCCCGTCGATCTCGATCCCGAGGAGGCCGACTCCTCCCGCGTGCGCGTCGATGATCGCCACGCCGACCGGGATCCCGGGGGCCAGCCCGAGCTCGCGCGCGGCTTTCTCCGTGAGAGTGCCGGCACGCTCCCCCATCGGGCGCACGGTCGTGCCGATCCGTGCGAACCCTTCGTCGGCGAGATCGCCGAGGCCGATCGAGCGGAAGAACCCCGCGTCCCACCCCCCCGCGTGAGCGAGGTAGGTCCACTTGCAGACGGTGGTGCATAGCGAGCGGACGTCGTTCCCCGTTGCGCGGTAAACGAGAAAATCGGGGAGATCGAGGAAGCGCTTCGTGCGCGTCCAGGTCTGCGGGAGCTCCTCTTTGAGCCAGAGAAGCTTCGGCGTTTGCATCTCCGGCGACACCCCGCCGCCCACATAGCGAAGCACTTCATGCGGGGTGGCGTTGATGCGCGCGGCCTGGTCGGTCGCGCGGTGATCCATCCAGACGATGACGTTCTGCGCGTCCGCCCCCGTGGGGCTGACGCTGACCGGCTCGTCGTCACCGCTCAGCGCGACGAGGGAGCAGGTCGCGTCGAAGCCGATCCCCCGGACGGCGCTCGGCGTGGCAGCGGCCTTCTCGAGAGCCTCGCGGACGGCGACCCCCGCCGCTCGCCAGATGTCGTCGGAGGACTGCTCGACGAAGTCCTCGCGCGGACGGAAGATCGTGATCGGCTCGACGCCCAGCCCATGCATCTTCCCCGCGGCGTCGAACAGACCAGCGCGTACGCTCGCCGTGCCGACGTCGACGCCCAGGTAGAGGCTCGCCGCATCACTCATTGTTGGGCTCATCTCGCCGGCCGAGGATGCGCACCTTGAAGCCGAGCTCCTGAGAGAGAGCGACCATTTCGCCGAAGACATCGCCGTACGCGACGGCGACGTGGTTCGACAGGTAGTGCGCCATGAGCGTGTCGCGCGAGATCCCCATGTCCGCGGCCATGAACGGCCACTCGCGCGTCGTCCCTTCCCACCAGGCGTCGCGCACTTTCTCCGGGAGCTTTGCGACCTCGCCCCGCCCGATGTCCATCCAGAGCACCCCTTGCCGGATGTACGCCCGCGCCCAGGTCATCTTTCCTGGGAGGCTCTCCCCGGCGAACGTGCCGCCGGGCGTCGGGAAGTAGAGCGAGGGCTGCCTGTACGAGTGGACGCCGGCGAGCGTGCTCGGGTCGTGGTTGAAGGCGTACGCGCCGCACGATCCGGAGTTGAGGAGAACCCAGAGGAAGCGCCCACCGTGCTCCGCTCCCCAGCGGACGTCGTGGAACATCACCGCCTGATGGAGCCCTTTTGCCTTGAGGAGGCGCTTCATCATCTCCATCGGGACGATGTTCCCCTGGTCGGCCTCCGTGGCGCAGGCGATCGTGTCGCCGTCCGACTCGGGGCGGCACGTCGAGTTGAGGAGCCCCTCGGCGAAGTCGGACGGGGCACGCAGCGGGATGAGGCCGAGCTGGTACTGCCAGCCGAGGCAGTCGGCCTTGAACTCGTGCACGAGGTCGAGGACCACGAGGTAGTCGCGGAGCTGCTCGCGCGTCGAGCGCTCGTCGAAGTCGTCGGCGCCGCGCTCTCCGTAGTGGAACGTGACCCCCTTGCTCTTCACGAACGCGAGAGCCTGGTCGATGCGCTTCTCGTCGATGCGGCGGCCGCGGTCGATGATCCACGCCTGGTCGACCTTGTGCTCGGTGAATCCGTGCCGGTTCAGCAGGCGCGGCCCGAAGTAGCCGTTGATCATCCCCATCGACGTGTCGCCGAGCATGAGGATGAGGACGCGGCGGCGATGGATCTCGTCGGCTACGGTTTGTGCGATCTTCGCCGCGGCGGGGGTGACCGGCGCGTGGTAGGCGATCTCCGCTTCGGGGTAGGCGATCTTCCCGCTCGAGCACCACTCGTCGAGGCGCGCCATGAACGTCGCGTCCTTCGTCCAGTCGGGGGCGTCCGTCCATGCGCGAGCGAACGGCCGCTCGAGCATCTCGAGGCACGCGCCCGTGTTCAGGAGCCCGACGAGCCCGGGCCATCGGCCCGAGAAATTACTCGCGAGGAGGAGCGGGTTGTCCTTCCCCACCACGCCGTCGCACGTGTGCGGCCCGTAGAACCAGTGGACGCAGACCCCCACCATCGGGTCTTGCACCGGCCCGAGCCGCTCGATCGATTCGTGCGGCTTCGAGAGAAAGCCATCGATCAGGTACGGCTCGCGACCGAGCTTCTTGAGAGCCCGCTCCATCTGGGCGGTAGCTTCGACAATGCTCGGCTTGGCGAGCTCGTTCGGCTTCGCACGCGCGTCGCCGGGCCAGAACAGCGCGACCTTCTTTCCCATGCGCGAAAGGGTAAACCCGTCGCGCACGGGGAGGGGCAGGTTTGTCCGGTACTAGGCGTGCTTCCCCGGTCCCGGTCTCTGCCAGTTCCTCGTCGCGGGGCCCGTCCCCGACCCGCTCGTCGAGGTGCTCGTCGGAGCCGGTCGCGGCATGATCTGCGGCTTCGGCTGCGGGCACGCTTCCGGACCCCCCTCCTTGGCGGACGGCGACGTGCTCATGTCGGCGTTTGCGTTCGGGACCAAGGACACGACCGCCGCGGAGACCGCGAAGAGCGCTGCAACACCCAGTGTCGTCGATACTCGTCTCATGGAGTCCTCCCTGACTTGCGATTCTTCGCCTATTTTTCGACCTCGGAACCGATCCTGTCAATCGCAATGGCCCTCGCATGTGCGAGTTTGCAGGAGAGCCACAGCGGGGGCAGAAAGCTCCAATCACCGAGCGCCGAGCTCAGCGCGCGCTCGCGGACAGCTTCGCCTCCGTGTCGAGCATGAACCGGCGGAAGTCCCAGGCCGGGAGGATGACCGTCTCTCCCACCGCAGGAGGGGTCCACGCTTCGTACCCGTCTCGCGCCCAACGGAGCCAGACGAGCGAAGGGTCCTCGAGCGGAACGTCGAAACGGAAGAGCGCTTCGGCGGGGCGACCGTCGGGAGTCGACTCGGTCACGGTGGCGGTCATCCCGGCGACGTGGACGACCGAGCCGGTCACGAGCGGCCGCTCCGACGACCGCAGGATGCGCTCCGCCTCGTGCTCGAGGAACCCATGCGAGGGGCGGATGCGCAACGTGGTCGGGCCGTCGCGAGTCACCGTGACCTCGGTCGAAACGCTCGCCAGCATGCGGATTCGCTTCGGGCACGGCGCTCCGCGGACGGCGCGGACCGCCGGAACGTAGACTCCGAAGCTCTCGTTCGGCGGGTTCACGAGGACGACGGTCTTCGACGTAATGCCCGGTGAGCTCGGGATCGTCCTGTCGGAAGAAACGACCGCGAACTGGTAGTCGCTCCTCCCGGAGCCGATCGCGAGGAGCGGCGGGGAGATGCCGAGGTGGATGAACGCCAGGAACGCCGACGCGAGCCTCGCGCCGAGTCCCCCGGGGAGCGCGAGGCGCTGCGCGATGAGCCCCGCGACCCCCACGCTCACGAAGAGCAGGAGGCGGTCGCTCGGGAAGGCTGCGCAAACCGGGAGCGCCGCGAGAAGCAGTCCCGTTCCGAAGAATCGAGCCACGGGATCTTGGCGCCAGAGCGGCACCATCGCGGCTCCGAGGAGCAAGAGCGTGACGATCACGAAGGCGAGCGCCCACGCCGCGGCGTGCGCCCCCATGTACTCGTAGAAGACAGCGAGATCCGACGGAGGGAGCGCGACGTCGCCTTGGATGAGAAACGGCAGCCGATGCGGAAGCGCCGCGAGGTAGGCGAGGGGGCTCTTCGCGGGGTCGAGGTACATGCCCGAGCCGGAGACGCCGTAGCCGAGGATCGCGTAGCTCGCGCGCCAGACGAGGAGGACCGGTGCGTAGGGGGCGAGGGTGAGCGCGCGGGCCCGCCATGAGCCTCGCTCGAGGTGGATGGCGTACGCGACCAGGTAGCCGATGATCGCGAGCGCCGCCTCACCCGCGAAGAGGGCCACTGCGAGCAGCAGCGGGGCGGCCCAGATCCCGCGCGTCCAGCCGTCGCGCCTCCAGCGATCGTGGAGCGTCAGGACAGGGAGGCCGAGCGTGAACGCGATCACGGCGTTGCGGCTGGCGATCCAGCCGACGGCGGGGGCGTGCGTGTGATCGACCGCGAAGAGGAGAAGCGCGAACCCGGCAACCCACGGCGCCTCAGGTGGACGAAGGAAGCGGCGATAGACGCTCGCTGTCGCGAAGATCGCGAGCGCGTACCAGACGAGGCTCTGGGCGTGCATGAGCCACGGGGCGTTGGGCCAAAGTGCGTAGTCGAGGATGTGCGTGACCGCGGAGACGGGGCGGAAGAAGGCGAAGCGCCCGGTTGGGTCGGACGTCCAGACGAGCTGCCCCCGGTCCATCATCGCCTGCCCGATCCGGGGATCGCCGTCGGCGAAGCGGAAGAGATCGAGCGGGCCACGCTGCGCCACGGTGACTGGGAGCCCGCGCAGGACGAGCGCGTGGAGGTAGTCGTCGGCCATGAGGCCGATCTGGAGCGAGGGGGAAGTAAGCGCGACGCCGAGCAGGACGAGCCACGGGGTCGACCGCGTGCTCGCGAGCCACCGCTTGGCGGCCTCGCGGCTCTCGCCGCCCCATGTCACTTGCGCCTCACTTGCGCCTCAAGAACAGATCCTCCACGTCGAGCATCGCACGGCGGACGTCGTGCGCTGGGAGGCGAACGGTCTCGCCGACGGCCGGGGGGGACCACGGTGCGTATCCGTCCCGGGTCCAGCACTCCCAGACGAAGCCCGGATCCTCGAGTGGTTTGTCGAAGTGGAAGAGCGCCTCGGCCGGGCGGTGATCAGGGGTGACCTCGGTGAGCGTCACGGTCATCCCCGGAAGACCGATGACGGAGCCGGCGAAAAACGGCGTCGCGAGCGATCGGAGCATCCGCTCCGGCTCATGCTCGAGGAAGCCGTTCGCGGGGCGCATCCGGAGCGTCTGCGCGTCGACGCGGGTGACGTCGACGGCGGTGGTCACCGGTGCGAGACCGCGAATGCGGGCAGGCGCAGGGGCGCCGTGCACTGCACGCGTCGCCTGGACGTAGGCGTAGAAGAGATCGTTCGGCGGATTGGCGAGAACGACGGTCTTGGTCGCGATGTCGGGGGAGCTCGGGATCGTCAGGTCTGCCATGTCGTTCGGCGCCGCAAAATCGAGGAAGTGCGATTTGAGCGCGAGGAGCGGTGGCGCGAGCACGAGGTGAATGACGCCGAGAAACGTCGCGACGACGCGCACCGGCAACGTCTCCGCCGACGCGATGAGTTGCGCCATGAGCCCCATTCCGCCGATGCCGACGAAGAGCAGGAGGCGGTCGCTCGGAAACGCCGCGCAGACCGGGAGCGACGCAAGGAGGAGCCCCGTCGTGAAGAAGCGCGCCGTGGCGTCTTTGCGCCACAGCGAAGTCATGGCGAGCGCGATCAGCGCGAGAATGACGATCGCGACGACGATCATCCATCGCGTGGCGGTGGGGGAGATGTACTCGTAGATCTCGCCAAAATCGGAGCGCGGCAGGGCGAACTCGCCGAGCAGAAGGAACGGCAGGCGCCGGGGGAGCCCCGCGAGATACGCCAGCGGATGGCGCGCCGGGTCGTGATAAATGCCCGACCCCGAGACGCCATAGCCGAGGCTCGCATAGACGGTCCGCCAGGCGAGGAGGACGGCGGTGTACGGCACGAGCGAGAGGATGCGCCCGCGCAAGGACCCGCGATCGAGGTGGAGCGCGTACGCGGCCAGGTAGGCGACGACCGCGAGCGCCGATTCCCCCGCGAGGAGCGCCGCCGCGAGGAGCGATGGGCCGAGCCAGGCTCCTCGTGTCCACCCTTCGCGTCGCCAGCGATCGTGCAAGAGGAGCACGGGCAGGGAAAGAGCGAGCGCGACGACCGAGTTGCGGTTCGCGATCCACCCTACGGATTGCCCATGCGTGTCGTCGACGGCGTAGAAGAGGAGCGCGAGCCCCGCGACCCACGTCTTCCCCAGGAAGCGCCGGTACACGGCGCCGAGGCCGACGAGCGCGATGGCAAGCCAGGCTTGGTTCTGCAGGTGCATCAACCAGGGGGAGCTCGGCCAGAGCGCGTAGTCGAGGACGTGGGTCGCCGCGGCGAGTGGGCGGAAGAAGGCGAAGCGCGTCGTCGGGTCCACCGCCCAGGGGAACTGCCCCTTGTCCATCAGGGCGTGCGCCGTCCCTAGATCGCCGTTCGCGAAGCGGAACAGGTCGAATCTCCCCGCTTGGGGTTGCGGAAACGCGATGCCGCGGAGCGTGATCGCGTGCAGGTAGTCGTCGGCGACGAGGCCGGTGTTGAGCGAGGGCGCGGTGAGGAGCATCCCCAGCGCGATGATCCACGCGGTCGCGCGTCGCGTCGCGAGCCACTCTTTGAAGCGCGCGCGCGCCGAACGGTCTCCCCCCGGGCCTCCTCCCGAGCCATGACTGCTCATCGTGGAGCTAGTAGTGCCGCTCGAGGACATACCACCCGAACGCGCGGAACATCACCTTCGAGAAGGAGTCCTCGAGGAGCGGCGAAGCCCGCTTCCACGCCTCTTCGACGAGGTCGCGCGCCTGTTGCGACACGGCCTCGATGGCGCCGCACGCCTCGAGCTTCTGCACGACCTCGGCCACCACGTCCGGATCCTTCGGCTTCGACGAGAGGGTTCTCCAGATCCACGCGCGCTCCGTCTCGGGGAGCCGCGACATCGCCTTGGCGACGGGGAGGGTGATCGTTCCGTTCGAGACGTCCTCGGCCTTTGCCTTGAGCCCCCCCTTGAAGCCGCGGAGGTTCAAGACGTCGTCGATGAGCTGGAACGCGAGGCCGAGCGACTCGAAGAAATTGCCGACCCCCTCGATCTGCGCCTCGGTGCCGCCTCCCGATAGGGCTCCCATTCGGGCGAGGGCGCCGGCCGGGGCCGCGGTCTTCAGCCGGTGCGTGGCGAGGATCCGCGCCTCGAGCTCGCGCGAGTCGCCGCTGGCGACCGTGCGAGGCATGAGCTCGGTGGGGCCGTCGAGATCGAGCGCTTGCCCGGCGTGACCGGCGCGCATCGCCTCGAAGTAGAGGTCGTACAGGCGCAAGCGCGCGGTCTGCGTGACGTCGATCGAGACGAGCGCCTTCTGCGCTAGAAAATACGCGTACGTCCCGGCGTTGATCGAGAGCGGCTCGCCGTAGAGCACGTGCGCCGTCGGTTTGCCGCGGCGGACGGTCGACCGGTCCTGTACGTCGTCGACGATGAGCGACCCGACGTGCATCAGCTCGGGGATGGCGAGCCACTTCACGAACTTTCGCGAGTCTCCGTTGACGACGTCGACGCATGCGAGAAGCGCATACGAGCGCCAGGATTTCCCCCCACGGTCCACGATCTCGCGGATCGGCGCGACGAGCGAGCGGGCGAGCGTCGGGATGTCCACGCCATCCATGTAATGGGGCCGCTCGTCCCCGCCGATGAGCGAGCGAGCGTCGTCGAAGGTGGGGCTCAGCGGGAGCACGGCGGCGACGGATTTGCGGACCTCTTCCCCCACCGCGCCGAAGAACTCGTCGAGATCATGGATCGTCTCGAAGCCGCTCCGCTCGAGGTAGGCACTGCCAGTGACGGCCTCCCCCCCGCGCGTCCCCTTCACGTTCACTCGTCCTTCCCAGAATGCGGGCTTGGAGATGACGGTCATCAGCTCCTGGTCCTCGACCGCCGCGTCGAGCTCGAGATGAAGGTGCGCTTCGGGGACGTCGAGCGTCCACCTCGTGGGGTACTCGTTGAACGTGCGCATGCTTCGCCACGTGCGGCTCGGCGTGAGCGTCATCCCGCGGTAGGTCTTCGTGGCGCCGCCGGGCTCGATGACGACGACCCATTGCCCGGCGAGCTGGCCGCTCTCGTTGTTCACGAGCGAATACGCGCTCACTTCGCTCCCGTCGGAGAGCTGCGTCGCGACCCAGTTCCAGGCGATGTCCGCCGCCGGGGACTTCCGAGGGTCGGCGGTGCCTCCCGGGGGGAGCGTCGGCGCGCCGAACTCGTGGTCGTACCAGCCGGAGCCGCTCTTGATCCCGAGAGTCTTGCCGCGCAGCGTGACCTTCCCGCTCACGTCGCAGCGCGGGAAGAAGTAGTAGAACATGTCCTCGCCCGCGGGCCCCTTCACGACGCCGTCGTCGCCTTGGCGCACGGGCCCTTTCTTCGGATAGAAGACGACGTCGCACCCGACGTCTTCCCGCGGGTTGTGGAGGTGGAGGCGGTAGCGCCCCTCGCCGAGCTTCTCGAAGTGAAGTCCCGCGTAGTCGAGCGCGAGCCGATCCGTGGCGACGGAGACCGTGCCGCCGAAGATTCGGTCGGGCGTCGGCACGTGCCCTTTCTCGAGGACCTCGAGCATCGCGCGGTTCACGCGCGCGTCTCTCGAGCCGCGGCCCGCCTTGATCCGCTCGACCCCCATCTTCGGGAACGTGGGATCGACCTGCGAGTCGGGGTAGTAGATGCCGTCTTTGAGGTCGGTGACGGCCCAGGTGATCGAGTGACCGTAGGTGGGCGCGTCGCCAGGCTTTGCCGGCTTGAGGACGCGAAAGAACGCCGCGAAGAAGGACAGCGGCCGCCCGTCTTCGGTCTCCAGGTGCGCGTGGAGATACCACCACTCGGTCGTCGAGGACG
>JBKQKP010000132.1:0-11543 GCA_052147435.1 Polyangiaceae bacterium | reverse complement strand
GCGGGGGGCCGGGGGGGTGGGGTTGCGCTCGTCACGACGACGATGACGACGACGACGAGGGAGCAAGCAGCCGCCCCACCTTCTCGAGCACCCCCACGTCGGCCGGTGGAAACGCCGTCGGGTCGAGCTTCTCCCTCGTCGCCCACTGGAACGCCGCCACGTCGATCGCCTTCGGCTCAGGCGAGCTTGGCAAGCGGGTGGCGAGGAAAAAGAGGAGGAGGACCGCCTTGTCCGCCTCTTCGTAGCGGTGGAACGTCACGTCGACGATCTCCCCCACCTCCGCCTCGATCCCGAGCTCTTCCTGCAGCTCACGGCGGAGCGCGTCGCGCGGGTCCTCGCCCGACTCGACCTTTCCCCCCGGGAATTCCCACTTCCCCTCGAGGTGCGCCCCCGCCTTGCGTTGCGTCAGGAGGACGCGACCCGATTCGAGGATGACCGCCGCCGCGACGAGGACCGTTCTCACAGGCCCGTACGATAGACGATGCTACCGGCACTGCCGGTTTACCGCGGGGGTGATCCCTGGAATTTCTCGCCTCTCGCGCCCCCCCCATCGGTTATCGTGCCCCCCTCCGCATGCTCGAAACCAACCACGTGAATCCCTCCGAACCGCCGGTCCGCATTCCCCCGCCCCCTCCGGTTCCGCGGATCGGGATCAAGCACGCCGCGAAGTGGCCGCCGGACGACAGCGGCGCGGGGGCAGCGCGCGGCGGCGGCTCCTATGGCGGCGGTGGAATGGACGACGGCAACTTCAAGAAGGGGCGCTTCGGCCCCGCGTTCGTCATCGGCGCCGTCGTCATCGTGCTCGGCGGCTCGGCGGCGGCGTTCTTCGCCACGAAGCACGAGAACGAGACGAAGACGACGCTCGATCAGGCCAAGGAGCGAAAGCAGATCGAGCTTCTGCCGAAGGCGGAGCAGCTCCCGCGATGGCGCGTGGCGGCCGCGGACAAGGACGCAACGCTCCTCCAGCAGGAGGCGTTCGAGCAGCTCGCCTGGTCGAAGGATCCCGAGGGGCTGCAGCTGATCATCTCCAAGGGGATCGGCTCGGACGACCACCGCGTCATCGGCACGGCGGCGCAGGCGCTGCTCGAATACGGGTCTCCCGCGGCCGACGCCGCGAAGGCGCCGCTCATGAAGGCGCTCGCCGAGGCCGACAGCAGCGACAAGCCGCAGATCTCCTGGGCGCTCGCCATGCTCAAAGCGGGCGAGGCGTGGGACACGGTCATGAGCGAGTACCGGCAGGGGCACCTCGCCGAGATCCAGAAGATCGACGGGAGCCCCGCGTTCGATCCCGAGGTGCTCGCCGGGATGGTCTCGCTCGACAAGCTCGCCTCGATGTCGACGGACGCGAGCGACAGCGTGCGCCAGCTCGTGGCGACGTGCCTCGCGCGGACGGGCGATCCGAAGTGGACCAGCGTCCTCATCCAGCTCGTGTCCGACAAGCAGATCGAGGTCGCGCGCGAAGCCGCGGTCGGGCTCGGGAAGATCGCCAACGAGCAGGCGCTCGGGCCGCTCCTCGGCGCGCTCGGTCATGCCGACAAGGACTCGCGCGGCAAGTTCCTCGAGGCGCTGCGCGACGGCGTTGGCGCGAAGGGGCTCGTCCTCGCGCTCGGGAGCGTGAGCCACGACTCGCCCGAGCGGGAGAAGTTCCAGACGAAGCAGATCTTCGACATGCTCCGCGACCTCGAAGACCCGCGCGGCGGCGATCCGCTCTACGCCTACATCGCGACGAACCCGAAGCCGCACTGGAAGACGGAGGCGGCGCTCCGTCTCGCCGAGATCGGGGACGTCCGCGCCGTGCCGACGCTCTCGTGGCGCATGACGCAGGACCCGCTCAAGCTCTACAACGACATCGACGATCCGGAGCTGCGGCGCGACGACAACGAACGGGTCGTCGGCGCGCGAATGCTGGCCGACCTGGCGATCCTCCACCCCGAGGCTCAGGCGAGCATCCTCGCGCAGGGCGAGGGGCCGGTGCTGGAGTGGATCACGGGAAAGCCGCAGCCGCACGCGAACGGGCTCCGGTTCCTCGTCGCCGCGGGCTCGAAGGCCGTGCTCCCGAAGCTGATCGCGTGGGCCGATCCGCGCGGGAAGTTCCCGCAGCCAGGCGCGCAGCCTCCGATGCCGACGCAGTGGGAGACGGCGCAGAGCGCGCTCCGTTACCTAGGCTGGGCGAAGTCGCCCCCGACGTGGCCGATCTTCGAGAAGCAGCTCTTCCGGATCAGCAACAAGAAGTACGACGTGACGATGCAGGGGCTGATGCAGGGGGGCCTCGCCATCGTCGGCATGGCGATCCGCGGGCTCGGCGTCGGCGCCGCCGACGGGTACGCCCAGTGGGGCGACTCGCGCGCGTATCCGATCCTCGTGAAGTACATCGAGGACAAGGAGAACAACGAGCAGTCGCGCGTCGAAGCGTGCTTCGCCCTTTCGTGGGTCGCCACCGACGACCAGATGCGCGAGGTCGTGAAGAAGGTCCACGACTACAACAAGCCCGATCCGGCGAGCCAGGTCGTCCGCGGCTGTTACCTCGAGACGCTGATTCACCGCCCGGTGCCCGACGCGACGGCGGGGCTCATCGATCTCCTGAAGGCGGACGTCGACCTCGAGGTTCGTCACCAGGCCGCGCGCGCGATCGCGTTCGGCGGGATCACGCGGAACATGATTCCGCAGATCTTCGACAAGCTGAAGGACAACGAGCTCCGAAACGACGCGATGCTCGCGCTCCTCATCGGCGCCGACCCCGACACGGCGAGCCGCGCGCTCGCGTCGTACGAGGACGCCGCCCCCGAGGCGATGGAGGACCTCAAGAGCGCCTACAACCAGACCTTCGGGTACTGGAGCGACAAGAACTACGAGAACGGAGACGCCGCGCGCTGGGTCGAGAACGCGCTCGCCGTGCAGCACGTCCGCGTTCGCGAGGCGCTGCAGGAGTGGCCCAAGCTGCTTCTTTCGCGCGCGCTCCAGGAGATCGAGTTCGACAACGGGCCGCACTCGATCACGCGCGTGCAGTTCCGCTACCGGCTCATGCAGGACGCGAAAGGGTCGAACGATCTGAAGCGCGAGGCGGCGATCGAGATCCTGAAGTTCATGAAGGAGAAAGGCGTCCTGATGGCCCTTCGGAACGAGCCCGGACCGACCGGGGAGCTCGCGAAGGCGGCCTTCTTCCAGGTGATGAACCCGAAGGTGAACTCGGAGAAGCTGCCGGACGTGGTGAAGGCGGACAATGGGAACGCTGGCGGTGGGATGCCGCACTGAGAGGGCGCTCGCGCTCTCGGCCCTCACTCTTGTCGCGTGCGCCACGTTCGTCGCGTGCGCCGCGCCCCCCACGGCCGGCCCCGCCGTCCCGGAGGTCCACGCTTCGAACGTCTCCTCCCCGCCGCACGTCGCGCTCCAGATGGCGTGCACGCCGACCGGGCCGGAGCTCTGCTTCAACGCGATCGACGACAACTGCAATGGCGTGATCGACGAAGGGTGCGGCGTCGGGACCGGCGTTTTGCAGTTCGTGATCGCGTGGAACGAAGAGGCCGCGAACGTCGATCTGAGCGTGACGGATCCAGCCGGGAACACGGTCAACTCGCGGCAACGCTCCTCGCCGCTCGGCCTCCGGCTCGACCGCGACTGCCCGGGGACGGCGACGAGCGCCGAGTCGTGCGGCGGGCAGAACACGGAGAACGTCTTCCTCGAAGGGCTCGAGCCGAAGCGCGGTCACTACAAGGTCGAGATCCGCCTCGTCGATCCGCACGACGCGAAGCCGCCGATCGTCGTCCACTTCAGCGCGCGCGTCGGGCGGAGCACGATGGCTGCGGATGTGTCGCTTTCGCCGGCGGACGGGACGGACAAGGGGGGGGACAGGAAGACGTTCGAGTTCGATCTCTAGGGGACCCGGGAGCAGCCCAGCCCGCCTGACATTGACGCAAACCGCCAACTCCCTATAACTGGGTCGCGATGAACCCCCTGGGCATGCTCTGCCTTCTCGTCGCTTTCGTCGCGATGTTCGCGTGGTCCGCGAGCCGGCGGTGGCAGCTGCTCACGACCGGGCGCCCGGAGAACCGGCTCGATCGCATCGGCGATCGGATCGACGCCGTGTGGCGGTACGCGTTCGTGCAGGAGAAGATGGACTATTACCAGCCCGCCGGGCTGGCCCATAAGCTCGTCTTCGCGGGCTTCGTCCTCCTCCTCTTTCGCATCCTCATGCTCTGGGGGCGCGGGTTCTCGCCCGGGTTCGACCTATTCATCCTCGATCCCGAGAAGCCGCTCGGCGCGATCTACGAGTTCATCAAGGACGTGCTCGGGTTCCTCGTCCTCTGCGGGGTGGCGGTCTTCTTCTATTACCGCGTCATCAACCCGCTGAAGCGGATCACGCGGCACTGGGAGGGGACGCTGATTCTTCTCATCATCACCGCGATGATGCTGGGGGACATGTTCTACGACGGCGCGTCGATGGCGCTCGCCGACAGGTCCCCCTACCTGTGTGGCGCCACCAATGCCGGCTCGGCGTACGCGACCGCAGAGCAGTGCAAGGGCATCGCGACGCTCATTGCGCCGTTCCACGGGGGGGTCGTCCACGCGCACTTCTCGTTCTGGCCGTCGCCGGTCAGCTCGTTCATGGCCGGGATCCTCCACGACCTCGCGCCGGGGACGCTGATCGTCGTCGCGCACATCGGCTTCTGGCTCCACGCCGGGCTGCCGCTCTTGTTTCTGAACTTGCTCCCGTACTCGAAGCACTTCCACGTCATCACGGCGATCCCGAACGTGTTCGCGAAGAACATGGAGGCGCCGGGGCGGCTGCGGCCGATGGCGGAGAATGCCGAGAAGCTGGCGGAGCAGATGATGGCGGCGTCGGAGCACGCGGACCCGTCGTCGCTGCCGATCGGCATCGCGCGGATCGAGCACTTCACCTGGAAGGCGATCCTCGACTTTTACACGTGCACCGAGTGCGGTCGCTGCTCGGACAACTGCCCGGCGCACAAGACCGGGAAGATCCTGAGCCCCAAGCACCTCACGCTCGACCTGCGCGATTTTCTCTATTCGCGCGAAAAAGAGATCATCGAGGCGAAGAACGGCACCGCCGAGACGAACGCCGACGGCACCCCGCGCGGCAAGCCGATCAACCTCGTCCCCGAGATCATCCACCCCGACGTCCTGTGGGCGTGCACCACGTGCCGCGCGTGCGAAGAGCAGTGTCCTGTGATGATCTCGTACGTCGACAAGATCGTCGATATGCGGCGAAACCTCGTCATGATCCAGAACGAGTTCCCGGCGCAGCTCCAGAAGCCGTTCCAGGGGATCGAGGTGAACGGGAACCCGTGGAACCTGTCGCGGATGGACAGGTCCGCATGGAGCGATGGGCTCGGCATCCCGCTGATGGCGGACAAACCGCAGGCCGAGGTCCTTTACTGGGTGGGGTGCGCGGCGAGCTACGACGACCGCGCGAAGAAGATCGCGCGCGCGACGGCGAAGCTGATGAAGCAGGCGGGGGTGGACTTCGCGATCCTCGCGCAAGAAGAGAACTGCACGGGCGATCCGGCGCGGCGCGCGGGGAACGAGTTCCTCTTCGCGACGATGGCCGAGGCGAACGCGGCGACGCTGAACGGGTACAAGGGGCAGGGGGGGATGAAGACGGTCGTGACCGCCTGTCCGCACTGCTTCAACACGCTGAAGAACGAGTACCCCGACTTCGGCGTGAAGCTCGAAGTCGTGCATCACACGGATTTCTTGCTCGGGCTCCTCGCGGAAGCGAAGCTCGTTCCGAAGAACGCGGTAGAGGGGCGCGTCGTCTACCACGACAGCTGCTACCTCGGCCGGTACAACGGCGTGTACAACTCGCCGCGCGAGATCCTGAAATCGATCCCCGGGGTCGAGCTCGTGGAACCGGAGTACTGGAACAAGCAGCGCGGGCTCTGCTGCGGCGCCGGGGGCGCGCAGATGTTCATGGAGGAGCAGAACACGAACCGCGTGAACGTGAAGCGGACGCTCCAGCTCGTGGACACCGGGGCCACCACGGTCGCGAGCGCGTGCCCGTTCTGCATGACGATGCTGAGCGACGGGCTCAAGTCGCAGAACCTCGAAGAGAAGATCAAACAGCTCGACGTCGCCGAGATCCTCGAGCGGGCGTGCGCGGACGTGGAGACGAGCGCGCTCCCCGTCGCGGCGGAATGACGAAGTAACGGGATAGAGACGAGGCCGCATGAGCGTGGCGCCGGATTCACCCCGCTGTCCGATCTGCAAAAAGGCCGTGCAGCTGCGCGAGGTCAACCGTGCGTTCCCGTTCTGCTCGGCGCGCTGCAAGCAGGTCGAGCTCGGGAAATGGCTGAACGAGGAGTATCGGCTGCCGGCGGAGGAAGACGACGAGGACGCGGAGCGAGGGGAGGGGGAGCAGGGGTCGGAGTCCTGATAGAGTCGCTCCCCCATGCGCACCGTCGCCGCCGCTCTCGTCCTCGCCGTCGCTGCGACCTGGTCCTTCGAGGCGCGCGCGGAGAGCGCGACCGATAGAGGACTCGAGCTCGTCTATGCGAACGCCGAGGTCGGCGGGGCGTACGCGAACATCGGCGATCAGTTCACGAACCAGGGGGGGCAGGGGGGAGCCGCGCTTGGACTTGGGCTCGGACTCCGCTTCGTCTACTTCACCGTGGGCTTACGCGGGCGACTCGCGCCGCTGTCGGCGTTCACGCTGTACGAGGCGAATCTCGAGGTCGGCATCCATGTCCCGGAGGGGGCATGGGACCCGTACATCAACCTGCACGGCGGGTACGCGCGTGCCTCGATGAACAGCCAGCCGCTCACGTTCAACGTCCCCGTGCTGGGGGTCGTTGACCTGGGCACGGTGACTCCGCCGTCCCCGAGCGGTGGCGACGTCGGCGGCTCGCTCGGGATCGACTACTACCTCTCCGGGTTGTTCTCGCTCGGGCTCGACGCAACCCTGGACGCGCTCATCCTCAGCACGAGCGCGGTCACGTACACGGTCGCCGGCCAGCCGGTCACCATCCAGGGCCAGTCCAACACCGGCGTCGCCTTCCTCGGCACCCTCCACGCCGGCCTCCATTTCGACCTCTGACCGCATCTCCGACCGGAACGTGCCCGGCGCCCCGCCGGTAGCTATCCTTCCCGCGCATGCTGGCGATCTGCTGGCTCTTCGCCTCGTTCCTCCCGGCGGTCCTCGCCGCGTACCTCGTCTGGCGCTCCGACAAGCGCCGCGAGCCGTGGCTCCCCGCGACGGGGACGTTCGTGCTCGGCGCGCTCTGCGCGGTGCCGACGTTCTACCTCCAGGAGAAGGCGTCCAGCTGGACGGGGCTCGACGTGCGGAGCGCGATCGCGGGGGACGCCGGGTCGCTCCTCTTCCAGTTCGCGCTCGTCTCGCCGGTCCGCGAGCTGGCGAAGGTGGCCGCGAGCTGGCCCGCCTTCCAATCGAAGCACTTCGATGAGCCATACGACGGCGTCGTCTACGCCGCGCTCGCCTCGATGGGCTTCGCGACGTACGACGGCGCCTGGCACCTCTGGCACCACCGGGACGCCGGCATCTGGATGGTCCGCGTGCTCCTCGCGCTCCCGGCGCACCTGTTCTTCGCGTGCCTCTGGGGATACGCGCTCGGCCGCGCCAAGAAGGCGAAGCGCCCGGGGAAGCTCTTCCCACTGACGTGGCTCGCGGCCACGGTGGGTCACGCCTTCTATGCCCACTTCACCTACGGGCGCGGCCCCGGCGCGCTCGTCGCGCTCGTCCCGATGCTTCTCATGATGGCGCTCGTCGCCACGATGCTCGCCCGCGACCTGCACCGGCGCGGAGAGGAAGCCGTTCGTGCGCCGGGGTTCGCGTCGTCGGACGGGGGGCTCCTCTCCTCGACGCCGTACTCGGTCCCCACGTCGAGCACCAGCCCGCCAAGCTTGCGCGCCGTCCGCGAGGCGCTGCGGAAGGCGGACCGGCCGATCATGGTCCGCTGGATCGTCGTCGGCACCTTGGTCACGATCGGCGCGATGATCGTCGGCCTCGCGGCGTCGATCGCGTTCGGGCACTACGCCCGCGTCGACTTCGCCGCGGTGGACGAGCACGACGTCTCGACGACCGCTCCCGTGGCCCTCCTCGGCGCCGGGATCCTCGCCGCGTTCCCGCTGAGCGGCTTCATCGTCGCGCGCGCATCGGGGGTCGCGACGCTCCTCGAACCGGCGCTCTCGGCGGGGCTCGCCATCGTCGCTGCGCTCGTACTGCTAGGGCTGGCTGCCCCGATCGCGCTCGTCTTTGCGCTCGCGTTTTCGCCGATTGCCCTGGCGCTCGCTTGCGCGGGGGCGTGGGTGGGGCGGACTGCCCGGTGAAAGAGGGGCGGGGTCGGGGTCGAGGGCGGGGTCGGGGGCGGGGGCGGGGTGCCGAAGGCTCGCACGTCCGTGCGCTAGGGTAGACTCTGAGTTAGGCCCTCCGTGCGTCTCCTCTCCTCCGCCCTCTTCTGGCGAATCCTCCTGAGCTCCCTCCTCGTCGTGGGGGTCCTCGGGTTCGGTCTCTACCGCGCCGCGCGCGCGCACGAAGAGCTCGATCGTCAGTTCGAGCGCCTCGTGCAGCACGACCTCACCCTCGCCGACGACGCCGAGGTCATGTTGCGCCTGATGGCCGACCTCGAGACCGGCAAGCGCGGCTACCTCCTCACCAAGGACCGCTCCTTCCTCGCGCCGTACGAGAAGGCGCGCGAAGACGTCGAGACCGTCCTCAAACACGCGCAGGACACGGCCGAGAACGGGATGGAGGACGAGCGCGTCGCGGCCTATGGGCGACTCCTGCACCAGTGGATCGACACGGTGAGCGAGCCGCAGATTGCGCAGATGGAGAAGACCGGGGTCGTCGACCCGGAGAAGAACACCCAGGGAAAGACGTTCACCGACGACATGCGCACCATCGCCACCGAGCTCCGGAACGAGGCGCTCAACGCGGCGAACACCCGCAAGGAGACCGCGTTCGAGTCGGCGAACGACTCGCGGCGAACGACGACGAGCGTGATCCTCCTCGCGATCGTCCTCGCCCTCGGGAGCGGCGTCTGGATCGCGCGCGACATCGCCAACGCGGCGTCGCAGCTCGAGGAGTCGCTCGACGCGGTGGGGCAGCTCAAGCCCGCGGCGCCACTCGCCTTGCGCCGCGACGAGCTCGGGGCCGTGGGGGCGCGGCTCACGCGCGTCGGGGTGCTCCTCATCGAGAAGGACGCGAGCCTCCGCGCGACGCTCGCCGAGCGCGAAAAGACGCTCACCGAGCTCCGCGTCGCGAACGCGAACCTCGCCGCGCGCGACGCCGACTCGACCGCGTACGCGGAGTTCGTGCGCGAGCTGCGGTCGCTCGACGTGAAGGCGCTCGCGAAGGCGGGGCTCACCGGGCTCGTGCGCCTCGCGGGGGGGCAGATCGGCGTCGTGTACCTGCTCGACGGAGCGGACCGCATGGTCCCGATCCGCGCTGTCGCGACCGACGGGAAGGCGTTCGACCACGCGATGCTCGGCCCCGACGGGCTTCCGCGCGCCGTGATGGAGCGGCGCGAGCCTGCGTTCCTCCTCGAGGAGGACTTCGGCGCGAACCCGCCGACGCTGGATCTCGGCGTGGCGAAGGCGCCGATGCGGTGGCTCCTCGCCCAGCCGGTCTCGGTGGGGGACGAGTCGGCCGGGACGGTGCTCATCGCCGGGAGCAAGCCGCTGCCTCCGCTTCGCCAGGAGATCGTGCGCGACGCCGCGCGCCAGCTCGCCGGCGGTTTGCACAACGCGTGGACCCACGACCGGCTGCGCGAGAAGAGCGTGATGCTCGCGGAGCAGGGGGAGTCGCTCGCGCGGGCGAACAAGGTCAAGACCGACTTCCTCGCGTCGATGAGCCACGAGCTCCGGACTCCGTTGAGCGCGATCCTGGGGTTCGCGGATCTCCTGCAGACGTCGCCCAAGGAGAACCTGAGCGCGCGCGCCCGCGAGTCGCTCGAGCGGATCAGGCGGAACGGCGAGCACCTGCTCTCGCTCATCAACGACATCCTCGATCTCGCGAAGGCGGAGGCCGGCCGCCTTGACGTGCGCTTCGCGCCGGTGAACATGCCGCAGCTCGCCCGCGCGTGCATCGCGGAGGTGGACAGCCTGCGCGCGGGGAACGACGTGCAGCTCCGCGTCGAGGCCGGCGAGGCTCCGATCGAGCTCCGGACCGACGTGCAGCGCGTGCGACAGATCCTCCTGAACCTGCTCTCGAACGCGCTGAAGTTCACCCAGCGCGGCGAGGTCGTGCTCTCGGTTCAGGAGACCGCGCACGAGGTGCGTCTCGCCGTGAGCGACACGGGGATCGGCATCCCCGCGCACGCGCTGGGGGAGCTCTTCCGGGAGTTTCACCAGCTCGACGCGGGCGATGGGCGGAAATACGCCGGGACCGGGATAGGCCTCGCACTCTCGCGGCGGCTCGCGCGCGCGCTCGGCGGCGAGATCGAGGTCACCTCGCGCGAGAAGGAGGGGTCGACCTTCACGCTGATCCTCCCGCGCTCGCCCATCGGCGTGCTCGGCGCCGAGCCGAGCTCGGCGAGCCTGACGCCGCCCCCGCCGTCCACGGGTGAGATCCCCCCGACGTCCCGCCCGCCGTCGGCGATCCCCTCGTCGGTCAAGGTGATCGCATGAGTATGCCGCCCCATGCGGCGTTTCACGTCGACGTGAACGGCGGCGACGTCCTCGTCGTGGACGACTTTCGCGACACGCTGGCGCTCTACGACGCTCTCTTGACCGACGACGGGCACCGCGTCCGGACGGCGATCTCGGGGGTCGAGGCGCTGCAGAAGGTGAACGAGCGGGAGCCGGAGCTCGTGCTCCTCGACGTGTCGATGCCCGGTATGGACGGCGTCGAGGTGCTCCGGCAGCTGAGACTGCGTCGCGGCGGGGGCCCGGCGGTGATCATGCTGACGGCGGCGCGTCGCGAGCCGCACGCGATCGAGTCGGGTCTTCGCGAAGGGGCGGATGCGTACCTCACGAAGCCGATCGACTCGCGGGAGCTCCTCGCCCGGACGCGCGCGGCGCTCGAGTCGTTCCGGCTGCGGAGGATGCTCGAGGCGCAGCGGCGCGATCACATCGCGATGCTCGTCCACGACTTGCGCCATCCACTGAGCTCGCTCGGGCTTCTGGCCGAGGTGCTCGAGGAGGAGGATCTCGCCCCCGAGGAGCGCCGCTCGGCGACGCAACAGATGCGGACGCTCTGCGGCGACATGGCGCGGCTGATCGACGGAGTGCTCGCCGCGAGCCGCCTCGAGGCGGGGGTGTTCACCGTCGAGCCGCGGAGAGTGACGGTGGGCTCGGTCGTAGACAACACGCTAAAAGTGTTCGCGCCTGTGGCGACACGCCGGCGCGTGACGCTCGCGTTCGAGGGGAACCGCGAGACGGCGATCCTGGCCGACGCGACGAAGCTCCGGCAGGCGCTCGATAACCTGGTGGCGAACGCGCTCAAGTTCACGCCGAAGGGGGGGAGGATCCGCTTCGGGGTGGATCTCGTGAAGGGGCCGACGCGGACGATGGCGGTGTTCGAGGTGGCGGACAGCGGGCCGGGGATCGCGAAGGCGGAGGCAGCGACGATT
>JBKQKP010000131.1:0-14801 GCA_052147435.1 Polyangiaceae bacterium | reverse complement strand
GAACGGAGGGAGCCCGGCGATCGGCGCACCGCGATCGTGGTCGCCTGGTGCATGGAGAACGCGGCTCGCCTTTACCAAGGGGCCCCGATTTCTCCTCCCCCCGATTCGGGGGGAGGCTGGGTGGGGGGCTCTCGTTCGCGACGATCCCGACTCAACGCGACACTGTCTACCGCGCGTCGACGCCGACGCGGATCCGAGGCGCTCCCGCTTCGAGTCGACCGATGACCGCAGCGCACATCGCGCCGGCTCTCGCGAGCTCCTCGAGGAGCGCCGCGCGCTTCTCTTCCGCCACCGCGATCAGCAGTCCTCCCGACGTCTGCGCGTCGCACAAGAGAAGCTGTTCCTCCTTCGCGACCCCGTCGTCCCAGTCCACCCACTCCTTCAGGAAGCGCCAGTTGGCGTGCGTCCCCCCCGGCGCGATTCCCTCGCGCACGTACTCCCGCGCCGCATCGACCACCGGCACGCTGCTCGCGGACACGACCGCGCGGCAGCCGCTCGCGGCGACGATGTTCCGGAGGTGACCGAGGAGGCCGAAGCCGGTCACGTCGGTCGCGGCGTGCGCGCCGACCTTGGTCATGGCTTCGCAGCCCGGGCGGTTCAGGGCCGACATCAGCTTGATCGCCGCGCCGATCGCCCCGCGCGTGTCCTTGTCCTGCTTCGCCGCCGTCGTGATGATCCCGGTCCCGATCGGCTTCGTGAGGACGAGGACGTCGCCGGGTTTGCCTCCTGCGTTCGTCACAACGCGGTCCGGGTGAATCGTCCCGGTCACCGCGAGCCCGTAGATCGGCTCGTCGCTCCGGATCGTGTGTCCGCCCACCAGATCGATCCCCGCCTCGCGCGCCTTCTCCGCCCCGCCGCGGAGGATCTCGCCGAGCACGGACGCGTCGAGCGCTTCGTCAGGGAACCCGGCGAGGTTCAGCGCCGTGAGCGGCGTCCCCCCCATCGCGTACACGTCGCTCAGCGCGTTGGCCGCGGCGATCGCGCCGAAGTCGTACGGGTCGTCGACGATCGGCGTGAAGAAGTCGGTCGTGAGCACGAGCGCCAGGTCGTCCCGGAGGCGGATCACGGCGGCGTCGTCGGCGGTCGCGCTCCCCACGAGGACGCGCGGATCGGTGATACGCGGGAGCCTCCCGAGGAGCGGCAGGAGAAAGCCGGGGGGCTGTTTTGCGGCGCAGCCGGCGCGTTTGGCGAGCTTAGTGAGGCGGGTGGTCATGAAGGACGCTCGGAAATCGTGGTAAGGCGGAGGCCCCACGCATGTCCACCAACAACTCGCTCGACAAGACGATCGCCGACACGCTCTCGCGCATCGAAAAGGGGGGGGCCCCCAAGTACCACGCGAAGAACGCCGAGACCGGCAAGCTCTTCGCCCGGGAGCGCATCGCAAGACTCGTGGACGCCGGGTCGTTCGTCGAGGACGCGGCGCTCGCGAACAACCTCGATCCGGAGCTCCCTGCCGACGGCGTCGTCACCGGCACGGCGCGCGTCGCAGGCCGCAGCGTCGCGATCATGGCGAACGACTCGACGGTGAAGGCGGGCTCGTGGGGCAAGCGCACCGTCGAGAAGATCCTCCGCATCCAGGAGACCGCGATCACCCTCCGCGTGCCGATGCTCTACCTGGTCGACTCCGCGGGAGCGCGGATCACGGACCAGATCGAGATGTTCCCCGGCCGTCGCGGCGCCGGGCGGATCTTCTACAACGAAGTGCAGATGAGCGGCCTCGTCCCGCAGGTCTGTCTCCTCTTCGGCCCGAGCGCGGCAGGGGGGGCATACATCCCGGCCTTCTGCGACGTCGTCGCGATGGTCGACGGCAACGCGAGCATGTACCTCGGCTCGCCGCGCATGGCCGAGATGGTCATCGGCGAGAAGGTGACGCTCGAGGAAATGGGCGGAGCGAAGATGCACTGCTCCGTCTCCGGCTGCGGCGACGTCCTCTGCAAGACCGAGGACGAGGCGATCGCGTTCTGCAAACGCTACCTCGCCGTCCTCCCCGAAAACTGCGACTCCGCCCCCCCGATGGCCGAGCCGGTGGCTCCGAAGGGGAGCGGCAAGACGCTCGAGGAGATCATCCCCGCCGACGAGAACAAGCCGTTCGACATGATGCACGTCATCCGCGAAATCGTGGACGACGGCTCATGGCTCGAGATCAAGGCGCTCTTCGCGCGCGAGATCCTCACCGGCTTCGCGCGGATCGACGGGCGGTCGGTCGGGATCGTCGCCAACCAGCCGAAGTGGCTCGGCGGAGTCCTCTTCGTCGATTCGGCGGACAAGGCGGCGAGGTTCATCTGGCTGTGCGACGCGTTCAACGTCCCGCTGCTGTATCTCGCCGACGTTCCTGGCTTCATGATCGGCACGAAGGTCGAGCGGCAAGGGATCATCCGTGCGGGGGCGAAGATGATCGCCGCCGTGAGCGAAGCGAGCGTGCCGAAGCTCTCCGTCGTCGTGCGAAAGGCCTACGGCGCGGGGCTCTACGCGATGTGCGGCCCGGCGTTCGAGCCCGACGCCTGCATCGCGCTCCCGAGCGCGTCGATCGCCGTGATGGGCCCGCAGGCCGCAGTGAACGCGGTCTACTTCAACAAGATTCAGGAGATCCCCGCGGGGGCGGAGCGCGACGCCTACGTGGCGAAGCTGCGCGAGGAGTACAAGGCGGACATCGACATCCGGAAGCTCGCGTCGGAGCTCGTGATCGACGCCGTCGTCCCGGGGGACCGTCTTCGCGGGGAGATCGCGCAGAGGTTCGCGCGCTACGCCGGGAAGAGCGAGACGCGCGAGAAGAAGAAGCACATGGTGCCGCCGGTCTGACTTACCTCCCGTTTCTCCGCAGCCGCACCAAATTCCGCATCGCCATCGTCACCGTCATCGGCCCCACGCGCGGCACGAACACCCCCGCCTTCTCCGCGGCCGCGTCCTCGAAGTTCTTCAGCGTCGAGAAGTTGAGGCAGACGGTCCCCTCACGGATCTCCGCCGCGCGCACGAGCGGAAACTCGCGGCTCGGCACGCCGGTGATCACGACGTCCGCCGTCGCCAGCGCGGCGGCGCGATCGATCGCCGTCTCTTCCACCGCATGCGCCCCCTCTTCCTTCGCGGGGGTGAAGAGCTGCCCGCCGTCCACGTCGAACGAGATCACCTCCGCCCCGTCGTTCGCCATCATGCTCGCGAGCGGGCGCCCGACCACCTCGCTCCGGTTGAACACGACCGCGCGAACGCCCGCGAGCGGCCTCGGCGCCCCGACGAGCGACGACCCCGCCGCGTCGAGGAGCTTCAGGATCGCCAGCGGCGTGCACGGCAGGATCGCCTTCTTCGTCCGCCCCGGATCCAAGAACCGCCGGTTCGTGTAGAGGCACCGCGCCCAGAACGAGCCGAGCCCCTCGATGTCCTTCCCCGGGTCGACGAGATCGCGAAGGTAGCCGTCCTGCTGCGTCCCGAAGACGGGGTAGTACACGAGCACGCCGTGGACACCCGGATCGGCGTTCGCGGCGAGGACATCGGCCTCGGCGTCGAGCCGCTTCACGTGGCGGAGATCGAACGTGACTCCGACGTCGTCACACGCTTTGCGCGTGTACTCGGCGTACGTCGCCGAAGGCCCGTGCTCGACCGCGAGGAAGCCGACGAGGACGAGCGGCTCGGCGAGCTCCCGGACTTCGCGACGGATCTCCTCACGAAACGTGCGAGCGACCTCGGCGGGATCGATCACCTTTGCCATGGGACGATGGGACGAGCGTACCCACTCCGGTACTCTCCTGCTCGATCATGATCGTCTACCGCACGGATCACTCCGCCATCGATCTCCCGCAGCTCGCGACGCTCTTCCGGACCGCGGGTTGGGCGTGGCGCGCGGAAGATCCCGTGAAGCTCGCGGCCCTCCTCGAGGGGTCGCGGTTCGTGTCGAGCGCTCACGACGACGGCGCGTCCGCGCCTGGCGCGGCGCGGTCCACACCTGAGGGCGTCCTTGTTGGCTTTTGCCGCGCCATCTCCGACGGGGTCACCAACGCGTACGTGAGCACCGTCGCCGTCCTCCCCGAATACCGGGGCAAGGGGATCGGCGCGGAGCTCGTGAAGCGGCTCCTCGACGGGAGGGACACGATCCGCTTCGTCCTCCACGCGGCTCCGGGCGTTCAGGGCTTCTACCGGAAGCTCGGCTTCGAGGACGCATCCGACATGCTGCGTCGCGACCGTCGCGCCTAAAGCGCCGACCGGCGCACGCTTTCGGGCGCAAGGCCTTGCCCGGGAGGTCGTAACCCGGAAAACTCTCCGATCTGGGAACGCCTCGCTTCCTCTATTTCTCTGCTGCGGCATTCGCCGTCACGGTCTGCTCGGATGCCTTCGCGGGGGGACATCCGGACGGCGCGGCGTTGATCCGTCTCCTCGGCCCGCACGCGGGGGCCGCGCTCATTCCGAACGGGAGCACCGACACGCTCGCAGGGCTCGTGCGGCTCCCCTTCGGCGTGAGCGCGGAGTCTGTTGGGCTCGAGCCGGTCGTGCCGGGGTTCGGGAAGATTCGAGGGGGGACCGCGGCCATCTTGGGTTTCTCGGACGCGCACCCCGATCTCAGCGTCGAGGTGGCGCCGCCGCTTCACATGCTGCTCGATCAGGCGGGCATCTGGACCGGGGCCACGCTCGCGCACCAGGACGGCGCGGACGGCGACGGGGTGCTCATCGGCGTCGCGGACACGGGGCTCGACGTCACCCACCCCGACTTCTTCGACGCGAACGGGAACACCCGCGTCGCCTGGATCCTCGATCTCTCCGTCCCCCCGTTCGGCAAGTACCCCGACCTCGAGCAGAAGTACGGCGTCCTCGACGCGGCCGGGAACGTCACGCTCGGAGCCGTGTATCAGGGGAGCGATTTCGCCGCGGTCCAGGCCGCGAACCTCCCGCTCCCCGGCGACGAGGTCGGGCACGGTACGCACGTGACGTCGCTCGCGACCGGCAACGGCGGCCAAGGCCCCCTCGTCACGCCGACGCCATACGTCGGCGTCGCGCCGCACGCATCGATCGTCTTCGCCCGGATCTTCACCGACGGGACCGACAACGTCGTCAACGCCAACCTCGTGAGCGGCGTTCAGTTCCTCTTCGACCGCGCGGACTTCATGCAGAAGCCGATCGCCGTGAACCTCTCGCTCGGGAGCGACTTCGGCCCGCACGACGGGACGGCCGCGTGGGAGCAGGCGATCGCCGGATTCGTCGGCCCCAGCTTTCCGGGGCACGCGCTCGTCGCCGCGGCGGGCAACAGCGGCGACGTCACGAGCGTCCCTGTCCACCAGAGCGTGCGCGTGAGCCCGGGCTCGACGATGACCGTCCCGATCCTGACGCAAGGCTCGCAGAACGGCGCGCTCGAAGTCTGGATCGCCATGCGCAGCGGGGCGACGATCTCGGTGGGGCTCAACGGTCCGGACGGCGAATGGATCTCCCCCGTCTCCGACGGCAGCGAGGCGGGGAAGAACACGGCCGGCTACAACGCCGGCGTCATCAACGGGAGCACGGCTGCGCAGAGCCCCATCCCGGACGGGTCGCAGGGGGCGGTCGCGGTCGTGAGCGGCGCGTGGCCCGGCGGGACGTACGCGATCACGCTCGAGGGGGAGGGGACCGCGGACCTTTACCTCGAAGGGACGAACGACGTGAGCATCGGCGGCAACACGGGCTTCCCGTCCCCCGTGCGCGAAGGGACTATCAACCTGCCGGCGACGAACCCCGGCATCATCGGCGTCGGCTGCACGATCAACCGGCTCGAGTGGACGAGCATCAACGGGGCGACCGAGTCGCAGTCGGAGCCGCAGCTCGACCCCGCGGGGGGGCTCCCGGTCGTCAGCTCGAACGGCCAGCTCGTGTCGCGCGCGATCTCGACCGGCGAAGTCTGCTGGTTCTCGAGCGCCGGGCCCAACGTCGACGGAGTCCCGAAGCCGGAGATCGCCGCGCCGGGGGGGCTCGTCATCGGCGCGATGAGCTCCGAGGCGCTCCCCGGCGGCGAGTACAGCATCTTCACGACGACCTGCCCCCCGCTTCCGAACGGCCAGAGCGGCGGCACGCAGTGCATGCAAGTGGACAAGTACCACGCGGTGTCCCAGGGGACGTCGATGTCGGCGCCGATGGTCGCGGGGACGATCGCGCTGCTCTTTCAGAAAGACCCCACGCTGACGCAAGACAAGATCGTCGGCCTTCTCCAGGCGGGCGCGCACGACTTTCGCGGTCCGCACCCCTTCGACGATCAATCGGGCCCCGGAGAGCTCGATGTCCTCGGGACGCTCGACGCCCTCGCGCAATCGAATGACCCGACGACGCTTCTCCCCGATGCGGCGTCGAGCTGGATCACGCTGAGCTCGAGCTACCTCGCCGCCGACGGCTCGACTCCGCTGACGGCCATCCTCGAGCTTCGCACCGCGGGCGGCGCGCACCGCGCCGACCTCTTCGACCTCGCGCGCCTTCAACCTCTCGTCTCCATCAACGACGACATCCAGCCCCCGCCCGCGCTCGTGCGTCACGCGCCCGGCGTCTGGTCGTTCGTCGTGCAACCTCCGGCGGGGTTGGGTGGGTCGTCGATCACGCTCGGCGCGACGTTCGACGGAGAGCCCATCGTCGTGCCGAAGCGCGTGCCTATCGCGACCGACGTGTGGAGCGCGGAGTACGCGACGACGGCGAGCGGCGGATGTGCGATCGGGTCGCGTTCGTCGAGCGCGAGCGACCTCAGCACGACGCGAACCGCGCTGTGGCTCTTCGTCGTTGCATGTGCGTCCTCCTTGCGACGGCGCAAATGCCCCGCGCCGCGGGCTTCCGAGAGTCGTGACGCGCGCGCCTGACGCGGGCCGGCAATCACTCCGAGCGGATCGTTGTGTACCCAGCGTCCGGCCGCGCGCCGTCTCGTTCGCGTGACAGCGCCTGCGCGCGAGAGCGAGCGGGAACACCCGATGCTAGGTTTTGTAGTGAGGAGTAAGGCGCGGGATGAAGTCTCATCGAGTGAAGGCGCCGCTGCTTCTGAGGTGGCCCTTGCGACGCGCCGTCGAGCCGGTCTCCGCAGCGCGTCGATGGCTCGATCGAGCCGAGTGGTTTGCGGCGCCGCTCGCCCTACTCGTGGGGGTCCTCCCGCTTCCGATCGGCGGGCGAATCGTGGGCGTCGTCCTCGTGGCGCTGGCGTTCGCGCTGGCGGTCGTTCTCCGCGCGCGGCCGCGCAGGCACCCCTCGGGGTGGATCATCGTCGATCCGAATGGGATCGCGCGTCACCGGCCGAGCGGGGACGCTCGCCTCGTCTTCTGGGCCGAGCGCTTCGGCGTGGTGGTCCTCTCCAACGAGTCCAAGACGCGGGGTCTCATCGCCATCACGACGCCCGAGCAGACGCGCTACGTCCCGGTGCGCGTTGCCGGCGACGACGACGCGACGCCGGCGCGGGAGCTCTTCGCGCGCGGGCCGTCGCTCAGCGACATGGACGTGGCGCTCGCGCCGCTCGATGGGGACGAAGCGCTCTCTGCGGGCGACGCGTTGGCGCTCGTCGCCACGGTGCGCGCGCACGACCGAGCCGCCATCGATCGCATCCTCCTCTCCGATCCTCACGGCGCCGCGGTCGTCCTCGAAGGGAACGAGCTGCGGGCGGGCGACCGGGTCATCGATCTCACCGCACCGCTCGAGTGGCGCGCCTTCCTGTTCCTCGAGTCGGCGGGGCCGCTCGGCGCCGTGGTGCAGGCGACGTGGGTTCGGCAGGCCGGGACCGAGGTCGTGCTCGTCGCTCCGCAGTCCGATACGCGCGAGCCGGCGCCTCGCGGCGGGCGCATCCCGTCGATCCCCGACGCCCCTCCTCCCATCGAGCTCCGCATGGCGATCGAGCGCCTCTTCATGGCGCCGTTCCGTCACGCGCTCGATCGCGCCCCGCGCGCGTCCCGCTCCCCCACGCCGGCGGCCAGCTCTCGGCGCGGCGAAGGGCGCGCCCCGACGAGCTGAGCCTCTCGACTCGTTTGCTCCTTCGGTCCAGGTGACAGGCGCGAAGCGGCACGCTATTGCGAGCGACCCATGTCCGCGCGCCCGTTCTACGTCACGACGCCGATCTATTACGTCAACGACGTCCCCCACTTGGGGAACGCCTACACGACGATCGCCGCCGATGTCCTTCGCCGCTACCACCTCGTGCGGGGGCGCGAGGCGCGGATGCTCACGGGAACGGACGAGCACGGCGAGAAGGTCGAGCGGAGCGCGGCGGAGAAGAACATGAGCCCCGCGGCGTTCGTCGAGTCGATGAGCGCCCGGTTCAAAGAGGCGTGGCCCCAGCTCGAGATCGAGACCGACGACTTCATCCGGACGCACGAGGAGCGCCACGCGCGCCTCGTGGCAGAGATCTGGAAGAAGGTCGAAGCCAACGGCGACATCTACCTCGGCGCGTACGAGGGGTGGTACTGCGTCGGGTGCGAGGGCTTCAAGACCGAGAAGGAGCTCGTGCAGCCGGGCAACGAGTGTCCGCTTCACCCGGGCAAGCCGGTCGAGTGGCTGAAGGAGGAGACGTACTTCTTTCGCCTCTCGAAGTACGAAAAGCCGCTCCTCGACTTCTACGCGCGTCACCCCGGGTTCATCGAGCCCGAGTCGCGGCGGAACGAGGTGCTCAGCTTCGTCCAAGGCGGGCTCCGGGATCTGAGCGTCTCGCGAACGAGCTTCACGTGGGGCATCCCCGTTCCGGCGAACCCGAAGCACGTGATGTACGTCTGGTTCGACGCGCTCGCGAACTACTGGACGGCGCTCGCCTCCGAGGGGCTGGACGGGAAGTTCTGGACCCCCAACGGCGAGGTGGTCCACCTGGTCGGAAAGGACATCCTCCGGTTCCACGCCGTCTACTGGCCCGCTTTTCTGCTGGCAGCCGGGATGGGCGAAGATCACCTCCCGTCGCAGGTGAACGCGCACGGCTTCCTGACCATCCACGGCCAGAAGATGAGCAAATCGCTGCGCAACGCCGTGAGCCCGCTTCGGCTCGCCAAGGAGCTCGCGCCGTACGGAGGCGCCGAGGTGCTCCGCTATCACCTCTTGCGCGCGATCGCGTTCGGGCAGGACGGTGACTTCGATCACGCGGCGATGATCGAGCGGTACAACGCCGATCTCGCGAAGAACGTGGGAAACCTCCTCTCGCGCACGCTCGGCCTCTGCGCGAAGCTGACGCAGGGGAAGGCGCCGGTCGTCTCGGCCCTCGGACCGGGTGAGCTCGAGAAGGGGCTCAACGCGCGCTGCGAGGAGGACTTTCGCGCCGCGGCGAAGTCGTTCGACGCCGTGTCGCCGACGCGCGCGCTCGAAGCGATCTGGGACGTCTCGTCGGCGGCGAATCAGTACGTCGACCACGCCGCGCCGTGGGCCGCCGCGAAGGCGAACGACGCGGCGCGCGTCGAGACGATCCTCGGGACGCTCGTGGGGATCCTCGAGGCGCTGAGCGTCATGATGTGGCCTGTGTTTCCAAGGAAAGCGCAGGAGATGCGGACCCAGCTCGGCCTCCCGCCGTTCGGTCCGAGCGGCGCGGATCAATGGCCGACGTCGATCCCGCTCCCTCGCACGGCACGCCCCCTGGCGACAGGGACGCCGCTCTTCCCGACGATCGACAAGGACGCGGAGCGAGCGCTCCTCGATCGCCTCGTTCCCAAGCCCGACGCCCCTTCGATTCCTCCGCTCCCGCTTCCTCCGCCGATGGGAACCGTGCCCCCCCCAACGACGCGCGCGAGCGCGCACCCGAGCGCGCCGGACACGCGCGTTCTCGTGACCTACGACGATTTCGCGAAGATCGATCTCCGCGTGGGGGTGGTGAAGACGTGCGAGCGCGTGAAGGGGAAGGACAAGCTCCTGCAGCTCGAGGTCGACCTCGGGGAGCCGGACCTGCGGCAGATCATCGCGGGGCTCGCGCTCACGTTCAAACCCGAGGACCTCGTCGGGCGGCGTGTCGTCGTCGTCGCCAACCTGGCGCCGCGCGACTTCGGCAAGGGGCTCGTGTCGAACGGGATGCTCCTGGCCACGGGGCCGAGCGATGCGCTGGTCCTCGCGACGGTGGGGGAGGGGGCGGCGCCCGGGGCAAGGTTGAAGTAGCCGCCGTGCGCCGCTTCGTCGTCATCGGCCAGCGCGCGCTCGCCTCCGCGGACTTCTTGCTCGACGATCTCGCGGGCACGAGCGGCCGCCTCGACGTGCTCCTCCGCGCGCTCCGCGCGGGGCTCATGGTGTCGCACGGCCTGCGGAAGGACACGATCGTGTACCTCGTCCTCCTCGGAGGGGAGCGCGCCCCGAGGACGCTCCGCTTCGACGGCGCGGCGGCGCAGTTCCTCCGTCCCGAAGAACGCAGCCTGGCGACGCTGGCGAAGAAGGTCCTGATCACGGCCGACGAGATCCAAGCGAAGGCTCTCACCCCGGTGCGGCCGGGGATCTCGGTGGCGGACGCCGGGCTCTCCGCGGTGCTCGCGGACCTCGACGGCGCGACCCCGTACGTGCTCGAGGAGGGGGGGCCGGACATCCGCGAAGCGCCGCTCGACCTCGCGAACGCCGCGTTCTTCCTCGGCGACCACCTCGGCTTCGACGCGGCTGGGCGCGCGGAGCTCGCGAAGGTCGGCGCCGCGCCGCTCGGTCTAGGACCCGTGAGCGTGCACGTCGAGGACGCCGTGACGATCGTCGCCAACGAGCTCGATCGAAGGACGCCGTCGCCCTAGAGCGAACGTCGATTGATCGTGACGTTCGGCCGACGGCTCCCGCGATCGGGAGCCCCCCACCCGGCCTCACCCCGAATCGGGGGGAGGAGAAATCGAAGCTCACTTTCTCGCTTCTCGCACGACGGGGACCCGCGTTCTCCTCCCCCCGATTAGGGGGGAGGCCGGGTGGGGTGATCGCCGGACGCTGCTGCGCCAAGTTTGGCTAACAGCTATGCCGGGTGTGGGGCTTCTTCGCGCGGGCCGCTGTCGTTCCATCCAAGAGACGTTTGCTCAAAGTCGCCGACACATGGCGATCACCTTCGACGGCGTCTCGCCGCGGGCGGAATGATGTGGGCATCGCGCACCCGCTGCACGAGCGTCCGGAAGACACGTGAGAGCCCGACCTCGATCTCCGGAGACTCGCCGCACAGCGTGAGCGCCGCGGCGACCGACTCGAGCGTGGACACGTATTCGCGTCTCGGCTCGGCCCGCAGGCTTCCGTAGATCGAGGGCTTCGCGGGCTTGAGCGTGAGGCGGCTCAGCTTGGTCAACCACGGGTTGCGCCACCACAGCGTCTTTGCCTTCGACCACGTGCCGTCGAGCACGACGATCCCTTCGAGCGCCGACGGCTCGACGACGGCGCCGCTCCGGGTCTTCACCTGATCCCCTTCGGACTCGCGATCGGGGAACAGGACGGCCCAGCGGCGGGGGTCGACCCCCTCTTCGCCCAGGGCGTGAGCGAAGTTGCGCCAGCTCAGTCCCACGACGAGCTTCGCCTGCGGCAAGCTCGCGACCAAGATCTGCGCCGAGCCCAGGATTGCGTCTTGTTCCTGCGGGTGTTGCAAGATGAGAACGCGCCGCTGGGTCGCGTACGAGACGATGCGATCGCAGACGCACGCGACGCTCGGACGATGGCAAGTGTCACACGTAGGGGCGTCCACGGCCGCGGGAGACTAGAACGCCTCCCGGGTGTGCGCACGCGCGAATCAGGGACCCGCCTCGCAGACCGTGACGGACGGGACAAAGACCGAGCGCACTTCGCCGCAGCGGCAGGGGAGGTAGACGCTCCCCACGAATGCGCGGAGATCGCGCCGCGACTGGAGCTCCTCTCCGGCAGGGAGCTTCACGACGAGGGTGCGCGCTCGGAAGGTCACCTCGATTTCGTCGGTCGCCCGTCTCCCGGAGAACGTCGGGTGGTCGAACGCGCCGAGCAGCGTGAAGAGCCCCTCCTCGCGGAGGCTTTTTCGTGTCGGCGAACGGAGCGCGCGCGAGAGGGGGGAGAGTCGAAGGATCGGGTCGAGCCGTGGGACGTCGCCACGGAGCGGAATCTTCTCGAGGCGGCGCAGCGCGCGGTCCGCGTAGTAGTGAATGCCTCGCTGTCCGTACAACCGGAAGAAGTACGGGATGTCGCCTCGCGCGAGCTGCTCTGCCTCGGCGTCGAGGAGCGGCGGCCACAGCGGCTCGGAGCGCGCGCGGACGTAGTCGCCGGTCCCGCGAAGGCAGACGCGAATCGGGGTCTCGCGCAGGCCCGGTAGATCGGCGAATACGCCGGCGATCGCGCTCGCGTGACGCTCGAGAAAGGCGAGCGTGCCAAGGTACGCGCCGGCCATGGCGAGCAAGTCCGTGACGTCAACCGGCTTGCCGAGATACGGAAGCACGCGACGAACGCCGCAAGCGTGGCGGCAGATCGCCGCGTACTCCGGGTCCGCATCCGGAAGCAGCTTCGTCTCCGTCGGCAGCGAGAGGTCGGCGAGGATCATCTCGATGTCGAGGGGGGCGAAGATCACGCGACCCCCGCGCGCCACCCCCAGCACGAGGTTCTCCCAGTGAAGATCGGAGACGCCGAGCCAGCTGAAGAGCGCGAGCGAACGCCCCACGATTCGCGCGAGCGCGCGCCGGCCTTCGCTCGAAAGGCGGGGGAGCGGCTTCAGCGCGATCCGCTCGACCTCACCCCCTTCACGTGCCCGCGGCCGAACGAACTTCAGCGCCGGGAGAAAGGCGAAGGCATCGCTCCCCAGACCGTCGCGCTCGGCTGCCTCGTCGAGGAGCTGCCGGAGCGGGCTGTTCGCCCCTAGGACCAGCCATTCCCAGAGGAGCGTGCGCGGCTTGTGGACGCGGCCGGCTCCCACGGAGACGCGGCGCCCGAAGTTGTGCGAGTCGCCGAGGGGGATGCGCGGGGTCATCGTTGCCGTGCGTTCGCGAAGTCCCACTTGGCTGCGCGTCGCCGCGCGAGCATAAGTGCATCCATGGTGAAGAGCACCCCCGGCGTCGCCCCGAGCGTGCTCGCCGCGCAGGTCGCCGCGACGGCGCCCTGGATCGTCGACGCCGACGCCCCAGCCTGCGCGATCGTGCGCGACGTCGAGTCGATCGAGGCGAAGTGGCGGGCCGATGCGCTCGCGAGCGACTACTTCGGGTTGCTGCTTGCAGCGCACTACCTCACCGTGGCGACGTTCGTTCCGACCGACGTCGACGCGCGCATTCGCCACCACGCATGGGTCGAGGCCGACCGCGATCGCCTCGCGAGCCAGCTCGATCGGGTCGACGCCGCGGCATCGTGGGACGCACGCCTCGTGTCCGCGCGGACGGTGGCCGACCCTCGGGCGCGCTCTCCCGAAGAGGGGCACGCGATCAGCGGACACGACGGCGAGTGGCTCAGCGTCTGGGCAGGCGCCCTCGGGCGCGCGCTGGTGATCGAGGACGACGTCTCGCGCGATCGGTGCCTTGCCGCGATCGAGGCGTCGCTCGATCGACAAGCGGGGGTCTATCTGGCGCTCGAGGGGCGCCCCGACCGCCTCGCCGACCTGCTCCGCGCGGGCACGGTGCTCGCGCACAACGCGGGCGATCTCTCGCGCGTCGTCGAGCAGTGGCCGAAGGGGCCGTCGATCGAGCCGCACCGCGCCCGCCTGATGAAGCTCGGACACGAGCGCGGCGATCGCTTCGGTGGTGCGTTCATGCGCGCGGGGGCGATCAACAAGGCGCTCACCGCGATCGAGAACCACCGCTTCCTCGCCCTTCGGGCCCCGCGCGGGCTGCGCCGTGCACGCGCTCTGCTACTGCCGATCGGTCCGTTCTTCGACGACTGGGGGGAGGCGGTCGCGCGCTCCACGCTCCTCGAGCACGAGGACCGCGCGGCGATCGTCGAGGCGCTCCTCGAGACGCACCTGCGCGGCGACGACCAGCAAGGCTGCCTCCGCGCGCTCGCGGCGATCCACGAGCACGCGCCCGGCGGGCTCGATCGGCTCGCGCCCGATCTGCCCGCGCGTATGCGCAAGCTCGTGAGCGCTGGCGTCGTCCGCGAGGCGATGAAGACCTCTAAGGCGACGTTCGAGGGGCGGTACTTGGCGAGGGCGAAGGGGCTGGTGGCGGGGATGCGGAGGTGATGGTCGCCGTGGACTACGCCATGGACGCAGTGGACTACGCCATGGACGCGGTGGACTGCGCCGTGGTCGCGGTCACATCGATCATGGTCGACGTCCATGAGCGCAAAGAACGCCTTCATGAGCTCCGTCACCGCGTTCACGAGCTCCGCGGCTGCGACCATGACCCCGAAGAACTGGCGACGACAAGCCAAGCGTGGCGTTCATGGCGCTCATGGTCGCGTTCATCGACGCCGCGATCGTCGTTCATGGCTGCCGTGAGCGTCATCACGAGCACCGTGAACGAAGATGCATTGCCACGCATCGACGGCGCGGTGCGACGCTTCATCGACCTTGAGACACGCTTCGATGACCTTGAGCCACGCTTTGGTGCCGTCGTCAGCCGCCAACCCGTCGATGACTCACTTGACCGCATGCCTGGCGGCGCTCACCCCGTTCGCGCGAGCAGCTTGCGGTAGTAGTCGCTCACGACCGCGCCGCCGAGCCGCGTGAAGGACGTCGCGTACGCCATCAAGATGGCGACGCCGTTCAAGGTCGCGGAACATCTTCACTGCACGTACCAGTACCCTTGGAGATGAAGAAACGGCCCGCCGTCCTTCGGGTCGGTCGCGCCCGCCTGAAACGTCAACGTGTGCGCCCCCGACGTGGGCCAGCGCCACGCGAAGAGGATCGAGTCCGGAACCGCCGCGAGCGCGTTCGACTGGTTCTGGTGGATCCCGGTCTGGTCGAACGTCTCCACGCCGTCGATCAGGACGACGGCCTGGCCGAGCTGGCAGCACTGTTCGCCGATCGTCCCCATGAG
>JBKQKP010000130.1:0-70779 GCA_052147435.1 Polyangiaceae bacterium | reverse complement strand
CCTGCCTGCGGGGCGGGGGGCCAGGGGGGTGGGGTTTTCGCGGGCGATCGCCCTCGCTATCCCGGTAGGCCTGGCGCTGACGTTCCCCGCCCGGGCCGCGTACTCCCCGAGCGCCGAGGGGACTGGCCTCGCCGTCGCGGCCGACCACGCCGAAGCGACCCGCGCCGCGCTCGAAGCGCTCCACGCGGGGGGCAACGCGGTGGACGGCGCCATCTCGGCGGCGCTCACACTGGGCGTGGTGGGACCGAACGCGAGCGGCCTCGGCGGGGGGGGATTCGCGCTGATCTACGTCGCGAAGGAGAGGCGCGCGTACGCGATCGACTTCCGCGAAACCGCGCCGGCGGAGGTGAGCACCGACGGAATCGTCTCGCGCGCGGCCAACGAGGAACCGACGCGGCGCGGGGTCGCGATCGGCGTGCCGGGAGAGCCGGCGGGGCTCGAGTGGCTCTCGAAGAGATTCGCGCGCCGCTCGCTCGCCGCCGACGCGGCTTCGGCGGCCGCGCTCGCCCGCGACGGCTTCTCCGTCACGCGCAACGTGCTCCGCTCGGTCGACTGGGCGCACGACGAGATCGCGACGTCTCCGGTCCTCTCTTCGGAGTTCCTGATCGCGGGCGGCGCGACGATCCCCTTCGGGCGGATCGTGCGAAGGCCCGAGCTCGCCCAGACGATCACGCGCTTCGGCGCCGAGGGGGCGAGGCCCTTTTACCAAGGGGACATCGCCGCGGAGATCGTGAAGGCGGCGGCGAGCGTCGGGGGAACGCTGAGCGCCGCGGACCTGGCGGGGTATCAGCCGAAGGAGCGCGACCCGCTCGCGCGCAACATCGACGGGCGGACGGTGGTGACGTTCCCCGCGCCGTCGGCCGGCGGGCTGATGCTCCTCGAGATCCTGACGATGTTCGGCGCGACGCGAAACTCGGCGCTCGCCCCGATGGGCTTCGAGTCGAGCGCCTACCTCCACACGGTCGCGGAGGGGATCCGCGGCGCCCTGGGCGATCGCGCGCGCATCGCGGGGGACCCGGACGTGGATCCGGAGGTGACCGCCGCGTACGAGCGCGCGCTCGACCCGCAGCAGCTCGCGGCGCGAAGGTCGCGCATCGATCTGACGCACACCCACCCGGCGCCCGAGTTCCGGCTCCGCGAGCAGGGGACGAGCCATGTCGTCGTCGCGGACCGCGAGGGGAACGTGATCTCGCTCACGACCACCGTGAACGAGGCCTTCGGCGCGCGCGTCCTCGCCGGCGGCACGGGTATCCTGCTCAACGACGAGCTCGACGACTTCTCCACCCCGAGCGACGTGAAGGCGTTCGGCGTCATCGGCCTCGGCCCGAACCGACCGCGCCCGCATGCGCGCCCCGTATCGAGCATGACGCCGACGATCGTCATCGAGGACGGGGTCCCCATCCTCGCCGTGGGCGGCTCCGGAGGGGGACGCATCGCCACGGGCGTTACCCAAGCGACGCTCGCGCGGCTCGTCTTCGGGCTCGATCCTGGAGCGTGCGTCTCGGCGCCGCGCCTGCACATCGACGGCCCGACTCCGGAGCTGCTCCTCCCGGCCGACGTGCCGGAGGACGTGCGCCAAGGGTTGCGCGCGCGGGGAGAGACGGTGCGCGACGAGCGCTACCCCTTCGCCGCGGTCCAGATGATCGCGTGGGAACGCGCGCCCCTCGGAGGCGCGCGCGTGCTCAGCGCGGCAGACCCCCGCAAAGAGGGGTTCGCAATCGCCGAGTAGGCGGGCCTACTCTTGCGAGAGGGCCGCGAGCTGCGCGCTGTGCTCCGCGTCGAGATCGCTCGCCACGGCGTACCCCACGCCACCGTTCTGCGTGATGGCCACCGAGTACCCGTGGTCGCGGCCGACGCGGACCTCCGCGCTGCCGATCGAGCGCGTCGCGAGGTCCGTCCCGCGAACCTGGATCTTGCTCGGGTCGTAGATGAAGACGCTGACGCGCTGGGCCTTGTCGCCCGTGCCGATGATGTACTGGAGCATCGCGGCGCGCTGCGCGCCGTGCACGGGCATCACGCGCCCGCCGACGAAGTGTGCTCCGCTCCGCTCGAACGCCGCCGGATGCACCGGAACGCCGACGTACTGTTCGAGCTCACGTGCCCCCTTCTCGTCGGTACTGTCGTACGACGGCACGGGATGCGAGTGCTCCGCGATCAGCTCCTGGAGAAGCTCATCGCCTAGACCTGCGTGCACGGAGTCGCTGAGCGGACCAGCCGTCGGCCCACGGCCGAGCGATCCGAACGCGAGGGCCAGTGCCGCCGCGCTCGCGAGCGGGACGAACGAGCGCCACGCCCCCGCCTGCGGCTGCGCCGGCGCGCGCAATTCGCCCCGCGCCTTCTCTGCCATCATCGCCGACAGAGCGCGCGCGCGAAGCCCATCGGGAGCCGCGACCTTCGCCCGGCGCTTCAACGAAGCGCTCGTCGCGCGATGAAGCTCGACGCGCTCACGACACCCGACGCACTCGCTCACGTGCCCTTGGACATCGAGCAGCTGCGCGGGCTCGAGCTCGCCGTCGAGGTACGCATCGAGGAGCCGCACGTGCTCGCGGCACTTCGAAGCGTCGAGCGCGGCGGAAGAGGAGCGGTTCATGCCGCACCTCGCTTCTTGGCGCGGTACATCGCGATGTCCGTCGGCTCGGCGTTCCGGGCCTCGAAAATTTCGTCTTCGCCTTTCACGATCCCCATGGCCAGCGCGTGGCTGTAGAGCGACTTCTGGAGGAGCTTCCGCCCCCGATGGAGGCGACTCATCACCGTACCAATCGGACACCCCATGATGTCCGCAATCTCCTCATACGAGAACTCTTCGACGTCGCAAAGCACGACGGCGAGCTTGAACTCCGCGGGGAGGGCGTCGAGCGCCTTGCCGACCTCGCTCTCGACAATTGGGCGAAGGGCGATCTGTTCCGGGTCCCGCAGTTGACGCATTGTCGAGGCGCTCACCCAGCCGTCCACCAGGGGGTCGGCGTCCGGCCCCTCGAGGACGGAGCGCTCGAGACCTCCGCGCCGGTACTTGTTGATGAACGTGTTCGTAAGGATGCGAAACATCCACGCCTTCAGGTTCGTCCCGGCGTTGAACTGGTCGCGGGCCCGCATGGCCTTCACGAGGGCGTCCTGGACCAGGTCCTCCGCTTCGGTGGGATTTCGCGTCAGGCGGCAGGCGACGCCGTACATGGCATCCATGTGGGACAGCGCCTCCTCAGCGAACGAGTCGGCTTCGAGAGCGGATTTGCTCGTCTTTTCTGATTTGGGACGGAAGCTCAACATCGGGGACCGCTTCGCCTTTCACGGGGACAACCGGGGGGCTGGGGCGTGTATTCCCGACGCTTCGCCGACCGGTCTTCCCTATTCCCTGCGATTGCCGTGCCCGCCCGAGCCCCCCGCTCCCGAGGCCGCTTTCAGCTTGGTCTCGAGCTCCTCGATGCGCTGCGACAGTCGCTTCACTTCATGCTGCAACTGTTGCCACGGCATGAACGAGGGCAAGACCGCCTTCACTCTTTCGTCGATTTGATGCTGCCAGTCTTCGAGGGTGTGTTTGGCCTGGGCGACGAGGCTCGGGCTCTTTCCGTCCGCCAGCGCCGCGTCCTCGGTTCCCCCCTCGCCGGTCTTCGGCGGCTCGCTCCCGGGCTTTCCCGACCCGGGGATCAAGCGCCCGAGGGGGCTCTCGCGCAGCTCTCCGAGGACCTTCTCGGTGCGCTGGTGAATCAGCTCCTTGAGCGTCTGGAGAGGGACGTTGCGAGTGTGGGCCTTTTGCTCCTCGTAGATGATCTGCGCGAGGGTGATCTCGGTGAGATCGTCCTTCGTATTGTTGTCGATGATCTGCACCTCTTCGCCCGCACGAACCATCTCGGCGATCTGGAGGAGGGTGACGTAACGGCTGTCCTTCGTGTCGTACAGCTTGCGGTTCGAATAGCGCTTGATCACGCGACGCGGCCTCTCGCCCGGCGGCGGCGAGGCGGCGGAACCCTCGGGCTTCGTTTCCAAGATCGTCTTCCTTTCCGAACGCGCGACGGGGTGCGCGTGGGGCCTCTCTTCTAAGAAAGGATACAGTAACGCGCAGAGTCAAGCTGGAACGCTTGATGTCTTCTTGCCGGTCGGGCTGAAAACAGGGGAGAAGCACTGCGAAATGGCGGAGATCGCGATCGAAGCCCGCGAGCTCCACGCGAGCTACCCGGCCAGCCCGGGGCGACCAAAGGGCGCTGGAGCGCTCGGCGAGCCTCTCGCCGGGGTGAGCCTGTCGCTTGCGGCCGGGGAGCTCGTCTGCGTCCTCGGCCCGAACGGAGCGGGCAAGTCGACGCTCCTCCGGGTACTCGCGGGGACTCTGGCGCCCGCGCGGGGCGAAGTGCTCCTTTTCGGGCGCTCGATGGCTTCTCTCGAACGTCGCGAGGTGGCTCGGACGCTCGCCGTCGTGCCGCAGCTGAGCGAGGTCGCCTGGGGCTTCGCCGTGCGCGACGTGGTGACGATGGGGCGTGCGCCACACCAGGAGGGGTGGCTGAGGGCAAGCGACGAGGACAAGCGGGTGGTCAACGAGGTCCTCGACCGTTGCGACCTCGTTCGCCTCGCCGAGCGGGCGGTGAATGAGCTCTCCGGCGGCGAGCAGAAGCGGGTCGCGATCGCGCGTGCGCTAGCGCAGAAGCCGCGCGTGCTCCTCCTCGACGAACCGGCAGCGTTCCTCGACGTACAGCACCAGATCGCGCTTTACGACCTGCTCGCCGAGAGCGTCGCGCGTGACCGGCTCGCGTGCCTCGTTGTCATGCACGACCTGAACGTGGCGTCGCAGTACGCGACGCGCGTCGTGCTCGCGAAGGGGGGCCGGTTCGTCGCGGTGGCACGGTCGATGAGGTGATGACGTACCGCAAGCTCCGCGAGACGTTCGACGCCGATCTCTACTGCGGGGTGAATGAGCTGACGGGGACGCGGTTCTTCGTTCCGATGCGAGGCTAGAACCGCCCCCCCACGCCGACGCCCGCATACCCCGGCCCGACCTGCGGGGTGACCGTTGGACGACCGCTCTTTTGCGCAGGCCCGGTTGGCTCAAGGAAGTGCCAGATGAGCCCCGCCGCCGCGACAGCCAGCCCAGCGCCGCCAACTGCGACACCGACGGTTTCGTTCGATCGACCCGCGTTGCCCGAGCTGATGGCCGAAGCTCCCTGAGCGTTCGCCGGACACATATGGTTCGTGCCGCACACGCCCTCGGCGTTCGAGACTTGTCCGCTCCCAACTCCGTAGAGAACTCCCCCCGTGATCAGGGCCACTCCACCGGCTGCGACGACGATCCAAGGAACGACCGTGTGCCCCTTGTCCGGCGAGGAGGTCGACGTTGGCGCGCTCGACGCGGCAGGCTCGGGAACGCTTGCGCTCGGTGCTGCGGAGGCGCTCGCGGGCGGAGAGGTGCTCGCAGACGCGCTAGGAGCGACACTCGCAGAAGCGGAGGCACTCGCTGCGGGTTGTTCGGCAATCTCGCGTTTGAGGTTTGCGATGTGCCGCTTCTGGACCTCCGCGTCCTGCGCCGCTGGCACGCGCTCTAGATAGGTCTCGAGCGCGTGAACCGCCTCTCGACGATTCCCCTGCAGCTCGTAGGCACGCGCGATGATGACGAGGAGCTCGTTCTTCGTGCAATCGCGGCGGTAGGCATCTTTGAAGTAGTTGATGGCCCGGGCATAGTCGGCCTCGTCGAACGAGCCCTTCCCAGCAACGTAGGCGCCGTGGGCGGCGTCCGTGTCCGCTTGAGTCGGCTTCGCGGCGCACGCCGCGTACTGGCTCTCCGGTGCGGCATCGTTCGCGTTCGATTGCGCAAACGCCGGGACGGCAGCCGCTGTGCCGATGAGCGCGAAGGTCATGAGGGGACGAAGCGAAAGACGCATGGCAAGCCTCCTTTAGGCGGTGCCGACGAGGCAGTCCACCTTACTTCACCCGCTTGGCGGCCTTCTCGCCAAAAAACTGCACCGCGCCGAGAAGCCAGGCGAGCGACGGGGGATCGGCCGGAAGGGCCACGGGGGCAAGGATGAAGGCCCCTGGGCGCACCTCGAAATGGAGCGGAATTCGCCACGAGAGGGCCAGCTTTCGGAGGCTGGGAGTGATCGCCTCGGCGAGGTCGCCGTCCGTCGGTGCGTACGAGGAGAACGTTCGGTCGAACGTGGCGTCGCCAGTCCGTCGCTGCGGGACGGAGACGAGCTCGGGAGGCTCGGCGAAGGGGCTCGTGGGGCGAGCGTCGCTGGCGGCGGCGGCGCGCGCCGAGGGGAGACGCTCATCCTGCGCGAAGACGATCCAGGAGCTTGGCTCACGACCGACCGCTCCGTCCCCCTCCAACACGAGCCTGGCGATCGAGACCGAGCCGCGTCCCCCCGTGGAGTGAAGCGCATGCGTGTATCGAACAGGCGTCCGCAACGTCACCAGTGGCTCGAACGCACGAAGCCATCGCTCGTCCGGGTCGGGCTCGTAGGTGAGCTTCTGCTTGGCGGCGTACGCTGCTAGCCAGCCCCAAGTCTCGCCCGAAACGTGACCTCCCACGAGGACCAGAGTAGCCCAGTCACGCCGGCGCGACGGCGCCCGTCTGCCGTCAGTACGTCACGGTCGAATCGAGGGCGGCGTGTGGCATCTGCTCGCCACGTCCGGCGCGCTCCTTCATCTCGTACTTGCTCGGGCACTTCGCCAGGACGCTCGTAGCTTCGAACGTATCGTCGGCCATGAGCTGCCCTTCGACGGTCACGCCGACGTCCATCCCAGGGACGTCGCGGAAAGTGTCGGGGACGACGCACTGGGCGTAGCGAACGGGAACGTCAGTGCCATTCTTCGAGATCGTGAACCTGTACTCGCAGGGAGTGTCGCGCTTCACGAGCGAACCGTGCACGAGGTTCCCCTCGGCGCGGACCGCGCGTCCCTGGAACCTGGCCTTTTGGGCAACGAGCTGGTCGACCGGCTTGGAGTAGATCGCGTTGTCCTTCATCCCGGTGAGGACGACAGCCACGATCCCCGCAGCTGCAGCGACGAGCGGGATCACGAGCAGCATCCGACGCCGGCTGGCCTGGGGATCGCCCTCCGCATCGCGCTCACGCCGTCGTCGCGGGATCGCCATGCCGCCGTCGTCACCGGATGTCGAGGGGTTCTGCGGCACGTTCTCTTCGTTCATCGCGCTGGAAATCTAGCCCCGCCACGCCGTGGGTCAACGGCTGTGCGGATGGCCCGGATCGACGCGGTCTCACGCTCGGCCCGGCGAAACGCGACAGGGGAGCGCCAGCCCCCATACGAGGTACGTCGCCCCCGGCGGAGATCTCCACGTGCTATATATTTTTGCGAGGTGCTTCTCCCAACTCCAACGAAGACGAAGACGACGCTTCATCCTTACGGCTTCGGAGGCCTCGTCGAACTGTCGCGCCTGTCGCGCTTGTCGCGCTTGCGGCGTGTCGCGGAGGGCGGATGACCGAGGTGCTCGGCATGCCGGTGCTCGTTCTGAACCGGCACTTCTCTCCTATTCAGGTCACGACGGTGAAGCGTGCCTTCGTCCTTCTGTACGGTGGCGCCGCGCAGGCCGTAGACGAGGAGGGTAAAGAGTACGACTTCGACTCATGGCGCACCCTCCCTGTCCGCCGCGGCGACGACGTTGTCCCCATCGTTGGCGGTGGGCTCCGTGTTCCGCGGATCGTCCACCTTCACGCCTATGACCGGACACCCCGCGTCTCCGTTCGCCTGACGCGTCGCAACCTGATGTTCCGCGACGCTCACACCTGCCAGTACTGCGGGAAGCGACCTCCGCTGCGCGAGCTCAACATCGATCACGTCCTCCCGCGCTCGCGCGGCGGCGAAGACTCGTGGGAGAACCTCGTCACGGCGTGCCGAATCTGCAACCTCCGCAAGGGGTGGAAGACGCCGGAGGAAGCGAACATGCGACTCGCTCGTCGGCCGTTTCGCCCGAAGTGGTCGACGAGCGCGCAGATCATTCTCGGAAGCGGGTGGCGCTTCAAAGAGTGGGAGCCGTTCCTGAAGGCCTCCTGAGCCTCGCGGAGCTCGAGCTACTTCTTCCTCGTCGAAGCGTCGGGAGGAGCGGAGGCAGCCTTCGCTTCGTCCGCAATCCGCTCGCGGACGACGTCGTACGCCTTGTCTTGCTTCAGCATGTCGTCGATGGCCTGGATGCGCGCCGGCGGAGTGGACGGCGCCATTCCTGCGTCCACGTGCTTGGCTGCGTAATCCGCATACGTCTTCCACGCGGCCTTCGCGTCATCCCACTTCTTCTCGCGCTCTTTCAGGTCTGCGAGGACGAAAAGAATCTTGCCGCGAACGTTCGGGTCGCGATCATCGCTCGTCTGCTCCGCGTCGTTCAGCGCAGATTCGGCCTCGGGAACGTTGCCGGCTCCGAGCAACGCTTCCCCGAGCAGGTAGTGCGGGAGCGGCTTCTTCGGGGCTAGCTGGATGGCCTGCCGGTACAGGTCGATGGCGCCGGGGACGTCATGCGCGAGGTACTTCGCGTTTCCCTTGATGCACCGATCCATCCACTCGGCGAGCGCGGTCTTGTTGTCGGGGTCGTGGCGGGTCGCCGCTCCAGCGTCCGCGGCGGGCTTGCCTTCGGTTGCGTCGTCGCCCCACGCCACGGCGATTGGGACGAGGACGAGGGCCGGAGCGCACAGTACTGCAAGCGCGGCGAGGGTGGCTTGCGAGGCGTGCTGGAGCGGAGGGCGCCGGAGTCGCATCGACGCCGAGCCTAGCAGAGCTACTTGCTCGAGGGGAAAGGACGCGGGCAGGATGGGCCATGCCTCCGATACCTCAAGGCCCCGCAGGCCTCCCTCGCACGCCCGAGCCCGAAGTGATGGACACGGAAGAAGAGGCCCGCGACTACGACGCGATGGACCACGCCGAGGTGAATGGCCGGTTTGTTGGGGATCTCCTCGCGTTCCGCCCCCAAATCACCGAAGTCCTGGACGTGGGGACCGGTACGGCGCGCATCCCGATCGAGCTCTGCGCCCGAGCCCGAGCGGCGAGGGTCACGGCGATCGACCTCGCCGACCAGATGCTGATCGTCGCAAGGGAGAACGTCGCTCGATGTGGGCTCGAGAACCGGATCACCCTCGAAAAGCGCGACGCAAAGAGCGCCGGATGGCCCGATGGCCGGTTCGAGGTCGTGATCTCGAATACGATCCTTCATCACATCCCAGACCCGAGCGACTTGGTAAGGGAGATGTGGAGGCTCACAGCCGAAGGGGGCACAATCTTCCTCCGCGATCTGGCGCGGCCCCGCTCCCTTGAGGAGGTGCGCTCGCTAGTCAGGAAGTACGGTGGGGTCCCCGCGACGAGCGATCCGTCAGCGGTCGCAGCGCACAATCGACAGCTGGCGCTCTTCGACGCTTCGTTGCACGCGGCACTCACGGTGGACGAGATTCGCGAGCGGGTTGCCCCCCTCGGAATCCCTGAGTCCTGCGTAAGCATGACGAGCGATCGCCACTGGACGCTGGCATGCACCAAGCGATGAGACGAAGATCAAGGGTAGGCGATGACTGACGCGACGCGAGCGCGCCTGAAGGATGTCGCCCGCCCCTTCCCGTGGCAGACGTTCGACGCGATCTCCGCAGAAGACGCCGCGGCGACGCGCGCTCTCAACAGGTGGGGGAACGTCTCCTCGAGTTTGAAGAGCCTCGGGGAGGCCCTGTCGTCAGTGATCCAAGCGCGCGTCGCTGTGAGCGCGCGGCGAGTGAGGAGCACTGCGCGCGCTGATCTCGTTGGCGAGGAAGGCGTCGCGGTTGTCCTATGCCCGATCGGGGTGACGAAGCTCGAGCGCAGTGCGCTCGTCGAGGTCGAGCCCGCGCTCGCGGCGACGCTCGTCGCGCGCTCTCTTCGTCGCGCAGGACCGAGAGTTGTCGCGAGGGGGATTTCCGCGTCGCCGCTGGCTGGAGCCATCGCAGCCATCTCCGTCGCCGCCGCACGGAGAGTGCGGGACACCGGAGTGCTCCGCGTAATCGCCGCTGGGCCGGCGCGCGCGCTCGAACGCGATCTCGCTTCGGCGTGCGGCGAGCTCATCGACGTCTCCCTCACCGTCCTCGTGAACGATGACGCTTACGCGGCTCGCGTACTCGTTCCCCGGACGGCGGTGTTTGCCGCGCGCGGGCCGAGCTGGACGCGCGCCGCGCTCGCGGCACTCGGCGACGCCCCGATCTCCGTCCCGATCGTCGCGGCGGCGAGTCGTTCGACGGTCGCCGAGGTCGGCTCGATCCGTCGTGGAGACGCATGGCTTCCGGGCTCTTGGCCGCTGCGCCTTGCTTCCGACGGCAGGCTCACAGGCCCGGTACTCCTCGCAGCGCCTCTCGACGAAGTCGGGATTGGAGCTGTTCTCGGCGATGATGGGCACCTCGTGCTACGGGGGAGCACAGAGCCGCTCGCGTGGACGCCGGGGTCACGGAACGGACCAGAGGAGAGAGTCGTGAGCGAAGGCGAATCGGAACGCGATGCGCTCGTAGACGCCGTGGGCGAGGTCCCCGTCGTGGTGCGAGTGGAGATTGGCGCAGCGGAAATGCGCGCGCGCGAGTGGGCATCCCTGGCGCCAGGCGACGTGGTGAGTCTGGGGCGGAAGGTCGGCGATGCGGTCTCGTTGCGCGTCGGAGGCGTTACGGTCGCTCGCGGGGAGCTCGTCGTGCTCGACGGAGAGGTCGCGGTACGGGTCCTGGGTCGCACCGACGGAGGAACCCTCGGCCCCCACTCCGGCGGCAAGGGGCCCTAGGGAGATGGCGCGGATGGCGGAGATCGCGCTCGCCCTTGCGGTCGTCGCTTGCTCGAAATCCGACGAGTCGGCGGCCCCGACCGGCGCAACCGGTGCGACCCCCAGATCTTCGGGGCCCCCCGTCGCGATGGCGCAGGCAGACAGCGCGGCGCCGGAATCGGCACGAACATGGTCGGGCCACTACACGGCAGCTGCAGGCCCATTCTACGTGCCAGACGGGGGAGAATGGGCGGGGGTTCGGTTTCGCGGGGAGGACGCTTCCGTCGGCCTTGGCGAGGGGACGCTCCGGGTCACGGTAGACTCGTCGGGCCATGTGACGGGGACGCTCGACGGGGCACTCGGTGCACTCGGGATGAACGGGGAGCTTGCCGCAGACGCTTTCTCGGCCGTCATCGTTACCACGGATCCCGCGCATGGCTTCACGGGCACAGCGGTCGGAACGGTGGAGGGAAATCACATCGCCGGGACGATGCGCCTGTCTCTTCCTACGGGGAATGTGATTCGGGCGGCATCCTTCACCCTCGACAGGGCGCACTGAATGTTCGGCGCGACGGCGTACCTGCGTTGGGCGATGCGCTTCTACGGGCACGTCGAATTCGATCTGGCGACGAGCGGCATGACTCCGGCGCCGATGGATCTTTGGTCGGGACCAGTACACGGCTCGACCGGGGCCGCGCTGCCGCTCGGTGATCTCCACTTGGAGGACGCGAGCGCCTGGGGACGGCTCCGCGAGCACATCGCGCGACACAATGGCGTCCCCGCGAGCGAAGCGCTCCCAACGCTGGGCGCGACGCACGCGCTCTGGACGGCCTATGCGTCGCTCCTCGCCCCCGGGGACGAAGTGCTCGTCGAGCATCCGACGTACGAGCCGATCTACAGAATCGCCGAAGGGGTAGGCGCGCGGGTCACGCGATTCGAGCGTTCTCCGGGCGAGAGGTTCGCGCTCGACCCCGATCGGGTTGCTGCGGCACTCACTCCGCGGACGCGCGTGATCGCGCTCACGAACCTCCACAATCCAGGGGGAGTGCGCGCATCGGACGAGGCGCTGCGCGCGATCGGCTCGCTCGCGGAAAGGAACGGCGCGCACGTGTTGGTCGACGAGGTCTACGCGGCCTTCGACGCAATGTGCGACGCGCGGGGAGCGTGGACGGGAAGCGCCCGCCGGCTAGGCCGGAACATCGTCGTCGCATCGAGCCTGACGAAGGTGTACGGGCTGGGCGCCCACCGAATCGGCTGGTTGCTCGCCCCCTCGGAGGTAATCGCGCGAGCAGAGGACGCTCATCTCTCGAACTTCGGGCACCCGCCGGTCACGTGGTCGGCCGCGGCGGAAGCAGCCTTTGTCAGCCTCCCCACGCTCGCCTCGCGCGCGCGCTCGCTGCTTGAGGGGAATCGGGCGCGCGTCGAAGCGTGGGCCGCGGCGCGCCACCATCTGACATGGAGCGCTCCACGCGAAGGCCTCTTCGGTTTCGCCATCGACTCGCGGGGCGTTGACTTGACGGAGGGCATTGAGCGCAGTGCTCGCAGCTCGGGGGTGCTGGTCGCCCCGGGTTCATTTTTCGGATTTCCCAATGCCTTCCGTCTGTCCTGGTCGATCGACGCGATGAAGCTCGACGCCGGGCTCGATCGACTCGGGGAGGCCCTCGGGTGATCCAGCTCACTCCTGCGTGGACACCGGCTGCGCACCTGACCGTGTAGCGACAATGGTAACCCCGATCACGATGAGCACCGCCGCACCGAGCATCCGCGCCGTCACGGGCTGACCGAGCTGGACCCACGCGAGACACGCCGCGAGCACGGGTTGCACGTAGATGTAGACGGTAACGAGCGTTGCGCTTGAACGACCGAGGGCCCAGGCGTTGCAGAGGTAAGCGACGATCGTAGGCATCACGATGATGTACGAAATGAACGCCCAGCCACGAGGGGTCCAGCTCGGGAGCTCCGCGAGAACGCTCGGGGCGCCGAGCGGGGCAAACAGAACCACGCCCCACGTAAAGAGCCAGGTGACGACCGTGAGTGCCCCGAGCTTCCGGACCGTCGCTCGGGAGTAGACGATGTACGCCGCGTAGGATGCGCAATTGGCCAGGACCACGAGGCCCCCGACATCCACGTGCCGGACGCCGGTGAGCCATGCGACCCCCGCGACGGATGAGCCGAGCCCCGCGGCGAGGCGCAGGCTGGGTCGCTCGTGCCGGACGGCGACAGCGAGCACAGCTGCCATGACGGGGATCGTGACGCCGAGAAGCGCCGCGGTCATCGGCGAGGTCAGGCGAAGCCCGACGAGGAAGAGCGTCTGGTTCAAAGCAATGCCGAGAACGGAGAGCCCAGCGAGCCCCTTCTGTTCTGGCCAGGTGGTCGGCTTCAGCAGGTTCCGGGCACGCGTGAAGACTTGAAAGAACGCCGCCGCCCCCAGCATCCGGACCATTGCCAGAGCGAACGGGGAAATCCCTTCGCCTCCGGCAACGCGCGACCCCATCGCGATCTTCCCCTCAACGGCTTGAGACGCGAACGCGAGTTGAACGACCAGCAGCGCGCCGTGGACGCGCCAATCCCGACGGGGCGAAGGGGCGGGGGCTGGACGGCTCATCCTTGCCAGTCAGGTGCGGGCTCGAGACCTCGCCCACGCATGGACCTAAGCGACTCCACCCCGGCCTCGCAAGCGCGAACGCCGCGAGGGTCGTGCGACTGCTAAGCTGCGCACGACCCTTGCTCGAGCGATCCTCGAGCGCCGCGATTCGACCTCGCAGATCCCCCCCCGACGATCGAGCCCCCCATGTGGAACACCTTCCCCCTCTTCTGCACGACGCTGCTCCTCGGCGTCATGGTCTGCGCGAGCTATACGTTCGCGATCTCGCTGGCCGCGGGGGCGTCTGGGCGCCCACGGACGCTGCAGGCCGCGCGATTCGGAGCGTACGGGACGGTGGCGCTCATCACGACGGCAGTGCTCTGCCTCGCGTACGCATTTGTCAGCCACGACTTCCGCCTCCGCTATGTCGCCCACTACTCGGATCGCGGAATGCCGCTCGAGTACCTACTCACGGCGCTGTGGGGAGGGCAGGACGGCTCGCTTCTCTGGTGGCTGTTCCTCCTCAGCCTCTACATCGGCGTGTGCGTACGCGCCCTCGGGAAAAAGTACCTCGAGCTGCAGCCGTATGTGATCGCGACGCTGATGGCCGTTGTTCTCTTCTTCTGCGTCCTGATGGCCTTCGCGGCGAACCCGTTCTCTACGAGCGTCGCCGGGGCGCGCAACGACGGTGAAGGGCTCAACCCGCTGCTGCAGAACTACTGGATGGTCATCCACCCGCCGTCGCTCTACACGGGCTTCGTCGGCTGCACCGTTCCATTCTCGTTCGCGATCGCCGCGCTCGTCACGGGACGGCTCGACCAGGAATGGATCGTCGCGAGCCGACGGTTCACGCTGTTCTCGTGGATGTTCCTCGGCATCGGGAACACCCTCGGGATGATCTGGGCGTACGAAGAGCTCGGGTGGGGCGGCTACTGGGCGTGGGACCCCGTGGAAAACGCGGCATTCATGCCGTTTCTCACCGCGAGCGCGTTCATTCATTCCGTCATGATCCAGGAGCGTCGAGGTCTCCTGAAGGTGTGGAACGTTTTCCTCGTATCGCTCACGTTCCTGATGACGATCTTCGGCACGTTCCTCACGCGCTCGGGCGCGATAGCCAGTGTGCACTCCTTCGCTCAGTCGTCGATCGGCACGTACTTCGTTTGGTTCATCGCGCTCGCGGCGGCCGTCACTGCGACACTCATTTTCTATCGATGGCCGGAGCTGCGAGATCTGCCTGCCTCGCCTCGCCTTCGAAAGGCCGCGGTCGCGGCCGGGTGGGTAGGACTCATCGCGGGGGGGCCCGCAGCGGCCTTCGCGTCCAATCACCTCCCGATGCCGATCGTATCGTTCGCGGTCATCGAAGGGATCGTCGCATGGGTCGCCGTTGAGCTTGTCTACCGGCGCATGACGGCGGGGCTGAAGCTCAGGTCGGCGACACCGCAGATCGAGTCGATCCTCTCGCGCGAGTTCACCTTCCTCCTGAACAACTACGCCCTACTCGGGTTCATGCTCTTCGTGTGCGTAGCGACGACGTTTCCGATGATCAGCGAGGCCTTCTGGAACGAGAAGGTCACGGTGGGGCCGCCCTATTACAACGCTTGGGTGCAGCCAATCGGGCTCGTCATCTTTGCGCTGATGGGGATCGGGACCCTCCTCGGTTGGAAGAAGACGAGCCCTCAGCTCCTGCGGAAGGCGTTCTTCTGGCCGATGCTGGGGTCACTCAGTGCCGTGATCCTTCTCGCGCTGTTCGGAAAAAAGATTGGCTTCGCCGCGGTCGTTTGGGGCGAGCCGATCTATACAGGCGCGCTCGGCCAGGGTCTCCGCGCATTCAACGCGATAACCCCGACGCTCGGAGTGGCGCTCGTCGCATTCAACGTGTCGGTCATCGCACAAGAGTTCACGATGCTCTTCCGGTCGCGCGCGAAGAGTGGCGCGGACAAGGCGGTTCCAAGCGTGCTCTGGTACGCGGGGCTCCTCCCGGGGTTTCTCTATACGTTGATCACGCTCCCCCCCCCCTCGCGCAGACGCTACGGCGGGTACGTCGTGCACCTCGGCATCGTGCTCATGTTTCTCGGGTTCACCGGCAAGTCGTGGACGGTGGACAAGGAAGCGACGCTTTCCCCCGGCCAGACGATCCAGATCGACCACTACAAGCTCGAGTACATCAACGAGCGAATGGAGGTCGACCTCACCAAGAGAATGATCTTCGCCGACGTAAAGGTCACTGACCTCAACAACGGGAAGCAGCTAGGCGTCAGCTCACCCGCGAAGTTCATCTACAAGAAGTCGCCCGATGCGCCGACGACGGAAGTGGCCCAGCTTCACTCGATCCGCGACGATCTCTACCTCGTCGTCGGATCGGTAAACCCGCAGACCCATGTGGCCAGCTTCCAGGTGCACGTGAACCCTCTCGTCGGTTGGATCTGGTTCGGATGCATCGTGCTCATCTTTGGCAGCATCATCTGCATGTGGCCGCAGCTCGAGCCCGAAGAGTCCCGCGCGTGGTCGTTCGTGCGGTCGGGGACCGCGGTCGCGGCGAGCGTGACGCTCGGAATCATTCTCGCGCTGATGCCGGTACCCGCGTTTGCGCAATCCGCTCCCACGGGAAGCGTGGCGATGCGAAACGATCGGGAGCGCGAAGTCTTTCAATCGCTGCGCTGTATGTGCGGAGGATGCCAGCGCCTTCCGCTGAGCACGTGCGGCTGCGGGGACTCGATGCCAGTTCTCGCAGAGATCCGGGCCCAGATGGCCGCGGGCATGAGTGACGACGCGATCCGGCTCGCGTACGTCGCGAAGTGGGGTCAAGACGGGCTCACCGTTCCGCCAAACCGCGGTCCCCTCCGGGCCATCTATCTCTTCCCTCTCGGAGCGATCGCCGCCGGGGGCGTTGGCCTCGCCGTGCTCCTTCGGCGATGGCGCCGTCCGTCGGCGGGCGCCGCGTTGGGGGGACAGGCGCCGGGCACGACGACGTCAGGCCGCGATGAATACGATGCGCGCCTCGATCAAGAGCTGAAGGATCTCGATGACTGACGCGGACGATCGCGCGCGCACGGAAGATATGGAGCGCTCCCTCGCGGGGAAGGTGTCGTGGGGACTACCGACAGCAACGGTGGTCGGAGCGATCGGCTTCGGGTTCGCGTTCGGGATCGGACCTGCGATCCTCGTACTGGCCGCCGGGGCCCTGGTCGCCGTCATCGGGCTTTTCTGGGCGAGCCTGAGGACTCTCGGTGGGGATGCGCCACTCGCGGAGGGACTCGCGGCAGCAGCCGCCACTCGCGGGAAAGTGAGCCACGCGGGAGAGAGGAAGCGGAGGGTGCTTCGTGCGTTGAAGGATCTGGAGCTCGAACACTCCGTCGGGAAGATCGACGACGACGACTACGCGGAGATCAGCGGACGTTACCGCGACCAGGCGAAAGAGATTCTTCGAGAGATGGACGTAGCGATCGAACCGTTGCGTTCGAAGGCCGAGACGATCGCGCAAGCGCACCTCGCCAAGAGAGGGCTCGTCGCGGCGCGCGGTCGGGCGGACAAGGCCGGCGCCGAGCCTGCCTCCCCACCGGAGAAGGCAGAGGCCTCGGGCGCGACGGGAGCTCGCGTCGCATGCGCGCGCTGCGAGGCGTCCAACGAGCCGGACGCCGCATTCTGCAAGAAATGCCGGGCGCGACTCTCACGCATTCCTTGCCCATCATGTGCGACGTCAAACGAGCCTGACGCGACATTTTGCAAGAAGTGCGGCGAATCCCTGGGGGACGCGAACGTGTCAGAGGCGAGAAATGCTTAGCCGACGGCATGCGCGAAGGTGGGCGCTAACGCTCGCATCTCTGCTCGTGGGCACAACGGCCTTGGCACAGGACGTTGAAGAGGACGAAGCGCAACAACCGGTCCCGAGCGGACACCCACAGGCGGGACAGGCGAACCCGCAGATATTTCAGCCGCCTCCGGACACAAACGACGAAGACCCTCGCCTCCCCACCGGATCGATCGCGATCACTATCCTCAACCCGGACAACGCTCCGCTCCCGGACATTTCCGTAACGCTTGGGATCCTCCACAACAGCGTGGCAAAGGGCGAGAGCCGCGAGCACAAGCTCGGCACTTCCGACCGAAACGGAGCGCTCTCTTTCTCGGGCCTCGCGACCGGAAGCGGAATCGCTTATCGAATCTCCGTCGTTCGCGAAGGAGCAACCTTCTGGGCTTCCCCCTTCGCCCTCCCGCAAGACAAGGGGATGCGCGTTCAACTTCACGTGTATCCGGTCACGCACGACATTCAGAAGGCGCTGATCGTCTCGCAAGTCGTCCTCTACACGGAGATGAAGGACGATCGGACGCAGGTTGAGCAGGCGATCACGTTCTTCAACCTCGGGCGGACGGCGTGGGTGCCGGACGACCTCGTCATCGGATTGCCCGACGGGTTCACGGCGTTGAACGGGCAGCAAGGGATGGGAGGAGAGGGGATCGAGCCCGTTGAGCGGCGAGGAGCTCGCGTTCGCGGGACGTTCGGACCCGGGCAGCACACGATCGACTTCCGCTGGCAGCTCCCCTACGAGGGCGAGCGGGAGATTTCGTTTGAAGAGACTCTTCCGCCGAATGTGGCCGTGGCCCGTGCGCTTGCGGCGGCGTCGCAAGAGATGCGGCTCGTCGTCTCCGGGTTCCCAGAAGCGCAGGCCCGCACGGACTCGAACGGCGAGCGCATTCTCGTGACGGAGCGTCAGATGCGCCGGGAAGACCCGCCGTTGACCAAGCTGCACGTCGAGCTGCGAGACCTCCCCACAGCGGGCCCTGGCCGCATCATCGCGACCGTGCTGGCGGGATTCGGCGTCCTCGCGGGCGTCGGTTACGCTTTCTCTTCGCGAAAGCGGGCAAGCCCGCCGTCGGACGCGACCGAGCTGCGGGCGCGCCTTCTCGCCGACCTGGAGGAGCTAGAACGAGCTCACTCCGCCGGAGACATCGGGCCGAAGACCTATGAGCGCGCTCGACGGGAGCTAATCGACGCAATCGCGCGTTCGCTCGCGAGCCCGTCGAAGGATCGCCCTGAGACGGCGACGACGACGTGAGGTTCCGCCTGTGGACTACGTGCGCCCAACCACGGGGCAGAGACCCCTGCAGCCCGGGACAGTCTCTGAGGGAAACCAGTGGACGCACATTCTCCCCGGTCCGTACCAAGCTCCTCCTCCGGTTCGTTCACACGCTCGGAGTGGATCAAGGTCTCGAAATCGCGAAGCTTCCGGCCGTCTCCCCAGTTCCCACAGGGCCTATCGACACCACTAGAGATCTCTATTAATGAGATCCGGATCAAGAAGAGCGGGACCCGTGAGGGGTCCAGGAACGCTCTCGAAGAGAGAGCGAGCGATCTAGATGGAAATCACCGTAGCGAAGAAAGACCTCCTCAGGCTCGTCACCCGAATGCAGGGCGTGGCGGAGCGCAAGAGCACCATGCCGGTCCTTTCGAACGTTCTCCTCGCGGTCGATGGTCCGAACGCTCTGAGGCTCGCAGCGACCGACCTGTACCTGGCGATTGCGGGTCGCATCCCGGCAGAGGTCAGCAAAGGGGGGGCCATCGCCGTTCCTGCGAAGGATCTCTTCGAGCGAGTGAAGATGATGCCGGATGGGCCGATCCACGTGGCTACGCACGACAATTCAACCACGACGCTCAAGGCCGCTGGGACCGCCCGCCGGTACACGCTGCGTGGAATGCCCGGAGACGACTTTCCTCCGCTGCCCGCGGCCGCCGAGGGGGCCCCCACGCTGGCGCTGGACGTCGACGTGCTGCATCAGCTGATAGCGAAGACCCATTTTTCGATATCGACGGATGAGACTCGCGCGCACCTAAATTCCGCTCTCTTCGAGTGGGACGGCGACATCGTCCGGATGGTCACGACGGATGGGCATCGCTTGTCCAAGATGGAGGTGAAGGTCTCTGGGCGTCAGGCCTCCGCGACAATGCTCATTCCGTTGAAGGCGATCCAAGAGCTTCGGAGAATCTGCGACGAGGCCCTGGTGGATGTGCCGGCCCGGGACTCCGGAAAAGATGTCGCTCGCCCGCAGCTCCAGATCACGCAGAGCGGGTCGAGCGCCTTCTTCCAGGGGGCCGGGATGACGTTCAGCGTGAAGCTCGTTGACGCACAGTTTCCCCCGTACGCTCAGGTGATCCCGCAGAACAGCGAGAAGAAGATCCGCGTCCCGCGTGCTGCGTTCGCGGATGCGCTTCGCGCCGTCTCGATCGCGGCGAGCGAACGCACGGGGGGAGTGAAGCTGACCTTGGCGAAGGGAACGATGCGGATCACCAGCGAGTCGCCTGAGAGCGGCGACGGCTTCGACGAGGTGCCCGCCGACTACAACGGTGGCGAGCTAACGATCGGCTTCAACGCGAAATATTTCCTGGATGTGCTGGGCGCGCTCGAGGAAGAAGAGGTCGTCCTTGGCCTGAGCGGTGAGCTCGACCCTGCTGTCCTGCGTCCCGCGAGTGATCGGCAATTCCTCGCCGTCGTCATGCCGATGCGCATCTGAGCTTGCGACCGCTCGGGATCGAGGCGCTGTCGGTTCGGGCGTTCCGCAACCTGGAAGCTGTCGATCTCGCGCCGAGCGCGCGATTCAACGTCGTGTCCGGGGACAACGGGCAAGGGAAAACGAATCTGCTCGAATCGATCTACGTCCTGGCGACGTCGAAGAGCTTTCGTACGCCAAAACCGGGCGACGTGGTCCGGCATGATGGGGACGTCGCCAGCGTGCGGGGGCGGATTCGCGAGGACGTAGATCTTCGCGAGCAGTCTGTGGGCTTGAAGGTCGGTGGGCGCCTCGCGAAGATCGAGGGGAAGAAAGCCTCGTCTCTTGCTGACTATGCGATTCGGACTCCGGTGGTTGTCTTTCACCCGGGAGAGATCTCGCTCTCAATGGGCGGGGGGGGGGAACGTCGTCGCCTTCTGGACCGGCTCGCCCTCTACGTGAGCGCGGGGTCGCTCGACGACCTCGATCGCTATCAACGCGCCATGCGAGAACGACAGCGGGCGCTGGAGACTCGAGGGACTTCCGCGATGGACCTCGATCAGTGGGAAGAGCTCATGGTTCTCCACGGGCTCGCCGTCATGCGCGTTCGTGGCGAGGTCTCCGAGCGGCTTGCCGCAGCCACGATCTCGGCGTTCGAGCGGATCGCCACTCCCGGACTGGCGCTGTCGGTGCGCTATTCCCCGAGCGCTCCTTCGACGGAAGGCGACTACCGCCGCGCGCTGTTTTTCTCTCGAGCTTCCGACGGTCGCCGAGGCGGAGCCGGCGTTGGTCCACACCGAGACGACATCGCGCTTCACCTCGACGGTCGACCCGTGCGAGGCGTGGCGTCGCAGGGGCAACACCGGGCGGCCGTCCTCGCGTTGAAGGCAGCGGAGATTCACTTGGTCGGAAGCGCTCGGGGAGCGCGTCCGATTCTCCTTCTCGACGACGTATCCAGTGAGCTCGATCGATCACGAACGGAGGCGCTCTTCGGGTTCCTTCAAGAGCAACGCGGACAGGTCTTTCTCACGACTACGCGCCCCGAGCTGATCGCGATCGGCAAGGACGAACGGAGCGATTTTCGGGTCGAAGGGGGCCGCCTCTTCCGGGGTTAGACCCCAGGCAGACAGGGGGGGCCCGGATGATCCGGTAGGGATGACGCCCAAAGTGTCCAAGTAGCTGAAATCGCGTCGCAAAAGGAGCCGTTGCTCCTTGCGTACGGGGGGGGCAACGACCTATACTCCGGCACCCTTCGCAGCACCGCCTCAAGAGCATCGAATGACCAACGCCACCGTGTCTCCGAGCGTTCCCCCCCCGTCGAACTACGGAAGCGAAAACATCACCGTCCTCGAGGGCCTTGAGGCGGTCCGGAAGCGCCCGGGGATGTACATCGGCGACGTTCACGATGGCTCCGGCCTTCACCACCTCGTGTGGGAAGCGGTCGACAACTCCGTTGATGAGCACCTCGGTGGGTACTGCTCGCGCATGGACGTGACCATCCATTTCGATGGATCGGTCACGGTCGAGGACAACGGGCGCGGCATCCCTACGGGCATCCACGCCGAGATGTCGAAGAAGCTCGGACGCGATGTCAGCGCGGCCGAGGTCGTCATGACCGTGCTCCACGCCGGAGGGAAGTTCGACCACTCGAGCTACAAGGTCTCCGCGGGCCTTCATGGCGTTGGCGTCAGCGCCGTCAATGCTGTCTCCGAGTGGTTCAAGATGGAAATCAAACGGGAAGGGCACGTCTACTTCCAGGAGTACCGGCGTGGGGTTCCCGTCGCGCCGCTTGCCGTCATCGGTGACTCCGACAAGACCGGCACCAAGCAGACGTTCAAGCCCGATCACGAGATCTTCACCGCGACCGAGTTCAGCTACGACCTTCTGGCGAGCCGCCTGCGCGAGCTTTCGTTCTTGAATGCCGGCTTCGTGATCTCGCTGGTCGACGAGCGCGATCAAGATCAGCGGGGCGCTGCGCGGAAGGAGCTCTTTGAATACAAGGGGGGCATCCGCGAGTTCGTGGAGCACCTCAACAAGACAAAAGAGCCGGTCAACGACAAGGTCGTCCACATCATCGCCGAAGCCCCCAGCGAGTCGGGGACGCCCGTTGTCGTCGAGGTCGCGCTCCAGTGGAACTCGAGCTACGCCGAGCAGATCTTCTGTTACACGAACAACGTCTTCAACAAGGACGGCGGCACCCATCTCACCGGCTTTCGTGCGGCGCTGACACGTGTCTTCAACAACTACGGGAACGCGCAGAACCTATTCAAGGACGTGAAGTCCGGCCTGAGCGGCGAGGACGTCCGCGAAGGGCTCACCTCGGTCGTCAGCGTGAAGATGGGGGACCCGTCGTTCGATTCCCAGACGAAGTCGAAGCTCGTCTCGAGCGAAGTGAAGGGAATCGTCGAGACCGTGATTGGCGACAAGCTCGGCACGTTCTTCGAGGAGAACCCCGGGACGGCGAGGAAGATCATCGAGAAGTCGATCCTCGCCGCGAAAGCGCGGGAGGCCGCGCGGAAGGCGCGCGAGGTCGTGCGCAAGGGAGCACTCGACTACACTAGCCTGTCCGGCAAACTCGCGGACTGTCAGTCACGCGATCCTGAGCAGACCGAGATCTATATCGTCGAGGGGGAGAGCGCGGGGGGGACGGCCAAGCAGGGGCGCGACCGGAAGTTTCAGGCCATCCTTCCGCTCAAGGGGAAGATTCTCAACGTCGAGCGCGCGCGTCTGGACAAGATGCTCTCCTCGGCGGAGATCGGCACCCTGATTGCCGCCCTCGGCTGCGGGATCGGGAGTCCCGAGCAGGGGGGGAACTTCGACGTTCTCAAGCTTCGATACCATCACATCGTGCTGATGACCGACGCCGACGTCGACGGGAGCCACATCCGCACGCTGCTGCTCACGTTCTTCTACCGGCAGATGCCGGAGATCATCGAGAAGGGATACCTCTACATCGCGCAGCCACCGCTCTATCGCGTGCGGCGCGGAAAGAAGGACCTGTACCTGAAGGACCAGCCGGCTCTCGATCGGTTCTTTCTCGAGCAGGGAGTTGACGGTCTCGCCGTCCGCGCGTCCAAGGGCCCGACGCTGACGGGGGAGCCGCTCTTGCGTCTGGCCGACCGGCTCCGGTCGTTCAAGCGGGTCCTCTCGAAGATCGATCGGCGCGTAGACTCCCGGTTGGTCGCGGTCGTCGTCCACGTCACGGGCTTCGGAAAGATCGAGCTGCGCGAGCGGAAGCGCGTCGAGGCCTCGGTCCCCGCGATTCGCGCCCGCCTCGAAAAGAAGTACCCCGACATCTTCCCCCTCTCGCTCGATGTCGGTTGGGAGACCGAGCACGGAGCGGCGACGATTCGGATCACTCCTCGTCCTGGCTCGAACGCGCGCCCGCTGACGATCGACTGGAATCTCGTCGAGTCCGCGGAGTACGAAGAGTTGTATTCGGTCGAGCAGGACGTTCGATCGATCGGCCCGGCGCCGTACTTCGCGCGAGAGGTGAAGCGCGACGGCAAGGAGACCGAGGAGGTCGAGCTCGCTGACTCGGACGCGCTCTGGGACTACATCGACGCGCGAGGACATAAAGGGGTCGATCTCCAGCGCTACAAGGGCCTTGGCGAGATGAACGCCGAGCAGCTGTGGGATACGACGCTGAACCCCGACGCGCGCGTGATGCTGCAGGTGCGCCTCGACGACGCGGTTCAGACCGATCAGATCTTCACGATCTTGATGGGCGATCAGGTCGAGCCGAGGCGTCAGTTCATCGAGGACAACGCGCTCAACGTGCGAAACCTCGATATCTGAGCGTTCGCAGCGGAGAAGGCGGCACATCTCTTGCGCGGAGGGGGCGCCGACTTAACTTGGCGCTCGGAGTCGAAGAGACCGCCGGCTCGTGCGAGCCGACGCAAGGAGAGCCATGCGCCCGGATCGATTGACAACGAAGAGCCAAGAAGCCGTTCGAGACGCGCTCGACCGAGCCGGGCGCAACGGTAACCCCGAGCTCACGCCGGAGCACTTGCTGCTCGCGATGCTCGGGCAGGAGGGGGGCGTCGCGCACGCGCTCTTCCAGAAAGCGGGGGGCGACGTCGATGCTCTCACGCAGGCGCTTGAGGCGAAGGTCCAAGCTTTGCCGCGCGTCACGGGTGGGGCGGAGCCCGGGCTCGCTCGGCGGACGCTTGAGGTCTTCCGCAAAGCGGAGGACGAAGCGAAGTCACTCAAGGACGACTTCGTCTCGGTCGAGCACTTCGTCCTCGCGATGGCGCGGCACGAGCGCGAGATCCAGGGGGTGCTCGAGCGGTCGGGGGGGCTCACGTACGACAAGATATTGAAGGCGCTCGCCAGCGTGCGAGGCAACCAGCGCGTCGTCGACAAGGACCCCGAGGGGAAGTTCCAGGCACTCGAGAAGTACTGTCGGGATCTCACGGAGGCCGCCCGCAAAGGGAAGAGCGATCCGGTCATCGGACGCGACGAAGAGATTCGCCGAGTGATGCAGGTCCTCTCCCGCCGGACGAAGAACAATCCTGTCCTCATCGGTGAGCCCGGCGTGGGAAAGACCGCGATCGTCGAGGGGATCGCCCAGCGGATCATCCGGGGCGACGTGCCTGAGTCACTCAAAGGGAAACGAGTCGTTTCTCTCGATATGGGGGCGCTCGTTGCTGGCGCGAAGTTTCGCGGCGAGTTCGAGGACAGGTTGAAGGCGGTGCTCAAGGAAGTCGAAGGGGCCGCGGGCCAGATCATCCTCTTCATCGACGAGATCCACACGATCGTCGGCGCGGGTGCGGCTGAAGGATCGATGGACGCGGCGAACCTATTGAAGCCTGCGCTCGCTCGAGGCGAGCTCCGCTGCATCGGTGCGACGACGCTCGACGAATACAGGAAGCGAATCGAGAAGGATGCCGCGCTCGAGCGACGATTCCAGCCGGTCTATGTCGAGCAGCCGACTGTCGCGGACACAATCGCCATCTTGCGCGGATTGAAGGAGCGGTACGAGGTTCACCACGGCATTCGCATCCTTGATTCCGCGCTGGTCGCCGCGGCCACGCTGAGCGATCGCTACGTGACCGAGCGGTTCCTCCCGGACAAAGCGATCGATCTCGTCGACGAAGCCGCGGCCAAGATCAAGATGGAGGTCGACAGCATGCCGGCCGAGATCGATCAGGTGCAGCGCCGGATCATGCACCACCAGATCGAAGAGGAGGCGCTCAAACGCGAGCGCGATGCTGGCTCGAAAGCTCGGGTGGTTCAGCTGAAACGCGATCTCGCCGATCTGGAGAGCCAAGCCTCGGCGATGAAAGCGCAGTGGCTCCGCGAAAAGGAGATCATCGATCGGATCCGAAAGGAGCAACCTCAGCTCGAGGACCTCCGCAACGAAGCGGAGCTCGCGCAGCGAAAGGGGGACCTCGGGCGTGCGGCAGAGATCCGCTACGGAAAGCTCCCCGAAGGGGAGAAGAAGATCGAAGAGCTCCGCAAGCAGCTCGCGACGGTGCAGGAGCGCGGCTCTTACCTGCGTGAGGAGGTCACGGATCAGGACATCGCGGGGATCATCTCGAAGTGGACGGGGATCCCGGTCACCAAGATGCTGACGGGGGAGATCGAGAAGCTCCTGCACATGGAGGAGAACCTCCGGAAGCGCGTCGTGGGGCAGGAGGAGGCCATTGAAGCCGTCTCGAACGCCGTGCGGCGCTCGCGCGCGGGGCTGGGCGACGCCAGGCGGCCGATCGGGAGCTTTCTCTTTCTCGGGCCCACCGGCGTGGGAAAGACGGAGCTCGCGCGAGCCCTTGCGGAGTTCTTGTTCGACGACGAGCGCGCGATGATCCGCCTCGATATGAGCGAGTACATGGAGAAGCACTCCGTCTCGCGCCTCATCGGTGCCCCGCCGGGATACGTGGGGTACGAGGAGGGGGGACAGCTTACCGAGCCTGTCCGCCGAAGGCCGTATGCCGTCATTCTTTTCGACGAGGTCGAAAAGGCGCACGCGGACGTCTGGAACATCCTCTTGCAGGTGCTCGATGACGGCCGACTGACGGACGGGCAGGGGCGCACTGTCGACTTTAAGAACACCGTGATCGTGCTCACGAGCAACATCGGCTCGCTTCATATTCAGGGGATCGAGGACCGCGCGGGGCTCGAGCGGGCCGACAAGAAGGAGCTGATTCGTCGCGCGATCCTGGAGGAGGTGCGAAAGGCCTTCCGCCCTGAGTTCGTGAATCGTCTCGACGAGATCGTCGTGTTTCAGCGACTCGAGCGGTCGCAGATCCGGCAGATCGTCGACATCCAGCTCGGCCAGTTTGCCCAACGTCTCGCGCGACGCGAGCTCACTCTCGAGCTTACGGACCACGCTAAGGATTCCTTGGGGGAGGCCGGCTTCGATCCGCAATACGGGGCACGTCCGCTGAAGCGCGCGATCCAGCGCTATCTCGAGGACGCTCTGGCAAAGCGGGTTCTCGCAGGAGAGTTTCCGCCCGGGACGACGATTCGGGTGGATGGGGATGCCTCCGCCGGGTTCAGGTTCGAGGCGAAGGTCCAGAACTGAGCTCGCGTGAGAGGTGAGGGTCGGGGGATCCTGTTCGTGTGCCAGACGACACGTCAGGAACGCGACAATGGCGACATGGCCGCTGCCAACGCGAAAGCGATGCCGCCCCGCCGGCAGGGGCCGAAAACGCTGCGCTGCTGGGGATCTGCGCTTCGCCGGGAGGCGCTCCCGCGGCGACGAGCCCCGGGGTTGAGCCCCGGACCGTGACGGCACGAATCTGGCATACCGTACTCCCAAGATGGCCACCCCGCGACGCACCCCAGCCCGCAAGAGGTATCCGGCGCTCGCCTCGGGGTCCTGGATCGCCCTACTCGCGGCGACGACGCTCGGCGTGGACGGAGCGAACACCGTTCGCGCCGAGGTGCGGGCAGACGAGGATCTCGTCGAGAGCCGCGACTATAGGCTCGTCGTTCAGTCGTTCGACTCGGGCGAGGGGGATCGCCCGAGCGTCGGCGCGCGTCCAGTCGGCTCCTACCAGCGGGCAGTGACGGCCGCTGAGCTGCGCTCGGGTGTGAAAATCAGCCTGGTTGAGCTCCGAAAGAGCAGCTCCGGGATGCGACCGAACGACGGCAACGTGGTCGCGTGGATTGAGGCCGGAAAGCCTGATCTCGAGTTTGACGGCAGAACGGCGCGCCCGCGCCCAGGCAGCATGTTCGGGCTCGCTCGGAAGCCCTCCGGTGCCACGGCCGTTCAAATTCGCCTCACTCGCAAGGTCGCGGCCTAGGCAAGAGTCGCAGAGTCGGGCGTTGGGGGCTCGCGTGGCGCGGTAGGCGTAAACGAGGTCACGCCGTACCTCGACATTGTTACGCGTTACGCCACGTGGTCGGCGGTGCTTTCGTTGCGCCTCCACAGACGGATCCCTTTGACCCGCCGCTCGAAGTCGCGCCGCGCCCCGTCGTCGAGTCGTGAACCGCCGAAACGGGCCTCGATGTACACGGTCGTCAGGGCAAGGACCTCGTCTCCAAGGGGGTGCTTGCGCGCTCGCAGATCCTCCGCGTGTCGCAGAGGTGGAAGGGACGCGGGGCGAGTGATCCCGTTGGCTGCGAGGGCCACCTCGAGTGCCCTATAGAGCGTCGTCGCCGTGGCGAGGTCCCGATTGGGGGGCTCCTTCGGCCGGCGTTCCTCGGCTGGGTCGACGGCGCGTCGTCGCTTCCAGATCACGTAGGCGAGTACGAATATCGCGAAGGTGATTCCCGCGACGACCGGCGCGCGAGTGAGCTTGCCGACCGCTCCCTTGTCGAGGTTCTTCCCCTTGCGGAAGTTTTCGTAGCCGTTGTTGAACGACTCGAAGAGGTGAATCTGCTGTCGGAGATCGTAGTTCTGGACGTAGCGGTTCCACCGTTGGGAGAGGGCTTCGACCACGTCGCGGACATAGACCCAGAACCCCGTTGTGGCTTCGAGCGGCTGCGCTCCGGCGGCGGGCGTCGGATCGAACGTCAGCCACGTCGGGTGCGCGATATCGTCGACATAGGCCTCGACCCACGAGTGCGCGTCCCCCTCGCGGACGGCGTAGTACTTCCCGAACCGGTTGTACGTCCCGCCAACGAAGCCGGTGACGTTGCGCGACGGGATGCCTACCTCCCGGAGCATCAGCGCCATGGCCGTCGAGAAGAACTCGCAGTGCCCGCGGTGCGAGACGAAGAGGAAATCGTCCACGGGCTGCTTCGCCGCACCGGAGGGGGAGTTGATGTCGTAGCGATACTCTTTCCGAAGGTGCTCCTCGATCGCCTTGGCCTTTTGGTACGTCGATGGGATCGCATCCGTCCACTTGTGAGCGAGCTCGCTGAGCCGCGACGGAAGATCGGGGAGACCGAGGTATCGCTGACGCTCCGAGCTGGAGAGGGACTCCGCGAGCGCCTCTTGGTCTCCGGCAAGGAAAGCGTCGTAGTGCAGTCCTCGTGCGTCCGAGCCGCCGTACCGCAGCTCGTCTTCGGGGCCCTGGAAGATCGTGAGCGGCTCCCCGAGGAGCACTTGCCCCTGTGCGCGCACACGTAGCGCGACGACCCTGGGGGGGAGGAAGATGACCGGAGGGTCGATGGGCTCGATGTCGAACGCGACACGACGATCTCGAATCAGGTCCGGGTATCGGGCGATCGGGTAGAGGTCGCCGTTGTGGTACGCGGGCTTGTGATCGAGGAGCGTTCGCTTCCACGCTCGTCCGTCGTAGGCGTCGAAGGCCGTGCCGCGCAGGCGCAGCGTCATGCGGGCCGGGGGAGCGTCTCCCAGGTCGTCGAGCATGAAGCGGAGCGCGATCGAGGGGTCGTCTCTCAGCTTGCCGACTTGTCCGAGGTCGACCCTGTCGGAGAATCCGACCATTCGACCGTGAGGGGGGTGGTTCAGGAGCAGGAGGGAAAGGCCGACTCGTGGAAAGAGGACGAACAGCGTCGCGGTGAAGAGAAAAATCGGGATCGAGAGGAAGCACGTCGCGAGGAGAAACTGCCGCCCGACGACGCGCCGGCTTCTCAGAATGCGCGGGACGTCTACGGGGAGACCCGTGCGATCGCGCGCTCCTTGGCGGTAGTTCCCCTCGACCTCCCGGCGAAGGTGGCTGAGTACGAGGGCCCCTGGCGCGACGATGAGGAACCCGAGGAAGCAGAGTCCGTACGCGAAGCCCCCTCCGAGAACGGTGCCGGCCACGAAATGAAGGAGCGCGAGCACGATGATCTGTTGGTCGTGTGCGGCCCCTCGCCTCGTTGCGATGCGGATGATCTGGAGCATCGCTGCGAACTCGACGGCGACGTCGAGGGCGGAGCGACCGAGAGCGAGGAGACGGATCCCTTCGACGAGAAAGAGGGCGAGCGGCCCGATCGTCGCGATGTGTCGGAGAATCGGCTTTGTCTGCCACTCCTCCGGGATCGCGAGGGCCAGGGCCAGGCCGACGAGGAGTACCGCGTTCGCGGCCGCGGGCATCTGCGCCGTGCTCACGACGGCGAGCACGCCGAGCGCGGCGAGAAGGTCCGTCATTACGCGATGGACGAGACCGAACCTCACGACGCGGCCCTCGCCGGGGGCTCGCCCTCGCCCCTCGGGCGGGCGTCCGAGAGTGACGTCGTCGCGGGGACCGCTTCGACCAGAGCGAGGTATCGGAGCAGCGGATCGGCGCCCGCGGAGCGATCGGCGCGGGTCGCGTCTCCCGCATTCGTTCTGACGGCGACGGTGTCCCCGCGCTTCACGTGCGCGACCGCTCGCGACGCAACGTCGCGGACCCTGCGTTCAAAAGCGTGATCCCAGTCCTCGCCACCATCTGCCGGCTTCAACACGTCGAGCGCGAGGGCGACGTCAGGACGAGCCTCGCGGGCCCGTTCTCTCATGACGCGCTGCCCGATCGAGGCGCTCTTCCTCCAATAGATGTCGCGCGGATCCTCGCCGTCCCTCATCAACTTGAGCCCCAAGAAGTCCTCTCCGTGCCCGCGTCCGATGATCCCGTCCCCACCTGCTGTTCGGCCGGGTGGCGAGGGGGGCAGCTCGACGGGGTCGACCGCGGGGTAGATGATCAGCTCCCCCTCCGCGGGAACCTCACGCGACTTCTCGAAGAGACCGAACGGGAATCTCGTCGCGATTCGGAACCCGACGTGGCGGTCTCGCCCCCGCTTCGACGGGGTTCTCCGGTAGGCGGCGACCTGAGCCGACTTCGGGCTGATCTTGAGGAAGAAGCAGCGCTTGTCTGCAGGCTGCCCGGCTCGCAGGTCTTCGACCTCGATCGCGTACGAGGGGGTTCGCCCCTTGTGATTGAAGACCTCGATCTCGACGAGATGTGCGCGGCCGACCTGCGCTCGGAGAGGTAGGCGGCGAACGACCGTCAGGTCGCGGAGGGATAGCTCGCTCATCAACCCGCTCACGACGATCAGCGCGAGGAGCATCCCCAGGAGGAGGTAGAGGAGGTTGTTGCCGGTGTTGATCGCGGCGAAGCCCACTCCAAGCGTGATTCCGACGAAGAACTTCCCCTCGCGAGTGAACTTGAGCCGGCGCGGCGGCTTCATCGCGCGCCAGCGCGCCCATCGGGACATCGGCGGCGTGTTGGGCGCCTCGGGCAAGACGCGGTAGGCCATCCGAGCCCCCCTAGAGCGGCACGGGAACGCGCGCGACGATCTCGCGCAGCGCGGTCTCGGCCTCGTCGCGGGTCGGGGTGAAGCCATCCGCGTGCGTGGCCAAGCGGACCCGATGCGCGAGCACGGGGACCGCGAGGTCGTGGATGTCGTCTGCGATACAGTAGTTGCGTCCGCGGAGGAGAGCGCGCGCTCTTGCCGCGTTGCCGAGGGCGATTGCGCCGCGCGGCGAAGCACCCAGCGAAAGCGACGGAGCGCTCCGGCTCGACTGGATCAGCGCGTGGAGGTAGTTGGCGAGGGAGGAGTCGATCGTCACGCGGTGGACTTCGCGCTGGAGCGCCACGAGCTTCGCGGGGTCGAGCACGACGGGGACGTCGCGCGCCGTGTCGGTCTGCCCGTCGAGGAGCAGGCGCATTTCGACCTGAGGGGGGGGATAGCCGATCCGGACGCGGAGGAGGAATCGGTCGAGCTGCGACTCGGGGAGCGGGAAGGTCCCGGCGAAGTCCTGCGGATTCTGCGTCGCGATCACGAAGAATGGCTCGGGGAGCGGTATCGTCTGCCCGTCCAGCGAAACCTGGCCTTCGTTCATCGCCTCGAGCAGAGCGGACTGCGTTCTCGGGCTCGCGCGATTGATCTCGTCAGCCAAAAGGACGTTTGCGAAAACCGGCCCTTGCCGAAGGACGAACTCGCCGCTCCGCTGGTCGTAGACGGATACGCCGAGGACGTCGCTGGGCAAGAGGTCGCTTGTAAATTGCACGCGACGAAGCTCGCCGCCGACGGATCGCGCGAGCGCACGGGCGAGCGTGGTCTTCCCTACGCCGGGGACGTCCTCGATGAGGAGGTGTCCGCGGGCGAGCAGAGCGACGAGCGCGAGCTCGACAGCGTCTTGCTTCCCTTCGAGTGCCCCTTCGACGGCCTGTCGCAAGCGCTGGAGAGCCGGAAGCTGCTCGGCGATCAACGCGGCCGCAGCGGTCATGGAACTGAGACTAGCATGGCACGTACGGGGTCGCGCGAGGCCCTGTTCGCTCGGGTCTCGGCGGCAGCGCTGCGGCGGAGAGACTTCTCGAAGGGCGGTCGGAATGTTGACGTCGGCGGAAGACTCGGTGGAAGGTAGGCGCGGGTGAGCGTTGAGCTTCGTTCGGTGACGAAGACCTACGGGCCCGTGCGAGCACTCGTCGGGGTGAGCGCGCGATTCGAGCCGGGGCGGGTCTCTGTCGTGACCGGGCCGAACGGGTCGGGGAAGTCCACGCTTCTCGCGATCGTCGGGACGATCTCGCGCGTCACCTCCGGAAAGGTCGATCACGGCGAGCTGGGAGCGTCCCGCGAAGCGATTCGAGCCACGCTCGGCTGGGTTGGGCACGATTCGCTCTGCTATCCAGAGCTGACGGGGCGCCAGAACATCGAGCTCGCGGCGCGCCTCCATGGCAGTGACCCCAAGGAAGCCTTCGATAGGGTTGCCGGGCGCTTCGAGCTCGGGGCGTACGCCGAGAGGGCGGTACGGACGTACTCGAGGGGACAGCGTCAGCGACTCGCGCTCGCGCGGGCGCTCGTTCATCGCCCGCGTCTGCTCCTGCTCGACGAGCCGACGACCGGATTAGACGCGGCGAGCATGGCTCGGCTGTGCGATGTGGTGCGAGAAGAGGCCTCGCGCGGGGCCGTCGTCGTCGTCGTCACCCATGACGCCCCGTTCGGCTCGGCAGTGGCGGACTCGCGAATTGAGCTCGAGCGCGGTCGTGTCGCCTGAGGGCGGCCAACGGTGCCGGTCACCAGCGGGTCGTCAGCTCGCGGGAGATCTTGCGAAGAGGGTCGGCGTCGTGAAGAGTTGATTCGGCAGGTATTCGGGGCAGGCTCGCGAGAAGCGGCACGCGCGTAACGCACGGTAACTCCAGTGCATTGTGGCCCGTTGCGGCGTCCGCGAAGGCGGGGGCGCTGAGCACGATGCCCAACAAGGGCAATCCGAGAGCGGCGCATGCGCGCGTCGTGGCGCCGATGTCGTGGAGAACGCCGAGACGATCCGCCGCGACCAGGAGCGTTCTCGCGCCCGGGAGCGAGCGTGCGAACTCGGCGCAGCAGACGGACTCCGTCATGGGGGAGAACGCGCCACCTGGAAGCTCCACGACGACGAGGGATGCGGCGCTCGCGCACGCGCGGCGGATCTCCTCGCGGAGAGCGTCCAGAGAGATCTCCCTCGCTTCAATGCGCGCCGCGAGGTGCGGCGACACCGGCTCGCGGAAGGTCATGGACATCAGCGCCGGTTTCACGTGAAACGTCGAAGCCCGCGCGAGTCGAGCGATGTCCGTGTCGTCCGAACCCTCCGAAACGCCGCTCTCAATCGGCTTGTAGCCGAGCGCCGTATGCCCCTCGGCAGCGACGGCGCGCAGGAGTCGCTCCCCGACGTACGTCTTCCCGACCGAGGTTCCGGTTCCGATCAGGACGACGGGGTCGGCCACGGGAGCGTCCGTTCGATGGCTTCGAGCAAGATGTCGATGTCGGATGCGGAGTGCAGCGCCGTGGTCGTCAACCGAAGGCGGGCTGTTCCTGCCGGCACCGTCGGGGGGCGTACGGGCAGGACGTGAATCCCTGCCGCCCGAATGGCAGTCGCAACGGCTATCGCGCGCTCCGTGTCGCCGATCACGAGCGGGACGATTGGCCCGTAGCCTCGCGGCGAGAGCCCCAATCGGTTGAGGCCGGTTCGAAGACGCTCAGCGTTCCCATGGAGCCGAGGGTGCCGGCTCTCGTCTCCCTGGATGACGCGAAGGGACAGGAGCGCCGCCTCGGCGGTGGCCGGGCTCATTCCAGTAGAGAACACGAACGAGCGCGCGCGATTCCACAGCCACGCGGTCAGTGCCTCCGAACCGGCGACGAACGCACCGGAAGCGCCGAATGCCTTGCCCAGGGTTCCAACGAGCACGTCCGGCACGACGCCCCGTTCCGCGCAGATCCCCTTCCCGCGCGGACCGAAGACGCCCAGTGCATGTGCCTCGTCAACGAAAAGCCCCGCCCCGTGCTCGTCACAGAGCTGCCGCAGGCGGACGAGGTCAGGGGAATCGGCGTCCATGCTGAAATACGACTCCGTAACCACCCATGTTCGACCGGTGCGGTTCTGTCTGAGCGCACGTTCCACAGCAGGCAGGCTGAGGTGGTCGACTACGGCCACTCGGGCGCGGGAGAGCCGGCAGCCGTCGATGATCGAAGCATGGTTGAGCTCGTCGCTCACGACCAGGTCCCCCGGTTCTAGTAGCGCCGCGAGTGTCCCGAGATTGGCTGCATAGCCGCTCGAGAAGAGGAGAGTGGACGGGACCGCCAGCCAAGACGCCAGGGCCGACTCGAGGGCGACATGCTCAGGGCGCTCCCCCACGATGAGGCGTGAGGCGCCGGCCCCCGCGGGCGCTGGCGGTGCGGGCTCCGCGCCCAACGCGAGGTAGTCGTTCGAGCAGAACGAGCGCGCCACCAGGTCGACCGCCGCCGGTCGCGCCCGCAGAAGCCCCTGCTCTTCCAGCGCCCGGAGACTTCGCTCGAGGTGGTCGAGCGGCCCGGAATGGCGCGCCTCGGTCGGCGAGGGCCCGTCGTCCCACGACCGTTTCACGTGAAACGACTCAACCGCCGCCGCGGTCCGCGGCCTGACCCGAGTCGCTTCTCTCCAAGACGTCATCTATTCGAACGAGCGCGCGCCGGAGCACGTCGCGCGTCCGACGTTCGAGGGACTCTCGGCGCTCGCGCTCCTCTTCGAGCTCGTGAGCCAGGGCCATTGCGGCCAGGAGGACCGCGTTCGCGGGGGCGGGGCGGCCACGCGGGAGTACCTCCGAGACCTTGGCGTCAACCTTCGAGGCGAGGCGTTGGAGGTCGGCTTCGGGGGAGCTGCTCACGACCTTGTAGCTCTGGCCGGCGATGCTCAGTTGAACGGTGCGGCGATCCATCGCCAGCGAGCCTACCACTGGATTGCGCGTCGGGTCCCCTTCCGTTGGCAGCGCCGTTGAGTGGGCTACGGACCCTGGCAGACGTCGTTCTGGATCGCGAGCGGATCCGTGTTGCAGGCCTGGCAGTCAACGATCTGATCTTGACCGAGCTGGCAGGCCAACAACGTCTCGGTCGCCGGAACGGCGCCGGCGCAATAGCCCTTAACTGCGCCGGTTGGGACCGTGTAGAGGCAACCGAAGCAGACATTGACGGGGAACTGGAACTGGTTGCTTTGCACGGTCTGGCCGCCCAGCGTCTCGCCGTAGAACGTCACGTACACGACGGCGATCTTCGACGGTTCGGCCGCGCTCGCCGGTGTAAAGTGCTTGATTGCCTGTGCGTCCATGATCGTCGTCGCGATGCCCGAATAGGATGGCTGGCTACCCGACGCCGGATCTACGATCGAGGCCGAAAGAACCGTGTTGTTCTCGACTGTTGCATTCGTGGCGGGGTCGACGACCTGGACGATCGCTCCCTGCACCTCGATCCGGGATGTCTCGACGTCGGGCGTTGACGAATTTCCTTGAGCAATCAATTGGTTGCCCAAGAGGAACTCCGGCGTGTAGTTGTCCGTCAGCGCGCCGTCCACGGTGCCATTCGTGAGCATGAGAGCCGTTGGGTCGAAGTTGTACGTGCAGATGCCTCCGCTCGGAATCGGCGGATAGAGGACCCCGTGAACGAAGAGGCTCCCGTCGTCGTGCGCGCACGCGGGAGCCGCACTGCCCACGGCCAGAAGAAGGCTCGCGGCCGACAAAGTATGCCCCCAAATGCGGTTCATCGTTCCTCCTCCGGGCGTGGTGGCTCTAGGAGCCTCTCTCGCTCCGAAGGAAGCGTACCCAGGTCGCACGCATCCGCCAAAATTTGCGCGGATTCCTCTGCGCGGAATCCCGGCTCATCCGCAGGCGGCAAGAACCGCTTCGCGGAAAGCCTCGATTTCCACCGGCTCCACAGTCGCCTCGCCCGGCTGTCTCACGACCGGCAGCCGGATCCGCGACGCGACTCGCTTCTTGTCCGTGCCGAAGAACGCGAGCGAGCTGGCCGCCTCTGAACGCGACAGATGGGTCGGAAGCCCGAGCCGATCGAGCAACACGCGGACGCGTGCGACCAGGGGGGCGGGCGTCCAGCCCAATCGGGCTCCCGCGCCGAGCTCCGCGAGCGTTCCGAGCGCGACGGCCTCTCCGTGAAGATACTTGCGATAGCGCCCCTGCGCCTCCAGCGCGTGCCCCACCGTGTGACCCAGATTCAGCAGCGTGCGCCGTCCAAGCTCGCGCTCGTCGTCGCGCACGATACGGACCTTCGCCTCGACCGCGCGCCTGACGACTGGGGCGAGCGCGCTCGGTTCCCCAGCAGCGATCGACGCGAGATTGCGCTCGAGAAGGTCCAGAAGAGGGGTGTCGACGGCGAGCGCAATCTTCACGACCTCGGCGAGCCCCGACGTTCGTTCTCGCACGGAGAGTGTCGAGAGGTGGGCGAGGTCGATCACGACCCCGCTCGGCTGGTGAAAGGCTCCGAGCAGGTTTTTCCCGGTCGTGTGATCGAATCCCGTCTTTCCCCCGACGGAAGCGTCGACCATCGACAGTAGGGTCGTCGGGACGAGAACTGTGCGCAGCCCACGAAGGAGCGCCGAGGCTGCGAAGCCGGCGAGATCTCCCACGACGCCCCCGCCGAAGCCGATCACTATCGCGTCGCGATCCACGCCGGAGCCAAGCGCTGCATCCCAGATCGTGGCAACGGAGGCGAGCGTCTTGTGCTCCTCGCCGGCCGGCAGGGTCACCGTCGTGCGGGGGATCGCCAGCGGCGCCAAGGCGGATTCGAGGCTAGCGTGCCTGTCGCGCTGGACGTGGGCGTCGGTCACCACGACGAGAGAGGACGGGGCGCAACGAGCGATGGCGTCGGTCAGCGCAGCCGGCTCGTCTTGGACGATGTCGACGACGTAGGAGCGGGAGCCGAGCGGCACGAGGATCGGGGAGCGCTTGGCGACGGCCATGACGGCGTCCACGATCGCGTCTGCGTCCGCAGCGTCGGTCGCGAGCACCGCGTGGCATTCCGCGTATGCCTCCGCCCGCTCTTCGAGGAGCTCACGGGCGCGCGCGACAGGGTCGCCGCCGACGGCCAGATTCGGCCGGTCGGGGAGCGCATCGCCCACCCGCGACACGATCGTCTCTGGCGAGGCGGCGAGGGTGATGAGAGTCGCATGCTCGAGCGCGAGGTGACGCGCGCGCCGGCTCGTCACCGTGCCTCCGCCGAAGGCGATCACGCGCGGAGCCTCGTCGGCAAAGAGCCTCTCGACGACGGAGACCTCGCGGCGCCGGAACGCCGCCTCCCCCTCCTCACGCCAGAGATCGCGCACGCGACGCCCGCTCTCCCGTTCGATCTCGGCGTCGGTGTCCACGAGCTTCAGTCCCAGGCGCGCCGCGAGCCGGGGCCCGACGGTGCTCTTCCCGGTAGCCATGAACCCGCTCAGAACGATCGATCGCATGGGCAAGACGGGCAGATTACCACGCGACCCCGGCGCTCGAAGGTCGGCTTAGTACTCCTCGAGCTGCAGGCGGTAGGACTCGACGTTCCTCTTAAGCTCGCCGAGCGAGTCTCCGCCGAACTTCTCGAGCACCGCATCACAGAGGACGATCGCCACCATCGCCTCACCGACGACCGACGCCGCGGCGACGGCGCAGATGTCGCTGCGCTCGAACGCGGCATCGAAAGGCTCTTTCGTGCGCACGTCGACGCTGGGGAGAGCCTTGCGCAACGTCGCGATCGGCTTCATCGCGGCTCGGCAGACGACCGGCGCCCCGTTCGTGATGCCCCCTTCCACTCCGCCAGCGTGGTTCGTCGGGCGCGTGAAGCCCTTGCGCGCCGGGTCGTAGTGAATCGGATCGTGCACCCGCGAGCCGGGCAGTCCCGCCGCCGCCCAGCCGTCACCGATCTCGACCCCCTTGATCGCCTGGATGCAGGCCAGTCCTTGCGCGAGTCGACCGTCGAGCTTGCGATCCCACTGCACGTGGCTGCCGAGCCCCGCGGGAACTCCGGTTGCCACGACCTCGAAGATTCCTCCGAGGGTATCGCCCGCATGGGAAGCGGCGTGGATCGCCTCCTTCATCCTCGCCTCCGCGGAGGCGTCCGCGCACGCGAGGTCCGACGCTCGGGCGCGCGCGCGAACCGCGTCGAGAGCGTCCTCCGGCGGCGCGGCGCGGACGTCTCCGATCGCGATCACGTGAGCGAACACGTCGATCCCTATCGCGGCGAGCAGCTTGCGCGCCACCGCGCCGACGGCCGTCCGCGCCGCCGTCTCACGCGCGCTCGCCCGCTCGAGAACGTCGCGAAGATCATGGCGGTCGTATTTGAGCCCGCCCGCCAGATCAGCGTGGCCGGGACGGGGGCGCGTGAGCGGCTCAGGTGGAGACGGCATGGGCCCGGCAGCCATACGATCGAGCCAGTTATCGTGATCGCGGTTCGCTATCGACAACGCGATCGGCGAGCCGAGCGTCTCGCCGCCTCGCACACCACCGACGATCTCGACGCGATCGGTCTCGATCTTCATCCTCCCGCCGCGCCCGTACCCCTTCTGCCGGCGAGCGAGATCGAGATCGATGTCCGCCGCGAGGAGCGGAAGCCCCGCCGGGAGACCCTCGACGATCGCCGTGAGGCGCGGGCCGTGCGACTCCCCCGCGGTCATCCAGCGCAGGCGCGACATGAGGCTCGTAACGTACACCGCGACGCGCGACCTGTCCGCTCGCGACTGTCATCCTGAGGGGCGCAGCGACGTGCTATTTTCTGCGACGCATGCGCCCTCCTGTCGCGTCGGCACCGTTCGCCCCCTTCGAGAAATACGAAGGTCTGGGGAACGACTTCGTCGTCGTCGACGCCGCGAACGAGGGGGAGGTTTCGAGCGAACGGGCGCGCGATCTTTGCGATCGGCGGCGCGGCGTCGGAGCGGACGGCGTGCTCGTCATGCTCCCCGCGAGCGTCGACGGGGCGGACGGGCGGATGCGCGTCATCAATGCCGACGGATCGATCGCCGAGATGTGCGGAAACGGGCTGCGCTGCGCCGCGCTTCACCTGGCGCTCCGGCGCGGGCTCGACCGGGGTGAGCTCTCGATCCAGTCCGACGCCGGCGTCCGTCGGTGCGGGTTCGAGCGGCGCGGCGACGAGGCCGTCGTCCTCGCAGACATGGGCGTCGTGCGCGTGCTCGAGGACGTCCTCGTCGACGTCGAGGGTGAGCGCGTCTCCCTCACCCGGGTCGACGCAGGGAACCCTCACGCGGTTGCCTTTCGCGGGGCGACCCGCGAGGAGCTCGAGCGCCTAGGGCCCCGACTCTCGGCGGCGCCGGTCTTCGAGCGAGGGACGAACGTCGAGTTCGCGCGCCTGGAGAACGGCGTGCTCGACGTGCTCGTCTGGGAACGCGGCGCAGGCCCCACCCTCGCTTGCGGGACCGGGGCGTGCGCCGCCGTCGCAGCAGCGAGCGCGAAAGGGATCGTGCGAGAGGACGGGGCGGTCCGCGTTCGCCTCCCCGGCGGCGATCTCGAGGTGCGTTACGACCGCGCGACCGGAAGAGCCACTCTTCGCGGTCCCGCTCGCCGCGTCTACGCCGGCAAGCTCGCGGGCGGCACGGTATGAACGACGTTGTCGAGGGGGGAGCGGACGCTTTGCGCGTCCTCGCTGCGTCGCAAGAAGAGGCGACCCTCCAGACGATCGCCGGCGTCATCTCTCCGAGCGGCGATCTCTTCTTCCCGACTACCGACGTCGCCGAGGCGCTCGCCACGGCCGCCGGCGAGAAGACGGAGATGGCCTTCGTCGACGTGATGCTCGACGGTGGCGCGGGGCTCGCGCTCGTCCATCATCTGACGACCGCGTTCCCCGGAATCGCGGTCTATGCCCTCGCGCCCGAAGCGAACCTCGAGCTCGGCTCGCAAGCCGTGGCGCTCGGGGCGGTCGGATTCATGTCCTCACCCCCCTCGGGCGACGCGCTCCTTCACGCCGTCGGCGAGGTAAGGACACGAAGGGGAGCCGAGCGCGAGAGGGTTCGGCTGGAGGCGGACCTCGCCGCGGCGAACAGGCGAAACCTGCTCATGGACCGGGTCGTCCAGCTCGCGCATGGGGGGGCTCACTCCGAAGTGGCGAAGGCGATCATGGAGGCGCTGGCGGAGGTCTCGGAGGCTCGCGGCGCCGCGCTCTACGCTGCGTTCGACCCCCCTCCCAACGGCGAATGTGTCCGCCTCGCCTCGATGGGGATCTCCCAGAACCTCGCGGCAACGACGCGGGGCGAGGAGCTTCTCCGCGTGGCCATGGAGCGGGGCGCGACGGTCGTGCCGCTCGGCGTCGCGGAGAGGCTCCTCGCACTCGTGATCCTCGAGGGGGGAGAGCCGGCACGCGACCGTGACGTCGCGGCCATTGCGAGCCTGGCCGCCACGGTGCTCGCCTTCGTCGACGCGGGCGAGGGGCGCGGGCGCGAGCCCGTGATCGACGGACGCGCGCGCGTCTACACATTTGCGTACCTGCAGGACATCGCGGGGCGGGAGATCGACAAGGCCAAGCGCCATGGGCGCAGGCTCGCCGTCGCCGCCATTCTCCTCGACAAGGAAGCCGGACCGAAGGCGCGCGCGGAGCTCGAGCAGGTCGTCCTCTCCGTGGTTCGCGACACCGACGTCCTCGCCCGCTTCGACGACCAGGAGTTCTATCTTCTCCTCCCCGAGACCGGCGCGCTCGGGGCGCACGCTTGCCGACGGCGGCTGCTCATCCGTGCCGAGGGGGATCGTCGCGCGCGGGCTCCGACGAGCGACCGGCGCGGACCTGTCTCGACGCGAAGCGGACGAGGGGGCCCCCTCTCCATCGGCGTCGCGGCCTATCCTCATGATGGAGCGACGCTCGACCGGCTCCTGCGCGCCGCCCGCCAGCGGGCCAACGATGCCTCGCGGTCCGCGGTCCACACGCTCGGCCTGGCGCCGATGCCGCTCGGCGAGATCATCGACGTGCTCCTCGCTAGACCGATGATGGGGGCCGGCTTCGGCTCGCCGTATCCCCTCGACCTTGTCGCTCCGGCGATGCTCTCGCTCGTCGGCGCCGCCTGCCGTGAGGCTCGTCGCGGCGGAGCGGCGAATATCCTCGTGACCGCGCGCGGCGGGATGGGCATGGCCTCCGCCGCGCGACAGGCCGAAGGGGGCGATGCTCCGACCGTTCAGCTCGCCGACGTCAGGAGCGCACCTCGGTGCGACAACGCCGAGGCGATCGTCATCAACGCGGAGCACGGGGCCTGGGTGTGCTGCGGAAGGCGCGATGAGGATCGCTTCCGCGGCGTACATGCGGCCGATCCGCTCCTCGCGGATCTGATCGCACATCGGCTCGCTCAGGCGAGCGGAACTCGTTGGCCATGACCGTCGGATCCGTCCCCCCCCGGACCGGCGCCGCGCAGGCGCGCGCGCTCCTCGTCGACGAGGACATCGAGGAGCTCGCGTCGCTGGCCGCGTCGCTCCGCCAGCGGGGCATCCAGGTCGCGCTCGCGAACGGCGTGAGCATGGCGTGCGAGCGCGCGAAGTCGGCGCGCGTGGACGTCGTCATCGCTGCGAGCGAGCTGGCCGAAGCGCGCGAAGACGGTCTGAGCCTTCTCGACGCTCTCGCCATCGAGCTCGGCCAGCTGCCGCCCGTTCTGCTCCTCGTTCGTGAAGGACCGGGCCCGCTGCAGGGCGAGTCGATCCTGCGGGGCGACGTCGACGCGCTCGTCGCGCGTGTGAACGCGCTCGCGACTCCGAACCAGCGCGGAATCGAGTCCGCGCCGCCGTCAGCGATTCATTCTGGCTCCCTGTCGAAGGTCTCGCTCGGCGATGTCGTGGAGACGCTGTGGGTCGACCGGAAGACAGGCACGCTCGCCGTCACGACCCCGTTCGGCGCCGGCGACGTTCGGCTCGCCGGCGGGACGATCGTCGATGCGGTCTACGTCCGCTTCGAAGGGATGAAGGCGCTCGTTCGGCTGTTCGGCGAGCCGGAAGGGCGCTACCTCTTCACGCCGGACACGCCAGCGGTCCTCGGACGAATGAGCGTCCCGACGTCGCAGCTCCTTCGCGACGTCGCGGCGCAGGCGACCGAGGCGAAGCGGCTGCGCGTGCACCTCGGCGATCTCACGTCCAAGGCGCTCCTTGCGAGCGAAGGGGGAGATCACTCCGCGCTGTCGCACCTCGCGCGCACGGTGCTCACGAAGCTCCGCGCGCCGGCGACCATCGACGAAGTCCTCGACGATCTCCCGGAACCTGATGCAGAGCTCCTCGCGGCCGTGGTGGAGCTCGATGCTGCCGGGCGCATCAAGCGGCTCCCGCACGAGATGCAGCGCGTGCCGCTCGTCGCGACCGATCAACTCCACCTGATGCGCGCACTCGTCTCCCGGGCCGCGTCGCCAGGGTATGAAGGCGCCGCACGCTTCGTGTTCGCGGGGACACCGAGCAGGCTTGCCGTCTTCGCCCACGCGGCGCTCTCTCTGGTCGACGCCCTTCCGTCTCCGGATCCGGTCCCTGCGATTCCGATCCCCCATACCATCGCGAGCGTTCGCCTCGGCGACGACGTCGACATCGAGATCGTCGCCCTGCCGCTCGTCCCCGCGTACGCGCCGCTCTGGCCGCTCACGCTCGCGGGGGCCGCGATCGTCGTCCGGCTGGACGACGCCGCGGGCTCGGCCCTGGCCGAAGCGTGCGCTGCGGCGGAGCTCCCCATCCTCGACGCGCACGTTCTCGTCGGGACGCTGGAAGAGGGGAGCGTCGCCCAGGTGGCGAGCCTCGTGCGCGCGGCCATCGAGGCTACGCAGGGGTCGTAGCTAGGCCGCGTGATGTGCGCACGCCCCGCCAAGGTCACCTAGACGGTGATCGGTCCCTCCATTCGGAGCGTCTCGAGAATCACCCTCGCCCCCGCCCCCTCCGCTGCCCCCCACACCTCGTCGTTCATCGCCGGAAATCGCACCCCCGCGTGCTTCGCCAGCGCGTGCGGGCGCATCGCCTCGAGGAGCCTCCGCGTGAGCCATGGGCGCGGCGCGACGAACGGCATCGCGCCAGGGAAGCTCGGGTCGAATGCCGCGAACGCGACGATCTCATCGCCGCGACGCAATCCGAGGAAGACCCATCCGCCCCCCTTGCGGAGCGCTCCGATCTGCCCGGCGAGTAGCCCGGCCGCCCCCTCGACCTGCGCCTCCTCCTCCGGCCGAACGTGGAACGCCTCCGTCTCCCCTTCGCTCTCACCGAGCGGGAGCCGCTCCACTTCGCTCCAGGCGATCTCCATCGAACGCGACCGAGCGACCACGCGCATTCCGCACCGTTCGTAGAGACGCCGCGCGGGGACGTTGTCGGGCTTCACGTGCAGGGTCCACCGCGAGCATCCGGCGCGCATTCCGCGCGTGCCCACTTCCCGCAGGAGCGCCCGTCCGACGCCGCGCCCCTGCGCGGTCGGGTCGACGACGACGTGGATCACCCGAGCGACCTCGCCGAGCGCTTGCCAGAACGAGTACGCGATCGGTCTCTCGCCCTCGAAGAGGAAGAACGTGCTCGGTCGGATCCGCGCGTCGAATTGCTCCGCGCTCGGTGTCGGGTCGGGGACCTTGAGCTCGAGGAAGAGGCGCGCGAAGGCGGGGTAGTCCTCGGCGCGGGCGTCCCGAGCGACCAAGGTCATCGCGGCGCGCCCCGAACCCTCAGGCCCCGACCACGGTCCCGATCGTCTCCCCGAGGACGACTCGCCGGATGTTCCCCGGCGTCATCAGCTTGAACACCCGGATGCTCAGGGCGTTGTCGCGGCAGAGCGTGACCGCCGTGGAGTCCATCACGCCGATGCGCTCGGAGAGGAAGCGGTCGAAGGTCATCTTCGGGTACATCGAGGCGTCCGGGAAGCGAACCGGGTCGCGGTCGTAGACCCCTTCGACCTTCGTCGCCTTGAAGAGCGCGTCGGCGTGGATCTCCATCGCGCGAAGGGCGGCGGCCGTGTCGGTCGAGAAGTAGGGGTTGCCGGTCCCGCCGGCGAAGATGACCATTCGCCCCTTCTCGAGGTGCCGTATCGCGCGCCGGCGGATGTACGGCTCGGCGACCTGGCGGATCTCGATCGCCGTCTGGACGCGCGTCGGGACGTCCGCCTTCTCGAGCGCGTCTTGGAGCGCGAGGCTGTTGATGACCGTCGCGAGCATGCCCATGTAGTCGCTCTGGGCGCGGTCCATCCCCTGGCTCGCCCCTTTGAGCCCGCGGAAGATGTTCCCGCCACCGACGACGATCCCGCACTGAACGCCCAGCGCGTGCACGTCCGCGAGCTCGGCTGCCAGACTCCGCAGCACGTCCGGGGCGATGCCGAAGCCGCCGGTCGTCCCGCAAAGGGCCTCACCGCTCAGCTTCAGGATGATCCGCTTGTACCTGAGGTCCGGGTGCAGCGGAGGGGGGGCGATTGTGCGATCGTCGCGCTCTTCGGGGGCCCGCATGCCCGCCATGTACCCGGGCGTGCTCGTGGGCGCAATGTGTAGTAAGGCGCGGGTCTCGATGGTGCCTCGCGTTGCGCTGGTTCTCGTCTGGTGCAGACCGAGCCGAGCCTTGCTCGGACTCGTCGTCCCCGCCCTAGCCCTCGCTTCTGCCGCCTGCCACGGCAACGCGACCGCCGGCGCCGACGCCGGGGAGCACCATTCGGCCCAGGGGCTCACGGCAGAGCAGGCGGCCAAAGTGATGGCCAAGGTGGGGGACACCACGATCACGCTCGGCGACTACGCGGCCGCGCTCGAGCACATGGACCAGTTCGATCGCCTCCGGTACCAGTCCGTCGAGCGGCGCAGAGAGCTCCTGACCGAGATGATCAACGCGAAGCTCCTCGCGCAGGAAGCTCGCGACAAGGGATACGACAAGGACCCGCGGACCCAAGAGGAGCTTCGCTCGGTCCTTCGCGACGCGATGCTCAAAGAGGCGCGCAAGGGGGCCCCGCTTCCGGCCGACGTCCCTGCCGACGAGGTGCACGCCTACTACGACAGCCACCGCGCCGAGTTCCACGATCCGGAGCGGCGCCGCGTGTCGGCGATCATCCTGGGGAGCGAGGCCGCCGCTCGCGCGGTCCTCGAGCAAGCGAAGAAGGGGATGAGCGCTGCCGACTGGGGGGGGCTCGTCCGTAGCAAGTCGATCGACTCGGCGGCGAAGGCCAACGTGCCGGTCGACCTGGCGGGGGACCTCGGCATGGTGGCGCCGCCTGGCGATTCGCGCGTGGACAACCCGCGTGTGCCGGACCCCGTCCGCGCCGCGCTGTTCGCGATCGACAAGGTGGGGGATGTCGCGCCGCAGGTCGTCAAAGCACAGAACAAGTTCTACGTCGTTCGCCTCACGGTGAAGACCGCCCCGCAGGACCGCTCGTTCCAGGAAGCCGAGCGGTCGATTCGCGTGAAGCTGTCTCAAGAGAAGCTTCACGCGCGCGAGGACGACCTCATCGCGCAGCTCCGGGCGAAGTTCCCGGTACAGATAGACGACTCTGCGATGGCCACGGTAAGCGTAGACGTTCCCGACGGAGGGTTTGCGCCGGACGATGCCGCCACGGGCGCGGTGCTCCCTTGAGCGCGCCGCTGGCGAAGGACTGGCGCGACTGGCGCTGGCAGGCCAGAAGCTCGATCACGACGGTAGATGCCCTCGCTCGCGCGCTCTCGCTGACCGCGCGTGAGCTCGACGGGGCCAAGCGTGCCGAGCGCGAGGGGCTCCCGATCGCGATCACTCCGTATTACCTCTCCCTGTGCGATCGCGAGGACCCGACGTGCCCGATTCGCCGGCAGTGCGTGCCGGACGCACTCGAGGGGATCGTCGTGGAGGGGGATCTCGTCGACCCGCTCGGCGAGGTCGAGCACGAGGTCGCGCCGCATCTCGTGCAGCGGTACCCCGATCGGGCGCTGCTCCTGGCGACGGATCGCTGCGCCGTCTACTGCCGCTTCTGCACCCGCTCGCGGATGGTCGGCGACGGAGGCGGCGCCGTGTCGCTCGAGGCGCTCGCACCGGCGCTCGCGTATCTGCGCGCGCACCCGGAGGTGAGGGACGTCATCATCAGCGGAGGCGATCCGCTGAACATGGCGACCGAGCGCCTCGCGCGGCTCGTCGAGGCCGTTCGCGCCGTCGAGAGCGTCGAGACGATACGCCTTGCAACGCGCGTCCCGGTCACGATGCCGCAGCGGATCACGCGCGAGCTCGTCCGCGCGCTCCGCCCGTACCATCCGCTCTGGGTGATGACCCATTTCAATCACCCCAAGGAGCTGACCAAGGAGAGCCTCGCCGCCTGCGCCCTCCTGGCCGACGCCGGCTTCCCCGTGATGAACCAGACCGTGCTCCTCGCGGGGGTGAACGACGACGCGGCGACGCTCGAGTCCCTCTTTCGCGGGCTCGTGCGCGCGCGGGTCCGCCCCTATTACCTCCTTCAGGCGGACCCCGTTCGGGGGACCTCGCACCTGCGCACCCCCCTCGGTCGCGGAGTCGAGCTCATGGAGCGGCTCCAGGGGCGGCTCACTGGGATCGCCCTCCCGAAGCTGATCTGCGACACGCCGGGGGGGCGCGGGAAGGTCCCCCTCGTGCCGAACTACGTCCTTGGTCGCGAAGAGGGCGCCCCCGGTCGGGCCGCGCGGACCCGTCTACGCACCTTTCGAGGCGAGACCGTGACCTATCTCGACCCGCCCGCCCCGCCCCCTGCTTTGGTTGACACCTGAGCGAGGCTTTCCGGTAGCCTTTGCTTGGCTTGGCTGCGCCAGCATGAGGCGGCCGGCGAACATCCAAGGGGGTATTCGCTTGACCGCTCGTCAATCGAGGTCTCGCAGGACTAACCGGGCACTTTCGCTGGCTTTCGCTGGCATCGCTTCCCTTTTGCCTCGCGCCGGCATGGCGCAGACGCCCCCCACGCCCGCCCCGGCAGGAGCACCGGCCGCTCCGGCGGCGGCACCCGGCGCGCCCAACCCCGCAGCGGCCAAGGCCGCCCTGGCCGCAGGCGACAAGGCCGCGAAGGCGAAGGACTGGAGCACGGCGCTCACGCAGTACCAGGCCGCGATGGACGCGCAGTCGAGCTCGCAGGCCCTCGAAGGGGTCGCGAACGCGCAGTACTCGCTCAAGATGCAGGGCGAGGCCTACGAGTCGTACGACCGCTTCCTCAAGGACTACGGAACGGCGATCGGCACGCACTCCAAGGCGCAAGCGCAAGCTCGCCTGAAGGAGCTCGCGCCGCTCACCGGGTACGTGTCGATCCGCGTGAACGAGTCGGGCGCCGACGTCTCGCTCGACGGGAAATCGATCGGCCAGAGCCCCGTCGCGGCGCTCATCCGCGTGTCGGACGGGCCCCACAAGGTCGACGTGACGAAGGCCGGGTTCACTCCGGTCACGAAGACGCCGAACATCACCGGCAACGGGAAAGAGATCGTCGACATCCAGCTCGTGCACGAGGCGACGACCGGTCGCATCTCGGTCAAAGAGAAGACCGGGCAGCCCGTGCGCGTGCTCATCGACGGCGCAGACGTCGGCGCGGCGCCGGCCGACTTCGAGGTTCCGCCGGGCCCCCACGAGGTGGTGCTCCGGAGCTCGACGCTCGCGTCCCCCGCGCAGCAGGTCAGCGTGAACAAGGGGGAGACGGTCCAGGTGGAGCTCGCCGCGATCGCCGCGTCGGCGCACATCGAGGTGACGACCTCCGACCGCAAGGGGATCATCTTCTTCGACGCGAAGCCCGTCGCCGAAGGCTCGTACGTCGCGGACGTGGCCATCGGCCCGCACACGATCGCCGTCACGCGCGAAGGCTACGAGCGGTACGAGAAGCAGGTCATCCTGGTCGACAAGCAGTCGCTCGCCGAGGCGGTGACGCTGAAGCTCCCCGAGGCGAAGAGCACGGGGGCTGCCGTCGAGGAGCGGACGTACGACGGCGTCTACGGCGGTCTCGGCGCGATGGCGCTCTTCGAGCCGGGCGGCGAGGGGAACGAGATCGACACCAACTGCACCGGGCTCGCCGCCAATAGCTGCGCCACGTCGAACCCCGTCGGCGGGGGGCTCATGGCGTGGGCCGGGTACGCCTGGCATCCCGTGGGGATCGAAGCGTTCCTCGCGGGCGAATACGACGAGGCTACGCCGAGCGCCACGTTCATCGGCGCGACGACTCCGCTCGAGAACCCGCTCGCCGTGGGGGAGCCGCGCGTCGAGCAGTTCACGTTCATCCGCTTCGGCGGAATGGGGGCGATTCGCGCGCGCATCTCCGCGCAGACGAACCTGCTGAGGTTCAGCTTCGCCGCGGGCTTCGGCCTGTCGATCAAGGACATCTTCCTGATTCGGCAGACGCAGTCGAACTCCGGGGGGCAGAACACGTACCCGAACTCGTCGCCGCTGGGATACGGGCAGATCTACGTCTCCCCGGCGCTCTCGGGCGACTTGTCCCTCGCCATTCGCGCCAGCAAGACGATCGCGTTCGCCGTCGGGGTGGTCGGGATGTTCGAGAGCGCGGGGTCGAACCTCACTCTCCCCTCGAGCTCGACCCAGGCCTTGGGGGGGGGCGCGCAACCGCCCTCTCCGCTACCGACGCCCGCGTATCACCTCGCCACCGGGGCGCAGACGTTCATCGGGCCGTACATCGGGCTGCAGTTCGGGCCCTGAGCGTCGCGCAAACCGAGATTGGCTCATCGGGACCCGACGTTGGCTTAGCGGGACTCAACGTTGTCTCGTCGGGACTCAACGTTGGCTCGTCGGGACTCAACGTTGGCTCGTCGGGACCCAACGTTGGCTCGTCGGAACTCAACGTTGGCTCGTCGCAACCCAACGATGGCTCATCGGGACCCAACGATGGCCGGCTTTGCTCTGTCAGCCCGGGCCCGCGTCCACAATCCCCCCGGCGTCCTCTACGGCCGCATCCTCGCCGGCATCCTCTCCGCCGATGACGTTCGGCGCCGACCCCGACTCGACGATCCCCGCTTCCGGAATGTTCACGCACGAGAAGCTCCAGGTGACGTCCTGCGGCAGCGGAGGGAGCGGCGTCACCCTCCCCTGGTTTCGCTGTCCGGTCGCGATCTCGTTGTCGGTGATGCTCGTGACGAGCCGCTGGCAGGTGTTCTGGCAGATGCGGATGTGCTGGTTGTCGAACACGTAGATCGGGTTCGTGTTCGCGTCGTCGAGACCGCAGCCGGTGTCCGAGTAGTTGACCGTCACGGTGCTGACTTGCGGCGTCGTTCCGGCGGGCGGTGTGAATAGCGTCGCGTAGTCGGGGAAGCTCAGCTGCGATCCCGGAACGAAGATCCCCGGCACCTGGTAGACGCAGCTCCCCAGGTCGGCGACGACGCTCGCGAGGGCCAGGGCGGCATTGGCTGCGGCTGCTCCGGAAGCCTGGCTGCTCGCGTTGAAGAAGTACTGGCCGTGAGGCGAGAGCCCCTGCGCCAACTGCTGGCCGTGCCCGACTGGGTCGCCGGGGACGCCGGCGTCGTCGACGCCGGGGGGATAGTCGGCGTTCGCGAGGTAGACGGCGTACGTCTCGAGGTTGTTCGTCGTGAGCGCCTGATTCGCGACGGTGATAGCGGGGACAGCCCCCGAGCAATCCGGACCGGCGGTATCGAAGTCGCGATCGTAGAAGAGCATCACGGCTTTGCGATTGAAGAGCCCCTGCGGGTCGAGGTTCTGGAGCCCGCGGTACGCGCCCGCGAGCGCCGCCTCGAGGTACCAGAGGTTGCTGCCGCTCGGGATCGCTCCGGCGTCGGGGGTCCCCTGTGCGAGCAAGCTGTTCGCGATGTCCCCTTGCGCGAGCGAGGAGTACTCGAACGGCACGGTCCCTTCGGGGGCCGCGACGCCGGCGTCCGGGAGGATGTCGAGCGCGTACTCGTTGTTCCCGCCAGCGCCGATCGCCGTGCAGTCCGTCTGGAGCGCGGGCGTGTACATCATCCCGACCTGCGTCTGCTGGAAGACCGGATTCGTCAGTGAGAGGCCGAGGACTTCGCCGAGGCCCTGCGGTCCGAGGAAGTCGCGCATGCCGCTCGACTTGTCGAACAGGATGTAAAGAGCGCTCTTTGCCGGCTCGAGGACGTTCGGCGCGGCGCAGAAGCCGTTGGCCACCGGGGAAGCGACGCCGCCGTCGAGGAAGTCCGGCTGCGGAGGGCCTTCGATCGTGTCCTGACAGATCGGCTGAAACACCGTCTTCGACGGGCACGTGGCGGCCGCCTCGAGGAGCGTGATCTCGTGCGCGGTGCTCAGGCCGAGGTACATCTGGCAGAGGCCAGGCGCGAGCCTGAACTTCTGCGGCGCATCGGCGTAGTTGCAGTAGCCCTCTTGAGGGTTCACCCCCTGCGCCGGGGGCCAGGTGGCGGGGCAATTCCCCTCGTAGTCGAGTACCTCCGACACGATGTTGTCGAAGACCGCGCGGACGTTCAGCCCGCCTCCTGTCGAGGCCGCGGCGACGAGCGGCGGGGAGAAGTCGGGGTTCTGGTAGGGCCCTGCGCCGGCGGCGCTCGGGGTTCCCGGCATGGCGAAGATGCAGTCGCTCGGATCGCCGATCGGCTGCGGGGTGACCTCGTAGTCCATGCACCCGCACTCCGAGGGCTGGCCGTTGCTGCCGACGGGGCAGCTCGAGTCGCTGAACGGGCGGAAGCAGGTGTTCGTCGTGCCGTAGACGAGCGGATCGCTGTAGGGGGGGAGCGTGGTCGGGTCGACATCCGGCGGGCCGCACACGCCCCCCTTGCACGTGCAGCTGTCGTCCGCGCAATTCGGATCGGGATCCGATGCCGGACCGCAGTCCACGTTGTAACAAGAGTAGCGAAGCGGCATCGGCACGTAGAGGATCTGGCCGTCGACGTACGGTTGCCTCGAACGCCGGAGAATCTGGGCTCCACCCCCGTTGGAGATCGGCTCCTCCCCGGTTCCGACATCGGGATCGAGCCCGTTGAATGCGCCGTAGTCGGCGGTGGACGGGGCGGTGAACCCAGCGACTGTGATCGTGACCGTTCCGTTCTCGGTTCCTCTAACTACGCCGAGGGTTCGAGGGAGGCGCACGACCGCACCCGTCTGGCTCGAGTCGTAGACGGGGTAGGTCTGGTTGAACGCTTCGACTCCGTCGAGGTTGACGGTGATCACCACCGTTTGCATGTACGCGGGAACCTGTATCTGCGAGTTGACCCCCGCGACGAACTCCGTCGCTTTGGTCTGCCCGCAGCCCGCCCACATGACGCCGGCCAGCGCGAGTGTTCCAACCACCGCACCTCGAGAGACCCAGCGAACGACGGAACGATTCAAGCGCATCGGCTCATTCTCCCCAGTGAAGCGTCACGCGAAAAGCTCGCGCGCGAAGCGCGACGATCATCTGCGGCCAACCGGGCCAGGCATCGTGTGGAACCCGGCCACGCCCGGCACCGTGCGGAAGCCGGAGACGCCAGCCAAGCCAGGGTAGCTCGCGGTCGTCACCGTCCCCGGGGTCAGGTCTCCGACCACCGGCTGCTGGTTGTTCGGCTGGAACGCGAAGTACCCGGCCACCGCCCCTCCGCCGACGACGAGCACTGCGCCGATCGTCCAGGCGACCCAGTTCGATCCCCCTTTTTCTTCAAGGAGCGTCGCCTTCACGTCGCGCGACTGATCGTCGCTGATCGTGATCTCCGACGTATAGGGCTGGAAGCCCGGCCTCTTGACGATCACCTGGTGCCCCCCCGACGGGAGCCCCCCTTCCCACGTTCCGGACCCGACGATCTTCCCGTCGACCTCGATCGACGCTTCGACCGGCGTCGCCTCGATACGCAGCTTCCCCTCGTGCCGCTCGACGGCGAGATCGAGCGAGAGGTTCAGCGGCGTCTTGTATACGACGTCGGTCGTCTGCCTCGCAGTGACGAAGCCCGGGGCGCGCGCCTCGAACGTGTGACGCCCGGCGACCACCTCCCCCTTGAACGGGGCCTGCCCCATGTCGATCCCGTCGATCACGACGTTCGCCCCCGGCGCCCCCGTCACCGCGATGCTGACCGTCGCCTTCTTCACGGCGGGATCGATGTTCAAGGCCGCCTTCGCCGGCGTCCCTCCCGCGATCGTCGTCGTCTGGACGGCGTCCACGAAGCCGTCCTTGTGAAGCCGGACCTCGTGCGGGCCGACGTCGATCGGCACCGGCTTGTCGAACGGGGTCTGCCCGACGGCTTCGCCGTCGATGAGCAGCGTGGCGCCTGTCTCGTTCGCCGTGACCTCGAGCGTGGATACGAACGGATCGAGCGCCTGGATGGCCGACTTCACGTCCGCTTCCTCGGCGGCCGAGATCTTCCCGGCGCCGTCGGTCAGCTCCTGCTTGAACGTCGCCTCCGCGCGCGCGTAGTGCCGCAGGTTTTTCAGGCAGACCGCCACGTTGTACAGAACCCGCGGGTTCTTCGACTCGTCGTACGCGCGCTTGTACTCGACGAGCGCCCCGGCGAAGTCGGACGTATCGAGGAGATCGCGCGCGGCGTCCCAGTCTTTGCGGGCCGCGTCGGGGAGCTCCTCGCGCACGGTCTTCGGCTTCGGCGGCTTCGGCGCGGCGAAGCCCGACGGCGCGGCGAGCGTAACGGTAAGGATCAGCGCAATCGGCGATCGGTATCGGCGCGGCATCGAACCCCCTGGGCGGCGTAGTTCCACGACGTGGGTACAGCTCGAGCAGACGATACTATCCTAGAGTTACTCGTGGATCTGTATGTCCTTTAGGTGGGTCTTCCCGTCCGAAGGGCGCTGCGGGGGGCCCGGCTGCTGGGGGACGGGGGGGGGAGCCGCGGTGTTCTTTTTCGGGGGGGCGGCGGTGGTGGCCAGCGTGGCGCCGGCGTCGGCGACGATCGCCGTCTGAGCTTGAACCGTCGCGGTCGGGGGGGCTGTTGCGGTCGGGGGCGGCGGGGGGGTTGGCTCGGCCGTGAGCGCCGTTCCATCGGACGTGCTGGGGGGCTTCGCCGTGACCTTCCAGACCGCAGCACCCGCGACCGCGAGAATCCCGATCGCCGGAAGGACGAAGACGAGGGGGGACTGCCGCTTCCCCGCAGACGGGGCGCCGACCGACGTGTCGCGCGCGGCGCCCAGGTCAGTCGACTTCCCCGGCTCCATCCCCGGCGACGCCGCCGTGGAGGACCCGCCGCGAGCGGGCATCGACTCTGGCCCGCCGTACTGCGTCGCGGCGACCGCCCCTTCGGCCGACTCGACGCGCGAGCCTTCGGCCTGCGGGAAGGCCGAGTGGCGGATCAGCGGCTTGTCGCCGAGAGGAGCGGTGGCCGGCCCCCCTTGCATGATCTTCTGGGTCTCCGCGGGCATCCGCGCGGGGGCCCCGGGCATGTCGTTCGTCCGCGCAGGAGCCGCTTCCCCGAGCGCCAGCTTGGAGAACGCGGCGACCGGCTCGGAGCCGTGGGACGCGGTCGACGGGACGTGCGAGCCGCGACCGGGCTGGTGCGTTCGGATCCGCTGAAGGACGCGCGTGCTCCGCTGATCGGCGAACGGCTCGAGCGCAAGCGCGAACTCCGCGGCCGTCGAGTAGCGATCGTTCGGCTCTCGCGCGAGTGCCTTGTGCACGGCGGCCGCAAGCTCGGGCGAGAGGTCGGACCGGAGCGATCGGATCGGAGGGGGCTCCTGCGTGAAGAGCTTGAAGAGAATCTCCGTGAACTCCCCGCTCTCCGACGCGAACGGCGTTCGCCCCGTGAGGAGCTCGTACAGGATGACGCCCACGGAGTAGAGGTCGCTCCGCAGGTCGACGTCGCGCGGCGATCGCGCCTGCTCGGGCGACATGTACAGCGGCGTGCCGAGCGCGCTGTTCGTCTGCGTCAGGCTCGCGCTCTTCCCGGAGCCGACCTTGCTGATCCCGAAGTCGAGGAGCTTGACGAAGTCCGCCTCCCCCTCCTTGTTCACGACGAAGCAGTTCGACGGCTTCATGTCGCGGTGGATGATCCCCGCGTCGTGCGCGACCTGAAGGCCGCGGAGCGCCTGGACGATGAAGTAGACGGCCCGCTGCGGCTCGAGGCCGGGGTGCCCCTCGCGGGTGATGACCTCGGCGAGGTCGTGCCCCTCCATGTACTCCATGACGAGGTAGGGGGCGCCGTTCGACAGCTTCCCCACGTCGAACACGTGCACGACGTTGTCGCTCTCGATCTGTGACGCCGCGACCCCCTCGTTCAGGAACCGCTCGACCGCCCCCGGAACCGAGACGACGTTCGGGCTCATGAACTTGAGCGCGACCGGCGCGCGCCGAAGGATGTGCGTCGCCTTGGCGACGGCGCCCATGCCCCCTTCCCCGAGGAGCTTCTCGATCTGGTACTTCCCGTCGATGACCTCGCCGGTAGACGGATAGCTCTGGTTAGGGTTCATCGTCGGCGCCCCGCCCGGGAAAGTACTCGAGAGGCTCAGGATACCAGAGCCCCCATGTCACTCCACTCTTGTACGCGCCAGAAGGGCGCGGGCGCTACGGCGCGGGGTTCCGCGGGTCTTATGCGGGGGTACGGGGGTCTGCTATACGCGGTCCCCATCATGTCCGACGGTCGCCAGTCCCCCAGTCGCCCCCCGGCGCCTCACCTTCTCCGCCTCGACGAGCTGAACAGTCGCGCGCTTCTCGGCGGAGGCGAGGAGCGAATCAAGAAGCAGCACGAAGGGGGGAAGCTCACGGCCCGCGAGCGGATCGACCTCCTCGTCGATCCCGGGTCGTTCGTCGAGTTCGACCGCTTCGTGACCCACCGTTGCACCGATTTCGGCATGCAGGAGCAGAAGGTGCTCGGGGACGGCGTCGTCACGGGCTACGGGCTCGTCGACGGTCGCAAGGTCTTCGTCTTCGCCCAGGACTTCACGGTGTTCGGCGGCTCGTTGTCGGGTGCCTACGCGCAGAAGATCTGCAAGGTGATGGATCTGGCCATGAAGGTCGGGGCGCCCGTCATCGGCCTCAACGACTCGGGCGGCGCGCGCATTCAAGAAGGGGTCGAGTCCCTGGCTGGATACGCCGAGATCTTCCTCCGCAACACGCTCGCGAGCGGCGTCGTCCCGCAGATCAGCGCCATCATGGGCCCGTGCGCGGGGGGGGCCGTCTACTCCCCGGCGATCACGGACTTCATCCTGATGGTCGAGGGGACGAGCTACATGTTCATCACCGGCCCCGACGTGATCAAAGCGGTCACGCACGAGGAGGTGACGAAAGAGGCGCTCGGCGGCGCGACCACGCACGCGTCGAAGAGCGGCGTCTGCCACCTCACGAGCCCGGACGACAAGACCTGCATCGCCCAGGTGCGCGAGCTTCTGTCGTTCCTTCCGTCGAACAACCACGAGGATCCCCCGTTCCGTCCGACCACGGATCCGGCGACGCGCGAGGTCCCCGAGCTCGACTCGATGGTCCCGAACGAGTCGAACAAGCCGTACGACGTGAAGGACGTCATCCGGAGCGTGGTCGACGAGGGGCACCTCTTCGAGATCGCCGAGCAGTATGCGCAGAACATCGTCGTCGGCTTCGCGCGGATCGGCGGTCGCGCCGTTGGCGTGGTGGCGAATCAACCGCAGGTGCTCGCCGGCGTGCTCGACATCGACGCGTCGATGAAGGCCGCGCGCTTCGTTCGTTTCTGCGACTGCTTCAACGTGCCGCTCGTCACGTTCGTCGACGTCCCCGGCTTCCTCCCCGGCACGGATCAGGAGTACGGCGGCATCATCAAGCACGGCGCGAAGCTCCTCTTCGCGTTCGCGGAGGCGACGGTCCCCAAGGTGACGGTCATCCTTCGCAAGGCCTACGGCGGCGCCTACGACGTCATGGCGTCGAAGCACATTCGCGCCGACATCAACCTGGCGTTCCCGACCGCCGAGATCGCGGTCATGGGGCCGGAAGGGGCGGTCAACATCGTCCGCCGGAACGAGATCGCGAAGGCCGCCGACCCTGCGAAGACCCGCGCGGAGTTCGTCGCCGACTACAAAGAGAAGTTCGCCAACCCGTACAAGGCCGCGGAGCTCGGGTTCATCGACGAGGTCATCTATCCGCGGACGCTACGCGCGCGGCTTCACGGCGCGCTCGAGCTTCTGAAGGACAAGCGCGACACGAACCCGCCGAAGAAGCACACGAACATTCCGCTCTAGCGGCGGCGGCGTAGGGCCGTGATAGCGAGCGTGAGGGCGAGCGCCGCTCCGAGGGTCCACGCTCGCGGTGTGGTTCGATACGGCGCGCTGGAGCAACCTCCGCTGGCTTCGGGAAGGGGAACTGCTCCGCCCCCGCCAGGTACGCACGAGGGCCAGCTGTCGATCAGCTGCCCGAGGTCGACCGATCCCCAGCCGCTCGCCAGGTCGTAGCCCGGGCCCGCCGTGAAACCGGTGATCGTCTCGCCGGCCGGATCGCGGAAGGAGTTGTTGCCGCTCGTGATGTCGTGGAACGGTTGCGCGCCGCCGCTCTGCTCCGCGGCGCCGAGCGCGTAGATCACTGGGTGCGCATCGCCGAGCCTGCAGCCGACCTGGCCGGCGAGGCGAGCGAAGAACCCGGCGGCGAGCGGCGCAGCCACGCTCGTCCCCCCGACGATCTCGAGCGGCCCCGCGTCTGTCGCGCTCACGCCGCAGCTGAGCGGGTCCTGCCCGCTGCCGCAGACATAGGCTTCGACGCCCGGGTCCATGGTCGCCGCCGTCAGCGCGAGATCGGGGACATCGCGCGCCGTGTCGCCTTCGGACGAGCCCACGCCGATCTGCCACGGCGGCTTCGCATAGAGAAGGCTCTGCCCCCCACCACTTGCCCCCTGCGCCCCCTCGTTCCACACGGTCTCCGGCTGCCAGCCGGCGAGAGTCCCGTTCGAGCCCCAGCTTACAGGCTGCTCGAGCTGCGTCCCTCCAAGGCAGACGACCTCCGGTACCGAGCACGGAAACCCGACCGTCGCGTTGCCACCGCCAAACCCGCTCCCGGTGCCGCTCGTCGCGTCGTTGCAAGCGTCGGCGCCGGTGTCCCCCGACGCAGCGAACCAGGACTGCCCCTCGGCGAGCCCCTGCTGCAAGGCAAGCCTGAACGCCTCCGCATCGCTGCTTGGGATTACCCCGCCGTCGCTCGCGGCCACTTCCACGGGCTCACAGAATCCGAGGGAGGTGCTGACGGCGACCGCCGTCCAGAGCTTGTTGACGATGTATTGGGCCCCGAGCTGAAAGACCTCGCTGGGAGGGGCGAGCACCAAGTCGATGCTCTTGGCGTTCGGAGCGCCGATGCTCTGCATCTCGACGTCGAGCTCGTATTCCTCGTTGGCGCCCGAAACGTCGTAGTCGTCGTTGTCGTTCGGGAGGACGATCGGGTCGTACGAGGCCGTCGCGCCCGAGAACGTCGCGAAGTACTCGTTGATGGCGTCGGGAGACGGCGGGACGAGAGGTGGACCAGGGGTGTCCGTCGTCGAGGCTTGCGTCCCCTCCTGCGTGCCCAGGACGACGAGCGTAAGGCCGGAAGCGCCGACGCCCTTCGACGGGACGTCGTAGAGCGCGCGCAAATCGGTGGCGTCGAGGGCCCGCCGGGCCCCAGCGATCGAGACGTACAGGGATCGCCGGATGTGAGTCCGCGTATCGAGGCCGCCAATGCGCATGACGACCGGCGCGATGTCCGCGGGGAGCGACGGCTCCTCGGCCACGGTGCGGAAGACGTGCTCTCCCTGCTCGATGGAACGCAGCTGCACGCGCAGCAACTCGCGAACGGCCGCGGTCGTGCCGCTCGCTTCGAGGAAGAGACGGTTGGGGTAGGGGGTGACCGCGAACCCACCCGCGCGGAGCCACGCGACGATTCGGGAATAGGTCGCCTCGGGTTGGCCGAACGCGTCGCCGAACTGCGCGGGCGTGAGCCAAGCGTGGTAGCGCGGTGACGCCGGGTCCTGCTGGTCGGCGAGGAGTTGTGCGAGGGCTGTCTCGCCGCCGCCGCCGCCGTCGCCGCCCCAGAGGCGGAGGCTGAGGGAGATGTGCGCGAGACTCTCGTCGGGTAGGGGGCCGCCGAGCGCCAACGATTCGTGCGGCGCGGCTTGCGGGGTGGACGGCGGTGCATCGGGCGAACCCGAGGGAGAGCTCGAAGCGCATGCCGGCACAGCGACGACGGCGAGCCCGATAATAACCGCGGCGAAACGAATGCCCATCGGGACCATCGCGCACGTTGGGTGCAATCGCGACGCCAGCGGTCGCGCTTCGAGAGGACGCTCCTAGGACGGTTCCTCTCGCGCTCCGCGAGGAAGCGGCGGAAAAAGAGCCGAGCGGTGGCGGCGCACGCTCCGCGCGAACCCGCACGAGTTGCACCGGCGCCTTTTCGCGCTGCTACAATGGTCTCTTTGGAGGCTCGTGATGAAACGACTCGCTTTTGCTTCCTTTGCGACACTGGTCGCGTCTTCGTGCGTCTGCTGGGTCGCGTGCTCGAACAGCGGCTCCACGGCGAGCCCTAAGACCGATGCGGGCGTGACCACCGACGCGGGCCCAGCCGACGCCGGCCCCGCGGCTCCCACCGCGCTGGGGGTCCCCTGCACGGACGTGGTCTCCGACATCTACGCCGACGCGGGCGACGTGAGCTCCTTCGCCAAGGGTGCCATCATCAAGTGCGCGACCGAGCCGGACATCTCGGCGAGCGCGCTCCAGGCCCTGGCGGCTGCGGCCGTCTCGACCGACGACCCCCCCGCGCAGAACATCGGCTACACCGGCACGCCCTTCACGAGCGGCGCGCACGTCTATCGCATCCTCTATCGAACGGAGCGGGGCGACCCGGCGGCATCGCCCGGTTACGCGAGCGCCCAGGTCCTCATCCCAGACACTCCGCGCGCGTCGGGCACGCTGCCGCTCCTCATCGGCGGCCACGCGACGTGGGGAGAGGCGCCGACCTGCGTCGCCGCGAAAGGGGTCACGACGTCCTACTGGATCCCGTACAACGTCGAGGCGCAGGTTTACCCGATGGTCGGCAGCGGCCTCCCGATGATCATGCCGGACCTTGCCGGGTACGCGAACTTCGGTGCGCCGGGCAACCCGCCGAGCGGCTACGCCGACTCCGTGGACGAAGCCAAGAGCACCCTCGATGCCGCGCGCGCCCTCGCGACCATGTTCCCCAAGCTGTCGAGCGGCAAAGTCGTTCTCCTCGGTCACTCGCAGGGAGCGCACTCCGCTCTGTCGTCGCTTGCCCTTCAGGCCCAGTACGCGCCGGACGTGAACGTCGTCGCGGTGGCCGTCTACTCTCCCCTCTGGTTGGCCGAGCGCCAATGGGGGGCGCTGCTCTTCGAAGCGAGCGACTATCCGATCGCGACCTCCCCCAGCCTCACGGCGTGGAGCATCTATTACCACTACTCGCACGCCGAGCTCCTCGACGGGCCGGGACAAGGGGTCAACTTGTTTCAGGCGAGCCAGCAGGCAGCGATCCAGACCTTCTTCGACACGGAGTGCGACGCGCAGGGGTGGACCGAAGATGGGGGGGGCGTCGAGTACCCCGGTCTCCAGGCCATCGCGACGACCGCGCTCGACCTGTACGACCCGAGCTTTGTTAGCTCGGTGGCGAAGCCCGCCGCGCTCGGGACCCCTTGCGCCGGCGGCGACACCGTCTGCACCACGTGGATGGCGCGTTACGAGGCCGATCGGCCGCCGCTCCCCTCGAACGTCCCGATTCTGATCGAGTGGGGCGAGGACGACGACGAGATCGCCCCCGGGCGGGTGGAGTGCGTCGTCCAGAACCTTCAGAGCCAGAGCGTGCCGTACTCGTTCTGCATGAACCCCGGCGTGGGTCACGAAGGCGTCGTGCGCGCGAGCGCGAACTACGTCACGGACTGGATCGTGTCCAAGACGATGGGCGGCGCCGCCCCGGCGCCGTGCACGCTGACGGACCAGAACCTCGTCGCCGACGAGGCCGGCGTGTTCGCTCCGCTCGACGACGGCGGCGCGCCGATTCCGTGCTCGACGCCGCCGCCCAACAACTGAGGGCCTAGGGCTCCAGCCCGTACCGCGCCCGATCCACGTTCGCCGTGACGGGCGCCAGCCGGGCGTCCCCATCGAAGAACGCGAGGAGACCGCGCGCCAGCTCGACGTAGCGCGCGCGGTCGATCACGCCGCGAAGGAGTTGCACGCGGAGAAAGAGCGCCGCAGTCTGCGCGACGTCGCACAGACAATAGGCGTTCACCTCGTCGATCCGCCCGGCGTGGACCATCGGCGCCACTTGCGAGCCGTCGACCCCGACCTTGCCCGGCAGGCCGACGAGCTTGGCGTACACGTCTAGGCGACCGCTCTTCGCTGCGCCGAAGTCGGAGAGGAAGTCCATGAGGTCGAGGTGCCCCTCCGGCGAGTACCGATAACGGGTGTGCCGGTCGCTGAACCACCAGGGCATCGACACTCCGTGCTTGAGCGCGCGGCTCGTGATGACGGGCATGTCGAAGCCCCGTCCGTTCCACGTCACGACGCACGGTCGCGATCGGTCGAGCCACGTCGCGAAGTCGAACAGGATCTCGCGCTCCGTTTTCTTCTCGCCGACGACGCCGATCTTCCTGGGGACGTAGTCCTCCATCAGCAAGCAGCCGAGCGTGACGATCTGATTGAACGGCGGAGGCGGGACCTTGTCCGAGTCGTCGAGGCGCGGGAGCTCGGGGTCGGGGATGGTCTCGATGTCGAGGACGAGGTGAGCTGTCATTGCGAGCGCGTAACTCTACATGCGACCTGACTCAGAAACTTGGCCCGATTCGCACCGCGGCTTTATCGCGGAAGTATGAGCGGAACGGACGATCGCCGCGCGCCGGGAGCGACGCGCATTCCTTTCGAAGCACTGGTGGAAGTCGGCGGTGCCCTCGGCCCGTCGTTCGAGGCGCAGGCCATCGACATCTCCGAAGAGGGGATGCATCTGAGGACCGCGTACCTCCCCGAGATCGGTCAACCACTCTCGTGCCGCTTCGACGCAGGCGCGGGGGGGAACGTGATCGCGGCGGGTGAGGTCATCTGGAAGCAGGACGCCGGCAAAGGGGGAGAGTTCGGGATCCGCTTCACCGACCTCGACCCCCAGAGCGCCGAAGCGCTCCAGCGCGTCATCGGAATCGCGTGCGCGCCTCCCGCGCCGGCGAAGGGGAACCGCGTCCGGCTGCACATCGAAGGGCTCGGCTCGCCGATGCGCGCGCACGTGAAAGAATCGGGACGCGGGCTACTGACCGCGTTCAGCGGTCTCGGCTTTCTCCAGGTCGGCAAGCACCTCGAGCTCGAGGATGCCGCGACCGGAGCGAAGCGCCCTGCGAAGGTCGTGCGTGTCGAGTGCGAGATCGACCCCGAGTCGCGCGTGCCGCAGCTCGTGATGTCGTTCCAGTACGAGGATCAGCAGGGCATCGAAGCCTCCGCCGCCAAGGAGGACACACCGGAGCCCGTCGTCACCCACGACGAGCCCAGCGCGGCCGCGCCGGAAGACGAGTCGCTCGATCGCGCTTCGAGCGAGATGAGAGGGTTCGTCGCGAGGAGCGCCGCGAAGGTGACCCCCGCGCTCGAGCGCCTCTTCGCTCGCGCCAAGATGACCGCTGCCCTGCTCGCGGCGAAGCGCCGTGGAGGCACGGGCGACGACATCGCCATTCCGCTTCGTCGCCGCACGTCGCCGCCCCCGCAGGGAGGACTGCACGCGAGCGGACGGAAGGTCGTCCGCGACTCGATGCCCAACGCGAAGGAGATCCCCGAGAGTCTCCCCCCCAAGACGTGGACCGCCAAGCGGATCGGCATCGGCGCCGGTGTCGCTGTCGTGGCAATCGGCTGCGCGATCGCTCTCCACAAGCCGAGCGCGCCCGCCGCGACTGCCGCGACGGACACGGCGAGCCAGGCCGGAGCGCCGCTCGCACCGACGACCGCCGAGGCGCCGCTCGCCGCTCCGCCGTCGGTGCTGTCCCCCGTCTCACCGGCGGCGCCGAGCACCCCGACGTCGACCACCTCCGGCGCCACCGAGGTCGCGGCGAATGACGTGCTCGACGAGGCCTCGGACTCGCGCGGCCATCACCGAACGCGAGTCGCCCCGTTCAGCAACGGGGCCGTCTCCCACGGCAACGTCCTTCGCATCAAGATGGACGGCGAGATCGAGAAGATCGAAGGGGACGGTCAGCCGACCGGGTTCACCGTAGTCATCCCGGGGCGCAGATCGCTCGAGCCCGCGGCGCCGCTCGCTGCGCGCGACGGGCGTATCGCTTCGATCCGCGTGACGAACGACGGGAACGGCGCCGAGCTCACGGTCGCCTTCAAAGATGGAGTCCCCAACTACCTGGTCCGCGCCAAGGGGGACGTGCTCGAGATCGTCCTCGCGCCGACCGGCTCGCTCGCAGACGCACAGAAGCCGGCGCACCCCGCGGCAGGCCCCGCCACGCACCGCCACCACCACAAGCACACCGACAAGACGGACAAGAGCGACAAGTAGCGGCCGCCGTCAGCGCGCGCCGCGCCCCTTGCGCGTGGTGCGCGGCAAAGCCGTCTGGCTCGTCGCGACGAGGTCCCACGAGTCGCGCTCGCCGCGACCGAGCCTCACCGAGCCGGCGTAGGCGATCATCGCCGCGTTGTCGGTGCAGCTCGCGAGCGACGGGACGAAGAATCCCATCCCTCGCAAGGACGCGAGCGCCCCCGTCCTCGAACGCAGCTCGGTGTTGGCCGCGACCCCGCCGCCGAGGACGACGTCTCGCACCCCTTCGCGCTCCGCGGCGGCGACGAGCTTCGTTGCGAGCACGTCGGTGACCGCGCGCTGGAACGACGCGCACACGTCCGCGAGGATCTGAGGATCGGTCGGAGCTCCGTTCTCCGCGACCCACCGTGCGACCTGCGTCTTGATCCCCGAGAAGCTCATCTCGAGCGAGCTCACGCCGGCCATCGGCGCGATGAACGGAATTCGTCCGGCATCGCCACCGGCGGCGAGTCGATCGACGATTGGGCCACCGGGGTAGCCGAGTCCCAGGAGCTTCGCGACTTTGTCGAACGCCTCGCCGGCCGCGTCGTCGCGCGTCGCGCCCAGCTCTCGGACCGCGTCCGCGGAGGGGGCATCGACGCGATAGATCGCCGTATGTCCCCCGGAGGCCAGGAGCGCCACGAACGGGAAACCGGGAACGGGAGCGGTGTTCTCCGGGTCCCGTCGGAGAAAGACCGCTAGCAGATGCCCTACGAGGTGGTCCACTCCGACGAGCGGCTTTCCCGCCCCCCAGGCCATCCCTTTCGCTGCCTGAACTCCGACGAGCAGTGCGCCGACGAGCCCGGGGCGGTTCGTCACGGCGACGCCGTCTACGGAGTCCCAGGTCACGTTCGCTCGCGTCATCGCGTCCCGAACCACGTGGGTCACGTTCTTCACGTGATCGCGCGACGCGAGCTCGGGGACGACGCCGCCGTACTCGGCGTGCAGCTTTACTTGCGACTGGACGACGTCGCTCACGACCCGCCCGTCGTCGAAGACCAGCGCCGCTCCGGTTTCGTCGCAGGAGGACTCGATCCCTAGAACGAGCACTGGCCGGACTCGCGCGTGAGCGAGAAAACTCCGAAGAGGTTGCTTCCGCCGGGACCGGCGTCGATGGCCGGCGCGCCGCGGAACAGCCGCACTTCGACGCCGTTGGACTGCATCAGCGAGACGACCGCGACGACGTCGCCGAGCGCGTCGGCGTCGACGATCGGAGTGGCGATGTAGACGAGGTTTTGCACTCGTCCTTCCCCGAACGCGAGCGTCGAGAGCGGGTCGTGCCAGATCTGCGGAATCGGTCGGAGCGGGGTGCTCTCGAAGCGCCCGTCGCTGGACGTGATCGTGCCGGGCGCGTCCTGAAGGTGGTTGGCGTCGAGGACGAGGCACAGGCTCGCCGAGGGGTCCCAGCCCGAGCGGACGAAGTCACCGGCAATGACGCTCCCCTGGTAGTGATCGCCCGAGTTGGAGAATCGGGTGACATCAGAGCAGCCAACGGTGCCGGCGAGCGCTGCGAGGACGAGGAAGGAGTTCGCAGACAGGGAACGGGCGCGGGGGATCATGGCGTCGTGGCGATGCGCTGCGCGACGGCGCGCACGCGGGGCTCAGCATCGGATGCGGCCATCGTGCGCGCAAGGGGGCGCGCTGCGTCGGCGTCGAACGACGCGAGCGCGGCGAGGGCCGCCTCGCGCACGAGGGCGTAGGAATCGTGGGTCGCGGCCTGCAGGAGCGCCGACTCGGCCGCGGCGCGGGCCCCGGCTCCGCCGAGTCGTCCCAGCGCTTGGGCCGCGAGCACCCGCATGGCCCACCCGTCCTGGGTGAACAGAATGCGCGTGACCTCGGCGACGGCGTCGCGATCCGCGTGCGAGCCGATCGCCGAGAGGGCGGTTCTCTCGACGGCCTCGTCCGGGTCGGAGAGCGCCCGCACCACGGCTGCCATCGCCGTCGGGTTCGCAGAACGGGCAAGCTGGACGATCACCTCCGGCTTGCCTGCGAAATCGACGAGGCGGGGCTCGAGCGCCCGCGAGATTCTACGAGCCGCGTCGCGCGCCGGACCGTCGCCGTCGGAGACCCCCACGAACGGCTGAAACGCGCCGTCCCCCTCGGCCATGGCATCCACCACAGCGCGCGCTCGGTCGAGTGAGCTCAGCGCGGAGGCCGCCGCGCGTTCGATCGGCTCCTCGAAACGGACGAGCGTTGCGGCACGCTCCTCCGGGGTGAAGCCGGCCGGGACCAGCCCTTCGAGAATGGCGTCTACGTCGACCGTGTCGACGAGCGGGGCGAATGGGTCGGAGATTCGAGGTGCCGACGCGGGACGCCCGGCGCGTGGCGCAGCCGCGTTGTCGGCGCGGGCCGCGAGCGACATGAGCGCCGCTGCACCGGCACGTCGTATCCCCTCGGCAGCGGCTTGATCACGCGGGCTCTCCGGAGCACCCCCGGTGAAGAGAGCATCGGCGAGCGCGTCGACAGTCGCCTTGTCCTCCACTTTCTCCGGGGAGGGGGGCATTCGGGAGAGAGAGAGAAGCGCCATCTGACGCGACAGCGCGTCGGGTCCGTGGGCGAGCGAGAGGAGCGTCGCGCGATCCCCCTCGCTTCCGATGTCGCCGAGCACGTAGGCGGCCGCCGCGCGCGCCGAGCTCCCCGCGCCGCTCTCTCTCGCCAGCGCCGCCACGTCCCTCGCCGATCCACGATCGCGGAGCGCGCCGAGCCCCAGCACGGCGAGCGCGCGCATCTCCGGCGTTCCATGCTTGACGATGCTCCGGAGGAGAGGCGCCGCGCGCTTGTCCTGCATGCGCGCGACGCCCCAGAGCGCCGCGACGGCGACGCTGTCCGTCGGGGGGTCCTCGTCTCGCGCCAGGAGGGCGTCGTACTTGGGCAGGAGCGCCGGGTCGCGCAGCATCCCGCACGCGATCATCGCCCTCACGCGCAGTCCGGTATCGGCGCCCCCCGTCGCGAAGGCGAAGAGCGCAGAGCTCGCGTTCTTGTTCTCGATGTACCCGAGCACGTCGATCGCGATTCGCTGCTGAGACGCGTCCGTGTCCGCGAGCGCGTCGAGGAGAGGCTTCACCGCGCGTGCGCCGATTCGGGCGAGCGCCGTGCGAGCGCTCTCGCCGTCGCGTGACGACACATCGTTGCGCGCGCGCTTCACTCGTTGCACGAGCCCGAACGTGAGGTTGCCGTAGATCTCGACGAGGAGCCTCCGGTAGATGGGGCGCTGCGGGTTGCCGATCGCGAGCGGCAGCAGCTCCTGCTCGAGCGACTCCAGCGTGCCGTTGCCAAGGTTGATCTGCATCGACAGTCGCGCCGCACGCGCCACGAGCTCTTCGTCGGGCGCTCCGCGGATGACACGGCGGTAGAGGCGGTCGGCTTCGTCTCCTTCGCCCCGAGAGAGCAAGAGCTCCGCGAGCTCGCCGTAGACCGCATAGAGCCGCTCGTTCTTCTGGATCGCCGCGCGAAATTCTTTGATCGCGTGCTCGGTGTCCTGTCTCGAGCGATACATCTCCGCGAGGCGCCGGTGCCCTTCCGCGTCGTCGGGGTTGAGCTCGACCGCGCGCTGCGCGTACCGAACGGCGTCGTCATCCCGGTAGATCTGGAGCGCGTACTGCGCCATGCGCTGGTAGAGCTCACGCGCCCGCTTCGGCTCGACCGCGACGAGGCTCTCGAGCGCGGCGATCGCCTGATCGACCTTGTTCTCTTGCACGAGAACTCGCTCGAGCGCGAGGTAGGTGTCAGTGTCGCCCGGGGCGAGCGCCACGACGCGGCGTAGCGTCGTCTCCGCGTCGGCGAGGCGTCGGAGGTGGAGCTGCACCTCTGCGAGCGTTCGCCCAGCGTCGACGTCCGGAGGGTTCCCCCCGAACTCGCTCGTCAAAACGGGTACCTGCGTCTCGAGCGTCCGCTGCAGCCCCCAGAGGGTCACGATCTGAGAGCGCGCTTCGCGAGCGAGGAGCTTGTCTCCCGATTGCTTCGCCTTCACGGCGAGCTCGGTCCAGAGCGTCGTCGCTTCCCGGTAGCTGCGCGCTCGTTCGAGAGCCACCGCGAGCTGTTTCTTGATGCTGGCGTTGTCCTTGTCGAGCTGCAGGGCCTCGCGCAAGAGGTTGATCGCGTCGGTCGGCATGTCGTGCTCGAGATAGACGTCGCCGAGGATCGAGAGCGCCTTCGCCCGAGGTTGGACGATCGTGAGGATCCGCTTCCAGGTCTGGAGCGCGAGCGGCGTATTGCCATCCTGGTAGTAGCGATCACCGAGGTCGACCAGGTGGGTCGGGTCGTTCGTCCCCGCTTGGGCGAGCCGCGTCAGCACTTTGAGCGAGCGGTCCCCTTCGCCGATCCGCTGGTAGAAGTCCGCTACGCGCGACAAGACGTCCTCGTCCCCATCCGCGCGCGCCTCGAGCGCCGTGAGGAGCTTCAACGCGCGAGCTCGGTCGCCCCGCTGGAGTAGAGCTTCGCACTCCTCGAAGACGAACTGAGGGTCGTTCGGCGCAGCCCGGATGAGCCCGTCGTACTCGGTGATGGCCGCGTCGAGCTCGCCTTGCGACTCGAGCAGGCGAATCATCTTCAGGCGCAGGTCGATCTGGCGGGGGTTGACGGCGAGGGCGCGGCGGTACGTTGCGAGCGCCTTCGTCGAGTCGCCCGTCTCCTCGTAGAGTGATCCGAGGAGCGCGAGGCGCGGGAAATCACCCGGGTGCTCCGCTTCGAGCTCGCTCACCCACTCGGGGAGGCGTTGATCGGCGCGGTAGATCTCCGTGATCGCCTCGTACACTTCGCCGCGCACGCCCGCCTCGGCCCCGGCGACGGCGAGCGCGTGCTTCAGCGTCGCGATCGCCTGTTCGCTCTTGTGCTCTTTGGCGAGGGTCTTGCCGAGATCCTTGAGCGCCGGCGCGAGCGCTCGGTTGTCCCCTTGGGAAGCGGTGACGAGCTCCGCGAACTCCCCCTCGGCCCTCCCGTATTCTCCACGCGTGAACAGCTCGCGCGCGAGCTCGCCTCGCACGAAGAGACTCGTCGGCTGCATCTTCACGAGCTGCGCGTGCCAGCCGTCTGCGGCGTCCCAGTCTTTCGCGTCGAGCGCGAGCGTCATGAGCGTTCGCAGCGTCTGCTCGCGATCGGCCGGGACCGTCTGCAACGCGAGCGCGCTCTCGTACCGCCCCCGCGCCGCAGGGTCCCCGCGGTCCTGGAGCAGGTGGGCGAGCGCAAGTAGACCCGCGGCGTCGCTCGGCTTGAGCTCGATCGCCTTCGTGTAGGTAGCGATGGCTTCATCCGTACGCCCGTCGAGTTTGTAGATCCCGGCGAGCGCGACGGACGCGGCGTACTGATCCGGGCCCGTGGCCGCGGCGCGTCGCTCGAAGTCCGCAACGAGCCCCTTCAGGCTCCCATCCTTGTCCCGGTAGAGCTGAGCGAGGCGCTGGAGTGGGAAGGCGGCCCCCGGTTGCGAGAGGACGATATGGGCATAGCGCTCGATCAGCGCAGCAGACGCCGGCCCTGTGGCTGACTGCGGGGGGGGTGCCGAAGGTCCCGGAGCGCCGTGCTTGGGGGTTTCGTGCGCCGGCGGGCGCCGGTGTCGCCCGCGCGGATCGAAGTCGTCCGCCCTCGCCCGGCTGGTCAACCCCAGCGCCAGGAGGAGAACGAGCGCTGTCGGTCGCGAACGCACGCTAGAAGCTTAGACGGACTTTCTCTCGCTCGCATGGGCGAGCGACGGTTCTTCCCTCGGGCGCGGCACGGCGCCGCGGCCTAACGAGGGATCTTGGGGGCCCGGGCCGGCGTAGCAGGCTCCGCCGGAGTCGAGGACAGGCGATCGCGCGCGTCCCGCACGTCGTTCGTGGCGTCGCCGTCCATGCGGATCGTGTCGTCCGGGCTCACCGCGGCCTTCGCTTGTCGCCGGCGGATGTTCTGCGGCGTCTGCTGGATCAATGTCGCATTGTTGTCGTCGATCTCGGTGTCCGACGACTTCTCGAAGGCCGGCCGCGACCCGCGCTCGGAGGACGAAGACCTCTCGAAGGTCGGTCGCGACCCTCGCTCCGAGGAGGAGGACCTCTCGAAGGCTGGCCGCGACCCGCGCTCCGTCGTCGTCGCGCGCGGCATGCGCGAGATGTTCCCTGCCCGCGGGCGCTTGCCCATCGCCAGGTGCCCGAGGTCCGCGCGGCGCTCCGTCGTGTCAGTATCGCTCGAGCTGGGGAACCGCTCGCGCATCTCGGTCGGCTGGTCCTCCATCGCGTTCGCGACCGCCTCGACATCGGGGAACTGCTCGCCCGAGAGCGGCGTGTCCGAGAACATGATCGGAATTTCGACGGAGCTCGGGGTTGGCTCGCTCAACGGCGGGGGCTCGGACTCGACGACGCGCCGCGGTTGCGGCGGCTCGACGATCCGTGGTCGCGTCGGCTCGATTCGAGGGCGCACGGCTCCCGGCATCATCGGCGACAGCGGGGTCGGTCTCCGAAGCTGCGCCTGCCGGGCGATCTCGCTGACGTCGATCCCCACGGCGGTCTTCGGGTGGCGACCGCGGAGCGACTGGAGCTCTCGCTGGAACTCGGCCGCGCTCTGGAAGCGATCGTCGCGGTTGCGAGCGAGCGCCTTCTCGAGCACTTCGTCGAAACCCTGCGGGAGCGCGGGGCGCAGCTCGCGCGCGGGGCGCGGGCTCGTCGTGAGGATCTGGAGAAGGAGCGCGTTGTAGTTCGCGGCGGTGAAGGGGCGTCGCCCCGTCAGCGCCTCGTAGAGGATGACGCCGCACGCGTAGAGATCGACCCGCGCGTCGAGGTTCCGGTCGCCGCGCGCCTGCTCCGGGGACATGTAGAACGGCGTCCCCATGACCATTCCCGTCCGCGTGAGGTCGAGGTCCTCGTCCTTCTCGTTGTGGATGGGGCTGATCATCTTCGACACGCCGAAGTCGAGGAGCTTGGCGAGCGGCGGGCATCCGACCCGCTTCGTGAGGAAGATGTTCTCCGGCTTGATGTCCCGGTGGACGATCCCTTTCTCGTGCGCCGCCACGAGCCCCGAAAGAACCTGCGTGACGACCTCGATGACGTCGTCGAAAGGGAGCCCCCCTTCGCTCTGGATGCGGTCCGCGAGCGTCTCCCCCACGAGGCGCTCCATGACGAGATACGGGCTCCCGTCGTCGAGCGTACCCAGGTCGTAGACCTCGCAGATGTTCGGATGCCCGATGGCCCCCGCGGAGCGCGCCTCCTGATGAAAGCGCTTCACGGCGACCTTCTTCCGCGCCTGGGCCGGGTGGAGGACTTTGACGGCAACGCTGCGGCCGAGCGCGGTGTTCTCGGCCTCGAAGACGGCGCCCATCCCCCCTTCGCCGAGGACCGAGCGAACGAGGTACTTCCCACCGATCGTCTTCCCGATCAGATCGCGGTGGGTGTGGCGGGCCGGCAGGTTCGAGATTGGCCTGCCGGGTTGAGGGAGGGAGGGCAAGCCAGGAGGGGGGTTCGAGCCTGGCCTCGAGGGGGGAGGCGCGCCAGAGCCCACGTTCGGGTCGTTGTGCGCGGGGACGGAGCTCGTGTTGTAGCGCCGCCGCTCGATCGACCTCCCCGTCGCGGGGCAGACCGTCTGCATCATGTCGTGGGGGAGCCCGCAGTGAACGCAGCGAATGAAGCGCTGGCTCATGGGCGCGACGACTCCTGGGCGCAGAGCGCGCAGATCACCGCGGGCGCGACGGATCGCGCACACGATTCGCGTCGTACCGAGGGCATCGAGACGACTCTCCCGACGTTCACGGCCAAGAGGACCACCTAACTCTAGGAGACTATGCGCCTCGGGTGCTCCGAGCAACGGCGCCCGCCCCGGCGAGGCCACGCGCGCCCAAAGACGGTGGCCGTGCCAGTCCTCGAAGTGGCCGGGGCCAGTCCCCTTCGCACGGAGACGGGCGTTTTGCGGGGCGAATCGCTTGGCGCCGGAGTGGAACGAAGCGTGCGCTTGTGGGGGGAATGGATCCAATGGTGGTCGTTGGCGCAGCCCTCGTCGCGGGCGGCGCGCTCCCATGGGCACTCCCCGAGGTCGTCGCCGCCGGGCTCGTTCTGGCGTGGCTCGCCGTGGCGCGCGATCGTCGCGCCCGGCGCATCGTCGTGGCGGGTGCTCTCGCGCTCGCTCTCGGCGGGGCACGGGCGGTCTTCGCTGTCCGCGCACACGAGGTCGCGATGGCGCGGGCGAGCGTGATCTCTCGGACGGTTAGGTGTGCCGGGACGGTCCGGGTCGACGTCTCCCCGGTGCTGACCCGCGGGGCACTTCGCTGGGGCGGGACGATGGGCCAGGCGGAATGCGAAGGGGTCGTCTGGTCGGGGAGGGTCACCCTCTTCGGAGGGCCGAGCGCGATCGCCCGCGGGGACGATGTCGATGTGATCGCGCAGCTCGCGCCACCGACTCGGCTCTGGAACGAGGGGGACCCGAGGCCTCGGGAGGCGCGACAGGCGAGCGAGCGCACGGGTGGGATCGTCGATGCGCGGATCGTGAAGCGGGGAACGGGCGTGCTCGCGCTCGTGGACCGCGCGAGGGAAAGGGCGCGCGAGCGGATCGACGCCACGTTTCCCGAGGACGTGGCCCCGATGGCGAAGGCGCTCGTCCTCGGAGAGTCGGACCTGTCGCCGGACGACGACGCGGCGATGCGCGCGAGCGGGCTCGCGCACCTTCTCGCCGTGTCCGGGATGCACCTCGTGATCGCCGTGGTCACGGCCGTTGCCGGTCTTCGTGCGCTCATGACGCGCGCTCGACGGCTCGCCGAACGGGCCGACGTGGGGCGGATCTCCGCCGGCCTCGGAATCCCGCTCGCCTGGGCCTACGCCCAGTTCGCGGGGGATGGCGGCTCCACGCGCCGCGCGGCGTGGATGCTCAGCGTGTCGTTCCTCGCTCGTGCGCTCGGAAGGCGTCCGGACGCCGTCCGCGCTTTCGGTTGGTCGCTCTTCGCGATGGCGCTCGGCGACGCGCTCGTCGCGTACGACGTCTCGTTCGTTCTCTCCGGGGCGGCGACCGCCGGGCTCTTTCTCTTCTCTCGCCCCATCGCGGACGCGGGCGAACGGCTCCCGGGTGTCCTGCAGCCGCTCGTCCGTTCCGCCGCGGCCACGCTCGCCGCGACGATCCCCTGCGCCCCCGTTCTTGCCCGCTTCGCTCCGACCCTTCCACTCGGCGGGGTGGTGGCGAACCTTCTCGCGGTTCCCGTGGGAGAGTCGATGGCGCTCCCGCTTTGCCTGCTGCACGGCCTGCTCGCTCCGTGGCCTGCGGCGGAGCGTGGGTCGGCCGCCGCGGCGACGGGCGC
>JBKQKP010000129.1:0-8589 GCA_052147435.1 Polyangiaceae bacterium | reverse complement strand
GCGAGTCGAAGCTCACGCTGTCGTTCTGCGTCAGCTTGAAGCGCAGGACCCGCTTGTCCGCGGCGCCCGGGCTCGCCTCGACGATGTAGACGCTGCCTGCGTCCGCCCCCGTGACGAAGCGGCTCTTCTCGAGGATGACGCCGAGGAGCTTGTCCACGTCGCGCGCGGTCGTCATCGCGCGCGCGATGTTCACGAGCTCGCTCGACTCGTAGCGGTACCGCGTGAGCCATTTGCCGCGCGTCTCGGCGCGCGCCTTCGCGTCGAGGAGCTCGAACGCGCGATGGACGGCGATGACGAGCTCGTCGTTCGACGGCTGCGCCGGCAAGATCGCTCCGAGGCCGCGCGACAGCGCCTGGACGAGGTTGGGATCGTTCGGCCGACCAAGGAGGACCAGGAGCGCCGTCGCCTCCGAGAACCGATGCGCGAACGGCTTCAACAGCTCCCGTCCGCGATCCCACACCGCGGCCGGTGCGACGACGACGGCGTACTCCTCGCGCGCGAGCATCGCGAGGAGCGGGTGCGGGCGCGTGACGAGCTCCCCCGCGAGGCGCGGATCCGTCTTCAGCGCGGCGAAGATCGGCTCGATCGGACCGCGCGGCCCCATCGAGAGCGGACCGTCCGGCCCCTCCATGATGTTCGTCATGACTTCTCCCCCCCCGTGTCCCCGTTCCCCGGCTCCGGCCGCGCCACGGTGGCTGGCATCTGGCTCTGCGGCGGTTTGATCGTCGGCGGCGGCTCCGACGGGTGCGGTAAAGCGACGCGCGGGAAGATCTGCGGCCCCGGCTTCGGCTCCGGTGCAGACCGCCCGAGACGGACCGCGGCTGCGTCGCGCGCCTGCGAGTCGCGCTGTTCGTACGCGACGACGATCTTCTGCACGAGCGGATGCCGCACGACGTCCACGTCGGTGAACTCGCAGAACGCGATCCCCTCCACGTTCGACAAGAGCTCCCGCGCCTCGGCGAGCCCGCTCGTTCGGCCGTCGGGGAGATCCACCTGCGTCACGTCCCCGGTCACGACGGCGCGCGAGTTGTAGCCGAGGCGAGTCAGGAACATCCGCATCTGCTCGCTCGTCGTGTTCTGCGCTTCGTCGAGGATGACGAACGAGTCGTTGAGCGTGCGGCCGCGCATGAACGCGAGCGGCGCCACTTCGATCTGGCCGCGCGTCATCATTCCCTGCGCGCGGTCGATGTCCATCATGTCGCCCAGCGCGTCGAAGAGCGGGCGAAGGTACGGGTTCACCTTCTCGGCGAGATCGCCTGGCAGAAAGCCCAGCTTCTCCCCCGCCTCGACCGCGGGGCGCGTGAGGACGATCCGCTTCACCCGGCGCTCCTGCAGCGCCGCCACGGCACACGCCATCGCGAGGTACGTCTTCCCGGTCCCCGCCGGGCCGATCCCGAACGTGAGGTCGTGCGACCGGATCGACTCGACGTACCGCTTCTGCGCGAGCCCCCGCGGCCCCACCGGGCGGCGACCGAGGCCGAGCGTCACGACGTCGTCGAACATGTCGCGCAGGTTCACGCGCGAGTCGCTCTGGAGCATCCGCAGCGCGCGCCCCACGTCGTTCGCGTCGATCTGCACCCCCTGTCGAAAAAGCTCCGCCGCCTCGGCGAAGAAGCGCTCGGCGAGCGCCACGCTCTCGGCGCGCCCCCGAAGGAAGATCGTGTTCCCCCGGAGCCCGCACTCGATCGAGAGCTCTCGCTCGATCGCCTTCAGTCGATCGCCGCGCGGACCGGTGAGCCCCATCAGGACGGTCGTGTCGTCGATCTCGACGTCCGACGTGACCTTGACGTCTGCTGCGGTGGCGCGCGGCTCCGGCTCGGAGACGAGGCGTGTCATGACTTCACTACGAAAGTATCCTAAATCATCGAGCATGCCTTCGGACCTCGCCGAGAAGCTCGCCGCGCTCCGCCAGGAGTACGCGCGCGCCGGGCTCTCCGAAGGGGACCTCGCCCCCGCCCCCCTCGCGCAGCTCGAACGGTGGCTCCACGACGCCATCGCGGCAGGGATCCCCGAGGCCAACGCCGCCACGCTCGCGACCGCCTCCCCCGACGGCGCCCCCAGCGCGCGCGTGGTCCTCCTGAAGGGGATCGACCCCCGCGGCGTCACGTTCTTCACGAACTACGAGAGCGCGAAGGGGGCCGATCTCGCCGCGAATCCCCGGGCGTGCGCGGTTCTTTTCTGGCGCGAGCTCGAGCGCCAGGCGCGCCTCACGGGGGACGTGGAGCGGGTCACGCGCCAGGAGTCGGAGGCCTACTTCCACTCACGTCCGCGAGGGAGCCAGCTGGGAGCGCTCGCGTCGCGACAGAGCACCGTCGTCCCGAGCCGCGAGGCGCTCGACGCGACGCTGGCCGAGCTCTCCGCCCGCTTCGGCGACGCCACCCCCATCCCCGTCCCCGACTACTGGGGGGGATATCGCCTCGTCCCGCGCTCCCTCGAGCTGTGGCAAGGGCGCCCGAACCGGATGCACGACCGCCTCCGCTACACGCTCTCGGGGACCCGCTGGGTCATCGAGCGCCTGTCGCCGTAGAGCGGCGCTCGCTACTTCGGCGACCCCTGCGAGCAGAACCCGTCGATGCACTGAATCCCGACGTTCGCGCCGCAGCAGTCGGCGGTCGTCGTGCACTTCTCGTACTCCTGCGAGCACGTCGGCTGCGTCGCGCTGCACGTGAGCCCGCCGCCGTCCTCCGCGGGGCGGCAGTATCCGCCGCAGCACTCGTCTCCCGTGATGCAACTCGTCCCGTCCGGCTGGCACGGATCGACGACCCAGAAACCGCGCGCGTTCCCCGCGAGGAGCTCCTGCGCCGGGAGGTAGAAAGCCGGGTGGCTCGGGTCGGTCCCCGGCTTGGCGTTCAGATCGATCGCCGCGACCCACAGCTTCTTCGTCGTCGGCGTCGAGCTGAGGTCCTCGTTCCGCGGATCGCTCCAGTACGGATTGACCGTCGCCACGTTGCCGTACAAGCGCCGGCTCGTGAAGACGACCCATGCATACCCGCCCGACGGCACGGGGTTCACGGTCGGCTCGTAGTTCAACGTCATGTCGTCCGTCGTCGGGTTCACGGCCGTGGCGTGTGGCGGCATGTACGACGCGCCCGTAGCCGTTACGCGGCCGTTCAGCGTGTCGAGCCGCGTCGGCGTCATCGTCGCGAGATCGACCCACCACAGCTCGCCGTGCGCGCCGTCCTCGCTCGAGTCGTACTGGTCGTCGTTGACCCCGCGCGTCCCGGCGTGGTCGCGCCCGTTGAAGACGGTCTCGAGCTCGAAGATGACTCCGTCGTTCGTCGGCAGGAACGACGGCCAGTACGCCGTACCGGTCGTCGGCGTCACGAGGGTGCGCTCGTTCGAGAACGTCTTCGTCGCGAGCGCGAAGTCGACCGCCGCGAGCGAAATCTGATCCGCGGCTCCGCCGTCCGCTCCGGTCCCGCCCCAGAAGTTGAACGCGACGTGCGTCCCGTCGGGCGAGAACGCAGGGGTCATCCCGCCGATGCCGTTCAGCCCGGTCGAGGCGATCGACGATCCGTCGGTCGTCGAGTAGAGCGCGCTCGCCTGACTCGTGCTCGCCCCCGAGAGGTTGCCGGAGTTCGAGAAGAGGAACGTCCCGTCCGGATACAGCGCCGGCCACGCGAGGATCCCGGTGTTGTTGTTGTTCGCGAGGACGGTCTCGGTGTCCCCGGCGGTGAGCGCGTAGGCGCTCGACGTGCCGTCCCCCGTGTTCGGTTGTTCCCCCTGCTGCGTGATCAGCGTGGACCCGCCGGCCGCGACCGAGTGGCAAACACGGCACCCCGACGGGCTCATCACCGACGTCCCCGCCACGAGAACCGGGCTCGTCTGCCCCTCTTTGATCGCGAGCGTGGCCCCGCCGAAGTTCGGGTTGGGTCCGAGCGCGCCCGACCAGTTCGAGGCGAGGTTCGTCCCGTACGAGTTGTAATAGATGGTCCCCTTCAGCTCCCCTTGCGCGAAGAGCCACGACTCCGTGACCGGCCCGATCGCCTGCGTCCCCTGGCTGAAGATGAGCGAGACGTTGACCGGCTCGCCGACGTTCGAGTACGCGAGCGCGTTCCACGCCGTTTGCGGCACCGGATGGTTCTGGAACGGACCGCCCGGCCCGCCGTCGAGCCCGGGCGACGTGGGGGCAGCGAAGTACCCTTTGTACTCGTAGTAGGTCTCCGTGATGTGGATGTAGATCCCGTCGAACGCGTAGTTCCCGCCGGCGGACGACGCGATCGTCCACTGGAGGAGCGGCGGGAGGATCGCCTGCGGGAAGACGGTGTTGTTGTACGGGTAGAGGAACGTGACGTCCGGATCGGCCGTCGGGATCCCGTTGAGGACGCCAATCTGCGTAGGAGTAGACGGAGCGCCTTCGCCCTGACCGCCGACGCCACCGTAGCCACCCGCGCCCGCGCCCGCGTCAGGTGCGTTCGGATCGCCGTCTCCGACGTAGAGGATCTTCACGGCGACGGACGCCGTCGCGGTGTACCCCTGGTACGTCGCGGTCACCGTCGCCGTGCCGCCGAGGCTCGCGGGGGTGAAGAGCCCCGTCGCGACGCCGATGGTCCCGATCTGACCCTTGTCGATCGTGTACTGCGCGGGGACCGCCCCGCCGCCGTAGAGCGCGGTGAACTGCTGCGTCGGGATCGACGGCGTGGTTCCGAGCGTGACGGAGAGCGTGACCGTGGCCGGCGTGATCGTCAGCAGCTGCGCGGCATCGCCAGCCGAGCCATCGAGGAGCACGGGAATCAATCCAGGCCCGCTTCCGTCCGTCGCTCCGCCGCCGTCTCCTCCGGAGTGGCTCCCATTGTTGAAGCCCCCCCCTCCACCCGAGCTTCCGCACGCGGAGGCACCCGCGACGAGCAGGAAGGTAAGAATGGCGAGCGCGCTCCAGAGAGGGGCGAGCTTGCGCGGAGCGCGGCCCGTTCGATACGAAAAGCTCTTCATCCGTAGCTCCCTGTCGCCCGACCGGACTGCACCTCAAGTGCAAATCTCCGCCGGCACGCCAAAAACGCTAGCAGACACCGCCTGATAGTTCTGGCAGCGAGCGCGAAAGAGACGCGAAGGGAACGCGAACAGGTCGCTGCCGCTCGGAGCGGAACGCGAAGATCGTGGAGGAGAAGGTGCGCTTACTCGTCCGCCGGGTTCGCCAGCTTGCGCGACCAGATGATCGCGTCCTTCCGGGCTCCGCCGACGACCAGGTGGTTCTGAAGGAGCCCCGTCCGCCGAAATCCGTTCGCAACGAACGCGCACGAGAGCGCCTCGTCGTCGCTCGGCCCGACAGAGAAGCAGCTCACGACGCCGTCTTCGAGCAGCCGATCGCAAAGCGCGCGAAGCGCCGACACCGTCGCCAGCTTCTCGACTTCGTTCCGGGGCGCGGTCAAAAGCTCGAGGAATGCGTTGCCGAAGCACGCCTGCGACTCGGTCGACGCGACCAGCTCGAAGACCGGGCTCTTGGCGGGCCGGCAGGTGACCATGAAGTAGCGCCGCTCGACGTCGCGCCCGAACGGCTCGAACGCCGTGAGCGCCCTCCCCCCCTTCAGCGCCTTCTCGACCGGCTTCTTCACGTCCGCCTCGCGCAGCAGCGCGACCTTCGCGGTGGGCAGCGGTTTGTCGGCGAGATCCTTCGCCTGCTTCTTCGCGTGGGCGAGGGTCTTCTCCGCGAAAAGATGGGCGCTATCGTCCACTTCCTCTGCGGGCTCGTCGTCCTCGACGATCGCCGGCGGGATCGGCTGCGTGTGCGCGAGGCGCCCACGGAGCGAGATCCGCACTTCGCTCTGCATCGGGATCTCGCGCGGCTCGCGCGCGAGCGCCGCATCCACCGAGCACCCGAGGAGGAAGGCGTCGCTTCGCTTGTAGAAGCCCGGGATGTTCCCCTCCTTGGCGAAGCCGAGCTTCACCCAGGTGGAGAGCTCGTCGCGCTCGACGAGCGTGTACGCCTTCTCCATCCCTTCCCGCTTCGCCAGCTCGAGCACGAGCTTGCGCTTTGCGAGCGTTGGACCTGCGCGGAAGTCGACGACGCGCATCGTCTTTGCGCGGCGATTGATCAGTAAACAGAGCGAAACCGCGTCGTTCTGGAAGAAGACCTCGTCAACGACCTTCTGTTGCGAGCTCCACGCCTTGGCCGCCATGCTTCAACCCGCCCCTTCCGAAATTCCCCTTCATCCCCGCTGATTCATCCCCGCCGGCCCGACACGGCCGCGATTGGGGAGAGGGCCATTTCAACTATGAAAGGCGGTTACCATGATTGGAATCTGAAGGTCAACGGGTTTCCGTGACAATACGGTGATTTACGCGGGGAATTGGTGGGAGATCAGGAAGAACGGGGGCTTGGGGGGAACCTGTGCGGCGCCTGGGGGCGGATGCACCGCGCTCTTCGCGCCGGCTGATCCGCTCGGCTCGGGTCAGCCCACGAGGAGGTCGAGATCGCCCGTGCGCACGCCGAGCTGGGCCAACGCCTCCCGCGTCCGCTCCTTCGGCATCGAGACGAGCGTCGGCATTCCCCCCGAGAGTCCGAAGAGCGCGAGGAAGCTGACTCCGCTGTCGAACGCCGCCGCGAACGACACGTTGTCGGTGTCGAGGATCACCGCCGCGCCCGCTCGCTCCTGCCCCATCAGGAGGAGGAGCGTCTTGTCGTACTTCCCGTGCTCCGGCGTGGCGTTCACGAACGCAACCGATCGGATCTTCGGAGGGACCCCGTCGCGCTTCTCCAAGTCTACGATCTTGTAGCGCCGCGCGATCGCCCGCGTCGCGTGCTCGATCGCGTCCAGCTCCGAGGCGGCCGCGTCGATCGCCCCCCACAGCGATGCGTCGGCCAACCCTCCCGCGAGATGCCGCACGATGAGCCCGAGGAGCGCCGTGTCTCGACCGCGAGCGCGAATCGCTCGATCGAAGCGCGAGCCCGTGACGCTCGGCGTCCCGATCCGCGTATCGACGGCCCGGGCGTCGTCGTCCGCCCCAGCGTAGGGCTCGACGCCACCGCGGAGCCACTTCGCGGCAGAGCAGAGTCCGTCGAAGTCCGTGTGACAGACGATCGTATCCACCGGGCCGATCCGCGCGACGAGCTCCGGCGTCACCATCTCGGGACAGGCGCCGTGCTCCGCCTTCGAAGCGAGCACGAAGCGCGGATCCTTGGCGTACTCGGCGTGCAGCAGGTGGTCGTGGTGATCGACCCACGCCGCCAGCCTCCCCCCCAGCCTGTCGATGAAGGGCTTCGTGAGCTTCGCGAAGCCCCCCCCTGACGCCTCCGAAGCGAACGCCACGTCGAGCACGACCACGCGCCCCTTCAGCTGCTCCGCCTTCGGGAGCTTGCGGGGCGTGGCGAAGGCGATCTCCGGACGGCGCGATTCCAAGGGGGATGCTCTAGCACGCGGGTGTGGTGTTTAATGCGCCGCATGGTCGATGTCGCGGTGAAGTTCGGTCGGGACGGGCTCATCCCCGTCGTCGTGCAAGACCACCTCACCGGGGACATCCGCATGTTCGCCCACGCGACGATCGAGGCGGTGCGCGCCACGCTCGAATCGGGGCGCGCGACGTTCTGGAGCCGATCGCGCAACGAGCTCTGGGAGAAAGGGCTGACGAGCGGCAACGTCCTCGAGGTGCGCGGGGTCATCGTCGACTGCGACGAGGACTGCCTCATCTACTCCGCCGAACCGCTGGGGGCGACGTGCCACACGGGCGCACCGAGCTGCTTTTTCCAGACGCTCGAGCGGACGGGGCGCCTCCAGCAGCATGGCGCGACGCCGCAGACCGTCCTCGCGCGGCTCGAGGCGCAGATCGACGCTCGCAAAGCGAGCACCGCGGCGCAGAGCTACACGAAGTCGCTGTTCGACGGCGGGGCGGAGGCGATCGGCGCGAAGCTCCGCGAGGAAGCGGGCGAGCTCGCCCAGGCGATCGCGAGCGAGAGCGAAGAGCGCGTCGCGAGCGAAGCGGCGGACGTGATCTACCACCTGTTGGTCGCCCTCCGCTCGCGAGACGTGACCTGGCGCGACGTCCTGCACGTGCTCGAGTCACGGAGCGGCGTGAGCGGCCTCGACGAAAAGCTCGCGCGACTCGAACACGCCGCCGCGGGGCGAATCGGGCGGGGAACCATTCCGTAGGCGGATCTCGGCGGGCGCTGAAGACGACGGGGATTTGCGGTATGGCGCGTTGACACTTTTCGCACCGCGCCGGTATCGTCAAAGGGTCCATGCCCACCAAAGTCCTCGTCTTCGAGAGCGACGCCACGTTCGCGAGCGAGCTCCGAAACGAGCTCTCGAAACATGGCTGCACGACGTCCATCGTCGACGACGGGAACGTCGGCCTCCAGCAGGCCGCGGCGGACAAGCCGGATCTGATCCTTCTGTCGATCGAGCTGCCACGCATGAACGGCTTCTCGGTCTGCAACAAGCTGAAGAAGGACCCCGCGCTCAAGGACGTACCGCTCATCATCATGTCGAGCGAGTCGAGCGACGAGACCTTCGAGCAGCACAAGAAACTGCGGACACGCGCCGAAGCCTACGTCCACAAGCCCATCGCGTTCGGCGACCTCCTCCACCAGATTGATCCGTTCGTCACGCTCGGCAACGGCGTCTCGCTCGCCCCGGAGGACGCGGTGAGCGTGGA
>JBKQKP010000128.1:0-19804 GCA_052147435.1 Polyangiaceae bacterium | reverse complement strand
TCTCGTCCGGTTTGGGCTTGGGGGTAGAGGGCGGGGTCGGGGTCGTGAGAGTCGGGGTCGGGGTCGGGGTCGGGGTCGGGGTCGGGGTCGGGGTCGGGGTCGGGGTCGGGGTCGGGGGCTCGGGTGTGGGGGGCGGGGGATCGGCGCGCGCGATCTGCGTAGCGAGGGCGCTGCCGATTACGGCGAGAGCCACGCACCACAAGGCGTTTCGGGGGCGGAGACGAGAACGCACCGGGCGCGCATTGAATCGCGTCCGGCGTCCCGGTGCATCTAGTGTTTCACGATGCCGGCGTCAGTTCGGATAGACGCCCACGTACACCGCACCTGTCGTTCCGCCCGGCGTGGCGGAGCAGCCCGATGCCAGCGGCGGGGTGAACGAGCCAACGAGTGAGCAAGACGCTGGCGCGACGCTCACGCGAATGCGCCCGAGTCCCCCGTTGCCACCGGCTCCCCCCGTCGCGAACTCGCTCTGCGCCCCCCCCAATCCACCGGCCGCCGAGATCGTCGCCGCCGAGGTAACGGTGACCGAAGGGGCCGACAGATAGATGACACCACCGGATCCGCCCCCTCCGGCAGCGCCCGGCTGCGGGTTGCAGTCGGGAGCGGGGGTTCCGATCACGGAGTCCCCTCCGACCCCTCCGTTTGCGAAGAGCTGGCCGGTCACGGTGATCGTCGCCGGGGTCGCGAGCCGGAGCGCGCCTCCACCTCCGCCTCCTCCCGACGTCCCTCCGAAGACGGGTCGATTCAGGTAGTCGGCGCTCCCGCCACCGCCGGACGAGCCGGTCTGGAACGTCGTCGTCACGGCGAGGTCGGCGGCCGCCGTCGGGCCGATGCTTCCGCCGCCCCCCCCGCCAACGTAGGCCGCGGGGACATCACCGCTTACCCCGGTGCACTGGGTCTGGCCGAGCGCTCCCGCGGTCCCGTCGTACGGAGCGCCGCCACCGGTGCCGCCGAGCCCGTTGATGGCTCCACCTCCGCCCGATGCGCCGCTGCAGTCGGGCTCCCCCGAGTACGCTGCGCCGAGCGCGCCGGGTGCCCCGCCCGCGGGACCGCCACCGCCGCTCCCGTACGCGCGATAGCCGGTGAAGACTCCGGCTCCCCCGCCGTATTCCCCTGGAGGGGCCGCGAAGACCTCGGAGCTCGGCGAGCCGATCGTGTTGCAGATCGTCGTCGAACCGACGGTGCACGTCCCGGCCGAGCCGGAGACCGCGAAGCCGAGCGAGCCCGGGTTGCCCGCGACGAACTGGCATGCCGCCGACAGCGCCGCAGTCTGGTACGGCTCGCCCGTGAACCCGCCCCCACCCGCGCGCCCCGACTCGGTGCTCTGCGACGTGATCGTGTTCTGCGTGCCCGGTCCTCCGGAGACGTCGATCGTCCCGTCGATCTCGATCGCCCCCGTCGCGTGGAGATCGAGCGTTCCTGACAAGGCGCCTGCTCCTCCGACGTAGACGGTGACACCCGCAGGAACGTTGATCGTCGTGTAGCTGTGGACGCCGGGTGAAAGGTACGTGGGGTTCACGATCGGGTCGAACGCCCCTTCGTTCGCCACGCACGACCCATCGACGCACGTCGCGGTGGCGCCGCACTGGATGTTGCACCCTCCGCAGTTCGCCGGGTCCGTCTGCGTGCTCGCGCATCCGGCCGGGCAGCAGGTCTGCCCAGCGGCGCACTGCGTCCCTCCGTCGCCGCCGCAGAGCGACTGGCAGCTCCCCGCGACGCAGCTCTGTCCCGGTGTGCATGCGGCTCCGCACGCGCCGCAGTTCAGCGGATCGGTGAGGACGTCGCTGCACCCCGTGCTGCAGCACGATTCACCCCCCGTGCAGGCGGGACCCCCGGCGCACGAGGTTGTGCACGCGCTGTTCACGCACGGCCCACCGTTCGGGCAGACGAGGCCGCACCCACCGCAGTTGTTCGGATCGTTCGACGTCGTGGCGCACCCCGAGGGGCAGCAGGTCTGTCCCACCGAGCAGTTGCAGACCGGCGGACCGCACGTCTGCGCCGTGCAGCACTGCCCGTTGACGCATTGGTCGGCTTGCGGCGGGCATTCGAGGCCGCACCCGCCGCAGTTGTTCACGTCGTCCGTCGTGTCGGCGCAGAAAGTCCCGCAGCACGTGTAGCCCGGCGCGCACCCTACCGTCCCGCACCCCGGAGGCGGAGGATTGGAGACACACTGGCTGTTCGAGCAGAAAGCGCCGCTCGCGCAGACGAAGCCGCATCCGCCGCAGTTGCCGGGGTCGCTCGTCGTGTCAGTGCAGCCGAACGTGCAGCACGTCTGCGGTACGGGGCAGCCGAGGTTGCAGGTTTCGTCGGGCGGGACGCACGCACCTTGGACGCACGAGTAGTTGGTCGGGCAAACGTTGCCGCACGCGCCGCAGTTGTTCGGGTCGAACTCGATGTTCGCCGTGCAGCCGTTCCCATCGCCGCCGGCATCGGAGCCGCCGTCGTCGGCGACGCACTGCTGGATGTCCGGGTCGCAGCTCGTGCCGCTCGGACAGTCGGCGGTCGTCACGCAGGACGTACCACCGGGCGAGCCCAGCTCGCCTTGAAGCGACGATCTGGAGCAGCCGCCGAAGATGGCGGCGAGGGCGAGCAGAGCTGCGACGGAGAACAGAACGTTCGAACGAGTCATATAAGGCGCACTCCAAGGAGCGCGCGTGGAGCGTACACTCAAGATCCACCTTGAGCACGACGGCTCCCCTCCACGGCGAAGGATTCCGCGGTACGCAGAGGTTTCTAATCCTGCGGCGCCTCGGCGCGGGCGGAGCGGGGGTGGTGTACGAGGCCTATGATCGGGAACAAGGAGCGCGCGTCGCGCTGAAGGTTCTCAAGAAGCTGAACCCCGACGCGCTCCTTCGCTTCAAGAACGAATTCCGCGCTCTGCAAGACATCCATCACCCGAACCTGGCGAGCCTCGGGGAATTGTTCGAGGACGCGGGGCAGTGGTTTTTCACGATGGAGTTCGTCGACGGCAGAGATCTCCTCTCCTACGTGAATCGGCGCGCCGCGCGGGGAGTAAGCCAGACGACCGAGGACCGGACGGTCGCCGACACGATTGTTGATCCGGTCTCCGGCTCCCCCGCCTCCGCGCTGCGCGGAGACCTGCCGTCGGCGGTTCACACGGCCGCGACGAACGAGCGCGCTGCACCGGACGGCGCCGCGCCGAATCAAGTCGACGTCGCGTGGCTCCCGCCGTTCGACGAGAAGAAGCTACGCAATGTCCTGCCGCAGCTTGTCCGCGGAGTGCGCGCGCTGCACGCCGCCGGGAAGGTCCACCGCGACATCAAGGCGTCGAACATCCTCGTGACCGGCGAGGGGCGGGTCGTCCTCCTCGACTTCGGGTTGATCATGGAGGCCCACCGGGCGCGCGAAGAGGCCGAGACGCACATGGTCGTCGGCACCGAGAAGTACATGGCCCCCGAGCAGGCGGCGGCGATGCAGATCGGTCCGCAGGCCGACTGCTACAGCATCGGGGTCGTCCTCTTTCGCGCGCTCACCGGGCAGTTTCCGTTCGGCGAGGCGACCGGGGACGCGCTCATCGCCAAGCAGCGCCACAAGCCGCTGCCGCCGATCCAGTTCGTCGAAGGGGTCCCCGCCGATTTGAACGAGCTCTGCCTCGATCTGCTCCGCGTCGCTCCCGAGCTGCGCCCGACGTGCGACCAGATCCTGGAACGACTGAACGCGAAGACGAGCGCGGTGACCGGCGAGTCGCTCGCCCCCTCCGCACCTTCGCCCGGCGGGGGGCCCTTCGTGGGGCGCGATCTCGAGCTCGCCATCCTGCGCGACGCGTTCGACGAGACGCTCCGCGGGGAGACGTGCGCGATTGCCGTCCTCGGCGAGTCGGGGGTCGGCAAGTCGACCCTCGTGCGACGGTTCGCGGAGCTCGTGTCGGAGGAGACCGGCGCCGTCGTTCTGAGCAGCCGCTGCTACGAGCGCGAGAGCGTGCCGTACAAGGCGGTGGACGGGCTCATCGACGCGCTCAGTCGCGTACTCGCGAAGACGGCGGCGATGGATCTCGCCGAAGCGATGCCGCGGAGGGCGGCGCTCTTGGCGCAGGCGTTCCCCGTGCTCCGCAGGGTGCGCCCGTTCGCCGAGGCGAGCGCCGCGCCGGCATCCGAGGAGATATCGGTCGACCCCAAGGAGCGTCGAACGCAGCTCTTCGGTGCCGTGCGCGAGCTGCTCGGCAACCTCGCGAGCCGTCTCCCCGTCGTTCTCGTGATCGACGACATGCAGTGGTCCGACGCCGACAGCCTCGCCCTCCTGCGCGAGCTCCTCCGGCCGCCCGAGGCGCCCGCCGTCCTCCTCCTCGCGACCGCGCGCGCGGCGGGCGACGCCGCGCCCGAACAGGTGCTCGGCGCGCTCGGCGAGGTGCGGACGCTGCGCCTCGATCGCCTCGAGCCCGACGACGCGCGGCAGCTCGCGAGAAGGCTCCTCGCGAGGGTTCCGTGGGGGACCGAGGAGATGGCCGAGCGGATCGCGCGCGAGGCGGACGGGCACCCCCTCTTCATCGACGAGCTGGTGCGCCATTCGATGCAAGGTGGGGAGGAGCAGGCGCGGACGGCGCGGCTCGAGGACGCGCTCGTCGCGCGCATCGACAGGATCGACGACGCGCAACGGCAGGTGCTCGACGTCGTGGCTGTGGCGGGGGGGCCGCTCAGGCTCGACGTGGTGGCGCACGCGACCTCGGTCGAGCTCGGAGGGCTGGCGCGCGCGGTGTCGCGCCTTCGGATCGCGAACCTGGTTCGCGCGAGCGGAATCCGTCGGGTGGATCTGCTCGACACGTACCACGATCGCGTACGCGACGCGGTGCTTGCGCAGATCGACGACGATACCCGGCGCACCTGGCACCGGCGGATCGCCACGGCGATCGAGGCGCACGCGCCGGCCGACGTCGATGCGCTGGTCACCCACTGGCGCGCCGCGCACGACGGCGCCAAGGCCTCTCGCTACGCGCTCATGGCGGCGGCACACGCGAGCGACGCGTTCGCGTTCGATCGCGCCGCGCGCATGTACAAGCTCGCGTTGTCGTTCGAGTCCCCCCCCCAAGCCAATGGCGACGCGAGCAAGGACGCGGGAGCGACGCGGTCGTCCCCGGACGACCTGCGCGCGATCCAGACCAACCTGGCCATCGCGCTCGTGAACGCGGGGAGGGGAGGGGAGGCCGCCGAGGCGTTCCTGGCGGCCGCGGAGGGGGCGCCGCACGGCGAGGTGATCGATCTGAAGCGACGCGCCGCCGAACAGCTTCTGTTCAGCGGCCATTTCGACGAGGGGCTCGCCGTCTTGCACCAGGTGCTCGCGGCGATGGGGATGGAAGTGGCGCGCACCAACCGCAGCGCGCTCGCCTCTCTCCTCGTGCGGCGCGGGCAGCTGCGCCTTCGCGGGCTCGAGTTCAAGGAGCGCGATCCGTCCGCCTGCGCAGAGGAGGACCTGCGGCGGATCGACATGCTCGCGGCCGTCTCTGCGTCGCTCGGAATGGTCGACACGGTGCGCGGCGCGGACTTCCAGACGCGGCACGTCCTGCTCTCCCTGAAGACCGGGGAGCCTCTCCGCGTGGTGCGTGCGCTCGCGCTCGAGGCCATCTACTCCGCGACGGGGGGGACGAAGACCGCCGTCCGGACGGCTCAGGTAGTTGCCCGATTCCGTGAGCTCGCGGCGAGATTCCCGGACGAGCCCCTCCCGCAGGCGTGGGCGCTCGCGGGGGCGGCGGTCCCCGCGTTCCTCGAGGGGCGCTGGAAAGAGGCGAGCGAACGCCTCGCCGAAGCTGCGACGATCTTCCGCGAGCGCTGCGCCGGCCAGGCGTTCGCGCTCGACAGCGTCAACTTCTACATGCTCGGCGCTCTCATGCACCTCGGCGAGCTGAAGGAGCTCGGGCGCCGGATCCCCGTGCTCCTAGAGGAGGCGGTCCAGCGCGGGGATCGGTACGCGATGACCCAGCTCCGCTCGGGGGTCCTGTCGATCGCGTGGCTCGCGCGAGGCGACGCTGCAGGGGCCCGTCGCGAAGCGGACGACGCGATCACCCATTGGTCGAGGCAAGGGACGCACCTGCCGCATTTTCTCGACGTGCTCGCCCAGGCACAGATCGACCTCTACGAAGCCCGCCCGCGCGCGGCGTACACGCGCGTATGCGACAAGTGGGAAGCGCTCGCGAAGGCGTTCCTCCTTCGCGTGCAGTTCATCCGGATCAAGATGCTCGAGCTTCGCGGGCGCGCGGCGCTCGCGGTGGCGAGCGCGTCACCGGCCGATCAGGAGCCGCACCTGCGCGAGGTGGAGCGGTGCGCGGGAGAGCTCGTCGGCGAGGGGACGCGCTGGGGAACGCCGCTCGCCACCCTCCTGCGTGCGGGCGCGGCGGCGACGCGCGGAAATCAGGAGGAGGCGTCGAGCTTGCTCGCGGCCGCGGAGGACGGGTTTGCTTCGGAGCGGATGGGGCTGCACGTCGCCGTGTGCCGGTGGCGTCTCGCGGAGCGTGTCGTAGGAGAGCAGTCGGCGCTCCTGAAGGCAGCAGCGACCTCGTGGATGCAGGAGCAGGCGATCGCCGACGCCGAACGGCTCGTTCATACGATCGCTCCCTGGAGGCCGCGCACGTCCTGACTCGAGGCCCGCACGAAACCCCACCCCCCTGGTTTTTCACGCTCCCTGCTATGCGGGGAAGGGGGTCGGGGGGAAGGGGTTGGCAGCGCGTGGAGGCGTGAGAATCTGCGGAAACGCTCTCGCTCAGAGAAGCTTGAAGTCCGATTTCCGCCTCACGTCGTCGAGCTTCGCCGCGACGACGTCGCCAGTCACTGTCCCGAACGTCCTCACCACGAGGAGCGGCTCCCCCTCGCGCATCCGGATCAGCACCCCCGCTCGCTCCTCGTCCCAGCGCACGCCGGCGATCGACGTCCACGCCAGAAACCGCTCGTTCCCGTCGAGCTTCAGGAGCACCCCGGTCTCGAGCGCTGCGACGTACTCGTCGTGCGCGAGGACGGGTCGAGCCGCAAAGAGCGTCAAGATCAGCCCGGCGAGCATGCATGACGCGCCCCCCATGGTGATGGAGCTCGCATACGGATGGAACGGGCCGTGGGTCACGAACGCCATGCACACCCCGAGCGCGCCGAGCGAGATGAGGACCGCGGCCGGGACGAGGAACGGCCAGACGCGCGCGGTCAGGTTGATCCTGTACGACGCGAGGCAAGCGCCGCGCGGCTCCGAGAGAGGGCCGGTCATCTCTTGTCTCTCGGATTCCGCTCCGCCGGGAAGACGAGGACGAAGCTCCGCTCCCCCACGTGAAAGAGCGTCGTCTTGCCGCCGAGCCGCGCGCGGTCGTAGCGCGAGACCCACGGCAGGACGCGCCAGGTTGCGTCGTCCGAGATGAACTCGGGGACGACGAGATCGATCGCGACGAGCTTGCCGCCGGTCTTCGCGTCGAGCGCGACGGCGTACGACCACTTCCGCTGGTCCGGGGGGGGGTCGAGGTCGTTGTGCAGCATCCCGCCGTAGACGACGACCGCCTTGGCGCGGTCGGCGTCCGAGCGTGCGTCACGGTCGAGGAGCCTCTCGGCCTGCGCGGTCGAGAGGTGCGCGATCATGTCGAGCGAGGCCTCGATGGCGCCGTCGCCCGCGTCGCGCACGCGGTCCATGTCGGCGCACGACGGGCGGAGCATGTCCGGGACGATGCCGAGCGCGCGCGCTCTCTCGCCCATCATGACGTATTCGTTCTGGTTGGTAGGCGCCTGTTGTGTCGTCGCAGGCGCCTGCTTCTGCCGCACCTCCGCGGTCGCGCCGGCGCACCCCTCGGGGGGCATCATCAGCTCGACCAGCAGGTCCGATGCCCGCCCCGCCAACAGCGGCAGGAGGCTCTCGGTAAACCGCTTCGCCGCTGACTGCGCCGTCGATCCCCTTGGCGCGTGCGCCTCTCCGATGGCGACGACCCGCGCGTCCCCCGCGAGCGCCGCCCGCATCGCGTCCTCCGGCGAGTCGAACTGCAAGCATCCGAGCTCGCCGCAAGGAGTCCCCGCGCTCGGAGCCTCTTCCGAGGACGCTGCGGCGCCCGCGGACGAAGCTGGAGTGGGCGTGGGGGACGGATGGCGATCGCACGCGGGGAGCGCGGCGAGAAGCGCAACGAGGACCAAGCGGCGGCCGTGCATCGCAGTTGCAACGCAGGGTACCAGGCCCGCAGGCGCTACTCCTCCCGAAGCGCCGCCAGCACCGCCGTCTGCACCGAGAGCTGCCGCGCGCCGCCGAGAGGAGATCCGTCGAGCTCCGTCACCTGGAACCGATCGAGCACGTGCCCCTCTTTCGTCATCACGTGCGAGCCCACGATCTGAACCCGCTCCTGGAAGAGCGTCCGCGAGACGACGAGGAGAAGCCCCGGCCTGTCGACCGCCTCGACGAAAAGGAGCGTCGCGCCGTCGCTCGGATCGCGCTCGAAGCGCACGCGGGTCGTCGCCTCGGCCGAGCGCCGCGCGCGCGCAAATCTGACGGCCCCGTCGAAGCTCGCTTGCCCGCGGACGAGCGCGTCCAAGGTCTCGCCGATCAGCGCGACGTCGTGCGAGCGGATCGAGCGGACGCGCCCCCCCTCGCCCGGAAGGCGGCGGACCCAAACGAGGTCGACCGCTTCCCGCTCGCCGTCGGAACGGGTGCGGCCGTACGCCTGCGCCGCAAGGACGTCCACGTCGTGCGCCACGAGCGCGGCGCTGATGCGCGACAGGAGCCCAGGTCGATCGTCTGCGACCACGGCGACGGCGACGATCCGCTCCGGGAGCTTCCGCCAGATCTCGATGTGGCTCGCGCGCTCCCCACGGCGGTACACGATGGCGGCGTGCTCGTGCTGGGCGTCTTCGTCGAAGATGCGGCGGTAGCTCATCGGCATCGAGCGGAGGTAAGAAAAGACCAGCTCGTCGTCTGGGCGGTCGAGCCCCAGGCCGAGCGGGTCGACGTCGGACGCGGGGGGCTCCGACGGGAAGCGTTCGATTTCGTTCATGGGGCGAACGCTCGCACGCTCCCCATGCCGGCTTGTTTGCGCGGATGTTTCCGGGAGGTTCCGGAGTACCCTCCGGCGGATGCGGGCCCTTGCGCTCCCAATTGCCCTACACGTCGCCCTTCTCGCCTCTTGCGCCGCGCCACCCCCGCCGGTTCCGGCGACCCCCGACGTCAAGCGCTACGACGACCCGCGCGCTTGGTTGTGCCTCCCCGGGCGGGACGACGCGTGCGCGCGCGATCTCTCCGCCACCGAGATCCACCCCGACGGCACCCGCACCGCCGAGCCCAACCCCGCCGCGGCGCCCGATCCGAAGATCGACTGCTTCTACGTCTACCCCACCGTCGACTTTTCGCTCATTCCGGGCACCCACGACGACTTCACCGACGTCACGAGGATGGAGGCGGTGGTCGCTTCGCAGGCCGCTCGGTTCCGCCAGGCGTGCGCCGTCTACGCGCCGTTCTACCGCCAGGTCACGATCGGCTCGTACCTGCACGAGGACACGCTCGAGCCGCGCCTCGCCTTCGCGTTCTCGGACGTCGAGGCGGCGTTTCGCGAGTACCTGGCGAAGTACAATCGTGGAAGACCGATCGTGCTCATCGGCCACTCGCAGGGGGGGGACATGGTCGTCCGCCTTCTCCAGCGCTTCTTCGACGGCGATCCGGCCCTGCGGTCGCGGTTGGTCCTCGGGATGCCGGTCGGCTGGAACGTCGAGGTTCCGAAGGGGAAGACCGTCGGCGCGACGTTTGCGAACATTCCCGTCTGCACGAAGGTGGACGAGACGGGATGCGTGATCGCCTATAGGTCGCACGAGGCGGGATCGGTCCCCGCACCGGGGCGCAGCGCGCCTAGGGCGGGCAACGAGTCGGTGTGCGTGAATCCCGCGAGCATTGGGAAGGATGGAAATGCCGACGCGAACGCGCGCGCGCGGTTCTCGCGAAGTTACTTCTCCGCGAACCCTCGCCTACGCCGCTACATCCACAGCGACGGCGTCACCACGCCGTTTCTCGAGCTGCGCGACTTCTACTCCGGCCAGTGCGTCGACGGTCCCGATGGCTACCGGTACCTCGCCATCTCTCTCGTCGGCGCTCCGGGCGATACGCGCGAGAATCCCGTCTCCTACGACCGGCTGCCGCTGCACAAGCAAATCGGGCTTCACGTGCTCGATCTGCAGCTGCCGCAGGGGGATCTCGTCGATCTCGTCGCGCGACGGGCAGCGCTGCTGCACTGAGGCCGGACCTCCCTCCGCTGGACCGCACCGGATGAGGTACTCTCGGGCCAAGGTTCTGAGTGATCGAGTTCGAGCTCCCTCCGCGCTTCTCGATCGTGCGCCGCATCGGCGAAGGTGGGATGGGGGTCGTCTACGAGGCGTTCGATCGCGAGCGCGACACCGCCGTCGCGATCAAGGTCCTTCACCGGACGTCTGCGGACGCGCTCCTCCTCTTCAAGCGGGAGTTTCGGGCGGTCCAGGATCTGAACCACCCTAACCTCGTCGGCCTCGGCGACCTCGTTTCGTCGGGCGCTCATTGGTTTTTCACGATGGAGCTCGTCCGCGGCGTCGAGTTTCTCCGGTGGGTCCGCCCTTCTACTACGGAGGCTCCCCCCCGACCGCGCCCCGAAGGAGATGCTTCCAGCGGAAAGATCTCGATCGCATCGAGCAAGACGGGCTACTCCGAAGCGCGCCTCCGCGCCGCGCTCGCGCAGCTCACGGTAGGACTCGCCGCGCTCCACGACGCGAACCTGATCCATCGGGACATCAAGCCGTCGAACGTGCTCGTCGACGAGACCGGCCGCGTCGTCATCTGCGACTTCGGGCTCGTGACCGCGCTCTACGACGCGCGCGCCTCGGCGACGACGGACATCGGCGGCGTCGTCGGGACACCGGCGTACATGGCGCCCGAGCAAGGGGCGTCGAAGCCGCTGACCCCTGCCGCGGACTGGTACGCCGTCGGCGTGCTCCTTTACGAGGCGCTGACCGGGCGTGTCCCGTTCGAAGGCCCCCCGCTGCAGATCCTCCTCCGGAAACAGACCGAGAAACCCCCTGCTCCGCGCGACATCGCTCCGCGTACGCCGATCGACCTCAACGACCTCTGTACGCAGCTTCTTCACTTCGATCCGGAGCGCCGCCCTTCGCGTCGCGCCATCCTGAGCGCGTTCAGCGTCACGCCTAGCGCGTCGGCGGCCCCGTCGCTGCACTCGCATACCCAAGGGGGGGCATTCATCGGGCGGCAAGCCGAGCTTCAGGCGTTACGAGTGGCCTTCGCGGATGCGCGACGCGGCCGGCCCGTGACGGTGCTCGTCCACGGGGAATCCGGGATCGGCAAGAGCTTCCTCGTGCGGCACTTCGCCGACGAGCTCCTTCTTCACGAGCGCGACGCGGTCGTGCTCAACAGCCGCTGTTACGAGCGCGAGAGCGTCCCTTACAAGGCGTTCGACGGGATCTTCGACTCGCTCAGCCGCGTGCTTTCGCGGATGCCCCCCGGCGAGGCGAGGGCGTTCCTGCCGTTGCGCGTCGGGCCGATGGTGCAGTTGTTCCCGGTCCTGCGACGCGTCGAGGCGATCGCCCAGGCGCAGACCCCGACGCAGGAGGTGGCCGATCCGCAGGAGCTTCGCAGCCGCGCATTCGCGGCGATCCGCGAGACCTTCACGCGCATGGCCGACCGCCGGCCGCTCATGCTGATCATCGACGATCTGCAGTGGGCGGACGCGGACAGCATCGCGCTTCTCGCCGAGGTCATCCGCCGCCCCGACGCGCCCGCGGTCTTCCTCGTGGCCACCCTCCGCGACGCTTCGTTCATAGGGAGCCCGATCGCGCAGGCTGCGGCGACGCTCGCCGAGCGCCTGACGGGCGACGTGCGCCACGTCGAGCTCACGAGCCTCCCGGACGACGACGCCCGGGAGCTGGCCCGGCTCATCGTCGCGCGTAACGCGCCCGATTCGTCCGTCAACGTGGACATGATCGCCAAGGAAGCGGGCGGGCATCCATTGTTCATCGACGAGATCGTCCGCCACACGCTCCTCGTAGGGACCTCGGCGCGCCTGCGGCTCGAGTCCGCGCTTTGGTCGCGCATCCAGCAGCTGGATCCTTTGCCGCGGAAGATCGTCGAGCTCGTCTCCGTCGCCGGGGCGCCGAGGTCGCAGGAGATCGTCGCGAAGGCGCTCGACGCGGCACCCGACGATTTCGCGCGCGCCGCGTCGTTCCTGCGCGTCGCACATCTCGTTCGAACGACGGGCTCGCGGGGGAGCGACCCGATGGAGGCCTACCACGGTCGCGTGCGAAACGCCGTGCTCGAGCAGCTATCGCCGGACGTGGTCCGTGCGCACCATCGCCGCCTCGCCCTCGCGTTCGAGACCTCGGGGAGCACCGACACGGACTCGATGGCCGCGCACTGGGACGGCTCGGGCGACGCCGACAACGCCGCGAAGCACGTCCTCCGCGCGGCAGACAACGCGATGACGACGCTCGCCTTCGACCGGGCGGCCAAGCTGTACGAGCGCGCGCTGGCGCTGCGGCTCGAGAGCACGATGCGGGTCGACCGCACGGCCGAGCGCGATATCGAGAAGCGGTGGGGCGAAGCGCTCGCCATGGCGGGGAGGGGGGCGGAGTCGGCGAAGGTCTACCGGGAGGCCGCGGGGGGCGCGAACGCCGCGGAGGCGCTCGACCTTCGGCGACGCGCTGCCGAGCAGCTCCTGCGCAGCGGCCATTTCGACGAGGGGCTCGCCGCCGTGCGGACGATCCTCGACGAGGTCGGGCTTCACTACCCTTCGACCCCCTTTCGCGCGGTCCTCGCGTACATACTCCTCGGCCTCTACATCGCGATACGGGGGACGGGGTTTCGCGAACGCGATCCTTCCCGCGTCCCCGAGCACGAGCTGCGGCGGATCGACATCTGCTGGTCAATCGCGTTCTCCCTTGGGCTCGTGGATACGATCCGCGGTGCCTATTTCCAGCAGATGACCCTCATCCTCGCGCTGCGCGCGGGAGATCTCCGTCACGTGGCGCTCGTCGCGGCCGTCATGGTCACGAGCAGCAGCTTCGCGGGGGAGCGCGCGCACCGGCGCACCGCAGCGAGACGCGAGCGCGCGATGGAGCTGGCCGCGCGTTCGGGCGAGCCTTTCGTCAAGGCGTGGGCGCACGCCGGGGATGGGATCTCGCGCTACCTCGGAGGGCGCTTCCGAGAGGCGCTCGAGCCGCTGGCCAAGGCCGAGAGCCTCTTCCGCGACGAGTGTGTCGGTACGGCGTGGGAGGTCTCGTCGATGCGCCTCTTCACCCTCCAGACGCTGGTCTACCTGGGAGAGCTCAAACGGCTTCACGATCAGCAGTCGATTGCGCTACGCGAAGCTCTCGAGCGCGGCGACCGCTACGGAGCGGTGAATCTCCGAATAGGCAACCCGAACCTCGTCTGGCTGATGGAGGGCGCGCACGCCGAGGCGCGGCGTCAATGCGAGACGGCCATGCGCGAATGGTCGACCGTGGGATTCCACCTCGAGCACTATTACGCGCTCCTCGCCCAGGCGAACGTCGATCTGTACACGGGGGACGGCGCCGCGGCGCACGCGCGTATCGAGGCGGCGTGGGGGGCGCTGTCGAAGTCGAGCCTGACGTACATCCATCTGATACGCGTAAACGCCTTCGCCGTGCGGGCGCGCGCCGCCCTTGCGTGCGCGCAATCCCTCCCCTCGGGCGAGCGCGGACCGACGCTCGCGATCGCCTCGACCGCGACTCGCCGGTTGGTTCGTGAGCGTGCGGCCTGGGTCACGCCGCAGGCGCTCCTTCTGCGCGCGGGGATCGAGCGGCTCGCCGGGCGCACCGCGGAGGTCATCCCGCTCCTCGAGTCGGCCGCGTCCGGCTTCGACGACGTCGGCATGGCGCTGCACGCAGCGGCGACCCGCGCGTCGCTCGGGGAGATCAAGAAGGGGGAGAAAGGGAAAGCGCTCGTGGACGCGGCCACCAGCTACCTCCAAGACCAGGCGGTCTCCGAGCCGCGTCGCTGGTTCGCGATCTTCGCGCCGGGGGTCTTCGAGGGCTAGACCTCCGAGCCTTGAGATTTGGGCTCGGTGTCGCCCGGAGCGGCCGGCGCTCTTCGCATGCTACGATTCGACATTCCGATGGACCGCCTCCCGCCTACCTCGGCAGACCTCGCCCTCGATGAGACGCGGCCCTACTTTCTAGAAGGCCCCCTACCTTCTTCGAGGTCTGCTCACGTCGCAGGTGACTCCGTCTGCGCAGGTGCCGCTGCAGCAGTCGGTGCAGTCGCCCGTTAGCGAGGGGTCTCCGGAGCCCACACACGAAGAACCGCTCCCACTCGAGGAGGTGCAGTTGGTTCCGTCGTCACAGTCGCCGGAGGAATCCGTCGGGCAGGTACCGTCGTCGCACGTGCAAGGGGAGCAGGCCGCGCCGCTTCCGCCGTCGTCGTTCGACTCGTCCGAGGAGCTGCAGTTGGTGCCGTCGCTGCAGTCGCCGGCAGAATCCGTAGGGCAGGTACCGTCGTCGCAAGTGCACGGAGTGCAGCTCGGGCCGCTTCCACCGTCGTCGCCGCCGCCGCTCCCGCTGCCGTTGTCACAGGTAACGCCGTCGGCGCAGGTACCGCTGCAACAGTCGCTGCAATTGGCCGTCTGGCTCGTGCTTCCACCGACGAGGCAGCCGCCCCCCGAGCCTGCGTCGTCGCCGTTCCCGTTCGCCTGGCAGCTGCTGTAGATGCAGCTGAACTGTGGCTGGCAGCAGTCTGTGTCGAAGACGCAGGAGTCGTCCTGCGTGCCGCACGCGGGCGCGGCGTCAACGCCGCCTCCGCCTACGGTGCCACCGCCTCCGCCTTCGTCACCGACCCCGCCTTCGTTGGCTCCACCGCCGCACAGCCCGCCGATACACGCGACGTCGTTGCAGCAGTCTGCGTCCGTCTGGCAGACGGCGCTCAGCTGACCGCACGCGCTCGCGCAGCTCGACGAGGCGTTGCAGTACTTGCTGCAGCAGTCGCCGTTCTGCGTGCAGGAGTCCCCGACGTCCAAGCACGCCCCCGGTCCCCCGTCCGCGCTCGACCCACTGTCTTCGACCCCGCCGCTGCTGGGGCTCGCGTCGGTGCCCGAGTCGATCGTGGCTCCATGGCCGCCGCCGGTCCCGCCGGCGTCTTTGCCGCCTCCGCCAGTCCCCCCACCGGTGCCGCCTCCACTACCGGCGTCTTTGCCGCCGGTGCCCCCCCCGCTTCCCCCCTTGCCGCCGCTACTGCTCCCGCTGCTGCTGCCCGAGCTGGATCCCCCGCTCGACGATCCGCTGGAGGACTTGCCCGCATCGGTGCCGCCTCCGCTGGATCCCCCGCTCGAAGACCCGCTAGAGCCGCCGCTCGACGATCCGCTCGAAGAACCGCCGGCGTCCTTCCCGCCGCTGGTCCCACCGGATGCGCTCGGCGCTGCGCACACGCCCGCGGTGCATAGACCCGTACAGCACTCGCTCCCCGTCGTGCAGTCCGACCCGTTCGACGAGCAGGTCGCCCCCTCGCATTTTCCCGCGACGCAGTTGTGGCTGCAGCACGAGGTGCTCGCGGTGCAGGCGGAGGTGTCCGCCGCGCAAGCCGGCTGGTCGCACGTGTTGTTCGTGCAGGACCCGCCGCAGCAATCGCTCCCGTGGTTGCACGCGCCTCCGGAGGGGGCGCAAGGGTCTACGACGCACTTGCCCGAGTTGCAGTCGCTGCTGCAGCAGTCGCTGGGCGACTTGCAGCTCGCCCCCGTGGCTCCGCAAACCGTAGAGACCCCCGAGGAGGGGCTCACCGAGCCTGGAGCGGGGTGCGGAATCCCGTACCCGTCGTCGCTCGGCGACGGCGAGCAGGCGACTACGATCGCCCCCACGAACGCAAAGGAGAGGATGAGGGCGGATCTGGTCACGAACCCTACACACGCAACCAACGTACCCGCATGTGCGCGCCCTGATTTCGGCCAAATTAGGCTGATTCAGGGAGGAGCACGTGGGGTCGTGGCGATCCGGGTGGATCGGAATGCGCCGAGCCTCCCCCTATCGACCATCCTCGGGGAGCAACCTGAAGGGCCGGCCGTTGGGCCGCCGAAGGGTGCGGAAGTGGCGCCGATCGAGCGTGAGGACATCGCGCACCTTGTGGCGCCCCGCGAGCACGACGATCGATGCGTCGGCGATTCCGACATGGAGGGCGGAGTAGCGTTCGATCACGCGCGCTGCAACGGCAACATCCTCCGCCCCGAACGGCTCCAGGCGATACGCGCCCCGCACGACCTCGTCGAGAAGCGCCCGCTGCGCTGACGCGCCCACGCGGGTCCCGAGGAGGTAGTCGAGCTCCGCGAGCACGAAGGGCGACAACAGGAAAGGGCCCGCCGAGGTCGCGATGGCACGCGCGCACGCGGCGTGCTCGCGCTGTGCCGCGTCGATCGCCGCGAGCAGGCCGCTCGTGTCGAGCAGGATCAACGCTCGCCGAACCCCTTCAGAGCCTCGTCCACTTGCTCTGCGAGCCGCGGGTGCCGGCTCTTGAAGAGGGGCAGCCGGGGACGCGGCCCTTCGGTCTCCGTGGCAAGCTTGCGGACCGCTTCACGCACGAGCGTCGCTTCGCTGCAGCCCCGGGCCGTCGCCGCGCGCTCGCGCGCGCGCTTCAGCTCGTCAGGCAGATAGAGCGTCGTCTTGTGCATGCCATACGTCGTGCCATACACGATGGGCGCAGGCAAGAGGTGCTGGCTGGGGACGAACCCCGGTGGGTGCTCGGGTTCGGGGGAGGGCTCTGGCCCGCGTGTCGATCGCCCGCGGGGTCCGTAGGCGCCCGTTTCTTTTCGGCTCATCCGTGCGACCATGGTTCGATCGGTCACGATCGGAAGGGGAGGCGGGGATGGACAAGGCCGGGCGATGGGGACGTGCGCGACCGGATCCTCCAGCTCCGAGTCCTCGAAGATGATCAACGAGTATCGACGGCAGGCTCAGTGCCACGCCGAGGTGCTGATGGGCGCACTCGCCCCTCTCGCGGAAGCGATACCCGAGCTCGCCGCCATCAGCGCGAACCTGCGGCGGCAGTCGGCAGAAGCCGCCGAATAGAGCTGACCGCCCTCCGCGAGAGGAGACCGAGGCTCGTCGGGCGGACGTTGGCCACTTCATGTCACCGGCCGCTTCCGCGGGGCGCCGGTTGGCCGCAGATGGGAGCGACGCCCGGCTCAGCGCGTGGCCTTCGGCGCAGGGGATGGCGACGATCACGCGCCCCCCGACGACGCCGCGGCTTCCGTGGGCCGGAAGTCGCCGTGTGGCCGAATCGACGCGGCGGAGCTAGGGTCCACCAATGCGCCTTCGATCGAGCGCTGCCGTCCTCTCGGTCATCTGTGTCGCCGCGTGCGGCGCCCCTCCGCCCGCGACTCCCCCCGCGACAGCGGCAACGCCCCCTACCGCCGCGGCGACGTCGCCCTCGGCTCCCCTAGCCTCCGCCCCCCTCGCCGTCGGTACTGCCGCACCGGGACCCGCGAACGGCAGCGGGCTGGGACGGATCGACTTCCCCATCACCGGTACCACGGAGTGCCAGCGCAACTTCTCCGAGGGGATGCTCGCGCTCCACTCGTTCCTCTACGATCAAGCCCACGTCAGGTTTGCCGCGGCCCTTGCCGCCGATCGAAAGTGCGCCATGGCCGCGTGGGGCGACGCGATGGCCTACGACAGGGCCTGGGACGACCGAGACGCCGCGAAGGGGCGCGCGGCGCTCGCGCGCGTCAGCGGAGAGGAGACGCTCACGCCCAAGGAGCGCGCCTTCCTCGGGGTCGCGCGTGCGGACTACGAGAAGGATTTGACGAGCGATGCGCACGCGGCATGGCTCGCGGCCGCGGCGGCGATGCACCGCGACTACCCCGACGACGACGAGGTCACCCTCCAATACGCGCTCGCGCTCCTCTTCAATTACAACGGAGACGACGCGCACGTCCGCGAGCAGATGGAAGCCGGCGCCCTCGCGCTCCAGGTGCTCCAGCACAACCCGCAGCACCCCGGGGCGGCGCACTACGCCATCCATGCCTTCGACAGCCCCGAGCACGCTATCCTCGCGTTGCCGGCGGCTCGGCTTTACGCGCGCATCGCCCCTGCGGGGAGCCACGCGCTGCACATGCCGTCGCACGTGTTCACTCAGCTCGGGATGTGGCGCGACGTCGTCCCTTCGAACGAGCAGGCGTACGCGGCGTCGGTGGCGTGGGAGAAGTCGCGTGGGCACACGCCGAGCGAGTACGACTGGCACGCGTACCTGTGGCTCGTCTCCGCGCACCTTGAGCTCGGGCAGCGCGCCGTCGCGCGGAAGCTCGTCGACGCCGCCGCCGCGTTGCTCGTCGCCTCGAAGGACGACTCGAGCGAGCTCCGCGATAACTACCTCTCGATGGTCACCAACTACGTGACGCAGACGGGGCGGTGGGGGGAACTCGAAGCGATGATGGCGCCGGTGCTCGCCCCCGCGTTTGACGAGGGGAGCACGGCCGGGCACGTGGCGTGCGCGATGCACGCACCCGGCGGCAAGGGGGAGAGCCGTCTCCCGACCGTCCTCATCGACCGAGTGGAGGCGGACTTCTTCCGCGCCGAGACGGCGATCCGGCTCGGCGACGAGGCGACGGCCGTCAAGCGAGTGGCCGACGCGAAAGCACTGCAGGCGCAGATGGCGCTCTGGCAGAAGGTGCTCCCGCCCAACATCGTGAAGGGGTGGGACGCGCGCGGGGAAATGTTGCTCCTCCGCGCGCACGCCGCCGCGAAGCCCTCCGCTGCCGCGCAGAAGAAAGTGATCGAGGGGCTCGAGAAGTACACCGGGGAGAGCCCAGGCGATTTCGCGTCCGGGCCGGCGATGGAGCGCCCGGTGCGCGAGCTACTCGGCGAGGCGCTACTGGCGGCCGGCAAGCCGAAGGAGGCGCTCGCGCGGTTCGAGGCGGACCTCTACGCGCGGCCGAACCGGGCGCTTGCGCTCCTCGGCGCGGCGCGCGCGGCGAAGGCAGCTGGGGACCCGCACACGGCACGAGCGCACTACGTCGCGCTGGCGGAGCTGTGGAAGGACGCCGACGCCGACCTGCCGGAGCTCGCGGAGGTGAAGGCGGGAGCGAACGAAAGCGCTCGATAGCGACCGCTTACGCCATGCGAGCATTGATATGGATTCCCCTCTTCTGCGCGCTTGGGTCGGGGTGCGCGCAAGCACAGTTCGAGGCGCACACCAAATCCGAGTTGCCCGACGCGAGTGGAACCGATCTGAACGTGCTTGCGATCCCACCCCCTGAGCTCGAAAACAGGCCACGGTCTCACTTCGAAGACTCGCTGATGGGCGAGCTCGGGTGCATGTGCGGGACCTGTGAGCTCGAACCCATCAACACCTGTGCGTGCAAGTTTGCAGCAAGGATGCGGGCCGAGGTACTTGCGGAGCTTGATAAGCAGGACCTCTCGACGGAGACAGGTCGGCGCGTCGCCGCCGAATCCGTTCGCGCGTCTATGGTCGCCAAGTATGGCCCGAAGGTGGTTCGTCATTCGCCCAATTTGGACGCTCCCGCCCTCGCCGTCGCCGTCCTGATCATCACCGCAATCGGCGTACGTACGATTCGTCGTCGTCGTCGCCGAGGCGGCGACACCGGGCCACCGTGACTACCGGTGGGCCGTAGACAAGACGCTAGAGCGTCGTAGCGTTGAGTGTAGGAAATCGTAGGCATCTCCGCGCTCAAAGAGGGCTCCGAGAGGCGACGTAACGCCTCATTATCGGCCGTTGTCCGCCGGGTCCGTTCGCGCTGGAACGAGCCGAAGATTCGATGAACCGGTGGCCGCTCGTGCGCGGGCGCCGCGCACGCATCTCGCGGCAGGCACGCTGGCGGGGCGTCGGTCTCTGAAGACAGCGACCGATCTCCCGCCGG
>JBKQKP010000127.1:0-7795 GCA_052147435.1 Polyangiaceae bacterium | reverse complement strand
CTGGACGATCCGGCGCAGCACTCCGAGCGGCTTCTGGCTCGGATAGCCGGTCTTCTCGGCACCGGTAGGCGAGTCGATCGTGTGCCACCACACGTCGGTCGGGAGCTTCCCGCGCGCGGCCTTCTCTGGCCCGACGAGGCCGGGCGCCATGTACGGCTCACGGTCAACCGCGTCGCCGTCGAAGAAGTACCGTTCGGGGTCCTTCACATACACGAGGATCGTGTCGTGCTTGGCCGGCCAGCGGCGCTTCGAGCGGCCGCCGTAGTCGTAGGCCCAGATGATTTCGTTGAGGAAGCTTTCACGCCCGAACACGTCGTCGAGCAGCAGTTTGCAGTAGTGCGCCTCGCGGTAGTCGATGTGGAAGTACAGGGAGCCGGTCGGCTTCAGCACGCGACGCATCTCGATGAGACGCGGCTCGAGGAACCCGAGGTAGTCGTCGAAGACGTCGGCGAACGCGCGTGAGCCCACGCGCACGGTCGTGTAGCGCTCTCCGCCGAAGCCCGTGCGATCGCCGTCGGGGCTGCGCGACGTCTTCAGCTGCACGCGCTTCTGCGCTTTGCCCGTATTGAACGGGGGGTCGATGTAGACCAGATCCACCGACTCCGACTCCATCGCGTGCAAGACGCCGAGGTTGTCGCCGTGGATGACGCGGGAGGCGATCATGCTCCTAGAGCGATAGCATGGCATAGCGCGTGCTGCGGGCCGTGACGATCCGGCCCCGGCCCGTGTTAGATCCGAAGCGGCATGCATCACCTCGTCCTCCGCGGCGCTCGAGTCGTTGACGGAACCGGCACCCCCGCCCGGCGCGTCGACGTCGGGGTGGACGGCGACCGCATCTCGGCCGTCGCCGATGGCCTCCGGGGCCACACGCAGATCGACTGTGGCGGCCTCGTCCTCGCGCCGGGCTTCCTCGACACCCACTCGCACTCGGACCTGCATCTGTTCGCGGACCCCCACCTCGGGATGAAGCTCCGCCAGGGGGTCACGACCGAGCTCCTCGGTCAGGACGGGATCTCCGTGGCGCCGGTCCGGCGCGAGCACGTGGAGATCACGCGGCGCTTCCTCTCCGGGCTCGACGGCAATCCGCGTGAAGCGCCTTGGGACTGGACGACGTGCGGCGATTACTTGCGCGCCGTCGAGCAGGCGAAGACCAGCCTCGATCTCGCGTACCTCGTGCCGCACGGCGCGCTGCGAACGTACGTGATGGGGCCCGATGATCGCCCCCCCACGGAAGACGAGCTCCATGCGATGGAACGCGAGCTCGAGCGGGGGCTCGAGGACGGGGCGTTCGGCCTCTCCACGGGCCTCATCTACGCCCCCTGTTGCTACGCGAAGACGGGCGAGCTCATCGCGCTGGGCCGCGTGCTCAAGCGCGCCGGCGACATGCCGATCGTGGTCCACATGCGGAGCGAGAGCGACGCGATCGTCGAAGCGCTCGACGAGATGCTCACGGTCGCGACGGTGAGCGGGTGCAAGCTGCACATTTCGCACTTCAAGATCGCCGGCAAGTACAACGTCCCCAAGGCGGACGCGATCCTCGCGCGGATCGACGAGGCGCGGGCGCGAGGGGTTCGCATCACGTGCGACCAGTACCCGTACGCGGCGGGCTCGACGCTGCTGGGGGCGATCCTCCCTCCGTGGGCTCACGACGGCGGCGCGGACATGACCGTGAAGCGACTCGGGGACCCGCTCGCTCGCGCGCGGATGCGGGCCGCGATGCTCGAGACGCACGAATGCTCGTGGGACAACTTCTGGAAGTGGACCGGACCTGACGGGATCGTGATCTCGCAGATCCCCAGCGGGCGCTCGAGCGATCTGCTCGGAAAGACGCTCAGCGAAGCGGCGCGGGCGCGCAGCCAGGGGGACGCCCTGGAGCTCGCGCTCGATCTCCTCCGCGACGAAGCAATGGGGGTCGGCATGGTGAGCCACTCCCAGGACGAGAGCGTGGTGCTCCGCTTCTTGCGCTTGCCGTACGTGAACGTCTGCACCGACGCGCTCCTCGGCGGGCGCCCTCACCCGCGCGCGTACGGGACCTATCCGCGAGTGCTCGGGAAGTACGTGCGCGAGGAGCGCGCGATCTCGCTCGAAGAGGCGGTCCGCAAGATGACGTCGCAAGCGGCGCGCGCTTTCGCGATGACCGACGTGGGGACGATCGCGCCTGGGATGCGCGCGAACATGGTCGCGTTCGAGGCTGAGCGGGTACGGGACACAGCGACGTTCTCCGAGCCGATCGCCTACCCGGAGGGGATCGAGTACGTCCTCGTGGGGGGAGAGACGGTGGTTTCGAAGGGGGAGCTCGTCCCGGCGATGAGGCCCGGGCGTGTGATGCGGAGCCATTTCGCCCCCCCAGCGAAATAAGTTCCCCGTCTCGGGCGAACTGCCCGCATGCGCCTCCCCACCCGGTTCGCTTTCGCCCCGCTCGCCTCGCTCGCCCTGGCCGCTCCCCCCGTCGCGGCGAGTCCCGCGCCGGTCACGGTGTCGGAGGTGGCGTCCTTCCACTGCACGAGCCCCATCGCTGCATCGCGAGCGGTTCGACTCGATGCCTTCAACGGGGGCATCACCGTCGCGCAAAGCGCCGACGGGAAGCTCGACGTCCGGGCGATCGCGGTCGACGGAGATGCGTCGCGGGTGCGCGTCATCACGCGCGAAGAGGCGGGAGGCGTGGCTGTCTGCGTCCTCTTCGCGGACGAGTCGCCAGAACAGTGCCGCGTGAGCAGCGTGGACCGCACATCTTCGGGGAGAGGCCACCAGAACGGCCCGACGATCGACCTCGTCGCTCGCGTTCCTGCGGGTGTCTCGCTCATCGCCGGGACGCTCAATGGGGCGATCCACGCCCGGGGGGTCAGCGGCGATGTTCACGCGACCACTCTCAACGGAGACGTCGAGGTGTCCGGTGGGAACGTCGTCGAGGCAACGACGCTGAACGGCAACGTCACGGCCACCTTCGGGAAAGCGCCCGCAGCGACGGCTCGCGTCGCCGTCACCACGAACAACGGGAACGTGAAGGTGAGCCTTCCCGTCGGGATCGATGCAGACATCGACGCTTCGACGATTCACGGTGAGATCACGACGAGCTTCCCCATGGCGATCGAGACGACCCCCGGCGGGTTTGGTCCGAAGAGCGGGCGAGCGCGCCTCGGAAACGGGGGGGCGAAGATCCGCGCGGAATCGATCAACGGGAACGTCGAATTGCGGAGCGGAACGTAACGGGCGAAACGCGCAAGAGGCGGGGCGAAAGCGCACGGAGGCCCTGAACTCTGGGTGAAGCGGATATTCTCCCCCCGTGCCCCCGTCGAGCACTCCTCCTGTCGTCCCGACCGTGCCCGACTCGGGGTCCTTCGAGACCGACGCCGGCCCGACGCAGGGACTGGAGACAATCGCGCGACAGCTCGCGACCGAGGACCAGGCGCGCGCGGCCCTCCCTGAAGGGACGCGCGTCGGCCGCTACCTCATCCTCAAGACGATCGGCGGCGGCGGCGGCGGCATGGTGTATGCGGCCTACGATCCCGAGCTCGACCGGCGCGTCGCGGTGAAGTTGCTCCGTGCGGGCGAGTCGGAATCGTCGTCGGCCGTCGGCTCGAAGGGGCGAACGACGGCGCAGACGCGCCTTCTGCGCGAAGCGCAGGCGATGGCCAAGCTCGCGCACCCGAACGTGACCACGGTGCACGACGTCGGGACGTTCGGCGACCTTGTCTTCATCGCGATGGAGCTCGTCGAGGCGGGGACGCTGAGGGAGCGGCTCAAAGGGCCTTCCCCCCCTTCGCGCAGCGAGATCATGCGGCTGATGCTCGACGCGGGCGAGGGGCTCGCCGCGGCGCACGCGGCGAAGCTCGTGCACCGCGACTTCAAGCCCGACAACGTCCTCGTCGGCGCGGACGGGCGCGCCCGGGTGACCGACTTCGGGCTCGTGCGGGCCGCGGCAACCGGAGACGACGAGGACGCGGGCGCAGACGCGGGCGCGCCACCGGCAGCGGGCACGGACACGCTCACGCAGGTGGGGGCGGTCATGGGGACCCTGCAGTACATGGCCCCCGAGCAACACGACGCGCGCACGACCGACGCGCGCACGGACCAGTACAGCTACTGCGTGACGTTTTGGGAGGCGCTCTACGGCGAGCGCCCGTTTCGAGGGACCACGCGCGATCTCGCCGAGCAGAAGAAGCGACTTACGCCACCGGATCCGCCGGAGAGATCCTCGGTCCCGTCGTGGATACGGCGCATCCTCGAGCGCGGGCTGTCGCCGGACCCCGACAAACGCTTTCCGGACATGCGGAGCCTTCTCACGGCGCTTCGCGACGACCCGGCCGTGCGCACGCGCCGCCGCCTCGCGATCGGAGCCGGAGTGGCGGCGGCTCTGACGCTCGTCGGCGCGTCGGTCGGGCTCGCACGGCGCGCGCACCCCGACCGATGCGGTGGGTCCGAAGCGCTCGTCGCCGGGGCATGGGACGACGCCGTGCGCGCGCAGCTTCGCACCAAGTTCGCCGCCGCGGTCCCAGGCTCGAGCCCGATCGTCGCGAGCGTCGAGCGGACGCTCGATGCGTACACGGGCGCGTGGGTGAAGATGCGCACCGAATCGTGCCAGGCAACCCGCGTACGGGAGGAGCAGCCCGAGAGCGTTCTCGTACTTCGCACCGCGTGCCTGGACTCGCGGCTCCGCGAGCTCCGCTCGTTCACCGCGCAGCTGGCGGAGGCCGGGGAGGCGGACAAGACGCTGGTCCTAAAGGCTGCCCAGGCCGCCGGCGAGCTCACGAGCATCGCCCCCTGCGGCGACGTGGCCGGGCTCACTGCCGTCGCGCCGCCGCCGAAGGACCCGGCGGCGCTCGCGCTCGTGCACAAGGCGGAAAATACGCTGTCGGAGGCCCGTGCCCTTCAGCACCTCGGGAAGGATACGCGCGCCGTGGAGCTCGCCGCCCAAGCGCTTGCCGACGCGCAGGCGGCCCACTACGCGCCGCTCGAGGCCAAGGCGCGCAACGCGCACGGCAGCAGCTTGATGGCGACGGGAGAGCACAAGGCGGCGGAGGCAGAGCTTTCGACAGCGTTCGCTCATTCACTCGCGGCGAAGGACGACGAGACCGCGACGAAGGCCGCGACGAGCCTTGCGTCGCTCGAGAGCTACATGCTCGCTCGACCGCTCGAGGGGGAAAGATGGGCGGAGATCGCGCACGGGGCCCTCGAGCGCGCCGGCGGAGACGAAGAGCTGCGCGCGACGCTCCTTCGCACCGAGTCGTGGGCTCACGACGAACGGGGGGACGGCAAGGGGGCCGTCGCTCTCGCGGAGGAGGCGCTGGCGATTGGCGAGAGGCTCTACGGCAAGGACAGTCTGCGCATCGCGACGTTCCTCAATGCGCTCGGGAGCGCGTACGACAAGGTGGCGCGCTACGAAGACTCGCGAAGCGCGCACGAGCGAGCGCTCGCGATCTCGCGGCGGGAGCTGGGGAACGAGCACCCGAACGTGGCGGCGTCTCTCGGCAACATCGCGGAGGTCGACGTGGAGCTCGGTGATTTCGCCGCTGCGAAGCCGCTCCTCGAGCAGGCCGTCGACCTCTACACGCGCATCCGCGGTCCGAACCATCCGAACGTGGCGATCTCGCTCGGGTCGCTGGGCGATGCTCTGACGGGGCTCGGGGACTGCGCGCAGGCGATACCGAAGTACGAACGCGCCGTCGCGATCAACGACGCCAAGTTCGGCCGCGACTACGCCGACACGACGCACTTCCTCGCGGGCCTGGGTCACTGTCGCGCGGAGACCGGCGACCTGGCGGGGGCGCTCGCCGCGCTCGAGCGTGGCTACGCCGTCATGAAGAAGCCGGAGGCGGACCCTGATCAGTCGGCCGAAATACGGTTCGAGCTCGCCAAGGCGATCACGCGCAAGGACCCGACGAGCAAGCGCGCGCGAGAGCTCGCGCTCGAAGCCGAGGGGCTCTACGAGAGGGTGGAGAGCCCGAAGAAGCTCGCGGAGGTGAAGGCGTGGAGGGGGGAGCACCCGTAGGGCGCTAATCCGGCTCCGCGCTCGCGTGGTGCTCTTCGCGCTTCTCCTTCGCGTCCTTCCCCCCCTCTTCGTGGACGATCACCCGCGTCCCCGGGTTCGCCTCCGTCGCGTGGACACCGTGCCAGCCGTCGGGGAGCGCGGGGCCGACCCAGCCGAAGAGCTCGTGCGCATCGTGCGGCGTCATGTTCACGCAGCCGTGGCTCCTCTCGTGACCGAACTTCGAGTGCCAGAACGCGCCGTGAAGCGCGGTGCTCCCGTCGAAGTACATGATCCAGGGGACGTCCTCGATCGAGTACGGCCCGTCGGTCGCGGTGTCGTTGTCCATCGTGGCGGAGATGTGCTTCTCGCGGATGCGGAAGTCGCCCGCGCGCGTCCGGTGATCCTTCGCCGGGTTGTTGTCGTCGTGGCGACCGCTCGAGATGATCGTCGCGAAGACGGGCTTGTCTCCCTCGAAGGCGACGAGCGACTGCCGGGTCAGATTGACGTCGATCCACTTCTCCCCCGGAGCGAGGTCCTTCGGCGGTGGGCCCGGCTCGGTGATCGTGCAGTCGATGTCGCGCAGCCACCACCCTTCGTCGGTCTCGTAGTAGCGGCGGTTCTCGACGGTGACCTTCTTGCCGGTGAGCTGCACGATCGTGAAGCGGTCGACGTGATCGTGGCGGTGCACTTTCTGGTGATCGTCGTCGATCGTGTACTTCCACTGATGAACGTTCGTGACCCAGCCGAGCGGGAGGTGGCGCGTCTCGCCTTCATGCCCGACCCACACCCCTTCGAACTCGACCTTCGGATCGTGCACGAGGATGTGGTCCTTCGGGACGTACATTCCGCGCGTCGTCCGCCAGAAGCTCCCGGCGAAGGCGTGAATCTTCGCGTCGAGCGCGAGGTAGAAGCCCTTCACCATCCGCTTGTCGATGAGCGACGTCTCCCCCTTCAGCTCGTCCATCGAGATCTGCGAGCGGTCCTTGTGCTCCAGGTACCAGGGGGTCTCGCCGCTGCCGTTGTCGCTCGGAGGGTGCGCGGCTGCCGCCGGCGTCGTCGCGCCTCCCGTGTCGTCGTCCTTCTTGGTCTTTCCTACGGCGAGCCCGCGCTCGTACTCCGCGCGCTCCTTCCGAAGCGGCGGCCTTCGGTAAAGCGGCGCGCCGTTCACCAGGTTGAGTCCGTAGTCGTACGGGAGCGGCCCCGCCATGTTCGGCGGGTGGGGCGCGTTTGCGAGCTCCTTGTCGTCGGGATCGAGCGTCGCGTACTTCCCGCAGACGAAGCCTCCGGTAGCTCCTTTCGCCGAGCCGGGGGGAGGCAGGAGCTCGTACCACCCCTCGAGGCAGCTCGACTTCTTCACGATCTGCGGCTTCACGACCGCTTTGTCCCCTTTGCGGAGATACCCGAGCCGGATGACCCCTTTCCGATCGTCGCTCGCCTTCGTCGGATCGTGCGGGGCCCATTCGGGCTCGTTCATGATCGGGGTGATGAGCCCGAGCGCGTAGATCGTCGGCCCCGCGGCCCCGGCTTCGGCCCCCCCGTCGGGCATCGCGAGCGCGACGACCTCGCCCGCGTCGGGGTCCACGACGGCGGCGGTGACCGTGGTTCCCTCCGGAGGGTGGCGCCGGCATCCGACCGCCAGCACAGCCGCCAGGGCGAAGGCGCCGAGCGGGGCGAGCGCAGCGAGCTGGACGAGGCGGGACCGCCAGGGCATCCGCGGGGGGGTACGACGGCGGGCCGAGATTCGCAATATGTCCGGCACACTCGCGTCGAAAACGGCGAAAAGCGGGGGGGGAAGGCCTGGGACTGGGGGGGTCTCCGGCGTTGTTG
>JBKQKP010000126.1:0-2836 GCA_052147435.1 Polyangiaceae bacterium | reverse complement strand
CGACGGACGTGACGGGCACCTGTCAGCTGCCGGAAGGCACGAAGATGGTGATGCCGGGGGACAACATCAAGATGACGATCGAGCTCATCACGCCGGTGGGTCTCGAGGAGCAGATGCGCTTCGCCATTCGCGAAGGGGGCCGCACCGTCGGCGCCGGCATCGTCACCAAGGTCATCGAGTAAGGGGAATCACAACCATGGCCAGCGCCACCAAGATTCGCATCCGCCTCAAGGCGTTCGATCACCAGCTCCTCGACAAGTCCGCCAGCGACATCGTCGAGACCGCGAAGCGCACCGGTGCGCGCGTGGCCGGCCCGATCCCGCTGCCCACCCACATCGCTCGCTACACGGTCCTCCGCGGTCCGCACGTCGACAAGAAGTCGCGCGAGCAGTTCGAAATCCGCACCCACAAGCGCCTGCTCGACATCCTCGAGCCGACGCAGCAGACGCTCGACGCGCTGATGAAGCTCGATTTGAGCGCCGGCGTGGACGTCGAGATCAAGTCGTGACGGCGCGTCCGCGCCCTGCGCGGCGCGGTCAATCCCTGGAGAGGTTTTTACGATGGCCACCATCGACGTCTACAACATGAAGCGCGAGAAGGTGGGCTCGGTCGAGCTCGCCGACGAAGTGTTCGCCACGGAAGTGAAGGAACACCTCTTTTACGAAGTCGTGAAGGCGCAGCTCGCCTCACGCCGCCAGGGGACGCAGGCCGCGAAGAACCGGTCCGCCGTCTCCGGCAGCACGAAGAAGCTCTACAAGCAGAAGGGGACGGGGCGCGCGCGTCACGGCTCGATCCGCGCGCCGGTGTACGTCGGCGGCGGTCGCGCGCATCCGCCGCGCCCGCGCGACTGGAGCTATCGCCCCCCGCAGCAGGTTCGCTCGAGCGCGCTCAGGAGCGCCCTGTCGAAGCTGCACAAGGAAGGGCGCCTCGTCGTCGTCGATCGTCTCGAGCTCCCCGAGGTGAAGACCAAAGGGCTCGTGACCGCGCTCGACACGCTGCAGAAGGTCCAGAAGGACTCGAAGCAGAAGAGCGCGCTCGTCGTGGACAACGCGGCGAACGAGAAGCTTCGCCTGTCGATCCGTAACTGCAAGGACCATCAGTTTTTGCCGCCGGAAGGGGTCAACGTGTACGACCTCCTCCGCCACGACACCCTCGTCCTCTCCAAGGACGCCGTGAAGGCGCTCGAGCAGCGCTGCTTGAAGACGGGAGACGCCAAATGAGCCCCGAGCAAGTCATTCGTCGGCCCATCGTCCTGACCGAGAAGAGCAATCGCCTGCGCGAGCAGAACCAGGTCGTGTTCGAGGTCGCTCGCGACGCGAACAAGATCCAGATCCGCAACGCGGTCGAGAAGCTCTTCAAGGTGAAGGTCGCCTGCGTGAACACGCTCGTCATGCGCGGCAAGGACCGCCGCATGGGGCGCGGCTACGCCAAGATGCAGAACTGGAAGAAGGCGATGGTCACTCTGAAAGAGGGCCACTCGATCGACTTCTTCGCAGAGACCACCGAGAGCTCCTGAGGAAGCGGGAACGGGTAAACTCAAATGGGTATCAAGTCCTACAAGCCGACGTCGCCTGCGCGGCGCTTCTACTCGGTCTCCGACTTCAAGGAGATCACGAAGGGCGCCGAGCCGGAGAAGAGCCTGCTCGAGCACCAGACCACCACCGGTGGCCGTAACCACCACGGGCGCATCACCAGCCGCTTCCGCGGCGGGGGACACAAGCAGCGCTACCGCATCCTCGACTGGCGGCGCGACAAGATCGGGATCCCGGCGAAGGTCGACAGCATCCAGTACGACCCGAACCGCACGGCCCGCATCGCGCTCCTCAACTACGTCGACGGCGAGAAGCGCTACATCCTCGCCCCCGACGGGATGAACGTGGGGGACACGGTCATCTCCAGCCGCAACGCCGACATCAAGCCCGGCAACTCGATGACGCTTCGTCACATCCCGCTCGGGACGACGATCCACAACATCGAGCTGAAGAAGGGCAAAGGGGCGCAGATGGTGCGCTCCGCCGGCGCCGCCGCCATCCTGATGGCGAAGGACGGCGACTACGCCCAGGTCCGTCTCCCGTCCGGCGAGGTTCGGCAGGTCCACCAGGACTGCCACGCCACGATCGGCCAGGTCTCGAACCCCGACCACGCGAACATCTCGCTCGGTAAGGCGGGGCGCAAGCGCTGGCTCGGAAAGCGTCCGCACAACCGCGGCGTCACGATGAACCCCGTCGATCACCCGATGGGCGGTGGCGAAGGGCGTACGTCGGGTGGCCGTCACCCGTGCTCGCCGTGGGGGCAGCTCTCGAAGGGCCTCAAGACACGCAACAACAAGCGCACCGACGGGATGATCGTGAAGCGCCGGGGCCAGAAGGGCTGATTAGGGAGATTCGAAGATGCCGCGTTCAATCAAGAAGGGCCCCTTCGTCGACGGTCATCTCGCGGAGAAGATCGCCGCCGCGGGTGCCGCGCAGAGCAAGAAGGTCATCAAGACGTGGTCGCGCCGCAGCACGATCACCCCGGACGCCGTGGGTCTGACGTTCGCCGTCCACAACGGCCGGAAGTTCGTCCCCGTGTTCGTGACGGAGAACATGGTCGGGCACAAGCTCGGCGAGTTCGCCCCCACGCGCACGTTCCACGGTCACTCGGGAGACAAGAAGGGGAAGGTCGGCAAGACCGGAGCGAGCTCTCCGCCGCCGGCGCCCGCTGCACCCGCTGGGAAGAAGTAAGCCCAGTTCGTTTCGAGACGAGCGACGCGCCGCGGGTGACTGCGGCGCGTCGTGGCGTTTGTGGATCCCGCCCACCCGCCTCGACTCCCCCCTTCGCCACGAGCTGCGCCGCG
>JBKQKP010000125.1:0-2989 GCA_052147435.1 Polyangiaceae bacterium | reverse complement strand
GCGTCCGGGCGCCGGCCCCTCGCGTCGGTTCGACGGCCGATCGCGTCCGGCCGCCGGCCCCTCGCGTCGGGTCGACGGCCCAGCGCGCCCGGCCGCGGGCCCCTCGCGTCGGTTCGACGGCCGATCGCGTCCGGCCGCGGGCCCCTCGCGTCGGTTCGACGGCCGATCGCGTCCCCCCGCGGGCCCCAAAACTATTTTCAAAAATCGCCCCCCCTCTTTCGTCCGATCGGCCTCCTGAAAACAAACCTGAGTAAGGGGTCTGTTCTTCGGTCCGAGTCCCCCCGCCGAAGTCAACGGCATGTCGAAGTCCGCTGAGGAGAGGAGGTGAAAACATGTCAATCAAGCAAAACAACGCAGAAGTCGTCGCCACGTGCACCCAGCGCCTCACGGCGCTGGGCCAGTACGTGAAGACGAAGTCGCCGATGCAGATCAACGGTCAGCAGATGAAGCCGACCGACCTGACCAGCATCTACCAGGCCGCCATCGATACCCGCTCGGAGCTCCAAGCTCAGAAGACGGCGTACGACAAGGCCCTCGAGGCTCGTGACAGCGCGGAAGCAACGCGCCTAGCGACCGACAAGGGTCTGAAGGCCTGGGTCACCGGAGCTTTCGGCGCCACCAGCAAGGAGGCGCAGGACTTCGGGTTCCTCCCGCCCAAGATCGGGGCGAGGTCCGCGGCCACCAAGGCCACGGCAGTCCTCAAGGTCCTCGCCACGCGCGAGGCCCGCGGGACCAAGGAGAAGCGACAGAAGGAGAAGATCAAGGGGACCATCGCGGCCCCCGCAGCGCCGGCTGTTCCGGCACTCACGACGCCCGCGGCTGCTCCTGCCGCGAGCGTCATCGCACCGACGCCCGCCGCGCTTCCGAGCGCGTCGACGTCGAACGGAGTCGCGGCGTCGCACTAGCGCCGCCGTAGCTCCGCACAACTAGTCGCTCCTCCCTAGGCCCCGAAAGGCGCGCCGACGCGAGGTGCGGCGGATGGGCCGACTGGTATTCGCGGGGTTCGATTCCCCGCCGGCCCTCGAATGACAACCCACGACCTCATGCGACCTTCGGCGGGCGGTGCTAGCGTCGCGCCGATGAAGCCCGATGGCGCCGCCGCGCGACTCGCGCTCGGAAGACTCGGAAGAGGTGACGCAGTGAATACGACGAAAGGAAGCTCGGTCGCGCTCTGGAAGGCCATCAAGGAGGCCGAGATCCAGGACGATGTCGACGAAGTCCTCGCCATGTCCGACGCCGAGCTCGACGCGTTCATCTCCGCCCACGGCGGCGACCCCGCGAAGCTCCGCGCCGACGGCGAGGCCCTCGCCAAGGAGCTCGACGCGCGCCGCGACCGGCTCGCGTGGCACGACGAGATGGACAAGAAGCTCGGCGACTTCCGCGCAACCGCCGCCGAGCTGCGCGCCGCCCCGCGCGAGAAGCTCTCCCGCGACGAGCTGATGTCGCGCATCCAGCGCGCCCGCACCGATTCGCGCTTCGCGGCCCCCGTCGCGGCGCTCTTCCGCAAGAAGACACCCGAGGCGAGCACCGACGAGGAGCTGCAGGCGCTGCTCGATCAGATCGAGCTCCTCGCGAAGCTCGAGGGCGCTGAGTAAGCGCGCGCCCCCTTGAACGAACGACCCTTCCATCTCCCCGACGTGATCCGCCGGCTCCGCGACCCCGCTCGCCCGCCTCGCCCTTGCGACGCGTTCGCCGCCGTCGCCACCATCCTCCGTCCGTCTCCCGATGGTGCGGAGCTCCTCTTCATCGTGCGCGCCGAGCGCGCCGATGACCCCTGGTCGGGCCACGTCGCGTTCCCCGGTGGCAAACGTGAGCCCACCGACGAATCGCTCGTTCATACGGCGGTACGCGAGACCGAAGAGGAGGTGGGCCTGCGTCTGTCGCCCGACGCGTGCCTCGCGCAGCTCGACGTCGTCGCGGCGGCCGTCAGTGGAGCAAGCGTCGCGCAGCTCGTGTTCGCGCTCGAGGACGCGGACGCGGTCGCCACGACCAGCGCCGAGGTGAGCGCGACGTTGTGGGTGCCGCTCGCGAAGCTCGCGCGGCTCGAGAAGGAGGGGGCGGGGACATTCGAGTACGTGCGAGCCGGGAAGGTGCTGGAGCTCCCGTGCTTCCGCCTCGGGCCGCACGTGCTGTGGGGGCTCACGTACCGGATGGTGCTGCAGCTGCTCCGCGTGGTGGAGGTCCCGGCGTGAAACTCACGCGAGCGACTCTCGAAGGAATGCTCCCAGCGCGCGCGTGAACAGGCGCGGCGCCTCCGCGGGGACCGCGTGACCCGCACGCGCGAACCGAACGATCTGCGCGTGAGGGACGTACTCCTGCATCGCGAGCTGCCCTTCCGGCGGGTACATGCGCGACTCCATCCCGACGAAGATGTGCATCGGAACGGTCACGCGGCGGAGCGAGGGGCGGAAGTCGTAGTTGCGCGTCTGGTAGGCGCGGATCGCATCCACGTAGAGAGGCCAGTTCTCGACCTCGACGAACCGCTTCGCGAGCCGCTCCACCCTCAGGAGCAGGCTCGAGGCGCGGAGCAGGCGACCATGGAACGCGTACGAGAAGAACTGCGCGAGCCTCGCGGCGAGCGCGCGACGGAGGCGCTTCGGTACCTGCGCGTACGGCGTATCGCGACCACAAGCTTCGAGGTCGCGTATCAGCACGTCCCACGCGCCCAAGATGCCGGCCTGGTCCTCGCCGAAGAGGCCGCTGCGGTACGTTGCGTCGTTGAGGATGCGGGGCGCTTGATCGATGTGCACGTAGGCGCGAACGCCGTCGAAGCCGAAGTGACGCAGGTACGCGAGGGACACGGCTGCGCCCATCGAGATGCCGCCGAGCGCCGGCCGGTCGAGGTGAAGCGCGTCGATCGTCTCGTGGAGGTCGTGGGCGTGCGAGACGAGGAGGTCGGGAGAATGATTTTCTTGCTCCACATTCTGGATCGCCAGACTTTGATCTTGTATGGTATGTTTGCTCCTGAATTCGCTGTATGAATTTCGTC
>JBKQKP010000124.1:0-33638 GCA_052147435.1 Polyangiaceae bacterium | reverse complement strand
GGTCGTCGTGAAGAGCGTGTTCCAGACGGCGGCGTTCGCCGGCTTCCCGAACGTGAGCTTCATGGTCGGCCCGCTCCCGAAGACCCACAACAACTGAGCGCAGCGCGACCGCCGGCGTGCCGGAGTCTGTCTCGCCGCGCGCCGCGCCAAGCGAGAACGCATCATGGCCCTCGGCCCGACGAATCGCCCCAAGCCTGGGCTGAAGGCCATCTACGACGGACGTGAAGGACGGCTACCGGGGGGCAAGTACGCCCGCCCGTCAACCGGTCTCTATCTGTTCGGCGTGTCGGCGATCCTCGGGAGCCTGGTCGTCTACCACTACGTGAGCGACTACCAGCTCGACGCGGACAAGCACGAGCTCCTCGCCGAGCAGCGGGCGATGAAGACGACGATCGGCGCCGAGTGGTTCCCGCTGCGCGGCGAGCTCGAGTCGTTCGTTCTCGACGCGGCAAAGGCCTACAAAGGGGACTTCGTCGACAGCGAGGCGACGCGAGGCGACTTCCGCTCGGCGCCGGGCCTCTACCTGCGGATGCGCGTCGCCGACGCCAAAGACGTAGCCAGCCTGAGGCGCGCCGCGGCGGAGTCGCAGCGTGACGCTTTCGTCGGGTGTTTTCTCCGAGAGCAAAACCGCGCCGCGGCGCTCGGCGATCGAGACGGAGGGGCGTTCCCCGAGCAGCCGTGGAACCTGGGACGAGCTTACAAAGCCACGCGAGTCCTGACGGACGAGTGGGCCGACCAGGTCAAAGCCGCGGACGACAAGATGCAGGTGCGCGTCGTTCAGGAGCAGTACGAAAAGGCGAGCACGGTCGACATGCGCACGGCGGCGGAGATCGTGAAGCAGGCGAAGTTCTTCCTGCTCGTGCTCGACGAGGACGCCACGGAAGCCCAAGCGGCAGCCGACGGCGGGCCGATCGACGAGGCGGCGCTCCAGCTGGTACCGCACTCGTCCCGCGTCTACATCCTCGATCTGCGGACGAAAGCGGTGCTCCTACGGCTTCGCCGGGAGGGGAACGCGTCGTTCGTCTTCGCCGGGGAGCACGCGATGACCGATCCGGAGACGCGCGCCGCGATGCAGCGGCAGGTGAACAACTGTTCGTTGGCCGATCAGGTGCGAGTCGAGATCGAGCACAAGCGGGACGTAGACGGGGGGAAGCCCTAGCCGACCGCAGGCTCCGCCTTTTCGGACCTGGCCGCGCACACGAGGGCGTGCACGTCCGTCAGGTTGAGGCCGGTCGGTCCCACCGGGAGCGCTGCGCCGCAGGCCACGAGGAGCGGTCCTGTGTCGAATGCGGCGACAGCCGCGCGGAGCGCCGCTGGATCGGAGAAGGACTCGCTGTCCACGACGGCTCCCGAGGTTCCGCCGGAACCATCGACTCCGTCGGATGCGGCCGCGAGGAACGAAACGCCCGGAGGGAGCGCCGCCGCGACCAGCGACGCGAGATGCCCGCACCGGCCCCCTGCGCCGGGCCGGGAGACCCCGACGCGCAGCGAAGGCTCGGCGACCCGAACGATCGCTTCGCCCGGCTTCATCGTTCGAGCGCGGCGCGCGTACTCCTCGGCGAGGGCCGCGACGTCGCCGAGCGAAGGGTCGAGGACCTGCACGGCGAGCCCCGAATCCCGGAGCTGCGACGCCAGAGCCTCGGCGAGCTGCGCCGGCCCCCCCGTCGTGACGATCGTGGAGCGCGAGGCAGCCGGATCGGCCGGCTTCAGCGTCTCGCCCGCGTCGAGACCAAGCAGGGGTGCGAACGTTGGGGCGAAGCGCGCGAGGATCCGTCGCGCGTCCTCGATTGTGGTTGGGTCGGGCACCGATGGCCCCGAGCCGACATCGTAGGGTTGCCCGTCGATGACGTCGCTCTCGACGATCGTGACCGTGGGACGAGGGGAGCTCGCGCGAAGGAGGGCACCTCCGTGAACACGCGAGATGTGCCTTCGAACGGTGTTCGTGTCGCGGACGTCCGCGCCGGACGTGAGGAGGGTCTGCGTGACGGCGCGGGCCACCTCGAGCGTCACGCCGCTTGCGGGGGCGAGCACGAGCGAAGAGGCGCCACCGGAGACGAGGACGTAGAGAGCCTCTCCCGCTCCGTTCCTCGCAAAGTCCAGGACCGCATCTCCCGCCATCACGCTGCGCTCGTCCGGAAGCGGATGCGCGGCGCGAAGTACTCTCACGCGCCCATCGTCCCTGGGAGCGGGCGAGTCGTCGGGGAGCACGACGAGCGCGGCGCGGAGCGAGGTACCCCAGGACTCCAGGAGCCCGTCCATCATTCGCCCGGCCGCCTTGCCGAGCGCGATGGCGTCGAACGACGACCGGGGGACGACCGCGGGAGGTGCCCGCTCCACGAAGAATCGAGGGTCCACCGAGCGAGACGACAGAGCGCGCCCGAGGAGCTCTCGCAGGTTCATCGGGGCGCCCGGTCGAACGCATCGACCGCGTGCGTCCCGACGATCTGATGCCACGCCAGCGTGATCGAGAGAAAGAACGCACGGTCGGCGGGATCGCTCACCGGGCCCCCTCCGAGCGCAGCATCGCTATAGCGAATGCCGCCGTGCAGCCCAATCCAAGGACCGCTCGCACGGGCGAGGATGGGGAGCTCGAGCGCGAGGCCAGCCTGTAGGCCGGGTCGCTGCGGAAAAGACCCGTATTGGGGCTGCGCGAAGACCCCCCCGAGCTCGAATCCCAGCGAGTCGAGCGCGAGGTCGAGCCGCGCATTGCCGATCTCGTGCCCCGTGAGCCAGCGACCGAGAAAGAGAGGGCGGAGCTCGAGCCCCCCGGCGAGTACCCGGACGGGCTCCGCGCCGTGTCCGAACATCGAGCCGTCCTCGTAGTCGAAGAAGATCCCGACGGTGTCGAGGTACCGCACACGGAAGTCGACCGCCCCTCTCGGTGCGTCCGGGCCGACCGCGAGCCCCACGCCGAGGACGAGCCCTATGTCACCGTCGATGCGTCCGTAGGTCGAGTCGGGCTTCGCCGAGGGGGGGGCGACGGGCTCTGCAGCGCCAGCCGGCGTCGCCGAGAGAAGTTGGAGAAGGAGAAGCGTTCCGCAGACCATGGCGATCAGACGCCGAGCGCGCGAAGCACGTCGTCGCGTAGCTCGGGGGCGATGAGGAGGCGGACGCGCGACAGGATCTGCCCCGCGAGGCGCGTCAGGAGGAAGGAAACGTCGCTGAGCGGTCGCGCAGGCCCTTTCGCGAAGACGACGAGGAGCGGCTCCACCTCGGCGCCGAACGGCGTGTCGCTCGCGAAGTCCATTCCGACGTAGACATCGGGATCGAAGCCACGCGCGGAGGCCACCTCACGCGCGCGAGCGAGCGCCTCGTCACGCCCGGCGCCCACGGCTTGCTCGCCGAAGAGCTCGAACGTCTTGAAGAGACGACGATCGCGGATCCGCCGGCAGAGGTCCGCCAGCGCGGGATCCTGGGCGCCCTCCCACGCATGCATCGCCACGGCGAGCCCGCCGTCGTCGAGCTCGAGGTAGTCGTGAAGCGGCATGGGCTCGCCGTGTGCTGCGAGCTCGATCGCGCGCGGGACCTGGGGGAGCCGGTCCCCCTCGACGAGGCGCTCCGCGGCCCGGGCCAGCGCGCGGCGGATCATCCACTCCGCAGAGCGCGTCGCCTTGTGGAGGTAGACCTGCTGAAACATGTTGAGGCGCGCGAGGATGAACGCCTCGATGGCGGGGAGCCCCTTGGCCCCATCGATCGCCAGTGAAGGGGCGTCGTTCGGGTCGGCGACGGGTGCAAAGCGGAGACTCCGGAGGAGCCAATCGAGATCGAAGAGACCGTACCGAACGCCCGTGGCGTGCGCGTCGCGGAGAAGGTAGTCGCAGCGATCGACGTCGAACGTGCCGCTGACCGCTTTTGCAAGATAAGGGAGCTCGTGCTCTCCGCGCACGAGCGCGGCGACCCTCGAGGGCATCTGCGGATCGAGCCCTGCGAGCACCTTGTTTATCCCCGTGGACGGGTCGAGCACGATCCGCTCGGTCCAGGCTTCGTGGTGCGGCGTTCCGGGGAGGGCGTCCTCGAACAGGTGTGACAACGGACCGTGGCCCACGTCGTGGAGCAATGCCGCCGCGAGAGCGTCGCGCGCACGATCCGTCGAGACTCGATGCCAGAAAGGGAGCTCCCCGTGGATCGCGCGGAGTCGGGTCAACAGGAGCTTCATCACGAACGCGGAGCCGATCGCGTGCGCGAACCGCGTGTGCTCCGCCCCTGGAAAGGCGAGCGACGTCACGCCGAGCTGCCGCACCCGACGGAGGCGCTGCACCTCCGGAGTGTCGATGAGAAGCTCGACGACCCTCTCCTCTTCCGCCTCGAAGGCCACGAGACCGTGCACGGGATCGCGGAGGATCATGAGGCAACACGACCAGGCGAAATGACTTTCGTCGCGACGGCACCGTCATCGTCGAAGACGCGCACGGCGATCGATGCGCCGGCCGGGGACTCGACAATCGCCTCCGACGCCGCGGGGCGCGGGCGCACACCGGGGACACGCTCGGAGTGCCAGACCGCACGGAACGGGCGATCGGGGGTGAACGTCGGGTCGATGGCCCAGGCGAGCGGCTCGCTCGGTGCAACGAGACGGACGCGGACGCGGCTCGGGTCAATCCGCTCGCTCGAGAGCGTCACGTCGAAGTCGGCGGCTGCCGGCGGTCCACCGCAGCGCTCCACGGAGACAGCAGCGCCGAAGCGCGCCAGCCGAGCCCGCGACGTGGCGATACCCGCTCCCCCCGCATCGCCGAGGATCGCGCGGCGCCCGAGCGCATGGGCAGCTTCGCCGGTCGTCCCGCTCCCCGCAAAGAGATCGACCACCAAGCCGCCAGGTTTCGTCGCACACGCAATGATGCGGTCGAGGAGAGCGCGAGGCTTCTGCGTGGGAAACCCAGTCCTCTCGCCGACCGCTGCGTGGCGCAGCGGCGGCACGTCGGTCCAGAGCGCATCGACACGGCGCTCGCGACACCAGACGCCGCTCGAATCTTTCACGAGGAAGTACTTCACGTAGACCTTGCCCGTCTGCGTGCGGTGAATCCGCCCTTCGGCATCGAGGCGCGCGATCGACGCGTCCGTATAGTCGCCCCGGGGTGCAGTCGTGAAAGGACGCCCCCCTGTCTCGGGATCGCCGTCCCAGCGTATCGCCGCGACGTCTATCGGCTCGAGCCGCGTCGGCGGGTTGAGCACCGCACCGGTCCCGGGCCCGCTCCGAGCGCGCGCTCCGTAGACGAGAATGGTGTCCAGCGTCCGGCCGAACTGCTGGCTGGTCGCCTGCCGCCCGAGGTTCGGCGCGCGTCGCCAGACGATCTCGTTGAGGAATGCGTCTCGCCCGAGGATTTCGTCGAGCACGACGCGCACGAGATACGCGGAGCGCCAGTCGAGGTGGACCCAGATCGTCGCCGTCGGAGCGAGCAGCTGCGTGAGCGCCCTGAGCCGTGGCGCGAGCATCTCGAGGTAAGCGCTCGTCTCGAGCTTGTCGTCGTAGGCAACGTGACGGCGCACGCGCCCGTCCGCGGGACCGTCGAGCCGCGCCTCGAGCGCCCACGATCGGTCCGACGCGTACGGAGGGTCCACGTAGACCAGATCGACCTCCCCTGCCAGCCCTTCGGCGGCCAGCGCGTTGGCGACGTCGAGCGCGTCTCCGCGGACGATCCGGACGTGTGGGCCCCCGCCGTCCAGCGTCTCTTCGACCAAGATGAGCGGCCCGGCGGGCGCCTCACCTGGGGTGGCAGCGGCGACGAAGCTCCGCCCTCTCCACGTCAGCACGACGTCTCTCTCTGCCGAATTCTCCGCTGCGAGCGGCCCTTTCCGCGCTACCCGCTTCCGCGAGGCCCCTTTCGCCGGGACGAGCCTTGCTGCCTTGACTTGCATCTTTTCGCTTGCGTGAGCCGCGCGTGACTGAATGTCCGGCGCGTGCGAGCGCATACTACTACCCCGCCCGAGGCTGAAGCTTAAGCTATGGTGCGAAGCTAGCGCTCTACTGTGAACCTCCCCACGGCCAGCCCGTGGACGTGCCGTACCGAGTACGCACTTGCCGACCCGTACCCCTCGCCCCGCCTACCGACTCGTCGACGTCCTCCGTGCGCTCCCGGCGTCCGAGCTGGACTCGCTCGTCTCGCGATTGGGTATCCGGATTGACCCGGCAAAGCGACTCGATCCGCCGTCGCAGGTTGCACGCCTCCTCGTCACGCTCCCCGAGACGCGCGATCCCTCCCGCCTCCCGCCGGCGAGCGTCGAGCTCTTGCACCGTGTCGCCGAGGCACGAGGCTCGCTTTTCGTCGCGGCGATCCCCCCGGCGCTCGAGCCGCTCCTGGCGCGGGGCCTCATGTTTGCCCGAGGTGAGAAAGGGAACATCGAGCTCGTCCTCCCCACCGCGTATCTGGTCCAGCTTCGTTCGTGGGAAGGTGAGGACCCGCGCGGTATCCGCGCGCTCCTCGCGCAGGCGCCGTTCGAAACCGTCAGCGCGATCGCGGCGCACTACCTGAGCCGCCCCGCGACGCCCCCCATCTCGCTATCGCTCGAGACGGCCTGGGAGGTCCTGGGAGACCCGCACAAGCTCGCGGAGGAAATCGAGAAACTGTCGGCCACCGAACGTCGCGTGCTCGAAGCGGTGGAGCACGAAGGGGGGGAGGCGGACACGGAAGAGCTCCTGGAGCTCGAACGCGAACCGCTCAGACTCCGCACGGCAACCGGGGCGACGCCGTCGCGTCGTGGCGTCGGCTTCTCGCTCGAACGGCGCGGCCTCCTCGTCCCGGTGCACCCGAACCGGCACATCGTCCCGACGGAAGTGGCCGCGATCATCGGCGCGGCACGGCAGGCGGAGCGCGAGGCCCGCCGGGAGCAAGTGCGGAGCTTCGTCCAGTCGGAGGATCACGCTCCGCGGCGCGCGAAGTTCGCGCTCGACCCAGTCCCCCTGGCGATGGGCCTCTCGCTCGCGGGCCGCGAGGCAGGCAACGAAGTGCGACCCGGGATCGGGACGCCGAAGTCGCTGGTGCAGAAGCTCGCAGCGCGCTTCGGCCGGGATCCGGCGCACGTCGGGGTCGTCATCGCTCTGTCGCGCGCGATCGGGCTCTGGGAGCCCAGCGCGATCAATGCGTCGGCCCCCCCCGGGTCGCTCGCCATGTACGAGCTCCTTCGCGTGCTCTTTCTCACCTGGCGACGGGGCGGCGCCTGGGACGAAGCGCGCGGCGAGCCCGAAGTGCTCCGCGTCGCGTCGGACGCGCGCGACTCGAGCCCGGCCGGCGTGCTCCGGGAAATGGTCCTGGAGGCCCTCCGCGACCTCGGCGAGGGGCGGTGGATGCCGTGGGCATCGCTCGAACAGTACCTGAGCACGGACCCACGTGTTCCCGGGATCGCGCGCCTCCTTCGGCGGTGGGCGGACCGTGTTCAAGTCGACGCCGTCGAGCCGATGGAGGTGGCAAAGCGAATCGCGCAGGAGAGCCTCCCTGCGCTCGGCCTCGTCGATCTCGGCGAGGACGACCCCGCCCCTTCCCAGGCCGACGGAGTCTCGACGGACGCTCCGCCAAGCAAGCCGGCGATCGCCATTCGGTTGACGCCTCGGGGGCGCGCGCTCCTCGCCGACCGCCCCCCTTCCGTGGATCAGGCGAAGTCCAAGTTCCTCGACACGCACGTCCTGCGGCTGGCGCCATCGGCGAAGGTGCACGCGGTGCTCCAGATCGCACCGTTCGTCGAGGTCGGACGGGCAGCGGAGTCGCTCGACTTGATCGTCGCGCCGCAGACGCTCGCACGCGCCCTCTCTGCCGGGTTCGAAGCAGACGCTCTGCGACAGCGAATCGAAGCGCTGGCCCCATTGCCGGAGTCGCTGTCGCGGACCCTGATGCAGGCGAGCATCGTGGTCGGCCGCGGCACCTTCGTGCCGTCGTCCGGATTTCTCTGGGTCGAGGACCACAACGTTCGCGAGATGCTCCGCACCCGCCGGCCGACGGCGGAGCTGTTCGTGGACCCCTCGCCCCCCGCGGGGCTGATCGTCGTCGCGGGGATCGACGCGGAGAGGCTCTCACGACGGTGCCGAACAATCGGCGTGGAAATCATCGCTGAGGGACAGGTGGTGCGCGCGCGGACGATGCCTCCGCCACGTATGACGCCGCCCCGCGGAACCCCGAAGGACGGGGCCTAGGGTTCACCCTGATCGAGGATACGCAAGCGCGTCTCGATCCACCGCTCGACCGGCTCTCGCGGCGCGACGGCCACCACGCGCCCTCCGCGAAGGAAGACCTCCGCCGGTAGGGCTCGCCCGTTGTACTGGCTCGCCATCGTGAAGCCGTACGCGCCTGCATCGAGGATCGCGACGAACCCGCTGTCAGCGAGGCCGGCATGCTCGCCGAAATCGTCGGCGCTCTCACAGACCGGGCCGACGACTCGGTAGGAACGCGCGCTGGAGGGTGCCTGAAGCGAGACGACGCGGTGACGAGCTTGGTAGAGCGCCGGACGGAGCAGATCGTTCATTCCCGCGTCGATGATCAGCCACCCCCGCTTCGTCTGGATCACGCGCGCGAGAAGCACGCCATGCGCGCCGACGATCGCCCGGCCGGGCTCGACGTGGAGCGGGAGATGGTCGAGCCCGGCGACCTTCTGCTCGGCGCTCGCGGCCCGTACGAAGTCGGCCGGCGTCGCGGCGCACCCCTCTCCGTAGTCGATCCCGAAGCCCCCTCCGGTATCGACGAACCGGAGCGACGCCCCTTCGCCCAACGCTGCGCGCGCCACGTCGAAGACGACGCGGGCGGACTCGAGGTAGGCCTCGGTCGATGTGAGCTGGGACCCGACGTGCGCGCCGATCCCAACGAGCTCGAGGTGCTTCGACCGTTTCGCGAGCGACAACGCTACCGCGACGTCGTCGCGCGCTACGCCGAACTTCGCTTCGTCGTGCCCGGTCACGACATGCGCGTGCGTCCCTACCGCGGCCTTTTCCACCCCGGGGTTGACGCGGATCGCGACCTGCGCCCGCCGCCCGGCGGCCTGCGCGCGCGCTTCGACGCGGTGGATCTCTTCGATGCTCTCGACTTGGAGCGCGAGAATCCCGCGGGGGCCGGCCTGGATCGCGCAGTCGATCTCGTCGTCAATCTTCGCGACCCCGCTGTAGACGATCCTCTCGGGCGCGATGCCGCAGCCGAGCGCCACGAGCATCTCACCGCCACTGACGACGTCCGCTCCGCACCCCTCGGCCGCGAGCGCGCGAAGGATGGGCCCCGCGCTGTTCGCCTTCACCGCGTACGCGACGAGGTGGGGCGCCCCCTCGAATGCTGCGTCCAACGCGCGCGCCTCGCCTGCGATCGCGTCCAGGTCGTACACGTACGACGGCGTCCCGATCCGCGCGTCACGCGCGAGATCCTCGAGACGCACCCCCCCGAGGCGCAGGGCTCCTTCTTGGTCTCGCTGGGTCGCCATCGCGGAGGCGGTTTCACGTACGGCACCGAGTTCCGAAGTGCAAGGTGCCGCGCCCGCGCACGCGCCTACGCAGGCGAAAACGCGACACAACGCTAGCCTGAGGTGGCAGACTGCGCCCGCCATGGCCATCCGGCGCGCGAAGCTCGTCTGTACGCTCGGCCCCGCTTGCGATTCGCTCGAGGGGCTGAAGGCGCTCATCGACGCCGGAATGGACGTCGCACGACTCAACTTCTCCCACGGCACCCACGAGGAGCACGGCGCCCGTCTGAACCGGCTCCGGCAGGCGAGCGACGAGAAGAAGAAGTCGGTCGCGGCGCTTCAGGACCTGTGCGGCCCCAAGATTCGGACCGGGAGCTTTCCGGCGAAGTTCGATTTGCCGAGCGGCTCGGACGCCACGCTCGTCGAGGGGGAACAGAGCGCCGACGAGCGCGTGATCCCGATCAACTACGAAGGGCTCGCGGGCGACGTCCGAATCGACGACAGCATCCTCTTCGACGACGGGCGCCTCGTCCTTCGCGTGACCGCGATCGAGGGGGAGAAGGTCCGAGTACACGTCGAGCAAGGGGGCGGGATGCGCAACCACATCGGCGTGCACCTCCCCAGCAAGACGATGCGGATCAGCGCGCTGACCGAGAAGGACAAGGAGGACCTGCAGTACGGCCTCTCCGTCGGCGTCGACTACATCGCGCTCTCGTTCGTCCGCCGGGCGGAAGATCTCCGTCTCGTACGCGAGATCTGCCAGGAGTGGGGGCAGCCGACGCCCGTGATTGCGAAGGTCGAGACGCCCGACGCGGTCGAGAACCTCGAGTCGGTCGTTGCGGCGTCCGACGGGGTGATGGTCGCGCGGGGCGATCTCGGGGTCGAATTCCCGCCGGAGCGGGTCCCCGTCATCCAGCGACAAATCCTCTCCGTAGCTCGCCGCGTCCGGCGTCCCGTGATCGTCGCGACTGAGATGCTTCAGTCGATGACCAAAGCCTCCCGCCCCACCCGCGCCGAGGCGAGCGACGTCGCCAACGCCGTATTCTCCGGGACCGACGCGCTGATGCTCTCGGGCGAGACGGCGACGGGCGACCATCCGAACCTCGCGGCGGCGATGATGAGCCGCATCGCGAGCGAAGCGGAGACGAGCGTCTTCTTCGAGTCTGCGCCCTACGCTTCGCGCGCCACGACGATGGCCGAAGCGATCGCGCGCGGGGCGTGCAATACGGCCCGCGAGATCGGCGCAAAGTACGTCGTGGCGTTCACCGAGAGCGGGCACAGCGCGATGAACGTGAGCCTCGCGCGCCCCCACGTCCCCATCATCGCCTTCTCCCCCAACGCCAAGACGCGCCGCCGGATGGCCCTCTTCTGGGGGGTCATCCCCCGCGAGTGTCCCCCGGTGCACGACAGCGACAGCCTCGTCGACTGGTGCACAGGAGACCTGCTTGCCTCGGGTCTAGCTTCGCCGGGCGAGCGGGTCGTCATCGTATTCGGCGCGCCGATCGGGGTGAGCGGCAGCACCAACTCGATCCGCGTGCACGTCCTCAGCTAACCCACGCGCCTGGCTTGCGCCTAACCGCGCACTTCTCCGCACGTTTCGCGCGCGAATTTACCCAACCCCCTCGGGCGCGTACGCTCCTTCATTGGGGCATTGGGCTCGGACTGGCGGATCGGGGTTAGGCGATGGCCGCGACGGACTCGAAGCACGACTTGTTGGGGCTCGACGCGAAAGCTCTCGAAGCGCGCGTCTTCGAGCTCCAGGACGCGCTCGCCCACCTGAGGGCTCGCGAAGACGAACGCGAGCGGGCGGAGGTCGCCCTCCTCGAGGCGAAGAAGGAGCTGGAGGACTCGAACCAGGCGAAGAGCGAGTTCCTCGCGCGAATGAGCCATGAGCTCCGCACGCCGCTGAACTCGATCCTCGGGTTCTCGCAGGTGCTCAACACCGACCCCGACGAGCCTCTCACGCAGTCGCAGAAGGAGAGCGTCCGCCAGATTCTGAAGGCGGGATGGCACCTCCTAGCGCTGATCAACGAAGTCCTCGATCTCGCGCGCATCGAGTCCGGCAAGCTTCAGCTCTCGATAGAGAGCGTCGGCGTCGAGCAGATCGTGCGCGAGGCGCTCACGCTGATCGCGCCCGTTGCCGAGAAGCACCAGGTGAAGGTCGTCGACGAAACCAAGGGCTTCCGCCAGCTCTACGTCATGGCCGACCGGACGCGCCTGAAGCAGGTGCTCTTGAACCTCCTGTCGAACGGCGTGAAGTACAACAAGGCGGGGGGAACGGTAACGCTCACGTGCACGAAGCAGGGGGACGCCCGCCTCGTCATCGCCGTGAGCGACACAGGCGCCGGCCTAAGCGATGAAGAGCGAGGAATGCTCTTCACCCCCTTCACGCGGCTGCGAGCGAGGGCCGACGTAGAGGGGGCCGGCATGGGGCTCGCGATCACCAAACGACTCATCGAGCTCATGGGGGGCAGCGTCGGAGTGGAGAGCGTACAGGGGAAAGGGAGCCGATTTTTCTTCGAGCTTTCGCTCGGGGAGAAGCCCCTCGTCGAGGGGGAGGAGACGGACCCATCGCTCATCATCGCCCGCACGGACGCAAACGAAGTGACGCTGCTTCACGTCGAGGACAACCCTGCGAACCGCGCGCTCGTCTCCCGCATCCTCGAACGCCGGCCGCATATCTCGATCCTCGCCGCCGACACCGCGGAGAAGGGGCTCGAGCTCGCACGAACACGCGATCCGGATCTCATCATCCTGGACATCAACCTCCCGGGGATGGACGGCTTCGAGGCGCTCCGGCTGCTACGTTCCTACCCGGATACTCGACACATCCCGATCATCGCCCTCAGCGCGAACGCGATGCCGAGCGACGTCAAGCGCGGGCTCGAGGCCGGCTTTCTCCAGTACCTGACGAAGCCGATCGACGTGAAAGAGTTTCTGCGCACGATCGATCTCTTTCTCTCCGGCAACGATCTGACCAAGTCTTCGCCACCGAACTCGATCCCCTAGCGCCGAGGTACGATGCTCACCCCCGCGGAGATCACCCAGGGCAGGATCCTCGTCGTCGACGACACGGAGAGCCACGTCATTCTGCTCCGGAAGATCCTGAAGGGGGCCGGGTACCTGATGGTCGCGACGACGACGAACCCCGAAGAGGCCGTGGACCTCTACAAGGAGTTCCAGCCCGACCTGGTGGTCCTCGATCTGCACATGAGCCCAATCGATGGGTTTCAGATCCTCGATCAACTGAAGGCACTCGAGCCCGCAGACTCGTACGTCCCCGCGCTGATGATGACCGCGCTGAACGATCCAGACGTCCTCGTGAGGGCTCTCGAGCGCGGGGCACGGGATTTTCTGAACAAACCCTTCGAGCGGGTCGAGGCGCTCACGCGTATTCGCAACATGCTCGAGGTGCGGCTGATGCACAAAAGCGTGCGCGATCAGAACCGGATTCTCGAAGACAAGGTGAGCGCCCGTACGCGCGAGATTCGCGAGACCCGTCTGGAAGTGATCCGGCGCCTGGGACGCGCGGCCGAGTACCGCGACAACGAGACCGGGATGCACATCATCCGCATGTCCCTCGCGGCGTCGATCCTCGGAAAGGCAGCGGGGCTGAGCCCCGAGCGTTGTGAGCTCCTGTTGAACGCCAGCCCGATGCACGACATCGGAAAGATCGGCATCCCCGACCGTATCCTCCTGAAGCCGGGCCCCCTCGACGCGGACGAATGGGCGATCATGAAGCGCCACCCCGCGATTGGCGCCGAGCTGCTCTCCGGCGGCAGCTCCGAGCTGATGCAGATGGCCGAGAGCATCGCCCACTGTCACCACGAGAAATTCGACGGGAGCGGCTATCCACGGGGGCTCGAGGGGGAGCAAATCCCCCTCGTCGCGCGAATCGTCGCCGTCTGCGACGTCTTCGATGCGCTCCTGTCAAAGCGCCCGTACAAGGCCCCGTGGACCGTGGACGCGGCACTGGCGGAGCTGGACAAGCGCGCGGGGTCCCACTTCGAGCCGGCGCTCGTCCAAAAGTTCCACGAGGTTCTGGACGACGTCCTCCAGATCCATGCCCGCTACGCGGACGATCACGAAAGTGCGACGCATGTGATCCGCGCCAGCGTCAGACTCAAGGCGGGACAGGCGGTCGGGAGGTAGGCGTCGGTGGACGCTACGGTGCTACCTCGGAGCATACGAACGATTGGCCGAAAAGAGGCAAAGACGGGATCGCTTGCTACAATGGGGGACGAAATGTCGAGTGAGCCGAAGAAGGCCGGAGCTACAAACTCGATCATAGACCTCGACGAGCCCGTGCTCGAAGAGCTCGATTGGCCCGAGCCGCAGCCCAGTACGGCAAGACCGGAGTACGAGCCGGACAAGTTCGCCCGAGACCTCGAGTCCGCGGCGGGTCGCATGACCGAGCCCCCCTCGCCCACGTACGAGATGCTCCGCGACAGCTGCAAGTCGGCGATTGCGGAGGAAGTGCCCATCGACGAGGAGCAGATCCTCCGTCCGTCGAAGAGGTACAAGATCGTACCGCCGCCCCGGTAGATCGCGCATCTGCGGAGGACTTTGCCCGGCTACGTTCGCGCGCGGAGCTCGCGCTTGAGAACCTTCCCAGTCGGGTTTCGTGGGAGCGCGTCCAGAAAAACAAAGTCGCGCGGTACCTTCGGCCCTGCAAGCCGCTCGCGCACCCACACCTTGAGAGCCCCTTCGTCGATGGCGTGACCTGGGCGGCGCACGACGAACGCGCGGACTCGCTCGCCCCACTCGGGGTCTTCGACTCCGACAACGGCCACCTCGCTGAGCGCCGGGTGCTGCTCGAGCACCCCTTCGACTTCGGCGGGGTACACGTTGACCCCTCCCGAGATGACCATGTCGCGCTTGCGCCCCTCGATGAAGTAGCGCCCATCGCGATCGCGCCGCGCAAGATCCCCCACGCTGAAGAAGCCCTCTCTCATGCTCGAACGCGTCGCTTCGTCGTCCTTGTGGTACCCCGCGACGAGCATCTTGTTGCGGACGTACAGCTCGCCCACTTCTCCTGACCGAACCTCGTTCCCGGCGTCGTCGAGGAGACGAATCTCGTTGCCTGGTATCGCGGGGCCGATCGTCCCCGGGGCGGCGCGCAGGTCGGCGGGCTTGGCGACCGTGACGATGCCCAGCTCCGTCGCACCATAGAGGTTGAACACGACGTCGCCGAATCGGTCCATCGCCTCGATGGCGAGCGGTCCAGGGAGCGGCGCTCCGAGGCTGAAGAGCCCCCTCAGTGACCGCGTGTCGTACCGGTCGAGCGTCTCGGTCCCAAGGGCGAGGACGCGATGGAGCATCGTAGGTACGAGCGCGGTCGTCGTGACACCGTGGCGCTGAACGATCTCGAGAAACGGCTCGGGCTTGAATTCGTCGAGGACGACCGCTGTGGCGCCGAGCAGATGGGTGAAGGTGAGGAAGGCAAACGCCGTGGCGTGGTACAGCGGGCAAACGACGAGATGGATGTCGTCCACGCGCATCGGCAGCTCGGCGATGATCCGCATGACCGCGGGGAGCGCTTCCTTGGGAAACTTCCGTACGGCCCCCTTGGGCTTCCCCGTCGTTCCAGACGTGTAGATGACGACCGATGCCTCGTCCGCGGCCCCTTCGGGTTCCTTGAACTGTCCGCTCGCATCGAGCAGCTCTTCGAACGGCGATGCGCCCGCGACCCGTCCGCCCACGGTGAAGAAGGCCTCGACGTTGGGGAGGGATTTCCGTGCCTCCTCGACCGCCGGCCATAGATCCGCCTCGACCATGATTGCGCGCGCACCGCAGTGCGAGGCGAGGTAGACGATCTCGCTCGCCGTCGACCGCCAGGATACCGAGACTGCCGCCCCCCCCATCCTCGAGATGCCTGTCGCCGCCAAGAGGAACTCGGGGCGGTTCTTCATCATGAGGAGGACGCTCGTTCCGCGCCCGAAGCCGCGGCGCGTGAGCGAGGAGGCGATCGCGTCGATGCGTCGATCGAGCTCGGAGAAGCTGATCGACTGGTCCCTCCACTTGATCGCGGGCTTGTCCGGCGTGTTGACGGCGTGGACGCGGTAGACCTGCGAGGGATTGCGCGCCCCGGTGGCGAGCGTACTCGCGAGCGCGCGAACGCCCGGGACGGTCAGCCCCCACATCATGCCGCTCGTTTGCGCCACCTTCGCTACCGTGGCGATGCGCTGCGGCACGTCGGCCAGGCGCTCTCGAAGCTCCCTCAGCTTGCTCTCGGGCAGAAGCATCGCCGGCTACTGTAGTCGAGGTGGTAGTCTCTGTCGCGATGACTTCCCCCCCCAAGGACGGCTCGGGCCCCAGCTCGACAGAGCCCCCGCGGACAGACCCATGGGGTGGCGAGGGGAGCGAGAAGCGGGGCGAGGACCGCGCGGCGATACAGCTTCGTGTCGACTACAAGCGCCTCAACACATTTTTCGCGGACTACACGAAGAACATTTCGAAGGGGGGCACGTTCATCCGGACGGTGAAGCCGCTCGACGTCGGGACCGAGTTCGTCTTCGTGCTCAGCGTCCCTTCCCACAACAAGCAACTCGAGCTGAAGGGGGAGGTCGTCTGGGTGGTGACCGAGGAGAAGGCGGACGCCGACAACCCCGCCGGGATGGGGATCAAGTTCAAGTTCGCGGACGACTCCGAGCGGGACAAGGTGGATGAGTTCGTCGAGAAGCTGATGGACGAGGCCCTCGGGCAGCACATTTCGACGAAATTGCTGAAGAGACAGACCTGACGGCGATCTCCAGCGCCCTCCCGAGCCAGCGCCTTTACCTCCGCCCCTCCCGAACCTAGCTTCCCTCTATGAAGCTCCCCGTCCTCGGACGCGCCCCGATCGACCCTTCGCTCGACCTGGAAGCCGAGATCGCCCGGCTCAAGGTGAAGCACAACGCCGTCATCTTGGCGCACTACTACCAGGACTCCGAAATCCAGGACGTCGCCGACTTCATCGGCGACTCCCTCCAGCTCTCCCAGGCAGCCGCGAAGACGACGGCAGACGTGATCTGCTTCGCCGGCGTGCACTTCATGGCCGAGACCGCGAAGATCCTGAACCCTGAGCGCGTCGTCGTCGTCCCCGACATGGACGCGGGGTGCTCGCTCGCGGACGGGTGCCCGGCGGACAAGTTCGCGCAGTGGAAGGCGCGGTATCCGGGATCGGTGGTGGTCAGCTACATCAACTGCAGCGCCGAGGTGAAGGCGCTCTCCGACTACATCGTCACGTCGTCCAACGCAGAGAAGATCGTGCGACAGATCCCCGCAGGGAAAGACGTCCTCTTCGCGCCGGACAAGAACCTCGGGCGATGGCTCGAGAAGACGATCGGCCGCAAGATGACGCTCTGGCAGGGGAGCTGCATCGTTCACGACACGTTCAGTCAGCGGAAGCTCGTCGGACTGAAAGAGCGGCACCCCGAAGCGCTCGTTCTCGCGCACCCGGAGTGCGAAGAACCGATCCTCGCCATGGCCGACTTCATCGGCTCGACGACGGCTTTGTTGAAGTACGCGATCGCGAGCCCTGCCAAGGAGCTCATCATCGTGACCGAGCCCGGGATCCTGCACGCCATGAAGAAAGAGGCGGCCAAGGTGGCCCCCGACAAAGTGTTCATCCCTGCCCCACCCGAGGCGAACTGCGCCTGCAACGAGTGCCCTCACATGCGGAAGAACTCCCTCGAGAAGGTGTATCTCGCGCTACGCGACCTCGAGCCGCGACTCGAGATGAAACCCGAGTTGCTCGAGCAGGCGCGACGCCCGATAGACCGCATGCTTGCGCTCAGTTAGTTCGTTTCGCTTCGCCTGGTTGGCGAAGCGGGCGCGTGCGTCTACGATCAGGGCTGTGCGAGGATACGGTCGCTTCCTGGCGCTCTCGGGCACGATCACGGCTCTCGTGCTCGCATGCGGTTCGCGCACGGGCTTCGTGAACGACCAGACGATCTTCGAAGAGGGGGGGCTCCCGGAAGGGGGGAGCACGCCCCTCGCGAGGGACGTCACGGTGATCCCGGGCGACACGGGCCCGATCTTCGAAGGGGGGCCGCTCGACGTCGTGACCGACTGCCCCTTCCCGACGGTGTGCGAGCCCAACGACCCGGGTTACGTCTACAAGTGCGGGCAGCGCATCTACCAGTGCAGCTCGCTCGAGCAGTGCGAGAACACCTGCCAGGGGGACGACTGCGGGGCGCAGTGCGTGAACCCGTGCATGGATACGCTCGGGCAGAACACGTCGAACGGGTGCGAGTTCTTCCCAATCGAGATCGACACGGCCAACGAGGTCGCCGGCTCGTGCTTCGCGGTGTTCATCATCAACCAGTGGAACACCGGGCAGCCGGCGCGGATTCAAGTCGACCAGGGGGGCACGATCCTCCCCATCGATCAGTTCGCCCGGATTCCGGTCGGCCAGGGGGTGAACATCACCTACCAGCCGTACGACTCGACGGTCGGGCTCGCGCAAAATCAGGTCGCCATCCTCTTCTTGTCGAGGGACCCCGCGGCGCTGAACGACCCTATTACCAACGACCCGCGCGTCCTCGCGAATTGCCCCCCCGGTGTGACCCCGGCTGTCGTGGGCGACGCCGCGCTCCACGGCACGGGGATCGGGACGGCATTTCATATCGCGACGAACGTTCCGGTGGTCGCCTACCAGATGCTCCCGTACGGCGGCGGCAGCGCGCGCGTGACGGGCGCCACGCTCCTTCTTCCGACAAACGTATGGGACACGAACTACTTGGCGGTGAACGCCTACGCCGAGTGGGAGCTCGAGGCAGACGACCGCGGCGAGCCGACGCTGGACATCATCGCGCAGCGTGACGAAACCCACATCACCATCGCGCCCGTGACGGCGATCGAACCGGGGGATGACGGCGGAATGCCGGGCTCACCGGCCGGAACGCCGACCTCGTACGTGCTCAACCGGGGGCAGTACCTGCAGATCTCGCAGGATGTCGAGCTGACGGGGAGCCCGATCGTGGCCGACGCACCGATCGCCGTCATTGGCGGCTCGACCCTCCTCGATGTTCCCATTTCCTGTACGCAGCGCGCGGACGGCGCCGAGCAAATGCTCCCGCCAGTGAGCGCGCTCGGGAGCGAATATGTCGCCGTCAGGTACCGCTCGAGACCCGTGAACGGAGCGGGCTACGACTCGGGTACGTGGTGGGGCGAAGACGGCGGGGACGCCGGCGTCGTCGAAACGTCGGACGGGGGGTTCGAGGAAGTCGTCCCCTGGCGCGTCGTCGGCGCCGTCGATGGGACGATCCTGACGTACGACCCGGCTCCCCCGTCTGGAGCACCGCTTAGCCTGAACGCAAAGCAGCTCGTCGAGTTCGACGCGACCGGTCCGTTCGTCGTCCGGAGCCAGGACTCGGCGCACCCGTTCTACTTCGCGTCGTACATGACGGGGGGCGAGCCATTCGACGGCGACGGAGACCCCGAGTTCGTGAACGTCGTCCCGCCCGCGCAGTTCCTTCCGCGGTACACGTTCTTCACGGACCCGACATACCCCGAGACGAACCTCGTGATCGTGCGTGCACGCGACGCAACGACGGGCCTCATGCCGGACGTAACGCTCGACTGCGCAGGGCTCCTCGGCGGCTGGACGCCCGTCGACTCGGCGGGGCGATTCCAGTTCACGCGCCTCGATCTATCGACCGGCGATTTCGTGGGACAAAACGGTTGCGACAACGGCGTACACACGATCGTCGGGACGCTTGCGGCCGACGCCGGCAGCTCCACGCCCGCCTTCGGGGTGACGGTCTGGGGTTGGGGGAACGACATCACTCTGGCCCAAGACATCGAGACCGACCCGCTGTCGACCCGTTGGGTCAGCTACGGGTATCCGGCGGGGGCAAACTTCACGCGGCTGAATAGCGTCATCGTCCCCGCGCAGTAGAGCGTCGGGCGTCACGTGTACAACGTGTCGAGGAGCGCTCGGTGGCGGGCGAGCACCGCCTGACGCTTGACCTTGAGCGTCGGAGTAAGGAGCCCGTTCTCGGTCGTGAACGGCTCCGTGACGAGCGCGAAGGAGATGATCCGCTCGTATCCCTTGAACCCCGTCGTCCTCTCCCTCACTTCGCGCGCGAAGAGCTCTCTGACTCTGGCCTCGGTGATCACCGCCGCAATGTCTCCGCGCACGCCGCTCTCGTCGCACCACTTCTTCAGCGACACGGGGTCGACAACGAGGAGAGCTACGTTGTGCGGCTTGTTGAGCCCCCACACGAACGCCTGCGCGATGTACGGGCTCAACCCTAGGCTCTCCTCGATCGGCACCGGCGTGACGAACTTCCCGTTCTCGAGCTTGTAGACCTCGCGAACACGCCCCGTGATGAGGAGGAAGCCGTCGGCGTCGAGGCGCCCGAGATCCCCGGTCCGGATCGCGCCGTCGGCGCGCTTCACCGCGCGCGTCTCGTCGGGGAGGCCCTGGTACTCGGACATCGCCGCGGGCGTATGAATCACGATCTCCCCAGACCCGTCGTCCGCGTCGCCGACGGTCCTGTCGATCTCGATGCGAACGCCGGCGAGCGGTTTGCCGACGGTCCCGAGCTTTACGGCGCCTGGGCGGTTCACGGTCGACACGGCGCCGGCCTCGGTCTGCCCGTACACCTCGTACATCTCGATGCCGAGGCATTCGAAGAACTCGGCGACCTCCTTCGAGAGGGCAGCAGCGCCCGAGACGCCCTGGCGCAGCGAACCGCCGAGGCCTTCGCGGATCTTCGGGAAGATGACCCTTCGCGCCACGCGACGAGCGACCCGTTCGCGCTTCCTGAGACGGAGCCCGGCGCGCTTCTTCTTCTCCGCGGCGATCGCCGTATCGAAGACCCATCGAACGGCCGGGGGCTTGTCGGCCAGCCCTTTGTGGATGACGTCGTAGAGGGCGTTCCACACGCGGGGGACGCCGGCGAGCAGTGTCGGGTGCGTCTCGCGTAGCGCGTCGCCCAGTTTGTCGAACGAGCTCAGGAGCGCGGCGCAGGCGCCGAACTGCGCACCGAAGAGGAGCTCGCAGAAGCCGCCGACGTGGGCCCAGGGGAAGATCGAGATGCTCCGGTCTGCGGAGGAGACCGACCACGCGTCACGCATCACCCGCGCTTCGAACGCGAAGGCCTCGTGGGAGAGCTTCACCCCCTTTGGCTTCCCCGTCGTCCCGGACGTGTAGATGTACGCCGCGTCGTCCCGGGGCGACGGGACGACGAAGGGGGCATCTCCGGCGTGCGCGGTTGCGAGGAGGTGAGCGAACGAGGTGTCGTTCGATTCGCTGCGGTCGAACGTGATCACGTGCGCGAGCGCGGGGAGGTCGCCCAGCATCCCGCGGATCTTCGCGTCGATGGCCATCGTGGACGCGAAGCAGACCTTCGCGTTCGCGTCGCGCAGGATGTGGCGCCAGTCCTCGACGTGCTGCACCTCGTACATCGGCACGATCACCGCGCCGAGCGCGTGGGCCGCGACCATCACGACGATCCACTCGGGGCGGTTCTTCGAGACGACCGCCACCTTGTCGCCACGCCCGACGCCTAGACGCGCGAGCGCGGCGCGGAGGCGCACCTCGTCGCGCGCGAGATCGGCGTAGAGCATTTGTATCCAACGCCCGTCGCGCTCGTACGTGAACAGCGGTCGAGATGCGTAGGTTTCGGTAGCACGGCGGAAGAGGGTGACTAGATCGTGCGGACCTTCCATTCAGATCTCCGTGAGCATCGTGGTCAGGACGTAGTCGGCGGCGAAGATAGCGACGATGCTCGCAACGACCGCCTTGGCCGTCGCCTCCCCTACCCCTCGCGCGCCGCCCGAAGCGTGGAAGCCCTTCTTGCAGCAAGTGACGCTCACGATCAGACCGAAGACGAGCGCCTTGATACCGAGCATGCGCAGGTCCGCGAGCTCCACGAGCGACTGGATGTGATCGAAGAACGCCCCCGGGTCGATGTTCTGCCAGACCACCGCGACGAGGTACGCCCCGACCATCCCCGACATCCCGAACGCCACGGCGAGGAGCGGCAGCATGAGGACCGTCGCCACGATGCGCGGCACCACGAGGTACTGAATGGGGCTAACGGCCATCGTGGTGATGGCATCGATCTGTTCCGTCACGCGCATGTTCCCGAGCTCGCTCGCCATCGTGCTCCCCGCCCGGGCGGTTACGACCACTGCGGCGAGAACGGGGGCCAGCTCGCGGGCCATGGCGAGCGCGACGACGCCACCGACCATGCCCTCCGCGGAGAACTGTCGGAAACCGACGATCGTGCTCACCGTGAATGCCATTCCGGTGAAGAGCCCGACGAGTCCGACGATGAACGTGGAGCCGGCGCCGATGAAGTCGAGCGCAATGAGGAGCTGCGCCCAGCGGTAAGGCGGTCGGACGAGCCACACCGCCGCCTGCGCAGCTAGAAGCACCGTCGCGCCGATCTCGTCGAGTAGGTCGAGCGGTGGAGCGAGGACCTTGTCCACGAGCGCGCCCAAGAACGCGATCGGGGAGCGCGGTGCGGTCAGGGGTTGGGTCGTCTCGGCCAAGGCCGAGCGAGTCTAGTCGACCTCCGGCAGACTGTGCCGCGGATACACTTACGCGCCCTGCGGCCTACTAGGGCTCGCGGTAGAACCTTGGGACGCGCCGCGAGATCGACGTAAGGACCTCCCAGGCGATGGTCCCCGCGTGGGCAGCGACCTCCTCTGGAGCGATCGCGTCACGCCCGAGCGGACCGTCCTGGCTCCCCAGTGCGACGACCTCGTCGCGTACGCCGACGCCCGGAAGATCGGTCACGTCGAGCATCGACATGTCCATCGAAACGGCACCGACGATCGGTGCGCGCTTTCCGCGGACGAGCATGTGTCCGCGGTTCGAGAGCTGGCGCGAGAGACCGTCTGCGTAACCCATGGCGACCGTGGCGATCCGTGACGGGCGCGGCGCTCGCCAAAGAGCGCCGTAGCCGACCGGGTCTCCTGCTGGGATCTCGCGGACGGCGACCACTTCGGTCCGTACGCGCATGACTTGGCGGAGCTCAGCGCAGAGGGGGTCACCCGTGCCCGCTCGCGGGGAGACGCCGAAGATGGCGATGCCCGGGCGGACCGCGTCGAGGAGCACGTCGCCACGAAGGACGGCTGCGCTGTTTGCCGCGTGACGCACCTCCGCGCGAACGCCGTGACGCGCGAGGAGGGCAGTGGCCTCGTCGAAGCGTAGCGTCTGCTCCACGGTTTCTGCGCTCGTCAGGGCATCGGCGCATGCGAGGTGCGTCATGAGGCCGCGCACACGTACCTCCGGGTGCCGCGCTAGCCCCTCGGCGAACGGGGCGAGCTCCCGCATCGTGACGCCCAATCGCGCCATCCCGGTGTCGATCTTCAGATGAACGTCGATTGGTCCGTCCACGGCGCCGATCCGGACGAGCCGCGCGAACCCTTCGACCTGCGCGAGGTCGTAGACGACGGGGACGAGCCCGCGGGCGAGCACCTCCGCGTGTGCGCCGCCGTAATATCCCCCCATCACCAGGATGGGGGCGCGGATCCCCGCCTCGCGAAGCTCGATCCCCTCCTCGAGGAGCGCGACGCAGAAGCCGTCGGCGCCGGAGCGCTCGAGCGTGCGGGCGACGGCCGGGGCGCCGTGTCCGTACCCGTCGGCCTTGAGGACGGCCCACACACGGGCATCGCCGGCGTGGCGCTGAAGGGTGCGGAGGTTGTGGCGGAGGGCTGCGAGGTTGATCTCGGCGCGCGTGGGGCGCACGGCGTCGGCCGGTGCCGCGCGCCGCGGGCGCAGAACGCGCATCGCATCGGACGAAGGGGGCGGCGCGGCCGGCAGGGGCTCCGAGGGTCTGTCGCTCACGGCGGTTCGCTCTACGGCCAACGGCTCAGAAAGTCGAGGCATGGCGTTCTCCAGTCGCTAGCAAGAACGCCATCGGAGGGGAAAGGATTCCGCGACGATCTCGCGCATAGCGTCGGTACCCCGCGCCGGGAGGGGGTGGCCTTCCGAGAGCAGAGGGTGGGAGAATCACACCGCCGTCTTTACGTTCTCCAGCGGCGTCTCGCCCCCCTGGGCCACAGCCGCCTCGAGCTCCAGCGCCCGCTCGTGCGCGAATTGCAAACGATACAGCCGCGCGTAGACGCCCCCCTTGGCGACGAGCTCGTCGTGCTTCCCAGCCTCGACGACGCGCCCCTTGTGAAAGACCACGATCCGATCCACGGCGCGGATGGTCGAGAGGCGGTGCGCGATGACGATCGCCGTGCGCCCTTCCATGACCGCGTCGAGAGCGACCTGGAGACGAGCCTCGGTGTCGGAGTCGATGCTGGCGGTGGCCTCGTCGAGCACGAGCAACGGCGCGTTCCGGTACATGGCTCGAGCGAAGGCGAGCAGCTGCCGTTCGCCACCGCTGAAGTTCGCCCCGCGTTCGTCGATGCGTGCGTCGAGCCCGCCCCTCTTCTGGAAAAGCTCCAGAGCCCCTACGCGCGCGAGCGCCTGCTCGGCCTTGGCTCGGTCGGGCTTCGGATCGCTCATGGCGACGTTCGACAGCACCGTACCTGCGAACAGGAAGACGTCCTGGGGAACGACGGAGAAGTTCTCGCGGAGCGCGTGGCGATCGTAGCTGCGGACATCCTTCCCGAGGACGCGCACGATTCCGTCCGCCACCTCGTAGAGGCGAAGGACGAGGCTCGAGACCGTCGTCTTGCCGGCCCCTGTTGCCCCCACGAGCGCCACCTTCTCGCCGCGCCGGACATGCAGCGTCACGTCTCTGAGGACCGGAACCCCGGGCTTGTACTCGAAGTTCACGTGCTCGAAAGCGATCGCCTCGTCCGCAGGCCCATCGGGGGCGCACTTCGCGGCCTCGAGAGGGGCGGGATCCGCTTCGTTCGTATCGAGCAGCCCGAAGATTCGCTCGGCGCCGGCCATCGCGCTCTGGAGCAGGGTGTACCGCTGGGCGAGCAGACTCACCGGCTCGAAGAACTGCCTCACGTACTGCGTGAACGTGACCACGATCGGGAACGTGATGCGGTGGCTACCGATGCGGTCGAGCCCCCCGTAAAAGAGGATGCTCGCGATGCAAAGCGTGCTCACCATCTCGATCGCAGCGTCGAGGATGGCTTCGTAGAAGATCGAGCGCTTGTTCGCGTCGCGGTACGAGTCGTTGATCTCGTCGAACTCGAGAGCGGTCTCTTTCTCGCGCGCGAACGCCTGTACGACCGCGATCCCCGAGACTTGCTCGTTCAGAAAGGCGTTCAAGCGCGCCATCCGCCCGCGGATGTCCCTGTACGCGATTCGCGACCTCGTGCGCACGTAGCCGACGATGAGGAGCACCAGCGGCAGCGCCGCGAACGCGATCAGCGAGAGCCGCCAGTCGAGGATGACCATCATCACGACGATGCCGGCCAGCGCGACGAGATCGCCCATCGCGTTGAGCGCGCCGGAAGCGAACATCTCCCCGAGAGCGTCCACGTCGTTCGTGGCGCGTGTGACGAGCCGACCGACTGGCGTACGGTCGAAGTAGCGGAGCTGAAGTCTCTGCAGGAAGAGAAAAACGTGCGCGCGAAGGTCGGCCATGGCCCGCGCGCCTGCCAGCTGCATCATGTACTGCTGAAGAAACGACATCGTCTGCACGACGACGAGGAGCCCGGAGAGGACGAGCCCGTCTCGCAGCAGTTTGTGGCCGTCGCCGCGGTCCGCCTGACGGATCACGTCCCCCATCACGAGGGGACGCACGAGGTTCATCGCCGCCATCACCAGGAGCATCACGAGCGACAAAAAGATCCACTGGCCGTGGGGTCTCACGAACGGCCATAGCCGCCTCATTAGCCGCGTGTCGTAGGCCTTGCCGAGGGAGTCCTCGTCGTGAAACGCACGCAGCTTCGCCTTCGCGCGAGCGTCACTGTGGCCCGACGGGGCCCCGCGCGCGACGCGCTCCGTGCTCGAGCCAGCAGGGGGGGGGTTCTGCGACGCGGGGCTCACGCGGCTCCTCCGACGAGGTCCCCGGCCACCACCTCGACGTCGTTCAGCGCCTCGAGCTCCGTGGCCATCGACTGCTCCTCCGCGAACGCGGCGTAGAGCCCCCCCGCGCGAACGAGCTCGTCGTGCGTACCGCGCTCGATCACTTTCCCCTGGTCGATAACGAGGATCCGGTCACACCGGGCCGCCGCGGCCACGCGATGCGTGACGAGCACGACGGTGCGCTTCGCCGCCTGACGCTCGATCGCATCGAGGATCGCCCGCTCCGTCTTGGCGTCCACGGCGCTGAGCGGGTCGTCGAGTACGAGGATCCTCGGCTCCCATACGAGCGCTCGCGCGAGAGCCATCCGCTGTTTCTGTCCCCCCGAGAGCTGTACGCCCCGCTCGCCAACCACGGTGTCGAGCTGCTCGGGAAGTGAAAGTGCCTCCTCGAGGACCTGCGCCTCGCTCGCCGCCTCGCGCACGCGCCGCACCCCCTCCGCAGAGTCGGGGTCGTCGAGGGCGAAGCCGATGTTGCGCGCCACGGTCGTCGAGAAGAGGAATGCGTCCTGCTGCGCGTAGCCGATCGTGCGCCTCACCGAGACGAGCGGGAGATCGCAGACGTCATACCCACCCAGGAACACCGTCCCATTGGGCGTCGGCAGGAGACGGGCAAGGAGCATCGCGAGCGTCGACTTTCCCGACCCGGTGCGCCCCACGATGGCGAGCGACTCCCCTTCCTTGACGTCGAACCCGACCCCGTCGAGCACTTTGCGCTCACCGTAGGCGAGCGACAGACCCGTCACGCGCAGCGTCCCGTCGATCGCTTCCGGCGATGCGAGCGGCCCGTCGACCACTTCGGGGCTCGCGTCGAAGATCTCACGCAAGCGCGCATAGCCGGCCCGGCCGCGCTGGATGATCGCGAGCGAGAAGCCGAGCGCGATCATCGGCCACGACATCCTCCCCATCGCCGACCAGAACGCGAAGAAGTCCCCCTTCGTGAGCCCCCCCTTCTCGGGGCCGTCGAGCAGCATCTGCCCGCCGTACCAGAAGAGGACGAGCCCCCCGATCGCGGCGGTCATCCCGAGGATCGGGAACATCGATCCGCGCAAGCGTGCGAGCGCGAGGCTCGCTTCGAGGTAGCTCTTGTTCGCCTCCTGAAAGCGATGAAGCTCGCGCGTCTCGAGCGCGAAGCTCCGGACGACCCTGATCCCCGCGAGGTTGCCCTGCACCATCTCGCTCAGCCGACCAAGGGCGTCCTGGTTGGCGCGCGTGCGCTGGAAGAGCCTCTTCGAGAAGGCGCGCGTCGTGATGACGAGGAGCGGGAGCATCACGAACGCTGCCAGCGTGAGCCGCCCCGAGATGCGCACCATGACTTGCAGCGCGCTCGCGAAGGCGAAGACGACGTTCACGATGTTGAGGACGCCGAAGCCGAACAGCATCCGCACCTGGGTCAGATCGCCCGTCGAGCGGCTCATGATCTCCCCGGAGGACATCTTCCGGTAGAACGCCGTCCCGAGGCGGTGCAGCCGGTCCAGGAGGACGGCGCGGAGCTCGTACTCGACGTCTCGCCCGGCGTTGAAGATGAACCACCGGCTCGCCACGCGGGTCACGAAGGCGACGAGCGCCAGAATGAGGATCAGCCCGGCGGGCCAGAGCGCGCTCTTTGGATCCGAGCCGAAGATCCGATCCACGGCCGTCTTGGACAGCCAGTCGATCCGGTTCATCGCCAGCTGGAACGCAGCGAGGACTGCGCCGCCGAAGAGATAGGCGGGGAGGTGCCGCTTGAACTGGGCCCCGAGCGTCGTCGGGAGCTCGGAAGGACTTACTGCGCGCACGTCAGGAGCGCACTCCCATGGGCTTGCGGTGCGATGAGGCGAGCGCGGGGCGCTCTTTCCCTTCGGCCGCCGCCATGAGCTCCTTTACCTCGACCCGGGTCGCCAGCAGGCCGAGCATCACGCGCGCCGCCCCCTTGCCGTCGAGCTCCTGCACGACGCCGACCTTCCCGCGGAAGGGTCCGGCGAGAACCTGCACACGGGTTCCCTTCTCGATCGGCGCCGTCGGGTCGACCTCGGTGACGAGCGGCCGTCGCGACAAGACTCGCGGGAGAGGACGAGGGCGCTCCGCGCGCTCTGGACGTGCGTTCTCGATCGCGGAAGCGTCGTGCTCCGTTGGCGTCTGATGCGCCGCCGCGCCCGGTACCGGCGTTCCGTCGGTTACCCGCTCCGCGCGCTCGCGACCGCGAGCCCGATCCTCCTGCTCGGCTCGCTCACGGCGCGCTTGCCACTGGGTTCGCTCGCGCTCGGCATCTTCGTGGACCCGCGCGCGATCCACCCTCGCTGCCTCAACCTCGCTGCCGATGTCGATGAGATCGTTGTCGGGCGCCCAGGCGACGATCTTTTCGATCGGCCCGAGCGCGACGATCGCGTCCTCGAGCTGGTCGACGAGGAGCTCGGAGTGCGTCACGGCTACATCCCGAGGGATCGTCCACCCGATCCACAGCGACTTGGCCTCCTGCTCGCTCCGCGCGCCCAAGGCGCGGATGGAATCGCTCGTCGCCCTTGCGGCGGGCGTGCGTTCGGTGTCGCTCGACAGGCCGATCGTGAACTGGTCGGGGAGCGCCTCCAGCGCGCTCGTCAGGGCAAGCGTCTTGGCCGGATCGCCGAGGAGCGCCCTGAGGTTTCGGCAATCGACCCACGCCTCGGGGTGGAGCTCGACGCTCACCTCGACCTTCTGCGAATCAACGCGGAGCGCCAGGAAGGCGTGGCGTTGATGCGGCGCCGGATCGCCGAGAGCCGCGGCGAGGGAGCGCTTCCGGTCGATCAAGCGCTCGATTTCGGCGCGGGCGGCCGCGTCACGCCAGAAGAAGACGCGCTGGCAATCCACACGCCGCCCGTTCCGCAAGCTCGGGTGCTCGTCCGAGGCGCTCACCTCGACGGGGATGTCGATCTCCGCGAGACGACTCACCACCCCCTTGGCCCAAGCCAGCATCCGCTGCTTCAGCTCGAGACGAGGGCGGGTGTAGGCGTTCGAGGTCGCCCGTTCGGGGAGGTAGGCGTCGAAGTCGGCGACCGTTAGGCGTAGCGAGGCGACGTCGGGAGACGAGCTCATGAGGGTGAAAGCTGAGCGACAGGCAGAGACGCGCACGTTCGAGACGGTTCGATGCGAGGGGCGAGCGTGTCATCGCACCTTCAACGTGTCAATCGAGCGACCGGGGCCTCTCTTGACGTGAGATGCGGCCGTGTCAGAACGATCTCTTGCGCATCGGCCCCTTGCGCATCGGCGAATCTTTTCGTCTCCTCGATAGAAACACCCCCGCGACGTTCCTGGCTCAGGCACGGAACACCGCGCTCGTGCCGTTCTCGCGCACCCGCATCCCCCGACGAAAGAGCTGCCGCCATGAGTGACGAGCGTGACCAACAAATCACCTGCGCCGAGTGCGGCAACGTCTTCCCATTCAGCGCGGCAGAGCAGCAGTTTTACGCGGAGCGGGGGCTCGCGTCGCCGCCGAAGCGCTGCAAGGCCTGCCGGCAAGCCCGCCGCGCGTCACAGGGGGGGGGCCCGGGTGGAGAGCGGGGGCCGCGAGATCGAGGACCGCGTTACGCCAGCAATCCCAATCAGCAGCGCGGGCCAACCCCGAACGGGAGCGGTTATGGCGGCGCGGGGGGCTTCGCGCCACGAGGGGAACGTGCGGGCGGATTCGGCGGTGGCCCGCCGCGCGGAGACCGGGGTGGCGGGGGCCCGCGCGCGCCGGGGCGACCGGGCGGGGGGGGCTTCAACGGCGGGCCGCGCGGCCCTTCGGGTCCGAACCAATCGTCCTGGGGAACTCGCCCAGGGGAGGGGGGCCAGCGGCCTCCACGCGCGCCGCGCGCCGCGCAAGACGGGGAACGAGCGCCTCGCCCGGCCCCGTCCCAGGACGCCGAGCGAGCCGAGCGCCCGGCGCGCGCTCGCCCCGAGCGGCCCCGTTACGACATTACGTGCGCCGAGTGCGGCACCCCGGCTCAGGTCCCGTTCAAGCCGCTCGAGGGGCGTCAGGTCTTCTGCCAGCCCTGCTACCGCGCGCGAAAAGGGACGCCGGCGGCCGAAGAAGCCGCGACAAACGCCGACACGGATGCGGGCATCGTGGAGTAGGGCTTTTGCCTACACGTCACGCCGAAACGGGATTGACGCACGTTGACGCCTTGCGTTGACGCCTTAGCTTCTCCCCTGACAAGGAGGGAAGAAGCATGAGCTCTCCAAATCTGCATGCGAGGAACGGCGGCACCGGTGACCTCCTAGTGGCAGCGCTGCTTGGCCTGTTCCTGATGATGCTGCTGACAACGTGGTGGTGGCACGCCATGAGATGACCGCGAGGTGGCGGGGCGCCCTCTGATACCGGCGCGAGCGCCCCTGTGCTACGACCCGCCCTCTTCGCGTGCGGAGCAGGCCGCGCTGCTCACGCGACGCCTGGGTCCGCGAACTCATCCAAGCTCAGAAGGTCCGAAGAGTGCCGAGAACGCCGAAGAGCCCTGAGCCTTCGAAACGCCCCGCGAAACGCCCAAACCGTGCGGCTGGCGCGGACGCGCCGGCGTCGAATGCGGCCAAGAGGCCGCGTGGCGCCAAGGTTCAGTCCGGAGAGACGGAGCCGGACGCGGACGAGGCGACGGACGAGGCGCACGAGCGCGAAAAGGGAGAAGAGGAAGAGGGCGAGAGGGAAGCCGAGGACACCGAGGCTGCACCGGAGAGCGAACCCGCGCTCAGCGCTGTCGACCCCGACGAAGCGGAGACCACCGACGAGGTGGAGCCCGCGGAGGACGCGCCCGTGGTGTCCGAGAGTCCGGGGTCGCTCACGAGATTCGACCCGATGCAGGCCTACCTGCGGGAGGTCCAGCGCCATCCGCTCCTCACACCCGAGCAGACGCACGAGCTCGCGGTTCGCTTCGTAAAGACACAGGACCCCGCGGCCGCCGCGCAGCTCGTGACGAGCAACCTCAGGCTCGTGGTGAAGATCGCCTACGAGTATCGGCGTGCGTACAAGAACATCATGGACCTGGTGCAGGAGGGGAACATCGGCCTCATGCAGGCCGTGAAGCGCTACGACCCGTATCGAGGCGTGAAGCTCTCCTCGTACGCGGCGTGGTGGATCCGCGCGTACATCCTGCGGTTCATCCTGAACAACTGGCGCCTCGTGAAGCTCGGCACGACGCAGGCGCAGCGCAAGCTCTTCTTCAACCTTCGAAAGAAGCGTGCGGAGCTCGTCGCGATGGGGATCGACCCGACGAACGCCGAGATCGCCAAGCAGCTGAACGTCCCCGAGACGGACGTCGCTGACATGGACGTCCGCCTTCAGCAGAGCGAGAAGTCGCTCGACGCTCCCGTGGGAGACGCCGAGGGGCGATCGATCTCGCGCGTCGATGCGATGCCGAGCGTCTGGGCCGGGCCTGAGGCGCTCGTGGCCGACGAAGAGCTGCAAGCGCTGCTGAAGGAGAAGCTCGGCGAGTTCCGCAAGACGCTCGTGGGGAAGGACAAAGAGCTCGCGATCTTCGACGAGCGCCTCGTCGCGGAAGACCCGCTCACCCTCCAGGAGCTCGGCGATCGATTCGCGATCTCGCGCGAACGGGTGAGGCAGCTCGAGCAGCGACTCACGACCCGCCTCCGCGAGTACCTCCAGGGCGAGATGGGCGACGCCGCCGAAGCGAGCTGAGAGCAGGTCATGGCGACAGGAACGCTGTCCGTCGTGGCGACGCCGATCGGCAACCTCGACGACCTTAGCGCGCGCGCAATCGTGACGCTGCGCTCGTGTGATCGCGTCGCCGCCGAGGACACGCGAAGGACTCGAGCCCTTCTCACGCACCTGGGCATCGCGGGGAAGCCCATCGAGGCGCTGCATGCTCATTCGTCGGAGGAGGCGGTCGCGCGCCTCGTGGAAAGACTCGGAGAGGGTGAGCACGTCGCGCTCGTGACCGACGCGGGGACACCGGCGGTGAGCGATCCGGGGGGAGACGTCGTGCGCGCCGCGATCGCGGGCGGAGTCCGGGTGGTGCCTATCCCGGGAGCGAGCGCGGTGCTCGCGGCGCTCGCGGCGAGCGGCCTCGCGAACGACGCGGGGTTTCGCTTCGTTGGGTTCATCCCTCGCGACGGCATCGGGCGAGGAGAGGCGATCTCGCGGATCTGCGAGACGCCCGAGCCGGTGGTGCTCTTCGAATCTGCGAACCGGACGCAAGCGACGCTGGGCGATCTGGCAGCGGCGACGCCCGATCGTGGGGCGTGCGTGGCCCGCGAGCTGACAAAAAGTACACGAGGAGCTCGTGCGCGGGACGTGCGCTTCGCTGGCGGCGCTCGATCGCGAGTGGATTGGCGAGATCGCGATCGTGCTCGGCGCTCACGCGCCGAAAGACCGCCAAGCGGCGGTGGACGACGCGGCCCTCGACGCGCGGATCGACGAGGAGCTCGGTCGCGGTCTTCACGCGAAGACCGTCGCCGAGAGACTGGCGGCGTGGTGTGGCAGGCCGCGGCGCGAAGTCTACGAACGAGTCGTCGCGCGGAAGCGGCGCGAGACGTGAGGCGGGTCAAGATCGTCGAAGCAGCGATGTTCGCCGTCGTTGTGGGAGCGGTTCTGAGCGGCTGCAAGCACCGCCGCTGGCATGCGCCGAAGCCGTCTCCTATCGACCTTGCGATGGTGTCCATTCCAGGGGGACGCTTCCCGATGGGGTCCGACGACGGGGATAGCGACGAGAAACCGGTGCACTTCGTGACGTTGGATTCGTTTCGGATGCAGCGCACGCTCGTCACCGTCGCCGAGTACCTCGCGTGCGAATCGAAAGGAGCTTGTACGTCGACCCCCGAGAAACCCTACTGCAACGAGCACATCGAAGGGCGCGCCGCTCATCCGATGAACTGCGTCACGTGGCATCAGGCGAGCACCTTCTGCAGCTGGGCCGTGGCTCGCCTTCCGACCGAGGCGGAGTGGGAGTATGCGGCTCGCGGCACGGACGGGAGGCGCTACCCGTGGGGAAACAACCGCCCCGCGCAACAGCTCTGCTGGGACGGGAAGACGAGCGACCTCGGGATGATGAAACGCCGGAGCACGTGCTCGGTCGAGTCGCACCCGTCCGGCGCGAGCCCGTTCGGGCTCCTGGACATGGCCGGAAACGTCTGGCAGTGGACGAGCGATCTCGCCTCGAAGGACTACGACGAACGCCGCACCGGCCCGAAGCGAATCGTGCGCGGGGGCACTTGGTACGGGTTCGACGCCAGAGACGTGCGGGCCACGCTCCGCTTCCGGGAGCGGGAGGACATCGAGGACTACGGGACGGGGTTTCGCTGCGTGCGCTGAGTCGCTCCTCGGGAGATGCTGCCTAGATCGGGCTCCCGAGGGCCTCCTCGACCGTTCGCGGGTCGAAGCCGACGAAGACGCGACCGCGTACGTCCAGCACCGGGATCGAGCCGCCTCGGAGCCCTGCGCGACGGAGCTTGCCGTTCATCTCCTCCGCGGCTTGAGGATCGTTCTCGATGTCCTTCTCGATGAACGTGATCCCCCGCTTCTTGAAGTACGCCATCGCCTGATGGCACGCGCTGCACCAACTGGCGCCATACACGATCACGGCCGGGCGCCCCGCGAACGCTTCGTCCGCCGCTCCCGCCGCCCGCGCCCCCGGCGTCCCGGCGTCGCGCGCCGTCACCGTGGCGAGGGTGAGCTGACCCCCTTTTTCGCGCCGCGTGAGCGCAAGTGCGTCGAAGTCGTCGCGTGCCATCGTGTGGACCGGGTAGCTTCCGTCGAGGTTGGCGACGCGAAGGTCCGCGACGTACACGGTGTCGCCGTGGCTCGTCTCTTCGCGCGCCGGGTCGACGGCCCGGACGGCGTCGCGCCCCACGACCGGCACGTCGCTCACCTTCTGCTCGACGTGGAAGTCCCCCTTCTCGTCGATCCACGTGAAGAGAAGCCCTTGGCTGTCCTCGCGGACCGTGAACGGCGCCGATGCAGCGGCGTCCTCCTTCGTCGCGGTCGCCGTCGCGCGGCGGCACCCGCCAACGACGCACACGACGAGCGCCGAGATCAGCACCAGGACCATTGACCGTACCGTTCGGGGACCTCTCATCGATGCTCCACCGATAGCCTTGCCCACTCGGTCATCATCAGATCAACCCGCTTCGCGAGCGATTGTTCCTCGGAAGCGAGCTCGGCAACTTTCGCCCAGTCACCGCCCGGATCTTCCTTTAGTTTCGCGCGCAGCGTCGCAAGTTGCGCGTCGCCGTCGGCGATCGCTTTCTCCAGCTCTTCGATGCGGCGTTTCCGTTTCTCCTCGGCGCGAACCGCGAGGCGCTGCGCCTCGAAAGCGGCCTTCTTCTCTCGCTCGCCACGCTCGGACGACTCGGCGGGCCTCGGCGGCGGCTCGCTCTTTTTCGTAGTGGC
>JBKQKP010000123.1:0-3278 GCA_052147435.1 Polyangiaceae bacterium | reverse complement strand
CGCCGAGGAAGGGACGTGTCCATGAAAGCCCACGCAGCCTCCGACTCCGAAACGAAGGAACGAAAGACCCGACGCCACGAGCCCTTGCGCACTCCACCGGTTCAGAGTCCAAGTTGGCGTCTGCTCGATATCCCAGATCCACCCGCACATGCGCACGCGCGTCGATGCGCGTTCAACGATGCGGTACGACACAAACTGCTCGAGCCACTCGCGCACATCGCGTTCCGGGTCGAGTGAGAACAGTGTGTCGAGTGTGCTCACGCGGCGAGGTTGCGCCTGGCGAATGCTCACGGCAACGCAGGGCGGCCTGGCCTCACGCGCCTCGGTGCTGTCGCGAGACTCGCCCGCAACCGCGCCCTCTCACTGGTTGTAGAACTCGAACGGGATCTCCAGTTCGAACGTTCCTCCCGGCGGAGGCTTGAAGCGCGTGGTGTGGAGCATACTGAGTATGCACTTCTGAACGGAAGCACTCGCAATCCTTCCGTTCTTGATTCGCGCATGAAACACCTCTCCACCGGGGGAAAGGGAGAGGTCAACGACCATCGCTCCGCTCTGCTCTCGTTTGCTGGCGAGGTTGTCCCAACAGCGCCTTATCTCGCCTCGCGCGGCGCGGATCGTTTGCTCCACCGTGCCAATGAATGCCTTCTGGTCGTCGTTCGTAGACACCGGGCACCCAGTCCCGCCTGCGTCGCCTTTGTAGCCTCCGGGCGGGCAGGCGCACGTGCCATCGACGTCGACTGCCGCCAGGCCGGGCGCGCAGCAAGCGACGACGCGATCGCTCGTGTCGCACCACGCGACCCCGTCGCAGTCGGGCTTCTTCTCCTTTCCGCACTCAGCGACGAGCGGTCCAGCGTCCGCATTGAGGGTCGACGCTTTCGGTTCCCCCGCTCGCGCCGACTGTGCGGGCGTCTCGGCAGGCGTGGACTGCGCCGAGCCAGAATTGGGCGCCGGCTGCGAGGCTTCCTCGGCCCGTCGCTGCGCCGCTCGGTTCCCTCCTAGCATCCGCACCGCGAGCGCCCCCCCGCCGATCAAGATCCCGACGCTAACGATCGCGACGCCGATTCGGGCCCTCCTCGGTTTCGTGACCGGAGCAGGCACCAGCTCCGGCTTTGTCCCAGTGACACCGGCCGTCGTCGTCGCCGCCGCAATCATCGCCACATCGCCAGGGACGGTCGGGGCCGTCCCGACCGGCGTCTCCCCCGCGGGAGCGACTGCGTTCACCGTCGGATCGAAACCCACCCCGCTCTCCCCCGGCGCCACGTCCTTGCTCGACGCGATCGTCTCCTCGAGCCCCGTCACGCTCTCGGCTCTCGGTGTTTTCGGCAGGACTGCCACCGGCATCCCCGTTGCCTCCACGCATGCGTTCTGGAGCGCCTCGCGCATCTCCTTCGCGCTCGCCCATCTCTCCGGCTTCTGAAAGGCGAGCGCCTTGTCGATCACTTCCGCGATGGCTTTCGGCACGTCAGGCGCAAGGCTTCGTATCTTCCGCGCGGGGCGAGTCCCCGCGGCGATGAGGAGCTGCGACGCGTTCTCCCCCTCGTGTACGAGCTGCCCCGTTAGGAGCACGAAGAGCGTCGCCCCCGCGGCCCACAGGTCCGTCTGCCCATCGACCTTGCTCGACTCGGCGCGCGCCTGCTCGGGCGCCATGTACGCGGGGGTCCCCAACATCGCCCCCGTCTGCGTCGCCCCCGTGCCGGTCTCGTCGTGTAAGCGCGCGATCCCGAAGTCGAGCACCTCGAGCCGGCCGTCGGTCGTCAGAAAAAGGTTGGCCGGCTTGATGTCGCGATGGATGACCCCCTTCGCGTGCGCCGCCGCGAGCACGTCGAGGAGCGCGTCGCCGATCGACACGGCGAGCCCGAGCGGCACTGGTCCATCGTGCCGCGCCGCAACCTGGTCGACCGGCGCCCCGTCGAGATACTCCATGACGACGAAGGCGCTGCCGTCTTCGGCGACGTCGTCGTCGAGCACCGCGACCGCGCCAGCGTGATCGACGGAGTTGGCGACGTAGCCTTCGCGAAGGAACCGCGTGCGGATGTTCTCCCGGACCGACAGCTCCGGATGGAGCATCTTGATCGCGAAGCGCTTCTTGTTCCGGTGGGTGGCCGCGTAGACCGTGGCCATCCCGCCGATGCCGAGCACGCGATCGAGCCGGTATTTGCCCCGCAGGACGCGCCCGAGGCGCGCGTCGGCCATCTCCTTCACTTCGTCGTCCGGCACGGAGCCGGACATCCTACACGATCTGAAAAAGGGAGTACTGAGCCCAGCCCTTTTGGCCGCTTCGACCGCGATCCCACCAGACGCGTCAGGGATTCGAAACGCCTCCTGTCGATCGCTCTTTCCGTGTCCCGTTCGTCCACTTCGCTGACGGGCCGTCGCTCTCCGCGCGCTTCGCTCGGGAAAGACCGCGTTTCCGGCCGCGCGGTGTCGCGATGGATGTGCCGCGCCGTGTCCCGGCCCCTCGGGACACGGACTCCCTGATCGCCGAACCCCCTCACCAACACGAGACCAATATGGTCGCCAGGTTGTAACGAACCGCCCGTCACGTTACGGGGGTCGCGCGTAGCCGGCCCTCTTGATCCCGGAGAGCGCTACGACTTCTTACTCTCCAAGCGACGGCGGCGCGGTGGGTGGCGGTGTCCGGTTCCCTGGCGCGCCGATCGGTGAAGGATTCGTAGATGGCAGCCCCCAGCATCCCGGGGCGAATAAGTACTCGTAGTGGGCGAATAAGTACTCGTAGTGGGTGCGAGCGACCAAGGAGTGCAGGAAATCGTAGGCATCTCCGCGCTCAAAGACGGCTCCAAGAGGCGACCTAACGCCCCATTGGACGAAGCCGCTGCGCGGCAGCTTCTCTTCGCAGGGCGTTGCGGCTCCCCCGTGAGTGGCGTTCGCGCGGGCGTTGTCGCGAGCCCGTCTCGTAGGTCCCTCTCCGCAAAAGCGATCCTGGTTTGCGCCGCCTGATCCCCAGGCGTGCGCTCCCCGGGAGGTTGCGATGCGAAGGCTGCGAGACAAGATGCGCGAAGACCTCGCGCTGCGAGGAATGAGCGCCAACACGATCACGAAGTACGTGGGTTGCGCGAAGCAGTTCGCCGAGCACTTCGATCGCTCGCCGTGCCGGATGGGGGCCGCGGAGATCCGCGCCTTCTTGCTGCATCTGGTGCGCGAGGGCAGGAGCGCCTCGACGTTCAACGTGTATGCGGGGGCGCTGCGCTTTCTCTACACCGTCACGCTCGAGCGGCCCGAAGAGATCGCGCGCATGCCACGGATGCGGGTACCGATGC
>JBKQKP010000122.1:0-4626 GCA_052147435.1 Polyangiaceae bacterium | reverse complement strand
GTGGGGGGCGGAGGAGGGGCCGCGTCATGCGGCGCCGTCGAGCCCGAGTCGTCGTCGATGATCGGGATGGGGGTGATTCCTTCATCGGGGACCGACTGCCCAGCGCTATCGTCCGCGCCGGTCGAGGTGGAAGAGTCGGTGAGCGACGATGGGTTCGGCGCGGTCGCGTCTTCTCCCCCGCCGGCGAACGTCAGATCGGGGACCCCTTCGCACCCGAGGCACGTCACGGCCGGAACGAGGAACAGGGCGACGCACGAGGCGATCCTTGCCCGCATGCCCCCGATTCTAGCGCGCGCAGGACCGTTGCGCCCGCGCAGCCCTCTCTCTTCAGGTTCGCCGCCCGCTCGCGCATCCCACCTGAACACTGAGCTCGAACGCGCTGTCGCTCCAGTAGCGGTCGATGGCGTCGCTCACGTACTCGAACGCTTCCTCGAGATCGCCCATGTTCAGGTTCAAGCGCAGCTCGGGGAGGAGCAGCAGGCGCGTCACGGGGTCCTCGAAAAAGTCTCGGCCCCCTTTGTAGGTGAGCACCATCGGCCGCGACTCCACGTCGACGAAATGAAAGCCGGCGTCCTCGAGCTCCGCTCCGAGCATCTCGACGGTCGGCCGGGTCTGGACGGCGCTCTCGACGCGACGGGCGATCTCGGGTGCCTCCGCCCGAAGCGCGTACTCGCGAAGGAGATCGGAGATCTCCTGGAACGATCCGCGAAGCGGCATCGCGAGGAGCGCCTGCCCGCGTGGCGCGAGCACCCGCGCGAACTCGGCGATCATGGCTCCGCGCTCGTCCGGCGCGGCGAGGGGGTGAAGCGTGAGCGCGTGCGAGAAGCCGCGCGACGCGTAGGGAACGGGGAGCCCGTCTACGACGCGGTACTCGCTGATCATGTCGGGCATCGTCGCCGCCTTCGCGCGCGCGAGCTCGATCGCATGCGGCGATGGGTCGCACCCGTAGATGTACGCACCCGGCAGGCGCAGCGCGAGCCCGCGGTCGGGATACCCGGTGCGGCAATCGACGTGAATGACCTGGCTGTCCTGACCGTCGGCGAGCATCTCGAGCGCGAGCTCGCCGAACGACGAGAGGTAGCGCGGGACGACGAACGTCTCGAAGATCGCCGCCTCCGCGGGGCCGAGGCGCCCGATGCGCGGAGGATGATTCGGTGCGGGCTCGTTCACGGACGCCTCACGTACGAGGCCTCCCGCCTTGCGCGGGGCGCGGGCCCTCGATCTCCGCGAGGAGCTCGCGCGCTTCTTTCGCGAGCTCGCCGATCGTGACCTTCCCTTCTTCCCCCTCGTCGTCCTCGAGCTGCACGACGCGCGTGTCCTTCTCGAGGGGGGCGAGGAGCGTCGCGACGCTGGGATCTCCGATCTCGACGAGGGCCTCGATCGCGGCGGCGACGGCCTCGGGATCCGTGTGACGGAGGAAGCGGCCGAGCAGCTTCGCGGCCCCCGGCTCCGGGATCTCGGCGATGAGGTACGGCAGCTCAGAGAGCGCCGGGCTCCCCGAGGGCAACCGATCGAGCGCGCGCTCGACGCCGAGCGCCACCTCCTTGAACCGATCGTAGGCGAGCCCCTCGAGCGACTCTCCCGCCGCGTGACGCGCCTCCGGCTCGTCCCCTCCGAGCAGATCGATCAGCAAATCTACGGCGGCCGCTCCGTGCAGCTCTCCGAGCAGCGAGGCGATTCTCACGAGCCGCAGCGCTTGCTCCTCGGGGTCCGGCAGCGATCGCGCCGTGTCGGCCTCTTTCGCCAGAGCGGCGACGAGGGGCTTCACTTGGGCGTCGTCTCCGCTCCCGGCACCCCCTCCCCCGCGCCCAAGAGTCCGGACGATCTCGGCGTGAAGGCGCCGCGCCGTGCGCTCGGCGTCGAAGAGTGCGTGGAGTTGCGAGGCGACCCGGTCGATCGACATCGTCACGCATCCTAGCCGACCTTCGACAGGCTGTGCCGCGTGAACCTCGTCGCGCGACCCAAAGGAATACGCGCGATGACGCGCTCGCTCTAGGATGAGAGTCCGAGAGCGCGCCCTTGAGAGCCCGTACCATTCCGCATTCTGCTCCGCATTTTTCGCCTCTCGCGGTTGCTGCGCTCGCCACGCTCTCGCTCTCCTCGGTGGGGGCAGCGCGCGCGCGGGTCGAGCCGTTGCGCATTCAGGTCGCGACGGCGGGCGTGGAGGACGGATCGGGGCACGCGCTCGCGACCGCGTGCCCCGCGGGAACGCTCCCCGACGGCGACGTATGCGTGCATCTTCCCGGCGATCCGGAGTCGAGCGAGGACGCGCTCGCTGCGGAGAACTCCCACCGAGAGCGAACGGGGCGGTGGACGGTGTACGAGCAGATCCCTCGCCGCCCGGATCGCCCTGCGAGCTACGACGCCTACCGGTATCCCGTCCCGCCGGGACTGCCGGGGGGGCACTTCGTCGTGAGCGGCTACGATCTCGACCGGCCCGACGAATCGCAGCGTCGTGGACGCTCCTTGCACGCCACCGGTCACGGGGGCGTCGACCTGCCGAACCCGCGCGGCACCCCCGTGAAGCTCGTCGCGCTCGAGCACCAAGTCGGCGACGCCGACGTCGTGTACGCGGGGCCGCTCTTCGGGACCACCGTCGTCACGCGCCATACGGTGCGCGAGGGGGGGCGCCTCCGTGATTACGTGCTCCTCTTCGGCCACCTCGACGCCGCCGCGCCCGGCATCGCGGCAGGGCGCGCCATCAAGGAGGGGGAGCTCGTCGGCTTCGTGGGCGATACCGGGTCGCCGGAGCTCGTCCATCTGCACCTGGAAGCGAGACGGGTGCGCGAAGGGCTCGACGTCGCGGAGAGGGTCCGTCTGCGGTCGGGAGCCTCCCTCCTCGAGCCGGATGCGACCGTGGTGTGCGATCCGAGGAATGTCCTGCCTTTGCGAGACGAGCCCTGAAGAGGCCTGACCCGTCCAGCCGGACCGAATTCCATGGTGACGCGAACGAGACCCCCGGCCGGCCACAACAGGTCCAGAACACGAACCGCGCGGCTCATTTTGCCATAATCCGGGAGCTTGGCGACGCTGTGCGACATCGTCGCCCGGCTCCTTGCGTCTCTACGCCGCGCGCGCGACCATACGGAGAGTAGTCCGCGTGTCTCTGCCTAGCGCACGACAGAAACCCGACGAGAGCGGCTCTTCCCAGGCGGGCGGCGGTCAGGCGGTCGTGTCCGGCGCGGTGCCTACATCGCGCGAGATCGATCCGATGATCGGCCGCGTCCTGGACGGTCGCTTCACGATCGAGTCGCGCCTCGGCGCCGGCTCGATGGGGACCGTCTACAAGGCCAAGCAGCACGCGATGGGGCGCGACGTCGCCATCAAGATTCTGCGGAGCGACCGCGCGCTCGACGAGGGGGCCCGCGCGCGCTTCCTCCGCGAGGCGCGCGCGAACAGTCTCCTCGCGTCGCCCCACACGGTCACGGTGTTCGACTTCGGGCAGGCTGACAACGGCGACTTCTTCCTCGCGATGGAGCTCCTCGAAGGCGAGTCGCTCGGCGATCGCTTGAAGCGAGACAAGCGCCTCTCTCCCGAAGCTTCCGTCGAAGCGTGCCGCCAGGCCCTGCGATCGCTCGCCGAGGCCCACGCGAAGGGGATCATCCATCGCGATCTCAAGCCGGACAACCTCTTCTTCGCCAAGGTGCTCGCGACCGACGAGAGCGGGGCGCGCCGGCACGACGAGGCGGTGAAGGTCGTCGATTTCGGGATCGCGAAGATGCTCGGGAGCGACAACTCGCCGATGAACGCGATCGAGACCCAGGCGGGGACCGTCTTCGGGACGCCGCGCTACATGTCGCCCGAGCAGGCGCAGGGGAAGGTGCTCGACGCGCGAAGCGACCTCTACTCCCTTGGCGTGATCCTCTATCACATGCTCACCGGGCGCCCCCCGTTCACGGACGACGACGCAATCGTCGTCATGGCCCGGCACATCAAGACGCCGCCGAAGCGCCCGATCGAGGCCGCGCCCCACGCCGGGATCCCGCAGGAGCTCGAGAACGTCGTCATGCGGGTCCTCGCGAAGGAGCCGTACCAGAGGCCTGCGAGCGCCGAGGCGCTCAGCCAGGAGCTCGCGCGGGCGATGAACCTCTCCTCCGTGGCGACGAGCGGAATCCGCACCTCGTCGATGTCGTCGGCCCCGCCCCCCCCGCTCGCCCTCGTGGTCCCCGCGCCGGTCTTCCCCCCACCACCGCTCGTCCCGTCGGTGGGTGTGGCGCCTGGTGCGGCTGCGCCGTCGGCCCCTTCTCCCTACGTCCCGCCGGCCCCGATGTCCGACGGTTCTTTGAGCACGCTCCCCTCGTCGACCGCGAGCCTCGAGATTGCGGCCGGCGTCCGCCACGGCAAGCGGCGATGGGTCGTCGTCGCGATCGCGTCGGTGCTCGCGCTCGGGACCGTCGGGCTGGTCGTGCTCGGCAGCGCCGCGCCGTCGCGCCCCCCGACGAGCGTGCGGCGAGACCTTTCCCCCCCCCAGAGTCCGCCTCCAACCTCGAACGTCCCCCCGCAACCCCCCGTCGCAGCGCCCACCGCGGTCACGACCCCGGCAGCGACCGCGGCGCCGGCGTCCACAATCCCCTCCACGAATTTCGCCGATCTGCCGCGGGCCCCCTCGGAGCCCCCCCCGAAGGC
>JBKQKP010000121.1:0-9412 GCA_052147435.1 Polyangiaceae bacterium | reverse complement strand
CGGGGGGAGGCCGGGTGGGGGGCTTCCGCGCGCCGCCTCATCGCGTCCTCATCCGCTTCGCCCGCCGCGCGAAGAGATCCCTCAGCGGCCTCACGAACGACCCGTTCGTCTCGATCTCCACCGCGTCGAGCCCGAGCTTCGCGAACATCTGCCGCCGCGCCTCGGCGAGCTTCTTCATCACGTTCGCGTGATGCGTGCGGACGCGCGCGTCGCTCGTGTCGACGACGATGCTCTCGCCCGTCTCGAGGTCCTCGAACGTCGCCAGCCCCACGTCCGGCAGCTCGTGGTCGCGCGGGTCGACGAGGACCACGGGGACCACGTCGTGCTTCGCCGACGCCAGCGCCAGCGCGCGCTCGTACCCCTGCGCGAAGAAGTCGCTCACGACGAACGCGATGCTCTTCCGCCGCGCCACGCCGACCAGCGCCTCGAGCGCCGCTTTCAGATCGGTCCCTGGGCCCAGGAGCGGCTCGCCTCTCTTGTTCCGCGTCCGCGCTGGGAGATCCATCTTCGGCTCGAAGCCGAGGATCTCGCGCACGACGCGCATCACGTGCTTCTCCCCCTTCTTGGGGGCGACGACGCGATCGACCTGGCTGCTCGCGAGGATCAGCCCCACGCGGTCGTTGTTCCGGATCGCGCTGAACGCGAGGAGGGCGCTCACCTCGCTCGCCACGCGCGCCTTCGGGGCGCGCTGCGTGCCGAACCGCTCGCTCGGCGACAGATCGACGACGAGCATCACCGTCATCTCGCGCTCTTCGACGAAGACCTTCACGAAGGCTTCGTTCATCCGCGCCGAGACGTTCCAGTCGATCGTCCGGACGTCGTCGCCGGGCTGGTACGGCCGCACCTCGCGGAAGGCGAGCCCCTGCCCCTTGAAGCTGGACGTGTACGTCCCCGACAGCTGCTCGTTCGCGAGCCGGGCCGTGTGAATTTCGATCGTGCGGAGCGCCGCGAGGAGCTCTTTCGGGATCATGGTGCTTCGGAGAGAAGTTCGGGGGGGTGTCGGGGGGACGTCTCGGCCTCCGACCGGTCTACGGCACCTCGACGACTTCGAACACGCGGCGCACGACCTGCTCGGCCGTCACCTCTTCCGCGTCCGCTTCGTAGGTGAGCACAAGGCGGTGGCGCAGGACGTCGGGCCCGACCGCCTTCACGTCTTCGGGCGTTACGTACCCGCGGTGGCGGAGGAACGCGTGCGCCCGCGCCGCGAAGCTGAGCGCGATCGACGCGCGGGGGCTCGCGCCGAACTCGATGAGCGGCGCCAAATCCTTCAGGCCGTGCTTCTCCGGCTGCCGCGTCGCGAAGACCACCTCGACGATGTAGTCCTTCACTTTGTCGTCGACGTACATCTGCGTGATGACTCGCCGCGCGTCCATCAGCTCCTGCGGCGAGACCACCGGAGTCGCTTTGGTCGGATCGGCGCCGGTCATCCGGTCCATGATCTTCCGCTCCTCCTCGCGCGTCGGGTAACCGACCTTCACCATCAGCATGAAGCGGTCGACCTGCGCCTCGGGGAGCGGGTAGGTCCCCTCTTGCTCGATCGGGTTCTGCGTCGCCATGACGACGAACGGCTGCGGGAGCGGGTACGTCTTGTCGCCGATCGTGACCTGGCGCTCCTGCATCGCTTCGAGCAGGGCGCTCTGCACCTTCGCCGGCGCGCGGTTGATCTCGTCGGCCAGGACGAGGTTCGCGAAGACCGGGCCCAGCTTCGAGGTGAACTCCCCCTTCTGCTGGTTGTAGATGACCGTCCCGATGAGGTCCGCCGGCAGGAGATCCGGCGTGAACTGGATCCGGGCGAACTTGGCGGAGATGGCGTCGCACAGCGTGCGGACCGTGAGCGTCTTGGCGAGCCCGGGGACCCCTTCGAGGAGCACGTGCCCGCCCGTGAGGAGCCCGATCATGATCCGCTCGATCATGTAGGTCTGCCCGACGATGACCTTGCCGACCTCGTTCGTTACCTTGTCTACGAATGCGCTTTCGCGCGCGACCAGCTCGTTGAGTGCACGGACGTCGTACATTGCGGAAGCCTTTACAAGAGGAAGAGCAGCTTCATTCCCGGGGCTCTCTCCTCCCCCCGATTCGGGGGGAGGCCGGGTGGGGGGCAGCCGATGAGCGTCAGTTTCCGACTTCTTTCGCGCCGCTCTGCGAGAGGCGGATTCCACCGGCGCAGCCGATGACGATCCCGGCCACGAAGACGAGCCAGCCGATTCCGCTCTCGGCCCCCTTGATGATGAGGATTCCCCCGACGAGGCATAGAAGCCCGAACATCACCTGCGTAACTCCCGGATTCATGGCGCTTCCTCTGGTTTGGCGGTTTGGCGGCGGTACCTGACGGCTGACGCGCTCTTATAGAGGCCCGGCCCCCCTCAGTCCACCTCGAGGACCACCTTCCCGAAGGCCTCCCGCGCCTCGATCACCCGGTGCGCTTCAGCTGCTTCCCAGAGCGGGAGGACGCGGTCGACGACAGGGCGGAGCTTGGCCTGTCCCGTCTGCGCCACGTGGCCGAGGACCTCGAAGAGATCCCCCTTCGAGCCCATCGTCGAGCCGAGGATCTCGACCTGACGGAAGAAGACCTGGCGGAGATCGATCGTCGGGGTGAAGCCCGCGGTCGCGCCGCACGTCACGACCCGCCCCCCCCACGCCGTGGCGAGGACGCTCTTCACGAAGACGTCGCCGCCGACGTGCTCGACGACGCAATCGACGCCGCGCTTTCCGGTGATCTTCTTGCACTCCGCGACGAAGTCGTCCTTCGCGTAGTTGATGACGTGGTCCGCGCCGAGCTCGCGCGCGCGCGCCATCTTCGCTTCTCCCCCCGTCGTCGCGATCACGCGCGCGCCGAAGAGCTTCGCGATCTGGATGGCCGCGCTCGAGACGCCGCTCCCTGCGGCTTGCACGAGGACCGTCTCGCCCGGGCGGACCTTCGCCTTGTGGACGAGCATTTGCCACGCCGTGAGGAAGACGAGCGGGATCGCCGCGGCGTCGGTGAACGAGAGCGGCTCGGGGAAGGGGAGGAGGTTCGCGTCGGGGACGTTGTGGAAACGCGCGTAGCCCCCCTGCGTGCTCTCGCCGAGGATCTTGTAGCTCTTGCAGAGGTTGTCGTGGCCGGAGAGGCACTGCGCGCAGACGCCGCACGAGATGCCGGGACTGACGAGCACCTTGTCGCCGACTTTGAGGGTGCCCGAGAGGCGCGCGCCGGGGCCGAGGGCGTCGATCGTGCCGGCGATGTCGGCGCCGAGGCGGTGCGGGTACTCGTGCTTGATGTGCGGGAGGCCGCGGCGGGTCCAGATGTCGAGGTGGTTCAGGGCGACGGCGCGGACGCGGACGCGGACTTCGCGCGGGCCGGGCTCGGGGAGGTCGATCGTCTCGCGGCGGAGGACTTCGGGGCCGCCGTGGGTGCGCAGGACCATCGCTTCGACTTGCATGGGGGCGGTTTTCGGATGTTCTCGGGGCGGTGTCTAGTCGACGCTCGGGACCCCACCCACTGGCCGCGCTCTGCGCAACCCCACGCCACCGGTCGATCTCTTCGCAACCCCACGCTACCGGCCGCGCTCTTCGCAACCCCACGCCAGCGGCCGCTCTCTTCGCAAGCCCACGCCACCGGCCGCTCTCTTCGCAACCCCACGCCAGCGGCCGCTCTCTTCGCAACCCCACGCCACCGGCCGCTCTCTTCGCAACCCCACCCCCCCGGCCCCCCGCCCCGCTGGCAGGGCGGGGGGAGCGTGAGCAGAGACATGCGGTGCTACGGGTGCGGCGTCCCGTTGCTCGACGATGCGGTGGCGGTGGCATCTTGCCCAACCGGACGGGGGCTTGGCGTGCTGAACGTGAAGAAGGTGGTCGAGACAGTGCACGGCGGGCGCGTGGGCGTCGAGAGCGCGCCCGGCGAAGGCACGACCGTCTCCATCCTCCTGTCGCGCAAGCAGCCGATCGGCGAGGTCACGCGCCCGAAACGGAAGTGATCGCGCCTGCAATAGGGCGCAGCCGCGCGCCCCCGGCCGCGGAGTGAACAACCTCCGCAAATGTCCGGCTCAGCTGCCATCGCTCGCGCGATCGCGGCACCGCACGCCTCCACCCACGACGCGAACGGCGCGAGTCGGAAGGGGGTGAAAAAGGGCGGAACGAGGGACGGGGGGACCGGTCGGTCGGGTCGTGAGCTGGAGGTGGTCACGCGCGATCGGTTGGGATTTGTCGATCGCGCGCGATCGATTTTGGATCGCGGGCGATCGGTCTTGGGTCGCGCGCGATCGATTTGGGGTCGCGCGCGATCGATTTTGGATCGCGGGCAATCGGTTTTGGATCGCGGGCGATCGGTCTTGGATCGCGCGCGATCGATTTGGGATCGCGCGCGATCGATTTTGGATCGCGCGCGATCGAGTTGGGATCGCGGGCGATCGATCTTGGATTGCGCGATTTTGGATCGCGCCGGCCCGGGAGCCTTTCCATGACGCCAACTTGGCCGGCTCGTTCCAGCGCGCACGGACCCGGCGGACAACGGCCGATAATGGGGCGTCACGTCGCCTCTTGGAGCCGTCCTTGAGCGCGGAGATGCCTACGATTTCCTGCACTCCCCGGGCTGCTACTGGTACGCCTCTGCGTAACCAGGATGCTACGCTTCTCACTGCGCCGAGGGTTCATTCTCCACTTTTCGCTCGTCGGTTGCGCCCAAGTTGCTGCATCCCCGGTCACCCCTTCCGGTTCAGCACCATCAGAGATGACCGTCTCCGGCCTCGTCGGCGTGAGCGACGCTGGGGCTCAGGGCGCGAGACCGCGGAGCGAAGCTCCCGGCGGCAGCGATAACTCAACGGATGGACTAGTCGGCAAGCCTTATTGAAGGACAACCCCCGAGAGTGGAGCCGGGAAACCGGGTCGACCCTGACGACGGGCGCGGCTTTCGGTGTGTGGGAAAAGGACCCGAGAAAGGCCGCAGCGAAGAAGGCCTCGAAGGCGAAGAAGAAGAAGTAATACCGCAGCTGGAATGACCTGGGCGGAGAGGACGCATTGACCACGTCGCGCGCGCCGAACCGAACGAACGCGTTGATCAATACGTCGTCGTGAAGGAGTCCATTCTCGCGTTCGCGGGCCACGACAGGTTCCGGACCGCGTCGTCCACGCACCATGCGACCTGCGTGCTCGCGGGGTTCGTGTCGACGCTCACGCCAACGGCGCGCCCCCTCTTGATTGCGACCTTCACCGTCACCTTCATGCTCTCCGGCGCCCCGCACGCGCCGAGGAACGACGCGTTCCTCATGGGACCCGACAGCTGCGAGTCGGTGAGGTCCGGTCCTTCAGTCTGGTGGCCGATCATCACTTCGGTGTTGTTGCTCGCGAGCGCCGCCTCGTAGCTCATGCCGCCTGGGACGCCGCCACCTCCGCCTCCACCTCCGCCTCCACCGCCGCCACGTCGGCCACCGCGGCGCTCGCCACCCTGGATCCCGCCGTGCACGTTCAGATCGAGCGCGTTCGGATCGTCCGCAACCGCGACGTCGTCGTGGCGCGCACCGCGCACCGCCTTGAACCAGACCGCCGCACCCGCGATGAGCGCCCCCACCACGATGATCGCGACTGTCGATTTCGCCGCGGTCCCCTTCCTTTCCGCCCGGACGACCCGCCGCACCTCCTTCTCTTCGGCGACAATCTCGCGCTTCAGCGCAGACTGCTCGGCGAAGGGAGCGAACTGCTCCCAGTCGTTGATCGGGCGCCTCTGCCCGGACAGCTCGTCGCGTAGGAGATGCTCCCCCGCAAATGCGTTCGAGGCGAGCTGTTGCAAGAGCTCCACAGCGCTGAACGGTCCGTGGTCCATGTTGTCCTTGCTCACGACGTAGCGCGGACGTGGGTCGCTCTCGAGCTGCGCCTTGAGGGCGGCGAGGCGTTCGTTCAGTTTCGGTGTCGAGGGGCGGTTGGCGGGTGCGGAGGCTGGTGGGCCGTAGGGATCGAGTCCGATGCGCGGCATGCGGGGGGCGGCGGGGACCTGTTCAGCAGCGGCGATCTCTACGGGAGGCATGAGCGAGAGGTGGATATCGACCTCGAAATCACCTGCGCGGTCGAGGTTCTTCGGGTCGACCTCGGGAGGGTGCACGCTCTTCTCCGGCGCCACGTGGTAGAGCGCGCTCGCCAGCGCGCCGAGGTCGTCGGGGCGGTGCGTCGGGTTGGCGACGAGCGCCTTTTCGAGCAGCGTCTCGAACGCCACGCCTAACGTTCGGTCGACCTCGAGTGGTCGCGACATCCCTGGGCCGACGGAGATGCCCGTGACCATCTCGTACAGGACCGCGCCGAGCGCAAAGACGCTCGCCTTCGCATCGCCCGGCGCTGGCGTCGCCTGAAGTTCGGGAGCGAGGCAGGCGCTGTCGCGTGGAGCCCGCGGGAGGCTTGCGAGCTTCGGTGCGAGCTTCGCAAACCCGTCAGGCCCGAGCGCGATGCAGGATGGATGGACGTAGACGCGTTCGTCCCGCTCGTGCCGCTCCTGCAGGTCGAGGCACAACGGGACGATCATCGCGACGGCTTCGGGGAGGGCGAACCTCCGTCCCTCGGCGCGACGCGCCTCCAGGAGTCCGCGCAGGGTCGTGGACGTGCACACAGGGGGCTGCGCTCCACGACCTACGGGTGCTGACGAGACCGACATGACACTTTAGGGTAGCGCACGCTCCCTCCTTCGCTCAATGTCCGCCGCCGCTTTGCTGGAACTGCTGGCCCATCAATCAGACATTGGAGGAGACGGCTCAAGCCATGTCGATCGTGAGGGAGATCGCGCTCCGCGAGCTGCACGCAAAGCACCGGTTGGGCACACCGTACGCAGCTGAACAGGTGATTCCGATTCGGATTCGGACTCCGACTCCGATTCCGATTCCGACTCCGATTCGGATTCCGATTTCCGATTCCGATTCCGATTCCGATTCCGAGGGTCGGCGGGTGAGGGAGCAGAGCAAGACATCCTTTACACTTCGCATCGAGGCGGAGACGTGGGGTGCGTCGGTTTGGCTTGCCTGCCCTGACGCGAAAGAACCGCGCCAGCGCCACCGCCGCGAACGACGCTCGCGAGCGCTGTCACGGTTCTGTCGCTGGGTGGGGCATGCAAGCCAAACCGACGCACCCCACGCCACGCTTCCAGGTTCTCGAGCTCGCGATCCACGCGATCGAGGTTCTTCGTCCCATCGTCGCGCGGGTTCGCGAGTGCGATCGCGATCTCGGCGAGCAGCTTCGGCGCGCGCTCAGCTCGGTCGCGCTCAACATCGCGGAGGGCAATCGCAGCCAGGGCGGCCACCGTCTCGCGCGGTTCTCGACGGCAGCAGGCTCCAACAGCGAGTCTCGCGCTGCGTTGCGCGTAGCGGTCGCGTGGGGCTACGTGCCCGCGAACGCGGTCGAAGCCGGCGAGCAGCTCCTCGATCGGGTCGGCGCGATGCTCCACCGCCTCGGAGCCCGGCGGTGACGAGATCCGCGGGGGCGAGGCGCTCCTCGATCGCGTCGCCGCGACTCTTCACCGGTGGGCGTGCAACCGCGAATCGCTGGTCGCGAGGCCCGGCGCGGACCGGGCCTCGCGTCGCGTCCACGGCGTCGAGCCCCTGTCGCTCAGTGCGCGGCGCCGTTCGTGGCGGCGACGGCGGAGCCCGACGCCGGCGCGGGGGACGCCGGCGGAGCCGAGGCGCCCGCGCTCGTCGGCATCGCGGCTGCCGCTGTGCTGTTCATCGGCGTCCCCGCTCCCGCGGCGCTCGTGCCACCGAAACCGAGCGCGCCCAGAACGATGGACACGAGGAGGCGCGGAGGCCTTGGTCCTCCGCCACCCTCGCGCCGGCAGACCACGCATCCCTTCTGAGTTGACGGATCGTAGCGAAGGCCGTGTGTCGAGCAGACCGCGCCGGGGGAACTGGGGCCCGTAGCGTTTGTCGGCGGAGTAAGCGGCACAAAAGCCTCCCGATCATGTTAGCTCCTTCCGCAGCGCGCACCAGAGCGGTCTCCTCGGGCGCCGGAGTGGACAGAGCCGCACTCAAGGACGTCGGCGATCGCCTAGGGACGTGTTCTCGCGCAGCCAATCGGCATTGCGTATTGGAAAGGCTTCTCCCCACGCCTCGCGGAGGTGACCAATGTCTTCCTTCGCCTCCTCCGTGCCAAAAGAGCTCAGGGTCATGATCCCACCGTAAGACCCCTCCGCCTTGGGCCCTTGGCGAAGCAGCGCCGCGTACACCGAGCCCGTCGCCTCGGGCGCAGGCATGAGGCGAAGCGCCTCAATGACGCGAATGCGACCATTGTCGTGTCCGGGGCCCGCTGGGTCGGGCGGGTCCAGCAGCCGGACAATCGCCGGAGTGGACGCGTGGTCGTGTGCTCTGCCCAAGGCTAGCGCCGCCATTGCACGAGCACCACGAGCCGCATCCTCCCGGGTGAGCCAGCGATGTAGCTCCGACATCGCTGCGGGTCCGCCAAGGTCCCCGAGGAGCCCCATGAGCGGTTCGATGCGCCGACCTTCGTCCGTGTCGTCGTCGGGCCCGGTGGGGGCGAATGACGCGAGTGTCTTCACGACATCGAGGGTCGCCGCGCTCCCCCGGCGACGTAGCTCGTCTCGCGCGACTCTGTCCGGAGGACTTTCTGTCGCCTGCAGAATAAGGGTCTTGTTCGAGCGAAGCCAGAGGGGGCTCGCATCGTCCGACGTCCCCGAAACGCCCGCCCATCGCAGGCCCAAGGCAACGCAGACAAGCACGGCCGGCGCCGCAAGGGTAAGCGCACTAGCACGCCGACGCGCCTGCTCGAGAAGCGACGAGCGAACCGGCCCGCGCGCCTCGGTCACTACCTGAACCAACAGTGTGGTCGGGACGAGCATGAGTCCAAGGGCAATCACTTTCGCGACGAACGCATCTAAGTGTCTGACGGAGAATGGAATGTCGAAACCGATGCCTAGGGCGAGCGGTACGATGACAATCGCGCCGGCAAGGACGCCGAGTTCTGCAAGATGCGCCCCCTTCGCGAGACGCGTCCCGAGAATCACGAGCGCGAGTCCAGGCGTCGTTCCAAAGACCACGACGAACACGAGGTTCACTTGAACGACGGCACCAGGAACCATCCCATGCGCCCCGTCGCTCTCCGGCGTCGCGACGCCGATGTCGAGCGCAAGCAGCACACAAGCAACCACCCACATGTATCCGACTACTCGAAACCACTGCCCTGCGAGACGAAGCGCTCGCTCTGTCGCGGAAGACACGTCGCGTATCCTCTCTTCGGCTGTCTCGGGAACCCTCACGGCAAGATCGTCACGCTGGGCGAACTCGTACGCGCCGGCACGCAGACGCCCGAGCTGTCACAGGCCCCGATCGGACATCTCGGCGCAAACGTTCTCATCTCGCGCAAGCTACATCGTGCCTCAGTCGTACCGTCACCCAACGGAAAAGTTGTCGACAGAGCCAACTTGGACTCTGAACCGGTGGAGTGCGCAAGG
>JBKQKP010000120.1:0-44194 GCA_052147435.1 Polyangiaceae bacterium | reverse complement strand
GCCGGTTTTTCCGATTCGCCGTGACCGCGCAAATCGACGGTGACCACGGTGTGGCGTTCCGCGAGGGGGGGGACCTGCAGCTCCCAGTCCTTCACGCACGACCCGAGGCCGTGCACGAGAAGCACCGGCGACCCGGAGCCAGTTACCTCGTAATGGATCTCGCATCCGTCGCTCCTCAGTCGCGCCATCGGCTCCTCCCAGGGGGTTCAGGCGGAGTCTATGAACGCGACGCTCGAACCCACAATCCCCGCAAAGCAGATTGTTACTTTCGTCATGGGCCAAGGTGACGGTGGGCATCTGTGTTGCGGCCCGCCGCGGCTGCTACTTCAGCCCACGTCAGGGGGTCACGACCATGATGTCGACGATGATGGACTGCGGTTTGATGGTGGCCTCGATCCTGAGGCACGGCGTCCTCGCGCACGCGCGCTCGCCCGTCGTGACGTACGACGGCCCGATCGTTCGCAGGTCTACGTTAGCCGAGGTCGCAAGACGCGCCGAGCAGCTCGCGGCGGCGCTTCGCAGGCTAGGCGTGCGGCAGGGCGACCGCGTCGCGACGCTCATGTCGAATCACCAGGAGCACCTCGAGGCCTATCTCGCGGTACCGTCGATGGGAGCGGTCCTGCACACGCTCAACCCGCGGCTGTCGTCGGCGCAGCTTGCGTTCGTGATCGAGCACGCGCAGGACAAGGTCGTCATCGTCGACGCAGCCCACCTCGCCGCGTTCGACGCGATCGCGTCACGCCTCGAGAGCGTCGAGCACATCCTCGTCGTGGACGCCGACGGAGACGCCCGCGCCGCAATTGCCTGCTCGCCCTGGCGGCGAGGCGTCGCGCGCTACTCGGAGCTCGTCGGCGCGGAGAGAGCGGGGTTCGAGTGGCCAGACGTCGACGAACGATCGGCGGCAGCCATGTGTTACACGAGCGGCACGACGGGCGACCCGAAGGGGGTCGTGTACAGCCATCGGTCGATCGTCCTGCACTCCTTCGCGCTGTGCGCCGCGTCTTGCTTCGGCCTCACCGAGCACGATCGTGTGCTGCCGATCGTTCCGATGTTCCACGCGAACGCCTGGGGGCTCCCGTACGCCGCTTGGATGACCGGGTGCGGGTTCGTGCTCCCGGGGCGACATCTCCACGCGGAGGCGGTCTGCAAGATCGTCGCAGAGGAGCGCCCTACCTTCTCGGCGGGCGTGCCGACCGTGTGGAACGACGTGCTCCGCTACGCGGAGACTCGCGTCGTCGACCTCTTCTCTCTGCGGCTCGTGGTCTGCGGCGGCTCGGCGGTGCCGCGCGCGCTGATGGAGCGCTTCGAGGAGCGATACGGGGTGCGCGTCGTTCAGGCGTGGGGGATGACGGAGACGAGCCCCCTCGGCGCCTTGGCGTTTCCGCCTGCCGGGACGCCACCGGAAGAGGAGATGAAATGGCGCTCGAGGACGGGGCGCGTCGTACCCGGTGTCGAGGCGAGGATCGTGGACGACGCGGGGGAGGCGCGACCGCGTGACGGACGTAGCGTCGGCGAGATCGAAGTCCGCGGGCCGTGGATCACCGGGCGCTACTACGGCGACGTTTCCCCCGAGCGCTTTCACGACGGGTGGCTCCGAACCGGCGACGTCGGAACGCTCGACGAGTACGGGTTCCTCTCGATCACGGACCGCACGAAAGACGTGATCAAGTCGGGCGGCGAGTGGGTCTCCTCGGTCGAGCTCGAGAACGCCATCATGGCGCACGCAGACGTCGTCGAGGCGGCGGTGATCGGTATCCCCGACGCGCGATGGGAGGAGCGCCCGCTCGCGTGCGTCGTCGCACGCGAAGGGGGAGACGTGGACGCGGGTGTACTGCGCGCCTTCCTCGAAGCGCGCGTCGCGCGGTGGTGGATTCCCGAGTCGTGGGCATTCGTAGAGCGCGTTCCACGTACGGGTGTCGGGAAATTCGACAAGAGGGCGCTCCGGGCCGCCTTCGCCGAGGGGGCGCTCCCGGTCGTGCGATCCGACCGGGGCGCGTCCTAAGGGTGCGTTGCGAACCAGGCTGGGATCGCCTGAACCGCCTCGGACAACCATTGGTGCCCCGCCGTCGTGTCCGTCACCAGCTGGGTCTCGAACCCCTCGGTGTTGAGCGCGTCGATGTAGGGCTGGATGGCCGTGATCGGGACGACGTCGTCGGTGTCTCCGTGGAGAAAGAGCGTCGGCGGGTGATTGCTTGGCAGCGGCGTCGGGACGGTGCAGGTATCGCTGCACGTGGCGTACGAGCCCGAGTGATCGGCGAGCGCGCGGAAGCGCCCCGCGTAGCTGACGGCCATTCGGCTCGTCATGAAGCCGCCGCTCGAGATTCCCATCGCGTAGAGGTGCCCGTCGTCGATCGGACCGAACTGACCTGCGCTGATCGCGGCGAAGAGCTCGAGCATGTAGACGTCGTCGGGGGAGCCGGTCCAGCTCGTCGCGTACGGAGGAATGTTGGTCTCCCAGAACGTCGTCCCGTTGTCCGCGGCGTCGGGCGCGATCACGGCGTAGCCGTCGTCGAGGAGGGCCTGGATGGTGAGCGTCAGGTAGTACTCACCGAAGGCAGAGGACGTCGTCGCGGCGAAGGCGGTGTCGCCGGGGACGAGCGAGCCCTGGAAGAAGACTACGGCGGGCCATCCCGACGCGGGGGGCGTGCCGAGCGGCGTCGCGTAGGTTACGGGGCGCGAGCTTCCCGCGTCGTCGAGCGTGAGCACCTCGTGCTCGCAGGTGATCGTGGTCGAAGTCGTCGTGCAACGTGACGCAGCGCCGTCGGGCAGGGTCGCCGTTTCGTCGCCGGCGTCCTCGCCGAGGGGCGCTCCGGAAGCATCGTCAGTGACGATCCCCGCGTCCGTTCCGTTCGCGGCGCCGCTGTCCACGCTCGCGCCGCCGGTCCCCTTCGCCGAGCTGCTCGTTCCGCAGCCGCACGCGAGCATCGCCGCCAGTGCGACCGCGCGCTTCACGTTCGCACCGCTCCGAGCATCCGCAGCGCAAGCTCCACGTGGACTTCGGCCAGCCTCTCGACGCTCTTGCCCGTGTCGGGCGAGTACCAATACGGCACGCGAAGGCCCATGGCGGCGATCGCCGCCGTGGCTGCCTCCGTGTCCGGCGGAGAGAATCGACCCATCGCCGTTCCGCGCACGATGACGTCCCTCAGGAGCGAGGCTGCCTGCCGACGAAGCGCCATCCCAGGGGCGGCCATTTCCTTCGACAACGCCGCCATCTCCGAGTTCACGACGATGGCGAGCTCCGGGTAGGTCGCGTGCATCTGCACGTGCACGCGAACGAGCGCGGTCACCTGGGCCACCGGATCATTGCCAGCCTCGAGCAGCGCCGCGCGAAGGGCGTCGTGATGGGCTTCGTGCCCTGCCCGAACGAGCTCGGCGAGGAGGTGCTCCTTCGAGGGAAAGTGCACGTAGAGGGCGCTCGGCTGGAGCTCGGCGACCGCTGCAAGCTCACGCATCGAAGACCCATGGAAGCCCTGCGCGGCGAAGAGGCGGAGGGCCGCTTCGAGCACGCGGCGGCGATTGCCGTCGGCCTTGAGGTTCGGGGGGAGCGACGCCCGGGGGAGCGGTTTGGTGCGCTCCGTGCGGGCAGAACGATCGTTCATCGAGTTTGTGACTACGACTCGATAATCGGTCAGTCAAAGGCAAATCAGCCAAGAACGATTGTTCTAATGTCGGCTCTTTGCCCACCTGTTCGACGTCGCGGCGCCGTCGACGACGCTGGCGGCATCGGCGCTCACTTCGGCGTCATCTTCACCACGGTCCCCACGTAGTTCGTCCAGTAGACGCTCTTCGAGTCGACCGCGATCCCCTCGGTGTCCCCTTGCCCCTGCGCGAGGGTAACGGGAGCGCCGCCGTCGAGCGGCAGCGTCATCACGAGTCCGTTCTGCTCGGTGCTCCAATACAAGCCCGTGGAGTCCACGACGATTCGGTCGGGAGAGGTTTGGCCCGAGGCGAGGGTGACAGGCGTGCCGCCGTCGAGCGGGACCATCATCAAGGAGCCCGAGCAGCCAATGTCGCCGGCGTCGTCGATCGGAACGCAGGCGCCCGGCTCGGTCCAGTAGGTGCTCGTGGAGTCGACGGCGAGGTGGGCCGGAGCGCACCGGCCCGAAGCGAGCGTGACGGGCGCTCCGCCGTCGAGCGGGACCTTCATCACGTTGCCGTCGTCCTCGGTCGTCCAGTAGACGCTCGTCGCGTCGATGGCGATGCCGTACGGGAGGTCCTGCCCCGAAGCGAGCGTCGTGAGCGCGCCCCCCGCCAGCGGGACCTTCACGACGGCGCCGTTGCTGCCGTTGATGGTGCCTTCGCTGGTGAAGTAGACGCTCGTGCCGTCCACGGCGATGGCCGACGGGGTGCTCTGTCCGGTCGCGAGCGTGAACGGGGGACCCCCCGCGAGGGGGACCTTCATGACGGTCCCGCCGTTGCCGTTCGTCCAGTAGACGCTCGTGACGTCGACGGCGATGTCGGCCGGCGCATCCTGCGCTGTGGCGAGGGGGGTCGCCGTGCCGCCGCCGAGCAGCACCTTCATCACGGTGCCACTCCCCGTATCGGTCCAGTAGACGTTCGTGCCGTCCACGGCGAGATCCCAGGGGCCGTTCTGCGCAGAGGCGAGCGCGACGCAAGAGCCGGTGCAGCTCGGCGGCGGGGGGGCGGCGTCGGCGTCGTCGTTGTCCGCGTCGATGCAGTTGACCCCCGTCGTCGCGAGGACCGTGATCAGTGCCGAGGCGACGCCGAGACCGCCGAACCAACTCCCTCGCGTGAACGACATCATCGACGCCCTTTGAAACACGACCGTACGAGTGCGGCCGGCGATCCGAGCGTAGTCCGAGCCAAGGCGCAAGGGTTGACGCTGGCCACGTGCGCGAGCGAGGACATCGTCCCTCACATGGAGCCCGTCGCGTCTGCGGACACCCACGGCACCCCGACGCAGATCGCGGCAGCGATCTTCGCTGGCTTCGCTCTGCTCGCTGGGGTCAACGCGATCGCCATCGCGACGGCTGTACCGCCGCCGTCCGCGGGACTAGCACTCCGCGCTGCGCATCACGTCTTCGACGCGGCCGAGACGCTCGGGTTGGGGGCGCTCGTCGCGCTCGGGGTTGGAGCGTTCGTCCGGTTCGTGCGCCCGTCACGTTGGGGGGCCAGGTGTGCGATCTCCGTGGCTACCGTCGTCCTCGTCTACCGCGTGATCGGCTGGCGCCTCGTTCGCTTCGCGTCGCACGCGCTCGAAGGTCGGTTCGAGTCCGCGATCTTCGTGGGCTACTTCGTCCTCCTCGGCGTGGGCGTTCCGGTCGTCGTTCACGTGGCGACCTTCCTCTCGTTGCGCCCACGTCTCCGCTTCCTCCCCGTCGCGTTTGCGGTGATCGTCCTCGTGGGGGACGAGCTCTACCTGCCGGACGACTATCCGGACATGCACGGCATCATCGCCCTCGGCGCTGCAGTCGTCGGCGGCGTGGGGCTCGGGCCGCTCGCGGAGCGCGTCGGACGCTTCCTTTCGGCGAGTCGCCGGGGTCGGTTCGCGCTGGTAGCCGTGGCCCTTTTCTCGCTCTTCGGCGTCGCTTGGCCACCTGCGAACGATGTGCGTCTCGAGCTCTTTCGCCTGCCATCGGCCGTCACCCCGTGGTTCCTCGCGACGACGGTATGGCGCGTCCCCGGGCTCGGTGCGCCGGTCCCGCCGGCGGTTTCCCCGTGGATCCGAGATCGCTCCAGCGCGCCCGCCGTCACCCCCACGTCGTCACGCCTCACACCGCCGCTCCCACCCGACCTCGTCGTCGTCCTCGTCACGATCGATGCGCTCCGGGCCGCCGCGGTGAGCGAACCGGCAAACGATGCGCTCCTCCCGACCTTCGCCCGTTTGAAGCGCGATGGGGTCGTGTTCACCCACGCCTCAGCGGCCGGAACCGAGACCGTGGTCTCGCTGAGCGCGCTGTTCTCGGGTCTCTACTACTCGGAGCAGCGATGGACCGACTACGGCGTCGGGAGCCTGCGCGCTCTCTTCCCCGCCGCCGATCCTTCCCCCCGTTTCCCCCAGATCCTGTCCGAGCACGGCGTCGCGACCGCGAACTATTCTGGGCTCTCTTTCCTTTCCGGCGACTTCGGGGTCCTCCGAGGCTTCGGCGACGAGCGCTTCGCCGTGCAGGGCAAGAGCCACACGCCGGCGTCCTCGCTGGTCGCCCCGCTCGTCGATCGACTGAGGAACCCCGGGCCGGCAGCTCGCCCGCTCTTTTTCTACGTCCACCTGCTCGACCCGCATCGCCCCTACGACGGTGGCCGGAAGGACGGCACCGACTACGAGCGCTATCTCTCCGAGATAGCCGTCGCCGACGCCGCGCTCGGGGAGGTCGTCCGCGCTCTCACGGTGGGCTTTGGAAAGCGATGGGCGCTCTTCGTCACCGCGGATCACGGCGAGGCGTTCGGCGAGCACGGGACCACGGATCACGGCAAGACGCTCTACGAGGAGCTTCTGCACGTCCCGCTGCTGGCGCTCAGCCCGCTCTTTGCGCCGCGCGCGATCGACGAGCGCGTGAGCCTCATCGACCTCGCACCGACGATCCTCGACCTCTTCGGAGTCGATGCTCCGGCGCGACTCGAAGGCCAGAGCCTCGTCCCGCTCCTCACGGGGGCCGCCGAGGGGACGCTCCTCACTCGGCCCGTCCTCGCGGAGGCGCGCCTACGGCGGGCGATCACGCTGCCGGACGGGCTCAAGGTCATCGACGATCCCCGTCGCAAGGTCGTCGAGGCGTACGACCTCGTCGCCGATCCGGGCGAGTCGCGGAACCTGTTCGACGTCGATCCCGCGCGCATCGATCCCGCGCTGGCGGCGCTGCGCACGTTCTTCGCCGTGCACGCGCTCCGCGAGGCGGGCTACGAGACGCCGTACCGGCCATGAGCGGCGCGCCTCGCCGACGGGTTGGTGGAATTCCGGTACGGCGATAGATTTCTCTCGACAACAGCGCCCTGGGGCAGCGGCACTGGACGGCTCTTGGACGCGCCAACGCGCCCTGCCGTGCTAGGTTCCACGCGCACCTGGAGGACACGCCATGGCGTCTCGAGCAACTCTATCCCTTGGCGCCGCGACCATCGTCGCGGGAGCCTTCGTCTGGATCGCGTGCGGCAGCAGCTCTTCGACCCCTCCGCCGGCGGGACAAGACGGGGGCGGGACGTCTAGCGGCACCGCCTCCTCGGGAGGCGGCAGCGGCGGCGGTAGCGGGAGCTCGAGCGGTACCGGATCTTCCGGCGGCAGCAGCGGAGGGGGGAGCGGGAGCTCGAGCGGCGGTTCGAGCGGCGGCTCGAGCGGCTCGGGGAGCAGCAGCGGGAGCAGCAGCGGCAGCTCCAGCGGAGCGACCTCGGACGGCGGATGTCCGGCGACGCCGTGCTCCAGCGGGACAACCTGTTGCGCCGACATCTCCACGGCCTCTGCTCAGTGCGAGGGGACGTGCGCGGCCAACGACACCATCGCGTGCAAAGTGCCGACCGACTGCGCGGGCTCGACGGACGGAGGGACCGAGTGCTGCGGCACGGCGGCCCTCCAGGACAACCCTGACGGCGCCGCGTTTCCCCACTGCGTGATCGGCTCGCTCACCTCCTACTGCGGGAAGTGCAAGATCAACGTCGGGTTGACATGCACGAGCACGGAGAACGTCCAGGTCTGCGTGACCGCTGCCGACTGCCCCTCCTCATCCAACGAATGCTGTCCGGTCGATGGCTACAATGTTTGCCTGAGCGGAGCGATTGCCACATTGGCTGGCATTCAGGGGTGCCTGCAGTGACTCCCGAAGCGGGCCCGATGGCGACGACGTAGTCGCTGCCTCCCTTGATTCTCGGCGTGGACTGCGTTCGCATGCACGATCGTGGAATCGCGCTCGCGCCTGCGCTCTCGAGCCTCGCGCTCGCTCGCTCTCGCGTGCGTCGTCCTCTGGCCACGAGTCGCTTTCGGTCAGACACCAGCCTCTGTCGCGCACGATCAGGGGATCGCGTTCGGCGGCTGGGTCGGCGGAGGTACCAGCTCCGTCGTGACGGCCGGCCCGACGGGGACCTTCGGCGTCGCAGCGACCGTTCTCTATTACGACCGGTGGTTCGAGCTGGGGCTCGTGTTCACGTTTCAGTCCTTGGTGAGCTACGTCGGCGTCACGTCCGAGGCTCCGGGAGGGCTCGTCGGAGTGAAGGTTGACCCTACGCCGTGGCTCCGGTTCGAAGTGCTCGCCGAGGGGGCCGGCTACATCGTGTCCGGCGTTGGTGATCAGACGGCGATGCCCTATTTCGGCGGAAGGGTGTGCAGCTCGTTCCTGTTTGGCAGCGCGCGTCGATCCCTGCTCGGCTTGTGGGTGAGCGGAGGGGACGTCGTCGATCAAACGACGACGGGCCCCGTGGGGGGTGGGCCTATGTGGAGCCTCGGGCTCCGTATCGGAGGGGATGCCGTCCAATGGTGAAGACCGTCCGCGCGAAGCTCGTCGCCCTCGTCATCGCATGCATGGCTCCGGCAGTCGTCGGCGCCGTGCTCCGCGCGCGCGAGGCAGAGACGACGCTGCTCGATCAAGCCACCCGCCGCGTTGACCGGGTGAACAGCACCTTCGCGGCCGAGATCCAAGAGCAGGAAGCCAACGCGAAGCTCGCGCTCACGTTCGCGCACGACGCGACCAAGTTCCAGCAAGCGCTCGCAGCGCACGACAGCGCCGGCGCCCAGCGGCTCGTCGGCATGCTCGCGGACGTCTACAAGTACCGGATCGTCCTCGCGGCCGACGCGCAGGGAGATCTCGTCGCCGTGGGCAACCCGAAGCGCGCCCCCAAATCGCTCCGCCCGGACGCGAGCCCCCCCTTCGCCGAGCTGCTCGCGGGCAAGCCGCTGCGCGGAATGATCCCGCTCAAGTTCGCCGATGGCGACGGGTACGCCTTCGTGGCGGGCGACCCCGTGGTCATCGACGGTAAGCAAGTGGGTGCTCTCGTCCTGATCAATCCCATCGAGGAGGCGTACCTCGATCATCTCAAGAAGAAGGTCGACGCGGATCTGTCGCTCCGGGTAAACGGCAAACGGATCGGCTCCAGCACCGGTCACCCCAGCCCCGATCTCGAGTCGCACGCGGTGGAAGCCGTCTTCCAGGAAGAGGGGGGGAAGCTCTACGCGCTGAAGACGTTCAAGCCGGAGGCGCTCCAGCGCCCCGGACAAGTCGTCGAGCTCACCGCCTCGCGCGACGCCACCGAGCTCCGCCAGCGTTCACGCGATCTGCTCGTTCACTCCGCGGCGCTGCTCGTCCCCGTGCTCTTCGTCGGGCTCGCGATCGCGCTCTTCCTCGCGCGCCGCATCGGCGACGGGGTGCGCGCGATCTCGGGTGCCGCCGCCGAGGTCAAGGATGGCAAGTACGTGATGGTCCCCGAGCCGGCCCAGCGCGACGAGCTTGGGCTCCTCGCGCTCGACTTCAACGCGATGGTCAAGGGGCTCATCGAGCGCGATCGCCTGCGCGAGACGTTCGGTCGCTACGTGACGCGACAGGTCGCCGACCACCTCCTCGCCGGCAAAGTGGAGCTCGGCGGTGAGCTCATTCCCGTCACGGTGCTCTTCTCGGACATCCGCTCGTTCACGACGATCTCGGAGCGCATGCCCCCGCGCGAGCTGCTCGATTTCCTCAACGTGTACTTCAGCGCGATGGTCGAGAGCGTGATGAAGCACGATGGGGTCGTCGACAAGTTCATCGGCGACGCGATCATGGCCGTCTTCGGCGCTCCCGTCCCGCGCCCGGGCGACGCGCTCAACGCGGTCAAGGCAGCGCTCGAGATGCGCGCGCGCCTCGCGAAGATGAACGAAGGGTTCCGCGCGCGAGGCCTCCCGGAGATCCGCGCGGGGATCGGGCTGCACACGGGCGAGGTCGTCGCCGGGAACATGGGGCACGTCGAGCGGATGGAGTACACGGTCATCGGCGACGCCGTGAACCTCGCCTCGCGGCTCGAAGGGATGACCAAGGAGCTCGCCTGCGACGTGCTCCTCTCCGAGGACCTCTACAAAGAGGTCGCTGGCAGCGTGGACGCCGAGCCCCTCAAGCGAGTCCACGTGAAGGGGCGCGAGCAGGAGGTCATGGTGTATCGGCTGAAGGGGCTGCGCGAGGTAGCCGCCGGAGCGGCGTGATGCTCCCGCCCCCGATGGCGATCGACTGGCGTGGTCCCGACGAATGCCAGGAAGCGCCGCGTCTGTCGTCCGAGGTGGCGCGGCTCGTCGGGGGGGGGCACGGCGACTCGAACCTCGTCGCGCGCGTGAACGTCGGACGCTCGGGGCGGCGATGGCATCTCGTGCTGACGATGGATCGCGCGGGGCGGACGACCGTGCGCGAGCTCGACGCCGAGTCGTGCGCGGCGGCGACCGATGCGGCCGCGGTGATCCTCGCGCTGACGATCGACCCCTCGCGCGCGCTCGGTGACGATGCCGCCGACGCGGGCGTTCCCCCGTCTCCCGCTGCCGACGCGGCGGCCTCGCCCACTCACGCCGCGCCCGCGACGCCGCCAGTCGTCGAGCCGATCCCGCCGAAGGAGCCCGCAGCGGCGGCGGCGCGGCAAGAGAACCTCCCGTTCGTCCTCATGGCCACCGCCGCGAGCGACACCGGCACGCTCCCACACACCGGATTCGGCTTCGGCGGCGGGCTTGGCTTCGCCGCGAAGCCGCTCCGTCTCGAAGCCACGCTGGCCTACTGGCCCACGGTCTCCGCCGATGTCGCGGGGACGCCTCCGCGCGGGGGCTCGTTCACGATGGTCGTCACCGAGCTGCGCGGCTGCGCTCTGGCGGAGGCGAGCTTTCTCTCTTTCGGGCCGTGCGCCGGACTGGGCTTCACGTCGATGCAGGCGGAGGCGTTCGGCGTGACCACCCCCATCTCGGCCGGCGCCACCTGGTCGTCGTTCGTCGCAGACGCGCTGGCGCTCGGGCGCATTTCGCGGCTCTTCTCGCTGCGTTTGAGCGTTGGACTCGCCGTGCCGTTCTCTCGGCCGACCTTCGAGATCCAGGGGCTAGGGGTGGTACATCAGCCCGCGGCCGTCGCGCTGGAGCTCGGTGCAGGGGGTAGAGGCCCACTTTTGACAACGGACGACCGGAAGCCCGGGGACAAAGGGGACAAGGTGCTAAGTGCCGCCCTCGCCCCCGCCGCCTGGACCGATGCCCCTGCGCGTGCGAAGGGGGGCATGGCGTTCGCCGCCGTGTACGAGGAGAACTTCGACTTCGTCTACCGGACGGTGAGGCGCCTCGGGGTGCTCGAGAGCGCGGCCGAGGACGTGACCCAGGAGGTCTTCGTGAGCGTTCACAAGGGCCTCGGCGGGTTCGAAGGGCGCTCGTCGATCCGGACGTGGCTCTTCGGGATCGCGCGGAACGTCGCCTATCGCCACCACCGAACCATCGGACGCCGGATCGCGACGACGTCCGGGGAAGGGGGGGCGCTCGAGGCTGCACACGACGAGACGGCGCGCTCCGCGCACGATCTGGCCGAGCGCTCGGAGGCGGCGCGGGTCCTCGACGACATCCTCGCGTCGATGGACGACGAGAAGCGCGAGGTCTTCGTGCTCGTCGAGCTCGAAGAGATGTCGATGCCCGAGGCGGCCGAGGCGCTGGGGATCAACGTGAACACGGCTTACACGCGCGCCCGGGCGGCGCGGCAGCAGTTCGAGGCGTCGCTCGCGCGTCATCGCGCGAAGACCGCGCGGACCGAACGAAAGGACCGGCGATGAGCGAGCTCGGCGACGACGCGCGCGCCTTTCTGGCGCAAGCACGAGGGGCACACGACGCGCCGGCGGGGGCGAAGGAGCGGGTCCGCGGTGGGCTCGCGGCGGCGCTGAGCGCGGCGAGCAGCGCGGGTGAAGGGGCGAGGGGCCCGCGAGCGCGAGCGAGTGTGAGGGGTGAAGGCTGGATCGCTGCGGCGAAGGTCGTCGTCGCTGTCGCGCTCGTGGGAGGGGGAGCCGCGCTCGTCTTCGGTCGCGCCAAAACGGCGCACGAGCCCACGAGCCCGGCGTCGACAGCGTCGGCGGAGGTGGTTGCGTCGCCGCCCCCCTCTCCGGCGATCCCGGAGCCTGCCATCCTGCCGGAGGCTCCCGCTCCGTCCGCGCCGTCCGCTGCGGTCGCGGTCCCGGCGCCCCCTCCGCGCGCCTCGGCCGCACCGCCCGCTCGGGCAAGCTCCGATCAGTCCGTCGCTGCGGAGGTTGCGCTCCTTCGCAAGGTCAGCGCCTCGCTGCGCGCGGGGGATGCGAAGGGGGCGCTGGCCGGGGTCGACGAGCACGCGCGCCGCTTCCCGAACGGCGCGCTCGCGGAGGAGCGGGACATGGAGCGGATCGTCGCCCTCTGCAAGCTCGGCCGGCGCGACGAGGCGGAGCAGGCGACGAAGCTCTTCTCGACGGCGTATCCGACGTCGTCGCACGAGGCCCGCATCCGTGCGGCATGCGCGATCCCGGGTTCGTCAGGTGTGGCGCAATGAGGAGCCTCGGATCAAGCTCCGGAGTGCGCTTGATCCTCGCCGGCTCGGTCGTCGCGCTCGTCGCGTTCGCGGGGTTCGTCTTCGTTGCCTGCCAGAGCGACGCCGTGATCATCGGCATCGAAGGGGACGGCGGGCCGTCGAGCCCCTTGAGCTCCGTGCAGCCTCCGGGGACTCCTCACCTGAACGACGACTCGGGGGAGACCTTGGTCGGGTCGGCGACGCTCGGGGACGCCGGCTTCGTCGACGCTGACGAGGGGCCGTGCCTCCCCGACGCGGGGTGCCCTGTCGGTGCGGTCTGTCAGTACCCGGTCGAAGCGGGGTGCGGTGCGCTCGGGGAGTGCTTCGCCATTCCGTGTTGCTTGGTTCCGCCGCCGCCCCCCATCCCTCCCCCCGTGGGCTTTCCGCTGGGGGGGATCGATCCCGCGCCGCGGAGCTCCGTCAACGGTTACCTCCCCACCCCTCCCTCGTGCGATGGCGGCGCAGCGGATGCGACGGGAGACTGACCTAGGCGCGTAGCGCCCGCTCCACGAGGACGATCCGATCCTGCCCCCAGAAGAGCTCCTTCCCGTCGACGATCCACGTCGGCGCGCCGAAGACCCCTGCTTCTCCCGCGCGCTGGGTCGAGGCGAAGAGCGCGTCTTTCACCTCCTTCGTACCGGAGCGCGCCAACGCTTCGTCAGCGCCGGCACCGACGAGCTCCCGGAGCGTCGCCTCATCGGAGATGTCTCGGTCCTCCGCCCAGTACGCGCGAAACGTCGCGTCGAGAAACGCCTTGCGTCGCTCCTCGGGGAGCGCGAGCCACACGCGCAACGGCTTGACCGTCATCATCGGGAAGTGGCTCGGGAAGCGAAACGGGACCCCCCAGTGCTCGGCCCACCGGGTCAGATCTTTGAAGTAGTAATTGCGCTTGGCGTCGGACCACGTGAGGATCGGCGCGTCGGCGACGCCGAGCGTCTTGAACAGCGCTCCGAGGAGCATCGGTCGCCAGACGAGCGTGGCCCCCGTTCGCGCGGCGAGCGCTTCCGCCTGCGTGCTCCCCAGGTAAGCGAAGGGGGAAGAGAAGTCCCAGTAGAGCTCGAGCGTGTGCGGCATCGGTTCATCCTCTCGCGTTCGTGAGCGCCTTTTCTACGAATTCGATTCTGTCTTGCCCCCAGAACATCTCCCCGCCCACGACGAACGCGGGGGCGCCGAAGATGCCGAGGGCGATCGCGCGATCGGTGCGGCGCCGGAGGTCCTCCTTCGCGTCGTCGAGCTTCGCGAGGATCGCGCCGGCGTCGTGCCCCGCGCCGGTCAGCACGTCGCGCATCGTCGCCTCCTCGCTCGGCCCGCGGCCATCGACCCAATACGCGCGATAGAACCCGTCCACCACACGCGAATCGATTCCCGAGAGCAGCGTCGCGCGGAGAGCCTCGACCGTGCGCAGCGGGTGGCCGGCGGGCATCGTGAGGGGGACGCCGAAGAGCTCGGCCCATCGCTGAATGTCGAGCGCGTTGTGCCTCGCCTTCGCCGGAGACAGCTCCGCGAAGAGCTTTTGCGGCGTTCCGACCGCACGAAAAACGCCGCCGAGGAGCATCGGCTCGTAGACGAGATCGGCGCGGGTGCGCTTGGCGAGCGCGGCGACTTGCGTGCTCGCCAGGTAGGCGTAGGGGCACGAATAATCGAACCAGAAGTGCAGCGCCGCCATGACGCCGAGAGCCTAGTGCGCAGTGTCGCGAGGGCGTGAGCGAAAATGTCCCGACGATCGGCGTGGTGGTCACCACGACCATCCATCGGCGGACCACGATCGGCGTGGTGGTCACCACGATTTTCCATCGGCCGACCACGATCGACGTGGTGAAGACCACGATTTTCCATTGGCCGACCACGATCGACGTGGTGAAGACCACGATCTTCCATTGGCCGACCGCGATCGACGTGGTGAGCACCATCTTCTTTCATGTGTGAGCGAAGAGCCCGACGCAGGGCTCGGCGCGCAGGAGGGGGTGCGCGGGCCCCCCCCGCGACGCGCGATGGCCCAGCTTGCGGGGGGTAAGCACCCCCGACGAGCACCGAGCCCTGCGTCGGGCGATCCGCACGAGAGTTCTCTTCCGTCTTCGTGCAACGACGCCGAAGATCGCGCTCGCTGTAGGATTCCAGCGTTTTCTCGTCTCTTCGACGGGTCGATGAGTCGCCGTGGTTGCTCCGTCGGTCCCGGCTGGTAACTCGATTTGCATGCTCCGTCGCACGTCGCTCGCCGCGCTCGCCGCGCTCGCCGAGCTCGCCGCTCTCGCCGCTCTCGCCGCTCCCTTCGGCTTCGCCGCATGCGCATCGAGCGCGAGCGAGCCGCCGCCGAGCCCAGGCGTCGAGACCCCACCGGCCCCCAGCGCACCGCGCCCTGCGGCCTATTCCCTCGACCTGCACGGACCGCTGACTCTGGGTGCCCCTCTCGCCGACGACGCACCCGCGTACTTGGCCGTCAGCCTTCGCATCGAAGACGAAGCCGGCCTCGCCCAGCTCCTGAGCGACCAGCAGAACGCTTCCTCGCCGCGCTACCACGCCTGGCTCACCCCGCAGGACTTCGGCGCCCGCTTCGGCCTCCCCGTCGCGACGTATGCGCGCATCGTGAGCTGGCTCGCCGCCGAAGGGTTCGCCGTCACGCAGTATCCGAACCGCCTTTTCGTCGAAGGGCACGGCACGGTCGCCGGCGTCAGACGGCTCCTCCGCGTGCAGCCCCGCACGGCGACGAAGGGGGCTCAGACGTTCCGCAGCTACTCCGGAGAGCTCTCCGTCCCCGACGACATCGCGCCGCTCGTCGCGAAGATCGGCGGGCTCGACACGAGGCTTCGCCTTCGGCATCGACTCGACCTCACGCCATTCCAGGGGCAACCCACGCAGGCGCTCGGAGCGGCGGACATGCGCGTGCTCTACGACAGCCCGTCGGACGGCAGCGGCGCCTCCGGCCTGACGCTCGCCGTCCTCGGCACCCAGGAGGGGACCCAGGCGAATCAGAACGCCAACCCCGGCCCCCCGTTCATCCCGCCGTCGGTCCAGGCGATCCAGGCGTACCTGACGACCATCGCCAACGCGACGGTCGCCTACAACCCGATCGTCCTTCCGAACACGCAGAACGACCTCGACGTCTCGGGCTCCAATCAGGAGTACCAGCTCGACGTCGAGATGCAGAGCGTCGGTGCACCCAACGCGAAGGACATCGATCTCGTCCTCTCGCCGTCGAGCGTGGTCTTCCAGACCGGGGCTCAGTACATCGTCAACACGCTCTCGAGCGCCGTTGCCGTGAGCACATCGCTCGGCGACTGCGAGTCGGAGGAGGTCGAGGACGACGGCGGGATCAACACGTCCGGGAGCGACGCCTATCTGATGCGCATGGCCGTCAAGCAGGGGCTCTCCGAAGGGCAAGCGTGGTTCGCTGCGGCAGGAGACAACGGGGCTGACGACTGCGCCGACAACACGAGCGACACGGGGAACGGCTTCGGCGGCGGGAATGCGACGGTCGACTTCCCCTGCTCGCTCCCCGAGATCGTTTGCCTGGGGGGAACGCAGTTCGAGGCGGCGGGGAACTGGAACGCGGCCGGCAACCTCACGGCGTGGCAGGCCGAAGAGGTGTGGAACGAGGGCTCTCAAGGAGGAGCCGGCGGAGGCGGGCAGAGCCTCCTCTATCCGAAGCCGACCTGGCAGGTCGGGGTCGGACCGAAGGCGAGCGACGGCGCGCGCGACGTTCCTGACATTTCGCTGACGGCCGCGACGGCGACTCCGGGCGTCGCCGTGTACGACTGCGGGTCGGGGCAGGACCAGCTCAGCTGCTCGACGAACACCGTCGACGCAGGGCAGATGGACATCTTCGGGGGGACGAGCATCGCGTCGCCCCTCGCCGCCGGGTTCTTCGCGCACCTCGCCGGTCAGCTCGGCTGCCGGCTGGGCGACATCCACCCCGCGCTCTACGCGCTCGGCGCCGGGCAGCAGGACGGTGGCGCGCAGCCGTTCCACGACATCACGGCCGGCAACAACAGCTTCCCCGATCCGAAGAACGTCACGATCACCGGCTTCACCGCCGGTCCCGGTTACGATCTGGCAAGCGGCTGGGGCTCGTTCGACCTCGCGAAGCTGATCGATAGCTGGCCCCCCTGCGGTGGGGACGGCGGCCCGGTCCCCCTGGGGGACGGCGGCGCCGGCTCGGGCGACGACGGCGGCGGGCAGAGCATCGGCGGCGAGGACAGCGGCGTCGAGGTGACACTCGACGCAGGCGGAGGCAATGGAGCCACCGGTGGGAGCGGCAACGGCCAACCCTCCGGATCGAGCGGCTGCAGTTGCAAAGCCGCAGGGGCTTCCCCGTCAGGCGGATCGCTCCCGGGGTTCGTTGCGCTGGGGCCCCTCGCCCTCCTCTTTGCTGCGCGTCGCCGGCGTCGTGCGTCCGACGGCGGGTGAAGTCACTCGAGCCAGAGCGCTTCGAGCGTCGCGTGCGTCGACGCCGCCTCTTTCACGGTGACCGACTGTCCGCGCGCCCCAGTGGACTCGAGCATGATCTCGATCCTCCCCGCGACGGAGCGCCACATCCCTTCGTTGAACCCTGCGACGCCGAGGAACTGCGCCGTCGCGTGGCCTTGCCCGCGGTCGACCCACTTCGCCTCGCCGGCGTCGTAGTACTGGCGCCACATCCGCTCCATCCGATCCCAGACGGTGTCGTACTGCACCGCGCGCAGCATCACGCGGTAGACGCCACTGAGCTCCAGCTTCGCCGCCTCCATCGAGATGCGCTGGCTCTCGTCCCAGGACCCGCCGCCGACCGTGTCGCGGATCGCGATGTGGAGGGCCGCGGTAACCTCGACCTGGTACCACTCGATCGGGAGAACGAGCGTCAGCTGCTCGCGGAGGCGCGCCGGCATCGCTTGCTTGACGCGCTCGAGCCCCTCTTTGCCGTGAAGCTTCTCGAGCGAGGCCAGCGTGTTCTTGAGGCCGACTCCCTTGAGCTTCACGCCTGCTAGTATCGCCGCATGGCAGGGAAATCGCGAGAGTTTCCGCGCACTCTCGGCTGACCTCGGTACGCCTCAGAAGCCGCCGATTCGCGTCGTCCCGGCGCTCGGATCGGCCGCGAGCACGCAGCCGTCCTCGCAGAAGGCGAGCAGACGCGTCGTGCCGACCCAGAGGCCCTTGACGCCGGCGCTCCCCGGGGCGCCCCCTCCGACGCGCACCCACCCCGTCTCTGTCCGGCGCATCACCCGCTGCTCCTTCCCTCCGCACCAGGCGCTCCCGTCCGGCCCGAGCGCCAGCGCGGACAGATCCTTCGTCGTCTGAATGGGCTCTAGCCGCGCCTCCAGCGATGGCCAGACTCTCATGATGTACCCGGCCGCTCCGGCTGCCACGAACGTCCCGTCACCCAGCGCCAAGAGCGCGTACAGCGGCGCGTCGCACGCCCGCACGTATTTGATCGGCTCGTCCTCGCGCATCGCGACGAGCGCCCCTCCGTCCCCGCACGCGAGAATCGCGTTCCCGGCGCGCGCCACAGCGCGTAGCGGGCCGCACCCCGGCACCTCGGTGACGCGCGAGGCGAGCGTCCCGCCCGTAGTCGAGCTCGCATCAGCGATGACGCCGACCCCTTGCCGCTCTCCAGCGAGGAGGAGCCCCTTCTCGTCCGCCACGAGAGCGTGGAAGACGAGCCCGTGCTTCGGCAGGTTCCACGTCGTGTGCGCACCTTCCCTCGAGACCGCGAACACCGAAGAGGAGGCGCCCGCGTACACGGTTCCGCTGCCGTACCAGGCGACGGCGCGGAGCGATCGCGGGTCCATCCGGTAGGTCATGTCGAGCGTCTGCCACGTCCCCGCGCTCCAGAAGGCGATCCCGTTCGCTCCGACGGCGACGGCGGCGTCTCCTGCGCGCGACGGCGCGATCGCGCTCATCGGCCCGAGGCGCGACGGCAACGTGATCACGCGCCACGTGAGGGAGACGAGCGAAGAGTCGTCCCCGGCGACGACCGGGTGCGACGCACGCTCCGCAGGGACGGGCTGCATGGATTCGTCTGCGAGGAGCGTCGGTGCTCCCCCCTGGGGCGCGTCTTGGATCTTCGGCGGCGCCCCTCGGCTGATCACGACCCACCCCACCGGGCCCCCGAGCGGGACGCTGGGGGCGGTTCCGAGCGCTGAGAGCGCGCGATCGATCGCGTCGTGCAGCTCGACGATCGACGCGTGACGTTCGGCGGGATCAGGCGACAGCGCGCGCATCAGCTCGACATCGACCGCTGCGACGACGTCCGGACGCTCCTGCAGCTCTTTCGGGAGTCGGTCCATCACCCGCGCGAGCGACGGGCGCTTCTCTTCGAGGATGCGGCGGACGACGATGAGCGGGTGGTCCCCCTCTCGAATCGGAACGGCGGGCACCCCGGAGATGAGCTCGAAGAAGATGGCCGCCAGAGAGAAGACGTCCGTATGGCGCCCGACGCGCTTGTTGCCGTGCTCGAACTGCTCCGGTGGCGCATACCCGACGGTCGCCCCCGCGAGCGCGGTCGTGCTGTAGATGCCTCCGTCGATGAGCTTGGCGAGCCCGAAGTCGGTGACCTTCGCGAGCTCGCGCTTGGTCGACGTGTCGATCAAGATGTTCGACGGTTTGAGGTCCCGGTGCACGACGTTCTGCGCGTGGACGTCCCGGATCGCGAGGACGACGTGACGGAGGATCCGCCTCGCGCGCTCCACCCCCAGGCCGTGCGGTTGCGCCTCGGTGATGAGCGTCTCGAGCGTCGGACCATCGACGTACTCGAGCACCGTGAAGGCGAGCGTCCAGGCGTCGCCGGTCGTCGCAACGCGGATGTCTGCGTACGCGTGATCGAAGAAGCGGACGATGTGCGGATTGGGCGAGGTCTGCTGCGAGAGCCTGCGGAGGACCTGCGCCTCGCGCTGGAAGCGCGCGAGCGAGTCCTGCGACGCCGCGTCGGGCCGCAGCACCTTCACGACGACGTCGAAGCTCCCGCTCCACGTCGCGCGAAACGCCCACCCCTGCCCCCCTTCGCCGATCCTCTCTCGGAGCGGGTAGAGCTGGCCGTCGCTCCCGGGCAGGACCTGCCCGATGAGGGCGTCCCTCAGGACATTCAGACGGGCGTCCTGGGAGAGCAAGGAATTCACCGGTCCAGGGTAGCAGCGTAGCGCGAAAAGCGGCCTAGCCCGAGGTCACCGGCCCTTGCGCGGCGCGCCGTTTCGGCTAGTCTGCACGCCGCTCACGAGACGTTACTGTTGACGGTTTGCCGCTCTCTCGAAGTCTTTCAGGTTCGGGATCGCGTCTCTCGGCCCCCAGGCGACGCAACGTGTGAACGCGACGCCCTTCGTCGCGCCTCCCTCCGATCCCATCAGAAGCAAGAGAGAATGGTATGAGCACGCGTCTTTACGTCGGCAACCTGTCCTTCAACGCCACCACGGACAGCGTGCGCGAAGCGTTCACCCAGAGCGGCGAGGTCACCGACGTTCACGTCGTCATGGATCGCGAGACGGGCCGCTCGCGTGGTTTCGCGTTCGTCACCATGGGCACCCCCCAGGCGGCCGCGGCCGCGATCTCGAACATGAACGGCGCGCTCCTCGACGGGCGCCCCCTGCGCGTCAACGAAGCCGAAGAGCGGCAACAGCGTAGCGGCGGCGGCGGTTTCGGCGGTGGGGATGCAAAACGTCGCGGCGGCGGCGAGCGTCGCGACCGCTGGTGAGCGGACCGGAAGAAATAACGACGCGCCGCTCGCTCCTCCTGGAGCGTACGGCCGTCGCTGTCGGGGAGACCTGGGCGCGCGGCTGGCTCGCAGAGCTCGGGTCCGAAGGGCGATCGGCTGCCGGCGGCTGGCCTGGAACGATCACGCAGGCGCGGTCACGCGTTCGCGCGGTCGTCACTGCCGAGCTCGCACGTGCCCGGTTCCAGCCCGCGGCTGCGGATGAAGTCGACCGGACAGCGCGCGCCGCGTACGCCCGCGCGCGTGAGGTCTGGTTGGCCTCCGCCAAAGCCGACGACACGGACGACGACCCGTCCGATGACGAAGGAACCCCCTCCGGAGCTCGCGCGACTGGAGGGCGAGGACATCACCAGAGAGAGGGAGCGCTGTGAACCCTAGCGTGCACAAGCGTCAGAAGGAGCGCCTCCGCCAAGAGCATCAGCGAGAAAAGGCGGAGAAGAAGAAAATGCGGCGCGACGAGAAGCCTTCGCGCGAACCGGGCTCCGAGGGGGTCGACCCGGACATCGCGGGGATCGTCCCCGGTCCGCAGCCGGTCGTGGAGGAAGCATGACGAACTCGCGCTCACGTGAAGCGGCGCAACGATTCGCGGATCGCCGCAAGCGGGAGGACGACGCGCCGCGGCTCTCCAGCGAAGTGCCTGGGCTGGCGACGTTGCGTCTCGCCGTCGAAGAGCGACGGGGGACGGTCGCTTCGGCCGAGTCGAAGCACCTGCGTCACGTGATGGTCGAGCGCGCTCCGGCGCTGTTCGTGATCCCGTGCGGGGACCCTTCTTGCGACGGCGGCGGCTACGATCTCACGAACCCGATCATGCGCGAGCTCCGCGCCCATCGGACCGAGTTCACCGTCGAGGACGAGTGCTTCGGGAACGTCGGCACCTCGCGCTGTGGCCGCATGGTTCGCGCGCTTGGAACGGCGACCTATCGCGACTGAAGTGTGGGGGGCGAGGGTGACACACCCAGGAATTACCGAGCTCGTCCCGCACCGCGGTCCGATGCTGCTCCTCGATTCCGTCGTCGGGTATCAGGATCGGGAGATCACGTGCCGGGCGACCATCGGGGAGAACCACGCTTTCTTGGAAGCGGGGGAGGTCGACATCCTTCTCTGCGTCGAGCTCGTGGCCCAGGCCGTGTCAGCGTACGTGGGGTACCGCGACTACGTCGCCGGGGAACCGCCAAAGCTCGGCTTCCTCGTGAGCTGCCGCGAGGCTTCTTTCGAGGTCCCCTCGCTCGCTCTCGGCGACACGCTCACCGTCGAGGCGCGTCATGTCTGGGGGGAGAATGAGGTCGGCAGCTTCAAGGGGCGTGTGCTCCGTGACGGAAAGACGGTGGCGGCGGTAGAGCTAGGCGTATACCGTGGCCCGCTCGACGTGGGTATGGGGGCATGACAGCAGTTCGCACCGCACTGGTGACGGGTGCAAGCCGCGGGATCGGCGCCGCGATCGCGTGCGCGCTCGCCCGCGACGGCCTCGACGTCATCGTGAACTACGTCCAGAACGAAGCCGCAGCCCACGAGGTGGCCTCGAAGGTCCGCGCGTTTGGGCGGAAGGCGACCGTCTCCCGGTTCGACGTGCGCGATCATGACGAGACGCGCGGACGAATCGGCGAGCTCCTCCAGAGCTCCGAGATCGACGTCCTCGTCAACAACGCCGGGGTCGTCTCGGACGCCCCCTTCCCGACGATGGACGCGCAGGCCTGGGAGAGGGTGACGCGGACGTCGATCGACGGCTTTTACAATGTGACGCAGCCCCTCGTGATGCCGATGGTTCGCCGAAAGTGGGGCCGCATCGTTACCGTCTCGAGCGTCTCGGGGGTGATCGGCAATCGCGGACAGGTGAACTACTCGGCCGCCAAAGCCGCGCTCATCGGGGCGACGAAGTCGCTTGCGCAGGAGCTCGCCAAGCGAAAGATCACCGTGAATGCCGTCGCACCCGGGCTCGTCGAAACCGAGATGGTCGCCGGGGCCCCCATCGACGAAATCCTCAAGCACATTCCGATGCAGCGAATGGGCAAGCCCGAGGAGGTAGCCGAGCTCGTCGCGTTCCTCGTGAGCGACAAGGCGGCGTACATCACGGGGCAGGTCGTGACGATCGCGGGGGGGCTCGGATGAACCGCAGGCGCGTAGCCGTCACGGGCATCGGCGTCGTGAGCCCGATCGGGGACACGTACGCGGAGACCCTCACCGCGCTCCGCGCCGGGAAGCACGGCATCACGGTCATGCGCGAGTGGGACGCGATCCCGCACCTGACGACGCGGCTGGCCGCGCCGGCGCGCGCGCACCAGATCCCAGCGCTCTCGAAGAAGCTCTCGCGCACGATGGGGCGGGTCTCGCAGCTGTCGACGGTGGCGACGGCCGAAGCGATCGCCGACGCGGGGCTCGACACCGACGAGATCCGGTCCGGCTCCGTCGGGCTCGCGTACGGCAGCACCCACGGCTCTTCCTCGGCGAGCGAAGAGTGGGTGCGCAAGCTCGTCACGCAGGGCTTCCTCGGGCTCGCGTCGACGACCTACCTCAAGTTCATGAGCCACACCGCGGCCGCGAACCTCGCGCTCTACTTCGGCATCCGCGGCCGCGTGATCAGCACGTGCGCCGCCTGCGTGAGCGCGAGCCAGGCGATCGGCGCGGCGTACGAGGCGATCAAGCTCGGGGTCAGCGACGTCATGATCGCCGGCGGCGCCGAGGAGCTGCACTTCTCGCACGCGGGGGTCTTCGAGATCATGTACGCGACGAGCCGCGGGTTCAACGATACCCCCGAGCGGTCTCCGCGCCCGTTCGACGCGCGACGCGATGGCCTCGTCGTCGGCGAGGGAGCCGGGACATTCATCGTCGAAGAGTGGGAGCGGGCGAAGGCGAAGGGGCGCCGCATTTACGCGGAGATCGTCGGCTACGGCACCAACTGCGACGGCACGCACGCGACGAACCCCTCTTCCGAGGGGATGAGCCAGGCGATGCGCCTCGCCCTCGAGGACGCGAAGCTCGCGCCGAGCGACGTGCACTACGTGAACGCCCACGCGACCGGCACCGTGATCGGCGACGCCACCGAGAGCCACGCCATGGCCAGCCTCTTCGGAGCCCGCGTCCCGGTGAGCTCGCTGAAGGGGCACATGGGCCACACGCTCGGCGCGTGCGGCGCGATCGAAGCCGCGCTCGCGATCGGCATGATGCGCGAGGGTTTCATCGCTCCGACGCGCAACCTCGAAGAGGTCGACCCCAAGTGCGCACAGCTCGACTACGTGCGCGAGACCCGCGAACGGTCGCTCGCGGTCGTCATGAGCAACAAGTTCGCGTTCGGCGGCCTCAACACGAGCCTCCTTTTCCGGCGCGTCTGACCGGAGTCTCACCCGTGGCCGGACCTCCCGCCCGTACGCTGGCTTCACGCGTACGGCGCGCCTTCCGAGTCACGCTGGTCGTCAGCGCGTTCGCCTGGTTCTGGGGTGGGGCGTTCTTGCTCTCCTGGTTCGTGCTCCCGCTCGTCGCGCTCTTCGGCGGGTGGACGAGGGTCTCCCGCGTCCGTGCCTGTCAGAGCGTCGTTCATGGCTCGTTCCGGGTCTTCCACGCCTATATGCGCGTGCTCGGCCTGCTCGATGCGCGCGTCCTCGGCGCGATCCCGCGCAGGCCTGGCGGGGGCGCGGTCGTCCTGGTCTGCAACCACACCACCCTCGTCGATGTGACGGCGATCCTCGCGGCCCACCCCCACACGTCGGCGTTTGCCAAAGGGCCCTACGTCGGGAGCGTGGTCGTTGGGCCGTTGTTGCGCCTGGCTGGCTACATTCCCGGGACGTCCGGAGCGCTCTTCACCGCAATTGACCGCCTGCGCGACGGGTTCGACGTCCTCATCTTCCCCGAGGGGACCCGGTCGCCCCCGCACGGCCTCAACCCCTTCCAGCGGGGGGCGTTCGAGATCGCCTGCCGGGCCGATGTTCCGGTCGTCCTCCTCCTATCCACCTGCGAGCCGAGCGCCCTCACGAAAGACCGCGCTTTTTGGGATCAGCCCGACAAGATTGCAGTGTTGACCATCAGGCCTACCGTGCTACTCGAGCCCCGGGATTTCGGCATGGACAGTCGCGCCTTGATGTCCCACGTCGAGCGAGCTTATAAAGAAAATCTCGGGGAACTCTCGCAACTTGTACCCTGAGCATGCCCGCTGGGGGGCGGCGGCATCTTCGAATCGCAGCCCCGGAAGCAAAATGGTCACGCGCGAAGAAGTATTCGATCGAGTTTGCACCGCGATGAACGAGTTGTTCGAGACGGACGCGAGCACGATCACACTCGAGACGAAGCTGGTCGAGGACCTCGGCCTCGACTCGATCGACGCGATCGATCTCGCGGCGCGCCTCGAAGAGCTCACGAAGAAGCGACTCGCGGAAGAGAGCCTCCGGTCGCTTCGCACGGTGAAGGACGTCGTCGACCTCATCGTCGCCATGCTCTCGGAGCCCGAGGGGGCTCTCGAGGGCCCGCAGTCCGCGTCTCTTCGGGAGACCCCAGAGGGCTCTTGAGGGGTCGGTTCGCAAGGGCGCTCGCCCTGGCGCTCACGTGCGCGGTGCTCGGGTTCGCGGGCGATCTCGCCGAAGCGAGGGGCGATACGCCCTCCCCTCAGACCACGATCGACTCCGTCGATGCTCTCTTTGCGACGCTGGCGCGCTCGCCCGGACTCTTCGCGCGCTTCCACGAAGAGAAGCAGATTGCGCTCCTCGTCGCGCCGCTCAAGAACGACGGCACGATCCACTTCGACAAACACCACGGCCTGGCGCGCCACACCCTCGCGCCCCAGAAGCAAAGCGTCCTCCTCTCCGGGAGCACGTTGACGCTCTGGGACGGCGCGAAGACCGAGACGGTTTCGCTTCAGAGCTCGGCCCCCCTGCGCGCCCTCGCACAAGCCTTCTCGCTCCTCCTCGCGGCCGACCGCCCAGGGCTCGAGAAGAGCTTCTCGCTGGCGTTCCAGACCAAAGGCCAAGCGTGGCGCCTCGTGCTCGTCCCCACCGCCGCGGACCTCCGGAAGCTCGTGACGGAGGTCGACGTCGCGGGGGAGGGGGCTACCCCCAAGACGCTGGTGGTCCACGAAGCGAGCGGAGACGAGAGCACGACGACGCTCTCCGACGTGGACCTCGACAAGCGGTACACCGAGCGCGAAGCGGCCGCGGTCTTCAAGGTCCCCCCGACGGCGCTGAACTAAGGTTAGAACCAGGGCGCAGGAGCCGGCCTCGTGAAGCGACTTTTCGGTAGCGCGCGTGCGCAGAGCGCGGCGCTGTTCGTCCTCGCCCTGGCGCTCTGGGCGGCCGTCTTGCCGCGGATGCACGTGGACATGTCGATCGCGCACTTTCTCCCCGAGAGCCAGGACCGGCGTGCGGCGGGCCTCCTGCGTTCGCTCGCGGAGAGCGAGCTCGCCTCGGTGACCGTGATCCACCTCTTCTTTGTCGAGGGGGCGAAGCCCGATGAGGACGCGCTCGTCGGGACCACCAAGAAGCTCATGGCGGCGCTGCGCGCGCTGCCGACGACGAAGGAGGTTCGATCCGGCTTCGACGAAGACGCCGAGCACAAGATGTTCGACTTCTTCGCCAGCTACCCTCCGAGCGCTTTCCTCCCGCGCTCGGCGTTCACGGACGCCGCCATCGACGCGCGCGTTGCTCAGTTGAAAGGGGAGCTCGGCGGTCCGCTCGGTCCCGTCGTTCGGCTCGCAGCGCCGCGGGATCCGATGGGGGCGACGTTTGGCCTCTTGCGCGTCCTGAGAGAGGAACAAGGGGCGGGGACGACCACCCACGACGGGGTGCTCGTCACGAGCGACGGCGCCCACGCGTTCGTCTTTCTCACGACGAGCGGCAACGCGTTCGACGCGGACCTGCAGCGCGCGAGCCTCGCGGGGATCGAGCGCGCGTTCGCCGAGTCGAAGGGGCCCGGGATGACGTACGAGGTCGCCGGAGTCGCTCGCTACACGGTCGAATCCGAGGCGCAGATCAAGGGGGACATCCAGCGGATCGGCACCCTCTCCACGCTGGGCGTTCTTCTCATGTTCGGCGTCGTGTTTCGGTCGATGCGGATGCTGCTTCTCGGCCTCATCCCGCTCCTCTTCGGGACCATGGTGGCCACGCTCGGGTGCTCGCTCCTCTTCGGGAGCGTGCACGGGCTGACTCTCGTGTTCGGCACGTCGCTTTTGGGCGTCGGAATCGACTACGCGGAGCACTACTACGCGCACTTTGCGCTGGAGCCCGAGGTCGGCGCGGTGCCGATGATGCGGCGTGTCTGGCCGGGGCTCCTCATGGGGGCGCTCACGACGATCGTCGGGCTCGCCGGCCTCGCCTGGGCGGACTTTCCAGGCGCAATCCAGATGGCCGTGTTCTCTACTCTCGCGGTAGTGGGGGCGCTCGTGGGGACGCGATGGCTCCTCCCGCCGTGGATGCCTGCGGGCTACCGGCGCCCCGCGATGCTCGGGCGAGTGGAGGAGTCCTTCGCGCGCGTCCTCGGCGTGCTCGGGCGCTTTCGACGCTGGCCGTGGGTTCCGCTCGTGATCACCGCGGTCGTGGGGGTGGGGCTCGTTCGCGTGTCCTTCGTCGACGACCTCAATGCGCTGCTCGACGTCGACCCCGCGCTCACTGCTGCGGACGCCCGCGTGCGCACCTTGCTGACGGGGGACGATCCGGGGCGCTTCGCGGTGGTCCTCGATCGCGATCCGGAGCGGCTCGCCGAGGAGCTGGACGCGGTGGAAGAGGAGCTTACCGCCGCGCAGCAAGCGGGGATCCTCAAGCACTTCATGCCCCTCGGGGCGCTCCTTCGATCGTCGCGCGCGCAGAGCGAATCCAGGGCGCTCGCCGTCGAGAAGCTCCCGGTGCTCCGTGCCGCTCTTGCACGCGAGGGGTTTCGGCCGGACGCCTTCGCTCCTTACGAGGAAGCGCTCCGCGACCCCTCCAAGCCGACGGTGACCCTGGCGGACGTGCTGGCGTCCCCTATCGGGCCTCTGGTCCGGCCTCTCTCTTTCGACCTCGGCGCCGAGCACGCCTTCCTCTTGCCGCTCGGGGGGGTGCGCTCGATCGCCGAGCTGAGCAAAGCGGTGCCACATGCATTGATCGCGGACGAGACTTCGCTGCTCGCGCAGACGTACGGCCACGTGCGCGCCCGTGTCATGAGCCTCATCGCTCTCGGCCTGGTGTTCGTGCTCGCGCTGCTCCTCTGGCGCTACCGCAACCTGAAGCTCGCGGGCGCGGCGATGGTCCCCGCGATCCTCTCGGCGATCGTGACCACGGCGACGTTCGGATGGATGGGCTCGCCGCTGAATATCTTCCACGCGATCGGGCTCGCGCTCGTCTTGTCGATGGGGGTCGACTACGGCATCTTCGTCGTCGAAGGGCGTGGGTCGCGAACGGACGCGGCGCGGTCGCTCGTGAGCGTGCTGACCGCGACGGTGACGACGATCCTCTCCTTCGGCATGCTCGCGATCAGCTCGAACCCCGCGCTTCGCTCGCTCGGCGGAACCATCGCTCTGGGCATGACGCTGGCGTTCGTCTTGAGCCCGAGCGCGCTCATCGGGTCGTTGCATAGGCACGGGTCGGCGCAGTGAAGCCGTGGCACGTCGTTCTGGTCGTCGCGTGCCTCGGTGCGTGCTCCCCGAAACCCCCTGTCGGGCCCCCGCTCCCCGAGCGCCCATACACGTGCACGCTTCACCCCCTCTCTACACTAGGCCCCGACTTCACCGTCCGGCAGCATGTTCAGGCTTCGGGCCACGGGCGAGGGGGGGGCTTCGACGCCGTAATGCAGAAGAAGGGGGACACACTCGTCCTCGTCGGCCTCATCGCCGGCGTGCGCGCCTTCGCGCTCAAGCAAGTGGGCGACCGTGTCTCGTTCGAGCAGTCCCTCGGGCCTGCGATGCCTTTCCCGCCGGAGTACGCCGTCATCGATGTTCACCGCGTGTATTGGAAGCGGCTCCCGCGCGGGGCCGATGCCCCCCCGACGGGCACCGTGGAAGGGGAGCTCGACGGCGAGGCGGTCCGCGAGGTGTGGTCGAACGGAAACCTCGTCGAGCGGCGCTTCACGCGCCCGGGCGAATTCGAAGGGGCAGTCCGGATTGAATACGGCGCAGGGTGCACGGCGGCGCGCTGCCAGCCTGCGTCGGTGCGCATCGTGAACGAATGGTTCGGCTACGAGGTGCGGATCGAGAACGGCGAGTTCACGGCGCTGTGAGCCGCTGCCGAGCGGGCGCCTCTTCCGGCTCCCAGAACTCGTAGAAGTTGAACCAGTTGTACGGGGCGCGCCGCGCGAACGACTCGAGCACGTTCGCATATTGCTGCGCATATGCCTTCGCCCCCTCCTCGCGGCTCTTCCGCGGAAGCTTCACCGAGTCGGCGAACGGCTCGAAGAAGAGATCGTAGCGGTTGGGCGCGGTGTAGAGGCCGGCCACGAAATAGATCGGGCACGCCAGCATGTGCGCGAGGAGATACGGTCCGATCGGGAGCTTCGCGTGCCCGCCGAGAAAATCCACGGTCACGCCGCGCGTCCCTTCGAGGCGATCGCCCAGCACGGCGACGAGCTCCCCCCGATCGATGCACGCCCTGACGTCCAGCATCGACGTGGCTCGCGAAGGATCGAGCCCGATGACTTTGAGCTTTGCGTCGGGCGCGAGCTCGGTGAGCACGCGCGTGATGCGCTGCGCGTTCCGGAAGTCGACGACGACGGTGAGGGTGGCGTCGATCGTGAGCGCCCGCATCGCCTCGAAGCTGCCGATGTGCGACCCGAGGAGGATGCATCCGCGCGGCTTGGTGGCGTCGCGTTGCCTCGTCGCTTCGAGGACGAGCTCGTGCCCGTGTCGATGCGTCTCGAGCTCGCGGTCGGCCCTCCCGAGCATCAGGACGAGGCGGTCGAGCGCCACGCAGCCGAAGGTGAAAAAGTGCGTGTGGACCGATCCGAAGGTGGTGGGGAGCCCCATCCTGCGCAGGTACTCGCGCGAGGCGCGCCGCGCCCCTACGGCGGCGAGCGCGTAGAAGAGCGTGATCCACCAGATCAAGAGCGCAGCGACGCGGCGGCCGAGGAGCCGATAGACGAAGCCCACGATCCGGATCCCGAGGACGGTGCCGACCTCCGGGACCGAGCGCCATCCGCGACGCGAATCGTGCCGTGGACCGCTCATGCGGCGCTCTTGCCCCTCACGAGGCGCCAGAGCCACAAGAAGAGCGCTGTCACGGTGAGCCGCGTGTGCATGAGAGATATGCGCGCAGTGTCCATGAACGGCCTGAAATGCGAGACACCTCCCTGTTCACGCGTGAAGTAGCGGATCCGTGTGGGGACGCGCGCGATCGGCGTGCCGGCCCAGTCGAGGCGGACCGCGATCTCCGGCTCGAAGTCCATCGCGTGCGCACGAAACCCAGCGCGGAGCGTCGCTTCGACGGGGTAGACGCGGTACCCGCAGAGCGGATCGGCGAGTCTCTTGCTCCAGGTCTCGACCCGGCACCAAAAGACGGTGAGCTGGCGGGCCCACATCCGAAGCTTCGGCGCCGTGCCGTCGAAGATGGGATCCGCCATCACGAGCGCGCGCGGATCGCTCCGAGCGGCCTCGAGAAAGCGCGGGATGTCGTCGGTGTCGTGCTGTCCGTCGGCGTCGATCTGCAGCGCGTGAGAGAAGCCGCGATCGCGCGCCGCTTGCAGGCCGGTGAGCATGGCCACCCCCTTGCCCCGGTTCTTGTCGTGGAAACGAACGTCCGCGATGCCCGAGTCGCCGAGCCCGCGCGCGATGTTTCGCGCTTTCTCGTGGCTCCCGTCGTCCACGACGATCACGTCGGGGATGTGCTCGCGCGCGCGGCGAACGACCCCCTCGAGGGTCCCCTCGTTGTCGTACGTCGGAATGAGGATGCAGGTCCGAGGTTGCATGAGCGAGCGTGGGTCAGTCGGCCGCGCCGGGTCTCGGGTGGAGCTCGAGTGTGCCGAGGGCGGCGATCTGATCGGGGAGGGCGATCTCGAACGAGACGCGGCGATCCTCGCGAGACAGCGTGATCGTGATCGTCGTGTTCGGGGCGATCGGGCGACGGAAGCGAACGCGCCGGAGCCTGTGGACCGCGCCGAGGTCCGGATACTCGCGCCGAATCAGCGGGAGAACGATCCGTGAGAGCTGCGCGACCGCAGGGAGAAGGGGGAGGCCTCCGAAGTGACCCTCGAAGTAGAGGAGGTCGGCAGGGAGGGCCGTGCGGAAAGTGTGCGGGGCTCCCGTGGGTTCGAAGTGGAGGTGACGGTTGTCACCTTTGGCGTCGTGGGGCACGGCGGGGGGAATCTAGGCAGACGAGGCGTGGGGAACAAGGCCGTAGCGGGTGGAAGCGGCAGCGGACACTCCCATGGCGGTCAGAACGTCAGCGCCAGATCGACCGTCGCGGTCGTCCCTGTCGTCCCTAGTAGCGTCGCTTCGAGCTTCCCGTGCGGCAGGTAGACGGGCGATCCCTCCCCTCCGTCCTCGTCGCTCACGCTGGTCAACGTCACGGTCCACGAGCCCATCGGCGTCTGCGCGCCCCCTCCGTTGCAGGTCGCAGCCGAGGCAGCCTGGTAAACGTACGTGGTCGCCAGCGGGACGCAGCACGGCGACGACGTCGGGCAGACGAAGACCAGCGTGCACCCCGTCGGACAGGTGAAGCTCCCGTCGGTCGTGCAATCGACCCCCGGGACCGTGGGCTCGCCGTAGCTGAAGGTCAGCGTCCCGCAGGACGAAGAGCTCGAGCTCGGGTAGACGCCGGGCGTTGGTAGGCCAACCTGGATCGAGCCCGCCAGCGTCCCCTGCACCGCCCCGGCGGGGAGCGTGACGCTCGACGACGTCTCGGGCGAGCTCGTGTCGAGATAGAGAAGCGCCGGCGAATCGGGGCCCGACGTCTCCTGCATCTCGATCCCCACGTTGCAGAAGACCGCGCTCACGCCCGAGCCGCCGACCGTACCGCTCGCGGGGATCTCGTAGGAGGGGAACCCAGCGTCCTCCGGCAGAGCGGCGCACGGCGAGCCCGTCGTCCCCGACGACGACTTTCCGCATGCAGGAATCGCGGCAAACGGGACGAGGACCAGGGGAACGGCGATGTGGAAACGCGTCCGCGCGACGAAGTCGAAGCTCATGCTCCACTTTCGCTCAGCAGATGCGTCCCCGCCACCCCGGACCTCGCCTCACCCCGCCACGAACCCCTTCCACCCGCGCATGTACTCCGCAAACGTTGCGTTGAGCCCGCGCTCGCGCAGCTCTCCGATCGTGAGCGGCGGCCGGCGCGGCTCCCAGGTCGCGTCGTCGATCCGATGCGGCCAATCGGGGTTCGCGATCGCCGCGCGTCCGAGAGCCACGGCGCTCGCCCCCATCCCGAGGAGCGCCTCCCCCTCCGCGCGCGTCCACACCTTCCCCGCGACCACGAGCGGAATCTCGCGCGGTATGGCGGCGCGAAAGAGCGGCAGCGCGTGCGACTCAGGGCGCTTGGCCGTCTTCTTGCTCGTGTCCCAGAGCGACAGGTGCACGAAGTCGGCGCCGTCGTCGCAGAGCCAGCTCGCGACCTGGATCGTCTCGTCGAGGTCGAGCCCCTTCGCATTGCCGAAGTCCTCGGGGGAGAGGCGTACGCCGACGAGAAACCGGCGGGGGACCGCCGCGCTCACCGCGCGCATCGTCTCTCGAATGAGCCGCGCCCGCCCCTCGATCGAGCCCCCCCAGCCGTCGGTGCGGAGGTTCATCGTCCGGCTGAGGAACTGCGACAGGAGGTACCCGTGCGCCCCGTGGAGCTCGACGCCGGCGAAGCCCGCCGTCTCCGCCCGGACCGCCGCCGCGCGGAAGGCCGCGATCACCGCCGTGATGTCTTCCTCCGTCGCGGCGCGCGGCGTCTCGAACGACGGCGTCGCTTCGGTGAACGCGCTCGCGCTCCACGGCTGCCTCCCGGTCAGCGAAGACGGAGCCCGCACCCCACCGTGGAAGATCTGCGCGATGCCGAGCGCGCCGGCCTTCGACAGGACCGCCGCCAGCCGCTCGAGCCCGGGGAGGAGCCGGTCTTCGTAGATCCCGAGCTCACCCTTCCACCCCTGTCCGTCGCGCGCGACGTGCGACGCGCATGTCTCGACGACCCCGAAGCCCCCGAGCGCTCGCATCTCGAGCCAGCGGAGCTCGTCGTCCGACAGGGTGCCGTCGTCGGCGCTCTGCTGGTTGGTCATCGGCGCCAGCCAGACGCGGTTTTCCGCCCGAACGCCGTTCGCGAACGCCATCGGCTCGAGCAGGGGGGACCTCATCGGCGGAGGACCTCTGTAGCAGAGGTGCGCCCGCGGAGCCCGCTATGGCTTCGTAAACGTAAGAAGAACGCTCTTCTGGCCGCTTGGTCCTCCTCCCCCCCAGTCGGTCGGATCCACGCCTTCGTGCAGGAATCGGGCTTCGCTCGAGAAGCGGAAGCCGTGGCGTTCGATCTCCGCCCGGGTCGCCGCGCTGTCCGCTTCGCGCTCGGCGACGACGAAGCGCCCCCCGGGGTGCAACGCGTTCCAGGCGACCAGATCGACTGCGGAGGGGTCGATCGCGCTCTGGCGGAGACCCGCGTAGTCGTGATCGAGAAACACGAGATCGAGCCACTGAACCGCGAGCTGCTTGCCGAGCTCGTCGTCGATCCGAATCACGCGCGCCCCGGCGGGCTGCGAGAGACGAGCGTCCCACGCAGCGCCGAGCCCGCTTGCCGCGAGGAGCAACGGAGGGTTGCGCGCGAAGATCCGCCCGTTGAGGCCGACGCTCCGCGCCGCGAGATCCAGGAAGTACCCCGAGCCGGGGGCGAGGACCGCGACGTTCAGGCCGGGCGATACGTCGAGGTAGGCGAGGATCTCGGCCGCCTGCCGAGGCTCGTCGAGCGCGCGATCGGCGGCGCTCCGATCGGGCTGCGCGAGGATGGCTGCGATGCCGCTCGGGACCTCGACGCTGGTGTTGTGTACGACCGACAGCCCGAAGGTGCCCGCGCCGGAAGCGCCGCAGCCCGCTCCGCCGACAGTCAAAAAAGACGCCAGGAGAAAGCTCTTCATTTTCGGATTCACCACGACTACTGAGTGGCGTCGGCACGAGGAAAAGATCACACACATTCGCTCTCGAATGTGACCTGGGCCTCGGGCAACGAAGCAATGAACCTCACCGGCCGTCTCCAGCGCGCGATCCTCCGTCGCGTCGCGGCGTTGCCGGAGCCGCTCCTGCGCAGGATCGCGGGGCCGCGCGTGGTCTCGCCGGATGGCTCGGTCCTGGATGCGGACACGCAGATCCTCCTCCGGGTCTCGCAGCTCGCCGGTCACCGGGAGAGCCACGAGCTCGGCGTCCACGGCGCGAGAGCCGAGATGGAAAGATCGATCCCCATCGTCGATTTCCGCGGAGTACCCGCGCGCGTCACGAACCGAACGATCGCGGGGCCGGTAGGGGCGATTCCCATCCGGGTCTATCAACCGCGGTCACAGCGCGCGCCTCGCCCGGTCCTCGTCTACTTTCACGGTGGCGGCTTCGTCGTCGGGTCGATCGCCTCGTACGACGGCGTGTGCCGCGAGCTCGCGCGCGAAGCCGATGCGATCGTGGTGTCGGTCGAGTATCGCCTCGCCCCGGAGCACCGCTTTCCGGCCGCAGTCGACGACGGTCTCGCCGCCACGCGATGGGTGATCGCCCAGGCGGGCTCGTTCGGCGGCGATCCCCGCGCGGTCGCCGTCGGCGGCGACAGCGCCGGCGGAAACGTCGCGGCGGTGGTTGCGCAGGAGATGCGGGGCGACGCCATTCGCCCCGTGTTCCAGCTCCTCGTCTACCCGGCCGTCGACATGACCTGTTCGATGCGGTCGCACGAGCTCTTCCGCGAGGGGTACATGCTCTCCGCGGAGGGGATCGCCTGGTACTTGTCGAACTACCTGAACGATCCGCGCGAGAAGACCGACCCGCGCGCATCGCCGCTCTTCGCGACTGACCTCCGCGGGCTCCCTCCCGCGCTCGTCCTCACGGCCGGCTTCGATCCGCTCCGCGACGAAGGGCGCGCGTACGCCGAGAAGATGAGCGGGGCGGGGGTAGAGGTCGAGCATCGGTGCCTCGAGGGGAGCATCCACGGGTTCTTCTCGTTCGGCGGCGTGTTCCCCCGCTCGCGTCGCGCCGTCGAGGACTCCGCGCGCGCTCTGCGGGGCGCCTTCACGCGGAGCTCGTGAGCCGTGCGCCTGCACCTCGTCGATGGAACGTACGAGCTGTTCCGCGCGCACTTCTCGAAGCGGCCGGATCAGACCGATCCGAAAGGGCGCGACGTGAAGGCGACTACGGGGGTCGTGTCGTCGATCCTCGCGCTGTTGGATGATCCCGACGAGCAGGTAACGCATCTCGCCGTGGCGTTCGACAACCCGGTCCGCTCGTTTCGAAACGACCTCTTCGACGGGTACAAGACGGAGGAGGGGGTGGCCGAGGAGCTGCTCGCGCAGTTCGATCTCGTCGAGGTGGCGATGCGCGCGATCGGCGTCGTCGCGTGGTCGATGGACCGATGGGAGGCCGACGACGCGCACGCCACCGCCGCCGCACGCTGGGGGGGGGAGGTCGACCAGGTCCGGATCCTGACCCCCGACAAGGACCTCGGGCAGTGCATCCGGGGCGAGCGCGTGGTGCAGGTCGATCGGATGCGCAAGAAGCTGATCGACGAGGCGGGGCTCCTCGCGCTTCGCGGGATCGTGCCGGCGAGCATCCCGGACTATCTCGCTCTCGTCGGCGACACCGCAGACGGGATCCCCGGCATCAAGGGGTTCGGCGAGAAGACGGCGGCGTCGCTCCTGCGCGAGTACGTTCACGTCGAGCAGATCCCCGCGCGCGCCCGCGACTGGAAGGTGAGCGTGCGGGGCGCCGATACGCTCGCGCCTCTCCTCGCGGCCAGCCGCGAAGAGGTCCTTCTTTATCGGAAGCTTGCGACGCTCGTGACGGACGTGCCGCTCGCCGAATCGCTCGAGGACCTCCGGTGGGGAGGGGTTCCGCGTGCGGCGTTCTCTGCGTGGTGCGACGATCTCGGCGTCTCGGAGGGGATGCGCGGGCGGCCCTCGCGGTTCGCCTAGGGCGCATTGAAATCCGGAAGCGCTGCGGCGGCTGGATGCTCTGATACGCTCGTCTCCATGGGACTCGACGACCTCTCCAAGCGGCTCGCCGACCGCGAGCGCTTGGGCCTCGACGCCGCGCTCGCCGACAAGCTCAAGATTCCGTCCGAAGACGTCGTCCGCGGCCAGCTCATGGCGATGTCGGACGACGATCGCGGGCCGATCTCCGTCTCGCTTCTCGCGATCTACGTCGTCGACGACACCGACGTGTGGGGCGACGGCGAGATCTACTGGTACACGGTCCCCGTCCTCGTCGACGCGGCCGGCAACGCGCGCTGGAGCCCCGTCTCGGGGCTGCCGTCGGGGGCGCCGCCGCACAAGTGCGGGTCGCTCGAGTGGATGACGAACATCTCGCTCGCCGAGCCCCCCATCGTCGCCGTCGTGCCCCCCGACGACGACATCGCCGCGTGCGTCGTGCGCCTGGCCATCTACGACGACGACAAGGCTCCGGCGGATCTGCGCACCGCGCTCGCACGCGGCTACGAGGCGCTCTCCGCATGCGCCCGCGAAGGGCTCCCCGGCGCGCAGCAAGTCGTCTTGCCCGTGCGCGACGCGATCCACAAGAGCCTCAAAGCGGAGGACGACGACATCCTCATCGACGAGGACGTCACGCTCCGCCGGGGGGCGAAGGAGCGCTTCAGCGTGGGCCTCATCGGGTCGATCGTGAACGCGAAGGTGCGCGTGTACTACCTCGTCAAAGACGAGATGCGCACCGAGACCATCGGCCCCCTCATGCTCCACAAGGGGCAGATGGAGAGGGTCCAGTTCAAGTCGAAGCTCGCGCGCGGCGGGAGGATCGCGCTCTTTGCGCGTGGGGCAGACGTGGGGTCGGATGTCTTCGGCGATCTGACGACCGACATGCCGTTCGCGGGGAAGGTGCTCGACGCGCGCCTCGCCGAGACCCTCGGGGGCGGGTTCTTGCTACGGGGTACGGGGGCGGCGAAGGCGATCGCGTATTACACGCCGCCGTGAAGGGCCCCGCGAGCCCCTCCGTCTGACGATGCCTTCGCCGTGGACCCCCCCCCCCGAGATCGATCAGTTCCGCCTCGAGCGCCGCCTCGGCCGCGGAGCGACCGCCGAGGTATGGCTCGCGCGCGACACGCTCCTCGACCGCGTCGTCGCGCTCAAGATCGCCCGGATCCCCGCGTCGGCCGAGGTTCGCGCGCGCTTTCGCGTCGAAGCGCGCGCCGTCGCGAAGATGCAGCATCCAAACCTGCTCGCGATCCACCACGTCGGGGAGGTCGCCGAGCGTCCGTTCCTCGTCACCGAGTACATTGCCGGCCGAAGGCTCGACGAGCTCGACTGGCCGCTCTCTCCGGACCGAGTCGTCGCGATCGGCATCGACCTCGCGCGCGGCCTCTCCGCCGCGCACCACGCGGGGGTCCTTCACCGCGACATCAAGCCCGCGAACGCCTTCCTCGCCGACGACGGAGTCGCCAAGCTGCTCGACTTCGGCCTGGCGAAGCTCGGGGAGGCTCACGCCGAGGCAGGCGAGACAGGCGAGACGCCGCCCCCCCCGCTCGACGTGAAGAGCTGGCGGGGCGCGCTCGACGCCACCGACGTCGACCCGGCCCTGAACGAGGACGTCGCGGGGACGCCGCTCTACATGGCTCCCGAGACCTGGAGTGGAGAGCCGGCGACCCCCCTCACTGACGTCTACTCGCTCGGGGCGCTTCTCTTCGAGCTCCTCGCGGCGGTGCCCCCGTGCGTCGCGGGGCTCCCCCCCGGCTTCGAGGTGACTCTGGCGGAGATGAGCGCGCGCGTGCTCGTCGGGAGCCTCGGGAACCTCGCCGAGCTCGCCCCCGCGACCCCTCCGCCGCTCGTGGAGCTCGTCACCCGTTGCCTGAGCCTCGACCCGGGGTCGCGCCCGACAGCCGACGAGCTGTGCGACGCGCTCGCGCGCATCACCCCTCGACGCACCTCCGTGCTCGCCGATGCGCTCGACGACCCTCGCGAGAACCCGTACCGCGGCCTGCGTGCGTTCGGGCCCGAGCACCGCGCGCTCTTCTTCGGTCGCGAAGCCGAGACCGCGACCGTGATCGCCGAGCTTCGCGCCAATCCGTTCGTCCTCGTCGCGGGGGCGTCGGGGACGGGCAAGTCGTCGCTCATTCGTGCGGGGGTCGTGCCGCGCGTCGAGAGGGGAGCGCTCGGCGCGGGGGCCGAGTGGCAGGCGACCGTCATCGTGCCGGGAGGGAAGCCCACCGAGGCGCTCGCGCGAGCCGTGGCACCGCTCCTCGGCATGAGCGAGAGGGACGCGCTCGCGCAACTCGAGGCGTCTCCCAGATGGCTCGCGGGCGAGCTGCGCGCTGCCCGGACGCGCCTTCTGCTCGTGGTCGACCAGCTCGAGGAGATCTGGACACTCGCGCCCGCACCCGAGCGCGAGGCTTTCTTCGCCGTCATGGCCGCGCTCGCACTTCTTGTCCGGACGGTGCGCGTGGTCGTGACGCTGCGCAGCGATTTTCTCGGGCGCCTCGAGGACATGGGCGAGTTGCAGGGGCACGCCCTGAGCGCCCTGGTCCTGCTTCGGCCGATGGTCGCCGAGGGGCTGCGGCGAGCGATTGTCGAGCCAGCGGGGCGGCGCGGAGTCACGATCGAACCGGCGCTCGTCGAGCGACTGATGGGACGGCGCGTATCGGCCCCCCCCGGCGCGTGGTCGACGCCCGATGGGACGGAAGCCGGGTCGCTGCCGCTGCTCGAGTTCGCGCTCGGAGAGCTGTACGCGCGGCGCGACACGGCGACGACGTCGATCGGCGTCTCCGATCTCGACGCGCTCGGAGGTGTGGGGGGGGCGCTCGCAGCCCATGCCGACGCAACACTCGCCCGCCTGCCGGCCACGCAACGAGGAGAGGCGCGGAGGCTGCTCCTGGCGCTCGTCACGCTCGAGAGGACCCGCGCTCGGCGCGAGGAGCGCGATCTCCTCGGGGAAGACGGCGCGTCCGCATCGGATGCGCGAGCGGCCCTCGACGCGCTCATCGGGGCACGGCTCGTGGTCGCGAGCGCCGGAGAGCACGGCGCAGCGTACGAGGTGGCTCACGAGGCGCTCTTGTCGGGGTGGCCTGCGTTGCGCACGTGGCTCGACGAGGAGGCCGCGACGCGCGAAACGAGCGAGCGCGTCCGACGCGCGGCCGCGGAGTGGGAGCGCGTCGGTCGCGCGGAGGAAGCTCTCTTCGGCGAACGCCAGCTCTCGGAGCTCGACGGGACGTCGTTCGACCGAGGGGGTGAGGCGTTCGTGCAAGCGAGCCGCGCGGCGGTCCAGAGAGCCCGCAGGAGGCGCCTGGCGCTCCGGATCGGCGCCCCGCTGGGCGTGCTCCTCCTCGCGGCGGCAGTCGCCTTGAGTATTCGCTGGAGCGAGCGACGGCAGGCGCACGCCTTCGTCGCCGCGCGCCTGGCGGAGGCCGACCAGGCCTTCCGTAGGGTCGAAGACCTCGACGCGAAGGTCGCCGCCGCGCGCGTGGACGCCTTCGCCCCCTACGACGCGGCCGACACGCCGGGCGGTGAAGCTCGCTGGCGCGACGCGCTCGCCCTCGCGAGGAGCGAGTCGGACGCTTTCGTCGCGACGAGCGCGCCGCTCGGACTCGCGCTGGCTCGCGACCCGCTCGACCGTGACGCGCGCGCCCGCGCCGCTGACGTCGCCTATGCCTGGTTCCTGGCGGCGGAGCGTGACAACGAACGTGACGTCGCGCGCGATCTGGCGGCCCGTCTCGCACATCTCGACGACGATGGCTCGCGCCGCGCGCGCCTCGCAGCGCCCGCGCATTTGCGCGTCAAGGCCGTCCCTCCGGGTGCGCGCGTCGTGATCCACGGCGTGCACGTCGATCCAGACGGACGTCGCGTCGAGGACGGCGCGCTCGCCATCGCCGAGGACGTTCCGATCGATCTCCCGCCCGGCTCCTACGTTCTCGAGGGAGCCGCGCCCGGTCGCTACTCCACGCGGCTACCCATCTTGCTCGGTCGCGCCAAGGCAGAGAACATCGCGATTCCGCTCCCCCCCGCCGCGGTCGTCGCTCCCGGCTTCGTCTACATCCCCGAGGGGACGTCGCTCCTCGGCGCCGCGGACAGCGAGGGGTTCCGCCGAGGGCTCTACGCGGAGCCCGAGCACGCGGTGCACGTCGATGCGTTCCTCATCGCCGAGCACGAAGTGACGTACGCCGAGTATCTCGATTTCCTCGCGTCGCTCCCCCCCGGCGAACGCTTCTCACGCCGACCACACACGGGCAACCTCGATCTCGAGTACGACCGCGACGGCGTCCCGTCGTTGACGCTCGGCGCGACCACGGTCCGGCGCGGGGAGCCGTTCTGCCGGCCCAAGCGGAGCACTCGGCGGTGTCAGGATTGGCTGCGCTTTCCGGTCGCGGGGATCGCGTGGGAAGACGCGCAGGCCTACCTTGCGTGGCTCGCGAGCGGACCCGTCCCCGGCGCGCGCCTCTGCACCGAGCGCGAGTGGGAGCGCGCCGCGCGCGGCGCCGACGGGCGACTCTTCCCGCACGCCGATGTCTTGCACCCCGGGGACGCCGACTTCGACGCCACGTACGCAGAGGACGACGAGCAGATGGGCCCCGATGAGGTCGAGTCTTTCCCCACCGACCGCAGTCCGTTCGGTGTGCTCGACCTCGGTGGGAACGTGGCCGAGTGGGTCGCGCGGGATGCGGGGCAAGGCTCGCAGCGCGCGGCGCGCGGCGGCCACTGGGCGAGCGCGGCAATCCTCGTTCGCCCCGCCTCTCGTGGCGTCAGCGGCACTGCTCGCGGCAGCGAGACTGGGCTGCGCGCGTGCGCGGCCGCCCCGAAGACGCCGTAACCTTCACTTCGGGTCGGAGCAGATGCGAAGGCCCAGACCGAAATAGGCGGATTCGGGGTCCGTGTACCCGCGGTTCGAGAGAAAGAGGTAGATCCCGTCGTCGTAGAAGCCCGCGCCGCGCACGACCCCTTCCTTCGGCAGTGCGGCGTCGGCGGGACCCGCGGTCCATTCCCACTCGCTCCCTGTCATGTCCTCCACCCCGAAAGGGCTCGCCGAGGCAGGGTGCGTCCCCGGGACGCAGGGGCCGGCGTGGAGCTCGTCGCCGCCGTACGTAGTGAGCGTACACGCCTCGTTCGGCCCCGGGTCGCCGTTGCCGAACGGGTACCGCCGGTCGTCGGCGCCCCGCGCGGCGCGCTCCCATTCGCGATCCGTGCATAGACGTGCTCCCGGCAGTCGCCCCGAGCGTGAGAGCCACTCGGCGAAGTGCTTGCCGTTCTCCCGGCTCACGTTGTCGAGCGGTAGGCGGGACCAGTCGACGCACGGCCCGACCCCGTTGCAGTAAGGCTCGCCCGGAGCGAGCGTCCTCGTGCGGAGCTTCCACGCGATTGCCCCGTCGGCTGTCAGCGTGAGCCCCTCGGGGCGCAGCCGAGTACGCTCCGATCCGGGGAACACGCGGAGAAACGCGGTGTAGTCGGCGACCGTCACCTCGGTTCGCGCGATGAGGAACGCGCCGACATCGACGTCATGGGCCGGCTGGTGCGAAAGAAAGGATCGGGTGGCTTCATCGTCGCTGCTGCCGTAGAGGGTCCGTCCGGCCGGGACGTAGATCATTCCGTCGGGCACGTCGGCCGCCCGGGGGAGAACGACGCGCAGCGCGGCTTCTTCGCCGCGGCGGACGAGGAACGGGTAGCGCGTCGGGTATCTCTCTGGAGCTTTGGCGACGATGAGGTACGAGCCCGGCTCGAGCTCTCGGCGATCGCCTGCGGCGAGCGGAGCGCGGTCGCCCTCGACGAGCCTCCCCGCAGCGTCTTCGCGGTAGCGCGCGAGCGTGAGCGCCGCGCCAGGGGGGTCGGTCTCCACGCGCACGTGCGCTGGCGCGCGTAGCCGCGCGACGTGGGAGCCATCGTCGTAGACCTCCAGGCGTGCGCGAAGCTCGCCAAGGAGCCCCTCCTCGTGGAGGCGCTCGGCGGCCAGGAAACGAGCGAGGGTCACGTCGGCATAGAGAGCGCGCGCCGCGCGATCTCCGGGGTCGAGCGCGAGAGCGAGGTCGAGCGCTTCGCAGACGTCGCGACGCCCGCGGTCCGCATCCTCTTCGAGCCCGCGCATCCGCTTCCAGACGACCTCCGCCTCCGCGACGTCGTCCTTCTCGAAGAGCGCGATGGCGTCGGTGCGCGCCTTCTCGGCTGCGCGCGCCGTCATGTCGGCTCTTGTGTCGAGCGAGCGAGCGTCGGCCACGGCCCGCGCAACCATCGCGCGGTGGCGCGCGCTCGACACCACCCATTCCGTGCCACCGAGCGACGCCAGCAGGAACGGTATGCCGACGGCGAGCGCCCATCGCCGGACGTGTGCGCGCTTCAAGGCGGCGCGGCTGGCGGCGGCGAACGCGGACACGAGCGCGACACGCTCGTCGCTGGCGCCGTCGAGCGCGCCGGGAGCGCCGTCGAGCTCACGCAGGAGCCGTTCGCTCCCCAGTCCTTCTTTGCCCCGGCCGAGTCGGACCCACTCGCGCGCGGCGGCCGTGACACGCGCAGCGACGGCGCGCCCCTCCGACGCCTCGTCGCGCCACGCCCGGAGCCGCGGCCACACGCGCGCGAGCGCCTCGTGGGCGATCTCGTACGTATCCCCCGCGGCGACCAGCCGCCCGCGCACGAGCGCCTCGAGCGCCGCCTGAGCCGGCGTCCCACCCGCGCCGACGAGGTCCTCGGCCGTGCAGCGTGCTCGCGCCCCCCCCGTCAGGGACTTCCCAGGGTCGTCGGCGACCGTCAAGAGCAGGAGAAGAATGCGACGCGCTTCCTGGCGTTCCTCCTCGCGCATCGTCGCCAGGACCAGGTCCCCGTGGCGAGCGAGCGCCGCCACTGCCCCTCCCAGTTTGCGCTGCGCCTCTTCGGGTATGACCCGGCGCGACACGTCGCGTGCATTCCATAGCTCCTCGAGGGCGAAGGAGAGGAGCGGAAGCGCTTCGTCGTGGTGCCACACCTCGTCCACCAGGGTGTCGACCATCGCCGGCGTCTCGAAGGAGACCCCGCGCAGCCTCGCGGGCGACACGATCGCCTCGCGAAGCCCGTCGCGGCCCATCGCCGGGAGAATGTACGCGGCGCGAACCAGGTCCCGACCGAGCGACCCGAGCTCGACGAGCCGATCCAGGAAGTCGCCGCGCAGCGTGAAGAGGACGCGGACGCCCGGTGCGAGCGCCCCGAATCGCTCGAGCGCGCTGCAGAACGCGTCTCGCTCGCCCGGCGATGCCAAGGTCAGCACCTCCCCGAGCTGATCGACGACGAGCAAAAGCCCGCGCTCCGTTCGAGCTCGCACGAGACGCGCGGCGAGGGGAGGGTCCCGGCGTAGCGCTGCGCACAGCTCGTCGGGGTCCTGATCGACGACGGCAGCGAGCGCGCGTCCCAGGGCATCGAGCGGCTTCGTTCCCGGTACCATCATCGCGACGTCCCAGGCCCCGCGCTCGCCGAGCGCTCCCCGCACGATCGCCGGTAGAACGCCGGCGCGTGCGATCGACGACTTGCCCGCTCCCGAGCGTCCCGCGATGAGCAGCCACGGCTTTCCGCGCAGCCGCTCCACGAGCTCGGCGACCTCCTGTTCCCGTCCGAAGAAGACAGCCGCGTGCTCGCGCCTGAACGCGCCGAGTCCGCGATAGGGATTCTCCGAGAGCGACTCGCGCGCGAGGGTTGGGCGGCTGAGGATCTCCAGGGCGCGCCGAAGCTCTTCGGCGGTCGCGACGCCGGCGTCGACCTCCGCGAGGGAGGAGAGCTTCTCCTTCAGCTCGACACCGGCCATCGAGCCCAGGAGCGCCAACAGGTCCCGGATGTCGGCGTGCTTCGCCCGGTCGTCCGCTGCCGCGCGTGCACGATCGAGACCGACGAGACGCGGGGCGCCCTCCGCCGAGAGAACGACGCGCTCTTTTCTCACATCGCCGTGCGCGGCGCCTGCGGCATGCAGCGCGCCGAGAGCGCCGGCGAGCCCGCGCCCGATGTCGAGCACGCGGTCGTCGGGGAGCGGCGACGCGATCGCGTCGAGTCGTTGCCCCTGCACGAAAGCCGCGACGATGTACGGCCGCGCCCCCCCTTCGCGGACGTAGTGCACGCGGCCGAGGTTCGGGTGGGAGGCGCGCGCGAACGCGCTCGCTACCGCGAGACGCTCGCGGTGCGCATCCGCCGCCTCGGGGAGGAACGAGAGGACGACGGCGCGATCCAGGGAGGCGTCGTGCGCAAGGAAGGTCGAACCGTCGTTCCCGAGTTGGCGGACGACGCGGTAATCGTCGATCGAACCGGCATTGATCGTCGCAGCCGCGGGCCCCTCTTGGACCATGTCGCTCGAGGGTACCATCTCCTTCATGCGACGCCCCGGCGAGTCCCTGGTCGGGTTCGAGACTCGGCTACGGAGAGATCCCCTGCGACGTTGGGTACTTCTTCTTGACCCAGTACCCCAGCCCCTCGTCGAGGACGGCCACCTTGGTGAACCCCTTCGCGAGGAGCTTGTGCGCCAGCTGCCCCGACTCGGCGTGCGGGCACCCGCAGTAGCAGACGAGCCAGGCGTCTTTCGGTAGGTCCTTCAAGTAGGGCTCGGGAGCGTAAAACGGCACGCTCACGGCCCCCTGGATGTGGTTCGTGGTGTAGTCGGACGGCGCGCGGGCATCGAGGATGGCCATGCGCGCGCCGCGATCGAGCTCGGCCTTGATCAGGTCCGCCGAGGTGTACGCCGGCATCGCCTTGAGCTTCTCCGGCTCGGGTCCGGTCGGGTTCAGCGGAACGGGGCCGAGCGGGAGCGGGGGGGCACGGCCCGGGGGCTGCGAGCGCGGAGGCTGCGCGGGGGGAGCAACCTGCCAGCCACGGAGGAGCACGACGAGGTCGTCGATCGGCCCGTCGCCGAGCGTCGCCTCGAATCCGGGCATCGGAGTCCCGGGGCGCCCGCGTCGAATGGCGTGCCGCAGGAAGCCGTCGCTCGCGCTCGCGAGGAGCTGCGGGTTGCCGATGCCCAGGTACTTTCCCCCTGTGCCCATCGCTCCGTGGCAGCCGGCGCACTCTCGCTGATAGACATGCCCGCCTCGCGTCGCGTCTCCGACGAGCGGAC
>JBKQKP010000119.1:0-4860 GCA_052147435.1 Polyangiaceae bacterium | reverse complement strand
AGCGCGGTCAGTCGTCGTGAAACGAGACGGCCTTGTCGACGCTCGCGCGGTCGCGCGGGCGGTTCATGTCGATGGGCCAGCTCGCGTCCTCGGGTTCGGTCTTCGTCACGCGCTCGCCGGGCGGCTGGCTGTTCGGGACCCCGGCGCGCTTCTCGAGCGCCGAGAGGCGCGCGGCCTGCGTCTTCACCGAGGCGTCGATGGACTTCATCGACTGCGAGACCTCGGCAAGCGTGCCCGCCAGATCCGGCGGCGCCTGCGTCTCCGCGGTGATCGTTGGTGCCGTCGCCGGGGTCTTCGACTCCGCCGAGAGAGCCTGCGTGAGGCTCTCGATCTTGGTCAGCATCTCCTGGATGGAAGAGACGAGGCCGGCGATGCCGGCTTCCCCGCCGGGCTCCTCGTTTTCGTCGTTGTCGGGCTCGATCCCCGCCGCCGAGGAGATCGCGTCGGCCGCGGCGCGGATGTTCTCCGCGATCGATGCGAGCTGGCTGCCGTCCTCGGGCGAGTCGCTCAGGATCTCGACCGCCTGGGTGAGACTGTCGAGCGCGGCGAGCGCGATGCTGAGGGGCGTCTCGTCGTCGTCGGGGGCCTCGTCGTCCGGTGCGCCGAGGGCGGGCGCGCCGTCCGCGTCCTTCTCGGCCTTCTTCGGCGGCTTCCTTCCGGCAGGTTTTCCGGAAGGCTCGTCCTCTGACGCAGGCGCCCCTTCGGGCTCTTCCTCCTGCTCCTCTTCCTCCTCTTCGTCCTCCTCGTCGGGATCCTTTTTCGGAGGGAAGGCTTTGGAGGTCTTGCCGTCCTCCTCCTCTTCTTCCTCTTCCTCCTCGGGAGGATCTTTGGCGGGCGGCGGCTTTTTCGCCTTCTCGGTCTCGGCGTCGGGCTTCTTGGGAGGCTTCTTCGCCTTCGGCGGCGGTTTCTTGCCCGCCCCGCCTCCCGCCGTCGCGCCAACGGCGCCGGGTTTCGCCGGAGTCGTCTCCTCGGTCTTCTTCTTCGGCATCTCCGACTCCCTCTTCACGACGAGAAACCGCCGCTTGTTGGCGGCGCGATCGACCAGCGAGACTTCCTCGACGAGCATGTCGAGCAGGCGATGAACGCCCCCCTCGGCTGACGCGGGCGACGTGCCCTCATCAGCAGTCGCGGGCGAGGCGGGCGTATCGCTCACGCCGCCGCCTCCGAGGGCGCGTCGGCGTCGGGCACGCGCCGAGCCGAGCCCCCGATCGAGAACCCGGTGAGCTTGCCCTCCTTGACGTCCTCCCAGAGTGCGTCGGACAGCACGTGGACCCCGAGGAGCCAGGTCCCCTGCTTGATGTGCGTGCCCGCAACCGTGAGATCGGCCGGCGCGAGATAGCTCTCGACGATCTTCACCGCGCCGTTCACGCGCATCTTGTGCATGAGCCCCACGTCCTGGAAGTCCTCCATGAACCGGTGCGCGGCCGTGCGGATCTCCGCGGCGGAGTAGATGTCCTTCTGGGCGTCCACCTCCTCGGGCTCGAGGACGATGCCGAGCACGAACCGCTCGTCGCCAGGCGCGGCGCCCTTGATGAGCGGGATCGTCTTCATGAACACACGCGCATCCGAGTGCGCTGGCGTCTCGCTCGCGGGCTCGACGCACTCGGTCCGAATCTCCTGGGTAGCGACGTCGTCGAGCACCGGCACCGCGGGCGCCGGTTCCCGGTCCCCCCCCGGAACCACAACGGTCGTTCGCGCCGGCGTCTCCTCTTCCTCGACGAGCTCCCAACCGTCGAGCGCCAGCTCCTCGAGCCGCTTCTTCGCCACGTCGTAGTTCGACACGACGAGCTGCGTGAGATACTTCGAGCCCCCTACGCCGCGCATCGTGCGGATCGTGCGCGGCGTGCGGATACGCTGAATCGGGTAGCCCTCGGCCTTGAGGAGCTTTGGGAGCTTGCCGCGCACTCCGTAGGTGATGAGGAACTTGCCGCCGAGTCCTTTCACCAGCTTGAAGAAGCGGTCCTCGTCGAAGCTCTTCTCGCCGACGGCGACGTTGTAGCCAGCGTAGGGGGGATCCAGGAAGTGGAGCGAGTCCTTCCCATCGAACTTGCGAACGACGGGTTCATAGTCGCCGTTGAAGACGTGCACGCCCTTGAGGCGCGGCGCGAACTTCGCCACGCGTCCCGGCGTCCCCGCCTCGATCCCCTCCTGCGAGGGGCTGAAGCTCTTGCCGCGAAGCTTCCCGTACGCGAAGTGCGACAGGTAGAGGAACCGATGGAGCTTGGCGACGTCGCTCGTCGGGTTCTCGCCCTTGAGTCGCTTGAACGTCTCGGCGCTCCCCGTCCAGTCCATCTCCCGGAGCTTCGCGAGGTCGGCGTCGGAGAGCCTCTGCACGATCCGGTACGCCGAGGCGATCTCAGGGTCCGCGTCGTTGATCGCTTCGGTAGGGACCTGAGGCTTGGCGAAGAGAACAGCGCCGCTTCCGGCGAACGGCTCGGTGTACGCCTTGTGCACCGGGAGCATCGCGGCGAGGCGCTTGGCGAGGCGCTTTTTGCCCGCGGGCGAGCCCCACATCGTCTTCTCGACGAGATCGGGCGCGACCTCGGCGAGGAGCTCGCGCGCCTTCGCGACCGCGTGAGCGAGCCGCTCATCCACGCGGCTTTCCCTCCACAGCGTCCTTCCCCCACTCCTTCGCCGTCCCGCCGTCGTTCAGGTCGCGCGGCCAGACGAACTCGTCGCCTCGGGCCTCCGCCCGGGCGACCTCGGCGCCGAGCGCCTCGATCTCGCGCGCCACGGCGAGGAGGTCCGCCGCCTTGGTGATCGACGCGAGGCGTCCTGAGATCGCCTCGATCTTCGCCTTGGCTCCGCTGGTCGTCTGGCTCACTGCGCGTTCCTCTCATCAGGAACAAACGCGGCGAGGTCCGCCGGGCGGGGACAGGAACCGCCCCTTTTTCGCGCCCGCGCCGGGGAGCGTGCGGGCCGGAGGGCTCTCACGGGCGCCACCGGGAACCCATAGGTAGGTGGTCAGAACGGCGAGCGGCTCCGACCGTGAGGTGTGCGCCCCCAAGATCCGATACGAGTCCGGCGCGACGTCGGCCGACGGATCGCGGAGCTGCGCCAGAAGGCCGATCTCACCCAGGATGAACTCGCCGAGATCCTGGACCACTCGGTCAAGTACCAGCAGCGGCTCGAGCGAGGGGACGAGAACCTGTCGCTCGAGAAGCTGACGGAGATCGCCAATGGCCTCGGCGCGCGAGTGATCGACCTTCACAAGAAGCCGCGCGCGCGGCGGCCCCGAGCGGCGTTGGCCACTCGCCGCCGCCGAGCACCTCCCTAGCGGGAGTGCCCTCTAGTACAGCGGCTCGCACTCCTCGGGCTCGGCGTACCACGCGCGTCCGCCGGCCGGGCTGCGCAGGCGCACGCCGCGCGCCCGGCTGAAGCCGACGACGAGCGCATGCTCGCCGTAGTGCCGGACGATCTCGCCCGCGCTGAAGGTGGACCGGCGCGTGGTCGTCCGGGGAAAGGGAACCTGAAAGGCATCGAACAAGCTCATCGTCGTTCTCCTCGTGGGACCGAGCCGTTGCGGAACGTGTGCCTGGCGGCACGTGCGCGAAATCTGGTTGGCATGGCGGGCGGCGCGGGATTCTTCATCACGCGCTCCCCCTGGAATCGCGCTCAGGGAGCCTGTTCTTCGGACGATCTCGCGGGGCGCCGTGGCTCCGCCGCTGCGATGGGGAATCCCGCTCTTCAGAAAACTGCGACCGTCACTGAGCGACAGAGGCCGTGGTACGGCGGGAACCCCCAGATGCCTTCGAGCTCCTCGTCGCTGACCCGCGCGCGAATGCGCGTCACGTCTCCGGGCGGGTAGCTCGCGACGGTCGTGCGTGCGCCGTCCCTCTCGACGTAGATGTGCATCTCCCCCGTCTCGCGGTCCCGCGCTTGGCGGCCCCACGGCAGCGCGGCCTTGATCTGCTCCGGGTCTTCGAGAGCGTCGATCGCATCGAAGCGGCCGAGCGCCGTGGCCACCGAGAACGTCTTCCCGTTCAGGAATCGGCAGAGGGGCGTCGTGTGCGCGTCCATCACCGCGAGGATCCGGTAGCGATCGATCCCCGCCTCGGCGTAGGAGGAGATCTGGGCGTACGAGCGCCCCGTCGCCATGAACGCGCCCGCGACGACTTCCCAATAGAAGGGCGACTTGCCCTGGATGACGGAGCGGGCCATCTCCGCCAGCTCGCCCGCGATCTCCGCCCGACCGAGCCCGCGTTCGAGGCCGCTCGCGACGACCTCGCGCGCGCGAGCGCTCATCCGGTCCGAGCGGCGCCCGAACTCGTCGCGGACGAAGTTCGTCTGCGTGCGAACGACGTGCTCGACGACCCGCCGATCCACTGCGTTGAAGTCGACGCCGATCGCGAGGCCCTGGCGCTCGCGCGCCGCCACCCGGACATCCTGAACGAGGCCGACCGCCGCACGGCCCAGCGTTTCCCGTAGCCGCGCCGGGATGCGCGCCGTGATGTCCCGAGCCGCTTTCGCCGCGCGGTCGACGGCGCGCGCCTGTGCACGCGGCGTGAGCGCACTCCAGTCGAGCGCGAGCTCTCCGGCTGCGGCGCGGGAGGCAGCCTCCGCGTCCGGAGCGGCCCGCTCCCGGAGAAGCCCGGCGAGGCGCGCGATGGCCCTCTCGAAGCCGCGGGCGGTGCCGACCCCCGCGGCCTTCTCGATTCGGAGGCCGTACCCGCGCTCGAGGAGCAGCCCCGCCGAGTCGAGCGCTCGGCTTACGAGCGCCAGATCAGTGGGCGCGAACGGGACGCACATCGGGCCCTTCCTCCAGCGTGGCGTCGCCGCGCACGAGCCCGATACGCACGAGGCACATCACGCACTGCACGGGCGCCGAGAACGAGACGAGCTCGCCGTCCTCCGCGATCC
>JBKQKP010000118.1:0-11996 GCA_052147435.1 Polyangiaceae bacterium | reverse complement strand
GGGTGGGTGCGCACCGACGCCTCATTGGTGATCACCGATGCGTCGTCGGTGCGCACCGGCGCGGGGTCGCTGCGCACCAGCGGGTCATCGCTTGCACACAAAGGCATGCAACGAATTACAAGTCGATGACAATGGCTGCCGGACCGAGTGCTTAGCTCCGTGACATGCACTTTGTGCTCTGCGCGAGCTATTTCGCGGTCCTCGGCTTCCTGGCGATGTACGGCCTGCACCGATCCCACCTGGTGATCACCTGCCTCCGTCACGCGCGCGCCCTGCGCGCCAAGAGCGAGATTCCGCCGCTCCCATCAGACGCGCCGCTCGAGAGCGTCCCGCACGTCACCGTGCAGCTTCCGCTCTACAACGAGGCCACCGTCGCCGCGCGCCTCCTCGAGCACATCGCCCGGACCGACTACCCCCGCGAAAAGCTCGAAATCCAGGTGCTCGACGACTCGACGGACGAGACGCGTTCGCTCGTTCGCTCGCTCGTCGCGCAGCTGCGTGAGCCCTCGGGCAACGAAGCGCCCCTCGACATCGTCTACATCCATCGCGTCGACCGCGTGGGCTACAAGGCCGGAGCGCTCGACGCCGGGCTGAAGGTTGCCAAGGGGGATCTCGTCGCGGTCTTCGACGCCGATTTCCTTCCGCAGCCGGAGTTCCTTCGCGCGCTCGTCCCCCACTTCATGAGCGACCCGAAGGTCGGCATGGTGCAGGCCCGCTGGGGCCACCTGAACCGCGAGCACTCGCTTCTCACGCGGACGCAGGCGCTGATGCTCGACGGGCATCACCTCGTCGAGAACCGCGCCCGCTCCGCGGCAGGGTGGCTCTTCAACTTCTCCGGCACCGGGGGGATGTGGCGCAAGCAGGCGATCTGGACGAGCGGCGGCTGGCAGCACGACACCCTCACCGAGGATCTCGATCTGTCGTACCGCGCGCAGCTCGCCGGCTGGAAGTTCGTCTACCGCGAGAGCGTCGTGACCCCGGCAGAGCTCCCCGAGGACGTGAGCGCCTTCCGCGCGCAGCAGTACCGTTGGGCGAAGGGGACCGTGCAGACCGCGCGGAAGCTTCTCGGGCGCGTCCTGGGAGCCCCGCTCACGACGATGCAGCGAATCGAGGCGTTCTTCCACCTGACGCCGCACTTCGCCTACCCGCTCATGGTGTTCTTGAGCGTCCTGCTCCTGCCGGCGCTCATCCTCATGCCCGCGACGAACATCAAGGCGATGATCATGATCGATCTCCCGCTCTGCATCGGGACGACGGGCTCGCTCGCCGCGTTCTATGCGATGGCGATGACCGCGCAGGGGCGAACGCGCTGGAGCGCGCTGAAGCAGCTCCCCGCGCTTCTGGCGCTCGGAGCAGGGCTCGCTCCCCACCTCACGAAGGCGGTCTTCGAAGGGCTGCAGTCGATGGCGGGCGAGTTCGTGCGAACCCCCAAGAAGGGGGTGGCCCAGGGGCGGTACCGGGCGCGGGCCGATCTGCCGCTGGTCGAGATCGGGCTTTGCCTCGTCTCGCTCGCGAGCACCGTGGCATCGCTCGAGACGGGGCACTGGTTCGCGACCCCCTTCGCGATGCTCTTCACGTTCGGCTACGGCTACGTAGCTACGCTCGTGGCGACCGAGGAAATGGCTCGCCGCACCGCTGCGGCGCAGCTGGCACCCGCTGAGGCTCAGCCTGCGAGCATTCCCGCCCCCGCCCCCTCACGAGGAGATGTCGCAGAGGCGGCCTAACCCCCCTCCGCCCCCCCTCCAAAGGGCCGGCCGCGACTACCCACACGTCGGCAGGCCCTCGTCTTTTCCCATGGCGCCCCGGCCGAGCCGGCGTCTATCATTGGCAGTCACGCGGTGTTGCGGCGCCTGAAGGCCCCGTGCTCCCGGATGGTCCAGGGGGAGAGAGACCAGTATGACCAAGGCCGAGATCGTTCAGGCTCTGTATTCGCGGGTGGGCGGCTTCTCGAAGAAGGAATCGGCCGACATGGTCGACCTCGTCTTCGAGATGATGAAAGAGACGCTCGGGCGCGGCGAGAAGATCAAGATCAGCGGTTTCGGGAACTTCGTCCTGCGCGACAAGCGGCAGCGCCCGGGGCGCAACCCGCAGACCGGAGAGCCGATCAAGATCAGCGAGCGGCGGGTCCTCACCTTCAAGGCGAGCCAGATCCTCAAGCAAGCCCTCAACCCGCGCCGCGCGTCGGCGAGCGGCAGCGCTTCCAATGGGCACCCGAGCTCGGCGTCCGGTGGCGGAGCCTCCACTCCCGCGGCGGCGGCGGCGCCCGGCGGCGGCCTCGAAGTCAAGGAGTAGCGGAGCCCCGTCTTGGCCACGCTCCCGCCCAAGCTCTATTTCCGGATCGGCGAGGTCGCGAGCCTCGTCGGCGTGGAGCCGCACGTACTTCGTTACTGGGAGCGCGAATTTCGCAGCATCCGGCCGACGAAGAGCGCCAAGGGGCAGCGCGTCTACTCGCGCCGCGACGTCGAGAACCTGATGCGCGTTCGCGACCTCCTCTACGCCGACGGTTTCACGATCGCGGGTGCCAAGAAGAAGCTTCAGCGAAGCGGGACGGAGCCTGACGGGCAGTCCGCGGCCAACGCAGACGCTACTCCGTCCGACGCCGATGACGAGCCTGGTCGGGCTACTCCGAGTCAAGGCGCTGATCCCGAGGAAGCCGCGCGCGCGCAGGGGCATCACCCGAACGGAGCGAACGGGAATAGCGACGGGGCGCACAGCGTTCAGGTGCGCTCGGCGCTGAAGGAGCTGCGAAGCGAGATCGAGGCGCTGCTCGCGGAGCTGGGCGGCTAGAGACGCTCCTCTGCTTGTGGGACCTCGCGGGCAGACTGCCCCGCCCGCGCGCTCCGCAAAACACCACGAGACAAGAACGCGGGAAGCCGTGTTAGAAGGCGCCACGATGCTTCTTGGCCCGAAGGTCGCGAGACTTCCGATCCTTATGCTGCTTGCCGCGCCTCTCGCGTGGACGGGCGTCGCGCGCGCGCAGCAGCAACCGCACGCCGCCGCAGGTTCGGGAGCGGCTCCGGCGACGGGCACCTCGCCGCCGGCAACCCAGGCGCCGAGCGACGCGAGCAAAGGGGACCTCCTCCCCGCCGCATCGGCATCCGCGCCAACTTCTGCTGGAGCAACGCCCCACCCTGACTCGGCGTCATCCCCCACGAGCACTGCCACCCTCACGGGCCTTGGGGACTCGATCTCGATGCAAGGGAGCCAGCGCCCTCCCGGCGACGCAAACGGTGAGTTCGGCGCGAAGCCGGGCGACGTCTACAGCGAGGACTGGTGGGGGCACACGCGCCCGATCCTCGAGCTGCACGGCTACTTCCGCGTCCGGGGCACGCTCTTTCACAACTTCTCGCTGGGCCGACACGACTCCCCCACCGATCCGACGAACCCGGGGCTCTGGTCGCAGCCGCTCGACAACAGCTACACGGGCGTGACCGGCACCGCGCAGAACGTGGCGCTCTGCGGCTCCCCCAACGCGAACGGCAGCCTGAACAACTGCAGCGACAGCTCCGAGGCGAGCGCAGACATGCGCTTCCGCTTGAACCCGGAGATCCACATCTCCGACAACCTCCGGGTCCTCTCCGAGATCGACGCGCTCGACAACGTCGTCCTCGGGTCGACGCCGAACGCGTACGCGACGACTCCGTCGAAGAACGGCGGCTACGCCCCGGCCGGCTACAGCGGCTACGCGCCGCTCGGGTTCTACTCGACGACGCAGGGTCCCCCGACGGCAGGCGTGAACAGCAACGAGAACTCGATCAACGTGAAGCGCGCGTGGGCGGAGTACATGACCCCGGTCGGGCAGCTCCGCTTCGGCCGTATGCCGGACCAGTGGGGTCTCGGTATGATGCATAACGCGGGCGACGGGATCGACTCGGACTGGCAGTCGACGATCGACCGCATCATGTTCATCAGCGGCATCAAGTCGATGGACTTCTACTTCGGTGGATCGTGGGACTTCGTCTCCACGGGGCCGACGAGCGCGACGCCGTATACGATCTACGGCGGGCAGCCGTACAACACCTGCAACCAGTGCAACGTCGCGCAGTACTCCGCGTTCCTCGCGCACCGGACGAACCCCGAGCTGCAGCGCATGAAGCTCTCGCGGGGCGACTGGGTGTTGAACGGCGGCGTCTACGGGAGCTACCGCTCGCAGTGGGACGACGTTTACAACGGGACCACGCAGAACCCGTCCAACACGGCGCAGACGGTCGACACGACGGCGCAGAACAACGGGCTCGAGGCGCGACGCGCCTGGGAGGTCACGCCTGACGCCTGGGTGCAGTTCCTCTTCGAGAAGTTCCGCTTCGAGGCGGAGTTCGCGATGATCTGGGGACAGATCGGAAATTCGCCGCAGTACCAGTCGGTCTCGATCCCCAACGCGAACCCCGCGCAGATCAGCCAGTTCGGGCTCGCGACGCAGACCGAGTACCGGGCGATGGAGGAAAAGCTCCACCTCGAGTTCGGCTTCGGCTGGGCGAGCGGCGACCCGTGGGCCTCGACCCTCTCCAACGGAAACCCGACGGCGCCGCGCACGGAGCTGAACGGCGGACAGGGGCCGATCTCGACGTTCGCATTCCATCCCGACTATCGCGTCGATTTGATCTTCTTCCGCAACATGCTGACGCAAGTCGAGGGGGCGTACTACTTCCGTCCCAGCGTCGATTACGACTTCCTCCGGCACGCCGACGGACAGAAGCTCGGCGGCGGCGTGGCGGTCATCTGGAGCCGCGCGAGCGAGTTCATGCAAGCCCCCGGTCACAAACGAGACCTCGGCGTGGAGCTCGACGCCCAGATCTACTACCAGGCCAAGGACGGCTCGCTGAACGACGACCCGACGAAGCTCGGCGGTTTCTTCGCGATGATCCAGTACGGCGTGTTCTTCCCGCTCGGCGGGCTCGACTACCCGTCGGGGGTCGCGGCCGCAAACCCGTCCGTAAATTTGGGGACCTCTGCAGCTCAGACTGCCCGACTCTTCCTGGGCGTAGCATACTGAGGTCGTGCGCCCGCCGAGCCCACGTCGATCCTGGAGCCGGCTGCGGCGCGGACCCTCTGCGCTCCTGGTCGTGGGGCTCGCCGTCGTTTCGCTTGGGGCGTTCGCCGGGGCGTGCACGAACGCCGCATCGACCGAGGAAGGGGGGGGCCTGCGCTTCGACCCCACCGTCTCCGCAAGTGAGGACGGCGGGGACGCCTGCGGGAGCGCCGACTTCGACGCGAACGAAGGGACCAACTGGACCAGCCTCTACAACGACTTCTTCGGCCCTAGCGGCGTCGCGAGCTGCGCGGGCACGGTCGGCCAGTGCCACGGCGAAGCGAGCGGGCTAGGTGCGCAGGCGAGCAACTACGTCTGCGCCGGCGGCGTCACGGGCTGCTACCAGGGGATTACCAACTCCGCGGCGGGCCTCGTGACCGTCGGCGACACGACCGACAGTCCGTTGACGAGCACCCTCTACCTAACCCTCCGCAAAGCGTGCGGCGGCGGAACCATGCCGAAACAGCCCGCCAACTTCTTTTTCAGCGCCGCCGACATGCAGCGGATCGCCGACTGGATCGGCGCGGGCGCCCCCGACAACTGACGGCGGCGACTCGTGGTAGCTTCACGGCTCGCCATGCCCAAGATCCTGATCGTCGACGACCAGCGCAACATGCGTACGACGCTCGCGATGATGCTGCGGGGCGCCGGCTACGAGGTCGACGAGGCGGCCGACGGGGAGATGGGGAGCGAGCGCGGAGCCACCGAGGCCTTCGACGTCGTGCTGACCGATCTGCGCATGGGGACGAAAGACGGGATCGACGTCCTGCGTGGCATCAAGGAGACGCAGCCGATGACGGAGGTCATCGTGATGACCGCGTACGGCACGATCGAGAGCGCCGTCGAAGCGATGCGCCTCGGCGCGTTCGACTACATCCAGAAGCCGTTCACGGAGCAGGAGCTCCTCGTCAAGGTCCAGAAGGCCGTCGAGAACCGGCGCCTCGCGGGGGAGGTCGCGTTCCTCGCGAGCGAATTCAAGGAGCGCTACAAGTTCGAGAACATCATCGGGCGTTCGCAGTCGGTGCGCGAAGTGCTCGGTCGCATCGTGCGGATCGCGCCGACGGACGCCACGGTGCTCATCACCGGCGAGAGCGGCACGGGCAAGGAGCTCGTCGCGAAGGCGATCCACGCCAACTCGAAGCGCGGCGAGCGGATGTACGTCCCGGTGAACTGCGCCGCGATCACCGAGACGCTGCTCGAGAGCGAGCTCTTTGGGCACGCGCGTGGATCGTTCACGGGCGCCGTCACCGCGCGTAAGGGGCTGTTCGAGGAGGCGGACGGCGGGACGTTCTTCTTCGACGAGATCGCCGACACCCCCATGTCGTTTCAGGCCAAGCTCCTGCGTGCGATCCAGGAGAAGGAGATCCGGCGCGTGGGCGAGAACAAGCCGCTGCACGTGGACGTCCGGATCATCGCGGCGACGAACCAGGACCTGATGAAGGCGGTCGCCGAGAAGCGCTTCCGCCAGGACCTCTATTACCGGCTCAACGTCGCCCGATTCCAGCTCCCCCCGCTGCGAGACCGGCGCGAGGACATCCCGGATCTGTGCGCCTACTTCCTCGATAAGTACAACCGTAAGATCGGCGTGAAGGCGCGCCTGCATGAGTCGGTGATCGAGGCGCTCAATCACTACGACTTCCCCGGCAACATCCGCGAGCTCGAGCACATGATCGAGCAAGCCACGGCGCTCGTTCAGAGCGGCGTCATCACGCCGGACGACCTTCTCACCCCCGCCTCGACCCCCATGGCGACCCCCTCTGGAGGGCGCGCGCTCTCCGAGGTGGTCGATTCGGCAGAGCGGGGGGCCATCGAGTCGGCGCTCCGCGAGTGCGACGGGAGCCGGGAGAAGGCGGCGGAGCTCTTGGCCATATCGCCGACGACCCTTTGGCGAAAGATGACCCGCCTCGGGATCACCTTCGACGGAAGAGCCGGCTAGCCCGGCCGACCCGAGCGAAGGGAGGCCCCCGTACGGTCCGTTTCGAGGATGCAAGGCGGGGCTGTTGGAAACGCAAGGTTGAAAGGCCCGATCCGGACGATCCCCGTGAGCTGATCGCTTTTGATCCATGGACTTGCGAGTGCCTACGCGCGAGGCATCCGACTTGCTAAGCGAAAGGCAGGCGCGGAGCGGGCGCTCCCTTTCGATCCCCGGCTCCGCGCCAAAGTCTCCTGGTCTTCATTCTGGTTTTCCCGATTGCGAGGATAACGATGGCCCGAGTCATGGTGGTGGACGACGAAGAGAACCAGGTCCGGGTTCTCGCCATCGGGCTCAAGATGGAGGGCTTCGAGGTCCTCACCGCCCGCTCGGCGGACATCGCCTTCGACATCCTCGCCCACGAGCCAGTGGACCTCGCCATCGTCGATCTGATGATGCCGGGAACGAACGGCCTAGAGCTCGCGCGCCAGGTCCGCCACCACTACCCGAAGGTCCGTGTCGTACTCACCAGCGCCTACCACCTGAGCGAGCGGCAGCTCGCGCGCGCCGACTGCGGCGTCGTCGGCTTCGTCCCCAAGCCGTACGAGCTCGCCGAGCTCGCAGATTTCCTCCGCTCGAAGATCGCCGCCAGCTCTCGCTCCCCCTCCCCTTTTGAACCATCGGTGAGGCAAGCGAGCTGAAGGCGGGGCCGGGGGGGGCCCTCAGGCGACGGAAGGCCGCGCGGTAGGCGCCCGTCGCGACTCGACAAGCGTCGCGTCGCGGGATACCTACGCGTGCATTCTCCCCTATGCGCGTCGACACCTTCTCGTACGAGCTTCCGCCTGACCGGATTGCGCAGCAGCCGGCCGAGGATCGCGAGGCCGCGCGGTTGATGGTGCTCCTCGGTGAGACCGAGGCGGAAGCAGCGCACCGGGAAGCCACGGTTGGGGACCTCGCGTCCCTCTTGCCGCCGGGCGCGCTCGTCGTCATGAACGACACGCGCGTGCTGCGCGCGCGCCTCCTCGCGAAGAAGCCCGAGACCGGAGGGAGGGTCGAGATCTTCCTCGTCCGCAAAGTGGGCGAGCGGTCGATCGTGATCGGCGAAGGGGAGACCGCGGAGACGCGCGACGTGGAGATCTGGCGGGCGCTCGGCAAGGCGTCGAAGCCGCTGAAGTTCGACACCGACGTCATCGTCGGCCAGACCGAAGCTCCTCCCGGCGCCATCTGCCCGCCGGGGGTCCAGCTCGTCGTACGCCTCCTCGGTCGCGCCGAGGACGACGGGCTCCTCGAGGCTGGGTTGACCGTCCGCGGCGGAGGAACCGTCGAGGAGGCCATCCGCGCCCTCGGGCACGTGCCGCTCCCTCCGTACATCAAGCGCGACGACCGCGCCGAGGACGCCGATCGCTACCAGACCGTCTTCGCCCGGGTGGACGGCGCCGTCGCGGCTCCGACTGCCGGCCTCCATGTCACGCGCGCGCTCCTCGGGCGCCTGGCTGTCCGCGCGTGCGACGTCGCGACGATCACGCTTCACGTCGGCCTCGGCACATTTCAGCCCGTCGTCGCCGAGGATCTCGATCAACACGCGATGCACAGCGAGCGCTTCGAGGTCACCCGGACCACCGCGCGCGCGATCGCGCGGGCTCGCGAGCGGGGAGCGCCCGTCGTGGCCATCGGCACGACGGTGGTGCGCGCCCTCGAGTCCGCGGCCGATCCGGACCGGCTGGGGTTCGTGCGCCCGATGGCGGGGGACACGCGGCTCCTCGTCCAGCCGGGGTACGGCTTCCGCGTCGTCGACATGCTCCTCACGAACTTCCACCTCCCCCGCTCCACCTTGCTCGCGCTCGTCTGCGCCTTCGGCGGGACGCAGCGCGTGCTCAGGGCCTATCGCGCCGCCGTCGAGAACGGCTTCCGCTTCTATTCGTACGGAGACGCGATGCTCCTCGACCGCACCGCATCGCCCCCGAAGAGCGGCTGATGCGCCGTACCGAGCGCTTCGGCTTCCGCGTGGAGGCCACGGACGGCCACGCGCGGACCGGGAAGCTCACGACGGCCCACGGCGAAGTGGCGACGCCGACCTTCATGCCCGTGGGGACGCAAGGGAGCGTGAAGACGCTGACGCCGGACGAGGTGGCGGCGACGGGAGCCGAGATCGTCCTCGGCAACACGTACCATCTCTGGCTCCGGCCGGGCCCGGAGGTGATCCGAGCCGCCGGAGGCTTGCACGAGTTCACGCGCTGGCCGCGCACGATGCTCACCGACTCCGGGGGATTTCAGGCGTTCTCGCTCGGACGCGCGCGCGCGAGCAAGGCGAAGGACGCGCTCGTCGCGCCGTCGGAGGAGGGGTTCACGTTCCGGTCGCACTTGGACGGATCGAAGCATCACCTTTCCCCCGAGGAAGCCGTGCGCGTCCAGGCGGCGATCGGCGCGGACATCCAGATGCAGCTCGACGTGTGCCCGCCCGGCGAATCGGAGCGCGCGGTCGTCGAAGCGGCGGTGGAGCAGACCACCCGCTGGGCGAAGCGCGCGCTCGCCGTCGAGCGCCCGCCGGAGCAAGCGCTGTTCGGGATCGTCCAGGGGGCGTGCTTCGGCGATCTGCGTCGCGCCCACGCCGAGGAGCTCGCCGCGCTCGACGTGAATGGTGGGTTCGACGGCCTCGCGCTCGGCGGCTTCTCCGTGGGCGAGCCGATCGAACGGATGTACGAAGCGTTGACCGTCGCCGGACCCGCCCTCGATCCCTTACGGCCCCGCTACTTGATGGGGGTGGGGACGCCGCGCGATCTCCTCCACGCGATCGACTGCGGCATGGACATGTTCGACTGCGTCCTGCCTACGCGCAACGCGCGAAACGGCCAGGCCCTCACGCGGAGCGGGAAGCTCGTCGTCAAGCAGGCCCGGTACCGTCTCGACACGCGCCCGATCGACCCGGAGTGCGCGTGCCCGACGTGCCGGGGGGGCTACTCGCGGGCCTACTTGCGGCACCTCTACATGGCGGGCGAAATCCTCGCGCTGAGGCTGCTCTCGCACCACAACTTGCACCTCTACGGGGAGCTCACGCGGGGGGCCCGGCAGGCCATCGCACACGGAGAATGGGCCGCGTTTCGCGCCAGTTGGAGCGCGTCCTTGGCGCGTGACGAGCCCCCTGGTTGAAGGTTTGTACGTTGCCGGCGCGGCAGGTACTCTGGAAATGCCGCGCGCATGCCCACCGACGAGAAGAAGCCGCTCGGGCGGATCCTGCTTCAGCAGAAGCTCGTGTCGCAGCGCGATCTCGATCAGGCGCTCGACGAGCAGGTACATCAATCCCCTGATCACGCGACCCCTCTGGCGTCGCGCCTCGCCGACCGCGGCGTGCTCACGGAGGTCGACGCGCTGCGTGCCCTCTCCCAGCAGCACGGGGTCCCCGGAATCGACCTCACGCAGGTCGCGATCCTGACCGAGCACCTCGACCTCATCCCACGCGAGATCGCCGAAGCGCACCTGATCCTCCCGGCGCTCGTGCGAGAGGACCGGATCTTCCTCGCGATGGCGACGCCGTCCGACAAGCGCGTCATCGACGAGCTCGAGTTCGTGACGGGGAAGAAGGTTTACCCGTACGTCGCCCTCTCGACGACCCTCGAGAGGACGATCAAAGCGGCGTACGAAGCGAAGGCCTCGGGAGAGGCTTACTACATCGGCCCGAACGTCCCGGCCGAGACGCTGAAGCAGCTCGGGCTCACGCAAGGCGCGAACACCGAGAAGAAGATCCTCGCGCACGAGCGAACGCGCCCTGACAGCGTCGCGCCGGGGGCGCCGGCCGTCGTCGTCGACAAAGCGATCGAGAAGGCCGGTTTCGAGGCCGAGCTGGAGACCGGACAGTTCGGCACGCTCGAGCGTGACGAGGTCTCCACCGTCACGGCGCTCCCCCACGACCTTCGAGGGGGACCCGCGCCGGCTGCGCGGCCGGGGAGCGTGGGTCCCGACTCGGGCGCGCACCGGATCATGCCCGGCAGCGGGAGCAAGGTGATCCTCGTCGTCGACGACGAAGAGGACATCCGCAAGCTCCTGAAGCGCCTCCTTGCCGACAAGGGGCACCGCGTGGTCGAGGCCGACCGTGGGCTCCTCGCCCTTCGCATGGTGAAAGAGCACACGCCGGATCTCATCATCCTCGACGCGATGCTCCCCGAGCTTCACGGCTTCGACATCGCGCGCCGGATCAAGGGGAGCGAGAAGTACGGGCAGATCCCGATCATCATGGTGAGCGCCGTGTACCGCGGGTGGCGCATCGCCGAAGACCTGAAAAACAATTACGGCATCGAGGAGTACATCGAGAAGCCGTTCCGGATCACCGACGTGCTCAAGGCGGTCCAGCGCCTCCTCGCGGAGCGCGATCAAAAGAAGAGAGACCAGCCCACGTCCACGCGTGACCCCGAGGCGGTGAGCGCCGAGGCGGAGAAAGCGCTCGCGGACGGCATCGCCGCGTACAAGGCCGGGCAGATCGATCAGGCGATCGAGAGCCTCGCGAAGGGGGTGCAGATCGATCCCCTGGCGTATCGCCTCCGCTACCACCTCGCGCTCCTCTACGGAAAGAAGGGGATGGTCTACGAGGGGATCAGCGAGCTCGAGAGGGCCGTGGACCTGAACCCCAGGCACTTCCCCGCGCTGAAGAACCTGGCCGTCCTGTACGAGAAGGCGGGCTTCAAGCACAAGGCCGTCGAAATGTGGGAGCGGTGCACCCCCATCGCCCCCGACGATGCGACACGGGAGTCGATTAAGAAGCATCTTCTCGAGCTCCTCTGAACAGGTAGACCGATCAGGCTCGCGCGCGCGTACCTTTCCGTTATCCTGGCAGGGCGATATCTGCTGAGGTGTCGCGCCGGGAGGCGGTTCAGTCCACGTGAAGTTTCTCTGCGACCAGTGCAAGGCGAAGTACCAGATCTCCGACGACAAGGTCGCCGGCAAGACGGTACGCATGAAGTGTCGCAAGTGTGGGCACCTCATCGAGGTCCGCGCGGCGGTCACGGAGTCGAGCGTCGCGACCACTGCCCCCTCCGAGCCCCCGGCCGCCACTGCCTCGGGGAA
>JBKQKP010000117.1:0-15778 GCA_052147435.1 Polyangiaceae bacterium | reverse complement strand
CACGCACACCAAGACCCGCTCACCGGGCACTACGCCGCGCGCGAGCAACCACCCCGCGGCGCGCGCGCTCAGGATCCCCGGCACGTCGTTCCCTTCGAACGCAAGCACGCCGTCGTGGGCCCCGGGGGCGAGCACGAGGGCCTTTGCCGTCACGATCTCCGCGCCGTCCTCCCCGGCAACGAGGAGGTCGTCGCCGTAAAGCGCCGCCGCCGTCGTCCCCATGCGGAGTGTGATCGCCCCCGCAGCGACGTGCCGATCGAAGCGCGCGACGAGCTGCTCCCACGGGCGAGCCTCTTCACCGCCGAGGGCCCACAAGGTCCCCCAGGCGTCGATCGCGTCGTCGATGACCTCCACCCGTCTCCCGGCATCAGCGGCCCGCGCCGCGATCGCCATCCCGGCCCCGCCCCCGCCGACGACGACGACGTCCGCCTGACGCCGCCTCGCGCTGCGCGGCTCGCTCGCCTTCGACGGTAGCTTGCCGAGCCCGGCGACTCGCCGCGCGAACGTCTGCATGAGCCCCTGGAGCCCCGGCACGCCCGCGAAGAGCTCGTGATGGTTCATCCCCTTCGGGAAGAACCAGTCAGTCACGCGAAGCAGGTCGACCTCCCGCGAGCCGAGCGCGTTCTGCGTCTTCACGACGGTCCCTTCGGCGGCCGGGACCATGCACGTCATCACGTTCGGCCGACCGTCCACCCGGGCGAGGCACCCGTCGCAGGCAGCGCGCAAGCACGACGGACCGCGCGGACGGTGGAACTTCGCGCTCCGGGCGAGCGCCAACTTTCCAGCGGCGATCAGCGCGACGGCGACGGGCTCGCCGAGCTCTGCCTCGATCGCCTCGCCATCGAGTTGGAAGGTGACGGGGTGGCGAAGGTTCGTACAGCGCGGCACGGGCTGCTCTTACTACGCCGTCGCTCCCCGCCTCCACCTTTGACTTCGCCCGTCGCGACGCGGGACACTGCCCGCCCAATGCGCCTCGGGCTGCTCGGACCGGCCGAAGGAAACGTGGAAGGCCTCGGCCGCGCCGCGGAGCTCTTGGTCAACACGATGAGGGTGGATCGCGCGGTCTACCTCGGGAACGACGGGGCGCTCGACGGCGCCGTCGCGGCCTGGGCGCATCGAATCGTGGAAGGCGAGCCGAGCGACGACGCCGCCTGGTCCAGGGCCGCGCGCGTGGCCGTCAAAGGGTCACCGGCGGAGATCGACGCCTTCGTACGTCAGGAGCGCGCCCGCCAGCGGCTCCGCATCCTCGAAGCGCTCGCCCCGGGGGGGGACGCGCGGACGATCGAGATGATCGGCGACCGCGTCGCGGTGCTGCTCTACGACAAGGCATCCCTCGACGAGGAGGACATCTTCGCCGCGAGCCTGCTCGTCTACGGAAAGAGCCCCGAGCCGCTCGTGAAGAAGGTCGGCAACCGCTGGTTTCTGACCCCCGGCTCGATCGGCGCCCCCGGCGGCGGGATCGGCGTCCTCGACGACGGAGGAGAAGAGATCCTCGCCTCGATTTACGGCCTAGACGGCAGCTGCACGTTCTCGGAGGCGCTCGCCGTCCCGCGCGCCACGAAGATGAAGATTCAGGGGGGAGCGTGACGAGAGTCGCGATCTACGGCGGGAGCTTCAATCCTCCTCACGTGGCCCACGTGCTCGCCGTCACGTTCGTGCTCGCCACGGAGGCCATCGACCGCGTCCTCGTGATCCCGACGTACAAGCACCCGTTCGCGAAGCCACTCGCGCCGTACGACGACCGCGTCGAGATGTGCGCGCTGTCGATGGGGTGGCTGCCGCGCGTGGAGGTGTCGCGCGTGGAAGAGGAGCTCGGCGGCGAGAGCCGCACGCTGCGCACGCTCGAGCACCTTCAGGCCGCACACCCGGACTGGTCGATGCGCTTGCTCATGGGGGCCGACCTTCTCATCGAAGCGCCCCGCTGGTTCCGGTTCGATGCGATCTCCGCGATCGCCCCTCCGCTCGTCGTGGGGAGGGTCGGTGTGGAGACTCCCGGCGCCCCCCCCGCGGTTCTGCCGGCGATCTCGAGCACCGATGTTCGTACGATGGTCGCCGCGGGGAAGTGGGAGGAGCTGGCGCACTTGGTGCCGCGTGACGTGCTCGCGCTGATCCGGGCGAGAGGGCTCTACGCGTGAGCGTCAGCGTAGGCGCGGGCGTGAAGAGCGTCTTCATCCTCGGCGCGGGGAAGGTCGGTCGTGCTCTCGCGCACGCGCTCCGCGCGGTCGACGGGCCGACGATCGCCGTGACGCTCCGTCCTGCGCGCAAGGGGGTGCCGAAGAAGAAGGTCGACGTCGATCTGCTCGTCCTCGCGGTGCGTGACAAAGACCTAGGTCCGCTCGCGCGCGATCTCGCCGACCGCGGGCTCGTCTCGAAGCGAACGGCGTGCGTCCACGTCGCGGGGGCGCAGACCGCGGAGGCGATCGCGCCGCTGCGCGCGGTGTCGGCGGGGGTGGCGCAGATGCACCCGATGATCTCGTTCGCGTCGCTCCGCGTGTTCCCTTCGTTCTCCCGCGGGCATGTCCACGTGAAGGGGGACCCGGTCGCAGAGAGACGCGCGCGAGCACTCGTGAGGCGCATCGGGATGACGCCGAGGACGTTCGCATCGCTCGACACGGTCGGGTACCACGCGGCGGCGGGGCTCGTCGCAAACGGCGCCGCCGCTCTCGCCGCAGTAGGGGTGGAGCTCCTCGCAGCATCGGGGGTGCCGGAAGACGTCGCCCCCGCGATGCTCGGACCCCTCCTGCGCAGCGTCGCCGAGAACGTCGAGGCCCTGGGGTTTCCGGAGGCCCTCACTGGGCCAGTTCGCCGCGGTGACGCGGGGGCCGTCGAGAGGCACTTCGGCGTTCTACGCGCGCGCCTCCCGTCTGCCTTCCCTTTGTACCTCGCGAGCGTCGGGGCGCAGATCCCGCTGGCACGAAAGATCGGGGAGGCGACCCCTGAATCGCTCGACGCGATCCTTGCCTTTGTTGCGCAGGCTCAAGAAGAGATTCGATCTCGGCGGTGAACAATTCCGCTGCCTAATCGCGCGCAAGAGACGCGAAAGAGCGCGTTCTTTGATCGGGCGTCGCCTTGAACGGACGCGACCTGGAAGTTAGGGTTCCTTAGCTTGCTGGCATCGACTTCCGCCCTGAGCTCGGGGCTCCTTGCCTCGGCGGCCCCCGCGCCGCGAACCCTTTCGGACCTCGATGAGAGGCTCGTCTCAGGGCGGCTGGAGGTCCTCGTCGCGCGCGCGCCGCACGGCATCGTCGATGCGCTCCTGGCGCACGCTGCGCGAAGCGCGAAGCGCGCGAAGGTTCCATCGGGTCAACCGGGTCAGGCGCGGCTCACGATCGTTGCGCGCGCGCACGCGGGTGCGCCGCTCTGGCAGGAAGTGGCATTGCGGCTCGCCATCCCGCACCTCGCGCTCGAGCCGGCGGCGTGCGCCGAGCAGATCGCCGCCGCGGCGCTCCTGCGCAAGGCGATGATTTTCGCCCCCCTTCCGGCCGAAGGGAGCTGGGATCGGGCCGTCGCCGCCGAGCTTTCGTCGCGCGACAGCGTGCCCCTCGTCCTGTTCGTCGCGGCGAGCGAAGACGGCGAGACAGCGGACGACATCCGGGGCGATCGCTTCGACGTGGCGCCGCAGCTCGACAGCGACGAGAAGCATCGCTGGTGGAGCGCGATCGCCGACGAGGCCCACGCGCTCGTCGGGAGCGACGACCTCGCGCAGCTAGACGCCTGGTGGGCCGCGATCAAGCGCGCGCCGGCCGCGACGGAGTCGTTCGCAAAGGAAGCGCCCGAGGGGTGCCGCGCCATGTTCACCGCGCTCGCGCTCGCAGACCGCCCCTGGGCGGTCGCGGAGCTGGCCGCGCTCTCGACCGACGACGCGCTCCCCCGGCTGCTCGCCGCAGGAATGGTGTGCAAGGCGGGGGGATGGCTCACGATCGCCCCTTCGTGGGAGGCGCACGCGAAGGTCGTGGCGGAGCGTGCCTCCGGTGCAGAGAGAGCTCGCGTGGCGGAGATACTCGCCACCGGCCCGGGCGCCGAGCCGTGGGCCTTCGCGCGCGCGTCGGAGCTACTCGCCCGCGAGGCGACGGACGTCGCCACGCTCGAAGCGGCCGACCGCGCCCACGCTCGAGCCCTCTCCGCGATCGACGAATCGCTCGCGCGCCGTGAGATCGTCGCCCGCTGGATCGGCGTCGTCGAAGCGCTCCCGCCCGAGCCGCGACGCGAGCTCCTCCTCCGAACCGCCGAGCGGGCGCTCGCCGCCGGAGAGCCCGACGAAGCTGCGCGTTGCCTGCAGGGGGCGTCCACAGGCTCGGAGGACGGGCGCGTGCTCCTCTTGCAGGGGCGGGCGTCGGCCGCACTGGGCGACATGGTCGCCGCACGTGTCGCGCTCGATCGCGCCCAGCGCCTCGCGGGCGCGGGACAATCGGCGGAGGCCACGGAGCTGAGCGCGCTCGCCGTGATCGAGCTGGCCGAGGTCGCGTACATGACCGGCGACGTCGCGACCGCGCGGCAGCATGCCCAGACGGGGATCGCGCTCACATCGAGCGGGTCGACCGTTCTCAAGGGGCGGAACGTGCTCGGCAAGCTCCTTCTGGCCGAGTCGAAGTGGGACGAGGCGGACAGCCACTTCGCCGAAGACGGAATGCTCGCCGCCGAGCAGAAGGACGGCACCGCGGAGCTTCGCGCTCGCCTCAATCGTGGGATCGCTCTTCTCTCGAAGGGGCTCCCGGAAGAGGCGCGCGTTCTGTTCCAATCCGTTCTCGCCGAAGGGGAGCGTCGCAACGAGGCGCGGGCGTGCGCGTACGCGCTGTCGAACCTCGGACACCTCGCCCTCCAGCGCCACGAGTACGGCGCGTCGCTCGAGTACTGGGAGCGCGCGATCAAGCTCCTGCACGCCATGCGCGATCGGATGGCGGCGGCGCGGATCCTCGCCAACCTCGCGGCGCTCCGGCACATCCTCGGCCTGTTCGATCACGCGGAGCACGCGCTCTCGTTCGGCAGGCGAATCCTGGGGGCGGGAATCACGTCGGGGCGCGCCTCGCATTTCGATGTCGTTGCGGCGCGGATCGCCCTGACGCGCGGCCACACGATCGACGCGCGGCGTGAGATCGAAGCCGCGATCCTGAAGTCTGCGACCGACACCGACCTCCTCGGCGAAGCGCACCGCGTAGGCGCGCGCATCGCGCTCGAGGATGGGGACCTCCCGCGCGCGCAGCAGATGCTCGTCCGGGCGCGCGAGCTCGCGACGAAAGACATGGCGCACGCCGAGATCGCGCTCCTGCAGGCGCACTATGAGCGCGCGTCCGGGAACTGCGGCGTGGAGGCGGCGAAGAAGGCTCTCGCCCTGGCTCGGACGGCCGGCGAAGAGAACCTCCTGCGCGAGACGCACGTGCTCCTGGCCGAGCTGTATCGCGTGGACGGAGACACGGACGCCGCGCGGACGCACCTCGAGCAGGCGGCGCAGCTGCGCGACAAGGTCGCCGACCGGATCCCGAGCGACCTCCGCGGGGCCTACCTGGCGAAGCCGGACATCGCGCATCTGGCGAAGCTCCAGGCGCAGCTCGCCGAGCCGGTCAGTCGGCAAGAGCTGACGGAAGAGGACGCGCCGCGCTCGGTCCGAGCGGCCCGCCCTGCCACGTCGACACCGCGGGAGATCGTCGGCGACGATCCGGCGATCCGGGGGCTCCTCCAGGCCATCCGGAAGGTCGCCCGCTCGACGAGCACGGTCCTCATCCGAGGCGAGAGCGGGACCGGGAAAGAGCTCGTCGCCGAGGCTCTCCACCGCGGGAGCGATCGCTCCGGGGGGCCGCTCGTCACCGTGAACTGCGCGGCGCTGGTCGAGACGCTGCTTCTCTCGGAGCTCTTCGGGCACGAGAAGGGGTCGTTCACGGGGGCCTTCGCGCGACGGCGCGGCCGCTTCGAGCTCGCCGAGGGGGGGACTCTCTTCCTCGACGAGATCGGCGACATCTCGGCGCGAACCCAGGTCGCGCTCCTCCGGGTGCTCCAGGAGCGGACGTTCGAGCGGGTCGGCGGAACGACCGCCATCCGCGCCAACGTCCGGATCGTCTGCGCGACCCACCGCGACCTGCGCGCGATGGTCGAGCGGGGGGACTTCCGCGAGGACCTCTACTACCGGCTCCGCGGGATCACTCTCGAAGTGCCTGCGCTCCGGGCCCGCCTCGGCGACCTGCCGCGCATCAGCGAGCACCTTCTCGCGCGCATCGCGACGGAGCGCGGGGAGCAGCCGAAGACGCTCTCCCCCGACGCGATCGAGCTCCTTGGGCGGCACCGTTGGCCCGGCAACGTACGCGAGCTGGAGAACGCCCTCCGCGTCGCATCCCTCTTCGCGGAATCGGACGCCATCGGCGCCAGCGACTTCGTCGAGAACGTGGACGACCTCCGCCGTCTGGCCGGCAGCTCTGGCCAGACCGGTCCCAACCATGCAAGCCCCAACCATGCCAGCCATGGCGTCCCCGCCTCTCTGCAGGCGACGCTCCCGGCCGCGAGCGCGCTCGTCGCACGTGACGTCGCGCCCGACGCCGAGACGACAGTGTGCGACACCGACGAATCGCTCGAAAGCGACGCGCCTTTGCCCCAGATCGAGGCCAACGCTACTTCCGTGGCGTACGCTCAGGTCAGACAAGGGAGCGTTTCCCTGTCGGACATGAAACGGCAGATTGAGCGCGATTGCATTGCACGGGCCCTCGCCGAGACGAAGGGCAACATCACACGAGCAGCTTCAATCCTCGGAATGAAGCGGCCGCGACTCAGTCAGTTGGTCAAGCAGTACGGCCTCGCGGCCGTTTCATCGGAGGGATCGGGATGAGAGGCTTCATGGTTCGCTCCCAAATGTTCGCGGTCATGCTTGGGCTCTGCGCGCTCGGAATGGGCGGGTGTGCGGTCCAGACGGCCAGCGGCGATCCCAGCTCGACCCAAACCGAAGAGGGGCGCGACCCCGCGGGGACCTCGTCGAGCGCGACAAGCAGTGGGCAGGTCGATGACCCGTCCGGCGGCAACCTGAACCCAGTGCATCCGGTCAGCACCAACGGGAAAGAGCCGCAGACGGAGTCCTCCGCGGACGCGGTCAAGGCGCAGTCCACCTCGAGCACCCCCTGCACGGCGTCGAACACCTGCCCCAACTCCAACTCGGACAACTCCCAACCGCTCCCCTGGGTCATCACGCCCGTACGCTAGCGAACCCCCGGCCACCTAGCCTGGTAGCCTGAGGCGCGGTGGAGGATCTCCGCGCCAGAACGACTCTCTTCTGCGGCGTGCTCGCGTTCGCGATCGCGCTGTCGATGCTGCTGCGCGGGCGGCGGGCCGTGCACTGGCTCTTCGCGGCGTTCGCGATGGACGTCGCGTTCTGGTACGCGAGCCAGTCGCTCTACGGCATCTTCCAGGCGCCGATCTGGGTGCGCGCGACGGCCGTCCTGACCGTGCTCTTGCCGCAGTTCGCGGTGCACCTGTTCCAGTCGATCGTGCCGCTCGAGGGGGGCGAGCGGAGGTCCGGGCTCACGCGCGTCGCGACGTTCCTCGGCCTCCCGATGTTCGCGATCGCGCTGTCGCCGTACCACGAAGCGCCGCTGTCGCTCGGGGCGGTCTACTTCTACGTCTTCGGTCTCCTCGCGGCCGCGCTGATCGAGCTCTGGCGCCGTGGACGGAAGAACCCGTCGCGCGCCGTACGCGATCGCGTCCGCTTCCTCGTCGGCGTTGGCGCGCTCTCGACGATCTTCTCCCTCGGCGACTTCCTCTCCTACCTCGGCGTCTCTCTCCCGCCGATCGGCGCCGTCCTCGCGATCGTCTTCCTCTTCGTCCTCGCCGAGTCGCTCACGCGACCCCGCCTGGCCGATCTCTACGAGATGGCCGGGCGTCTCCTCGTCGCGACGGCGCTCGCGTTCGCCCTCGCGGGGATCTTCTACGTGTTCGTCACGTTCATCGGCCGCTTCAAGACGATGTACTTGAACGCGGTCCTCGCCGCGATCGTGTTCATGGTGCTCCTCGAGCCGCTGCAGAACGAAGTCGAGAAGCGGATCCACCAGTTCTTCTTCCGCGAGCGGTACGACCTCGAGACGATCGTGACGGACCTGCGGCGGCGCCTGGCGCACGTCCTCGAGATCGACGAGATGGTCCAGACGCTGCTCGTCGGGCTCGAGACGTCGCACCGGGTGACGAGCGCCGCGATCTACATGGGCGACCAGGAGGGGAACGGGTTCGACCTCGCCGGGAGCGTCGGTGCGACGGCGCCGAAGCGAATCGAGGCGCTCTCCGCCCGACCGCTGCTCGATCGCTTGAGCCAGGTGGCGTCGATCTCGCTCGAGGAGGTCGCCCGCGAGGCGAAGGAGATCCACATGCCGGTGCTCACGGCGGCGTCCACGCTCGGGACGCTCCGGAGCTCGGTGGTCCTCGCGGTTCGCGGAGACGACGACCAGCTCGTCGGGCTCATCTGCGTGGCCGACGACCGGGTGAAGGACGCGTTCACGCCGGAGGAGATCGCGCTGCTCGAGACCGTCGCGGTGCAGATCGGCGTCGCCATCGCGAACAGCCGCGTCTACACGCGCATGAAAGAGCGCGATCGCCTCGCCGCCCTCGGCGCGATGGCCGCTGGGCTCGCGCACGAGGTGAAGAACCCGCTCGGCGCGATCAAGGGGGCCGCGCAGCTCCTCGAGGAGCTGGCGATCATGAGTCCCCCTCAGTCGCTCCCCCCTCCGTCCACCAACGCGTCGTCCATCCCGCCCCCTCCCGACGGCGGAGCGCAGGAGTTCATCGGCGTCATCCTCGAAGAGGTAAACCGACTGGACCGCGTCGTCCGGAGCTTCCTCGACTACGCGCGGCCACACGCGGGGAACCCGATCCCGCTCGACGTGAACGCGGCGGTGCGGCGCACGGTGCAGATCCTGAGCACGCAGACGAGCGAGGACGTCGTCGTGAACCTCGATCTGACCGAGCCGCTGCCGAGATCGAAGATCGATCCCGAGCAGTTTCGCCAGGTGCTCATCAACCTGATCCAGAACGCGATCCAGGCGATGGATGGCGCGGGGAAGGTGACCGTGAGCACGTCGCACCGGCGGATACGCCCGGCGTGGACGGGGTCGGCGAATCCCGAGAGGGCGTCGCGCGCGGGGGACGAGCCGGGCGAGGTGGTCGAGGTCTCGGTGCGCGACACCGGACCAGGGATCGCGCAGACGGTGCTCCGGAACCTGTTCATCCCGTTCTTCACGACGAAGGAGCGCGGGACGGGGCTCGGGCTCGCCATCAGCCAGAGCATCGTCCAGAACGTGGGGGGGACGATCCACGTACAGACGCAGTCCGGATCCGGCACGACCTTCACGATCGTCCTGCCCGTCGCCACCGACGCGCTGATCACCCCCGCGCCGACGGACTCGAAGCCGCAAGCGGCCCAGTAATCACACCTGCCCGACCCAGTCCCGGTCGTTGGCGCGGAACCACGCGCGGAAGCTGTCGGTGACCTGGGGCGAGAGGGGGCCGCTCTCGACGACGGCGACGTTCGCGCGTACGTGCTCGAGGTTCCGCGTTCCGACGATCACGCTCGTCACCCCCGGCGCGAACGCGCTGAAGCGGAGCGCGAGATCGGCCCAGGCCCCCACCGGCTCGTGCGCGCGCAAGCTCGGGAGGAGCGACTGCAATCGCTCCCAGTACACCTCGGCGTAGTCCCCTCGGGGTCTCTCTGCGAACCTCCACGCCACGTTCGCGAGCGGACGCTTCGCGATGACCCCCATCCCCCGCGCCGCCGCGCGCGCGACGGCCGCGTCGAGGGAGCGCTGATCGGCCAGGTTCACCGAGCACTGAAGAGAACCGAACGAAGGGGACGCGGCGGCGAAGTCGAGCGCCTCGTTCTCGCCCGAGTATGCGGCGACGCGTATCTTCCCAGCGCTCCGCGCGTCGTCGAGCGCGCGCACGACGTCGCCGCGCTCGAGAACGTCGCGCGGGCAGGAGTGGAGATGGAAGACGTCGATGACCTCCGTGCGCATGCGCGCGAGCGCCTCGTCGATCCCGCGCGCGACCGCCTCGTACGTCCAGTCACCCACCCCCTCGACTCCGTAGCCCCCCTTCGTCGACAGGACGAAGTCCTTCCGGCGGTGGGCGAGGAATCGTCCGATGCGCTCTTCGGCGCGCCCATAGCTGCGCGCCGTGTCGATCAGCGTGACCCCCAGGTCCACCACGGCGCCGAGCAGCCGCTCGACGTCGCGATCGTCGACGTCATCGCCGCCGATCTGCCCCGCGCCGAAGCCGAGGGCCGACACGCGGAGCCCACTGTTGCCGAAGTCGCGCGCGATCATGCTTGGCTCAATCGCCTCAATCGTTCTGCATCAGCCCTTTGATCTTCCCGTCGGGCAGGAGCTTCACGTTCCGCGCCGCGGGGACCTTCGGGAGGCCGGGCATCGTCATCATGTCGCCCGTGAGGGGCACGAGGAAGCCGGCCCCTGCGCTCAACCTGACGCCGCGCACCGTGATGACGAAGTCCTTCGGCCGGCCGACGACGGTCGGGTCGTCGCTGAGCGAGAGCTGCGTCTTCGCCATGCAGATCGGCAGCGCTCCGTAGCCGAGGTCGCGCGCGCGTTTGAGATCCTTCTCGGCGGATCCGGAGAACACCACGTCGCGGGCGCCGTAGATCGTCTTCGCGAGCTTGCGGATCTTGTCTTCGGCGGTGTCCGTCAGCTCGTAGACGAAGCGTGCCTTCGGCGGATCGGCGTCGGTCGCATCGGCTACCTCGCACACGGCCTGCGCGAGCTCGATCGCCCCCTCGCCCCCTCGCGCGAACCCCTCGCACGGAGCGACCCGCGCACCGAGCTTCGCCGCCGCGTCGCGCACGAGCGCCAGCTCTTCCTGCGTGTCGTTCGGGAACACGTTGATCGCGACGACCGGCCGGAGCCCGTACACCGCCGCGTTCTCGAGGTGTTTCTCGAGGTGCGCAAGCCCCTTCTCGAGCCGCCCCTTGTCCGGCTCTCCGGCCGACTTCACCGGCGCTCCGCCGTGCATCTTCAGCGCGCGAAGCGTGGCCACGAGCACGATGGCGCGCGGCCAGACCCCCATCTGCCGACACTTGATGTTGAGGAACTTCTCGCCGCCGAGATCGAAGCCGAAGCCCCCCTCGGTGATCGCGTAGTCGCCGAGCTCCATCGCGAGCTTCGTCGCGAGGACGCTGTTGCACCCGTGCGCGATGTTTCCGAACGGCCCGCAATGCACGATCGCGGGCCCCCCCTCCCCGGTCTGGACGAGGTTCGGCTTGAGCGCGTCGCGGAGCACCGCCGTCATCGCGCCGGCCGCGCCGACTTGCGCCGCCGTCACCGCCTTCCCGTCATACGTCGAGGCGACGACGATCCGCCCGAGACGCTCCTCGAGGTCGACGTAGTCCTTCGCCAGCGCGAGGACAGCCATGATCTCGCTCGCCGCCGTGATGTCGAAGCGATCCTCGCGCGGCGTCCCGTGCGACTTGCCGCCGAGGCCGACGACCACGTTCCGGAGGAACCGATCGTTCATGTCGAGCGCGCGGCCCCACGTGACCTGGCGCGGGTCGATCTCGGATCCCGCGGCAGCGGCGGCGCCGCCGTCGACCTTGTCGCGGAAGTAGATCGAGTTGTCGAGGATCGCGCTCAGGAGGTTGTGCGCTGTCGTGATGGCGTGGATGTCGCCGGTGAAGTGGAGGTTGATGTCGTCGGCCGGGACGAGCGTGGCCTTGCCTCCGCCGGTGCCCCCCCCTTTGACGCCGAAGACGGGACCGAGCGACGGCTCCCGGAGCGCGAGGACGGCGTTCTTCCCGAGGCGGCGCAGCCCCATCGCGAGGCCGATCGACGTCGTCGTCTTCCCTTCGCCGGCGGGGGTCGGGTTGATCGCCGTGACGAGGATGAGGCGCCCTTTGCCTGTCGGCGGGCGACCGATCGCGGCAAGCTCGATCTTCGCCTTACCCCGGCCGTACAGCTCGAGGTCCTCGTCTCTCAGACCTAGCTCTTGGGCGACGGCTTGGATGGAGCGGGGTGCAAACTTCGACATGGGGGGCGAGCCTAATCGCGGCCGGGCGGCTCGGGAATGGAACTTCGCGGCCCGGCGTCCGTCCAAGTGACTGGACTGGACGGGACCACCCATGGCGTACCGCAGCGAAAGAGACCCCCTCAAGGCCACGGAAACCGCGCTGGCGAGCGAGCTTGCCTCACTTCGCCGCCGCGAGCGGGACGTATCGCGCGCCCTCGACGACACGCGCGCCCAGCTCAGGAACCAGCGCACACTCCCCATGCTCGAGGACGTGCGCATCGCCAGCCCTTGCGCGGCCAGCTGGGACGATATGACCGGCGACGCGCGCGTCCGGTTCTGCGGGCGGTGTGCGAAGAACGTCTACAACCTGTCGGAGATGACACGGGAGGAGGCGGAGACCCTCCTCGCGAAGAGCGAGGCGAGCACGAATGCGAAGATGTGCGTGCGCCTGTACAAGCGCGCAGACGGGACGGTGCTCACCGCCGACTGCCCCGTCGGGGTGAAGAGGAAGCGCGTCAGGCGGGTCGTCGCCGCGGCGGCCATGACGCTCGGGGCGGGGGGCCTGGCGACGATGGCCGCCGGGATGGCGATGATGGGAGAGCCAGCTCGTCCGATGCAAGGCGCGGTGGCGACGAGCCCCGCGCCGACGGTGCAAGCGGGGCAAGCCGTGCAAACGGGGCACGCGGTGCAGACGGGGCAGACGGCAACGCCTGTCCCGACGAAGTAGCGCTCCTTGTCGGCTTATCCGTATCGCGCTTCGAACAGCGCCCGCACGGCGGGCATCTCGCGCATCATCGCGAGCGTGTGCTCGGCGTGCCCGACCGCGAAGCCGTTGCCGATGACGAGGTCCACGTCCTTCCCGACCCCTTCGGCGCCGAGCGCCGCTTTCGTGAAGCTCGTCGACATCGCGAAGAAGTACGCGATCCCTCGCTCACGGGTGCTCAAGATCGCCCCCATCTCGGCGTCGCCGACGTTCACGCACGAGAAGCTCACGTCGACCTCGCGCCCGCCGTTCGCCGCGAGGACCGCCTTCCTGACGGCGACCGGATCGCGCGCGTCGGCGCGGATGACGGCGTCGCAGATCTCGAGCGCGCGGAGCTCTTCGGCGTAGGCGTCGTAGCTCTCGATTCCGATGATGCGCGCCGTCTTCCCTCCGGAGCGACGCGCCTCGGCCGCGCAAAGGACGCCGCTCTTCCCCCCGGCGCCGAGGACCAGCACGCTCGAGCCCGGCTTGACGAGCCGCGCCACCTGGGGTGCCGCTCCGGCGACGTCGAGCACCGCGAGCGCGAGACGATCGGGGAGATCGCTCGGCATCTTCGCGTACGAGCCGCTCGCGAAGAGCACCGCCTCGCCGTCCACGTCGAGCTGCGCGCTCGCGCGTCTCACGGCATGGACGCGGTCGACGCGGAGCGGCGTGAGCGACAGCGACACGAGCGTCGCGACGCGGTCACCCGGGGTGAGCGTCGCGGCGTCATGCCTTCCCGGGGCAAGCTGGAGCACGCGACCGAGGAGCATTCCGCCCGATCCGGTCACCGGGTTGTGTTGCTTCCCGCGGATCCGAACCGTCTCCTCGACCGCGCGCGCGACGGCCAGGTCCCGCTCGTCCCCCGGCCCCGCCTGCCCCGCCTCCTCCATCTGCCGGAAGCTCGCGGCATCCACGTTGAGCGTCTCGACCTGCAGGAGGAGCTCGCCGTCGAAGAGGCGGCTGAAATCGTTGTCGACCCTCTTCGCGGGCTGCGGGAGCGACCCCTGCGGCTCGAGCGCTCGATGTGTGCCAAAGGGGTCGCCGCCGGGAGCAACCGGGCGCGGCGGGCGCTGGGCAAGTTTCGTCTCGGACATCAGGTTCGCCGTCCTAGCGTCTAGCCGCCGCGAAAGAAACCGTTCCGGCGCTCGACTTGACCTGGTTTGCCCAAGGTCGTTACTCTTTTGAACAAATAGCGTTCCCGACGGGCGAGCCAGGCGACAAGCAAGGCTCGGCCCACGCTTTTGCGATGGCTCAACGAGAGATGCAAGACCCCGCACCGAAGGCGCAAACTGGTTCGTCGACGCGCCCGGGGCGGTCGTTTGTCTTGCGCTTCATCAGCGGCAAGTACCAGGGGGGGGAGTTCCCCATCGTCCCGGACAAGCAGATCGTCGTCGGGCGCTCGAGCGACCTCGACATGGTCCTCGTCGAGGACATGGTGTCCCGCAAGCACGCGCGGATCGCGATGCAGCAGGACCAGATCTGGATCGAGGACCTCGGCTCGACGAACGGGACGTTCGTAAATGGCGAGAAGATCAAGCGCGCCCGCCTGAAGGAGGGGGACCGCGTCCTCATCGGGACGAGCATCCTCAAGGTGATCGCGGGAGACGCGACGAGCCCGGCCGCGCGCGACGAAGCGCAGGTGAAGCAGAACCTCGAGAACGTGGCCGCCGCCCGCCGGACGAGCCAGGCGCGGACGATGAGCGGCTCGATCGAGGAGGTCCCGCTCCCGGACCTGCTCCAGCTCTTCGGCACTTCGAAGAAGAGCGGCGTCCTGGTCGTTCGCACTGACGACGACGTCGGCAAGATCTTCATGCGGAAGGGGCTCATCTACTTCGTCCTGATCAACGATCTGGACGACGTCCCCCCGCTGAAGTCGATGTACCGGATGCTCTCGTGGGCAAAGGGGCTCTTCGATCTCGATCCGCCGGACGAGCGCGAGTTCCCGAACGAGATCAACGTGAGCGTGCAGGAGGTCCTCATGGAGGGGCTCCGGCAGATGGACGAGTTCAACAACCTGCGGGACAAGCTCCCCGATCTGCACGCGAAGCTCACCCTCTGCTCGCCGCTCAATCCCCCCCTCCGCGATCTCAAGCCCGAAGAGATCGACGTCATCCAGCTCGCGCACAACTTCGGCCACCTCGAGACGATCATGAACAAGAGCCACGCGTCCGACCTGGACACGGCGCAGATCGTCCTGAAGCTGGTGAAGGCGAACTACCTCCGCTCCGAGTAGCGGGGAACCACGGCGAGCGTGGGCGTCGTCGTCATCACGGGGGCGTCGAGCGGGATCGGGCGCGCCGCGGCGATCGCGTGGGCGAAGCGCGGGGCGAAGCTCGTCCTGAGCGCGCGGAGCCCGCTCGACGGGGTCGCGCGGGAGGTCCGTGACGCGGGGGGGGAGGCCGTCGTCGAGTCGGGCGACGTCACCGACGAAGGGCACCGGGTCCGGCTCGTCGAGAGCGCCCTGCGGTCGTTCGGCAGCATCGACGTGCTCGTGAACAACGCGGGGCGCGGGTACTACGCGCCTATCGCCGAGGTCGATCGCGTGGAGCTCGAGGCGCTCTTCGCGCTGAACGTGATCGCGCCGCTCCGGTTGGCCCAGCTCGCGCTGCCTGCGCTCGAGCGGTCGCGCGGGACGATCGTGATGGTGTCGTCGATCGCGGGGGTCGTCGTGGCGCCGCGGATGGGGGCGTACGCGGCGTCGAAGTTCGCGCTCGAGGCGATCGCGATCGCGCTGAGGGCGGAGCACGCGGCGAAAGGGGTGCGCGTCGTGGTGGTGCGGCCGGGGCCGGTGGACACACCGTTCCGCGAGCACTCGATCGCGAAGGGGGGGGAGGCCGGCGTGCGCCCACCGGGGGCGACGGTGCAGACGCCCGAGGACGTCGCGGAGCAGATGATGAAGGCAGTGGAGCGAGGGCGGGCGGTCATCGAGACGACGGCGTTCGTCCGGGTGGCGGCGGCGTTCGCGAGAATCGCGCCGGGGGCGTACAGGAGGGTGGCGGCGCGGATGGCGGCGAGATAGGCCGCCCGCGAGCGGGAGAGCCCCCCACCCGGCCTCCCCCC
>JBKQKP010000116.1:0-3887 GCA_052147435.1 Polyangiaceae bacterium | reverse complement strand
CTTCGAGTTCATCTTCGATCCGCAGCTCTACTTCCCGCGACGAGCGGATCGCGGCCAGCTGGCAACATGGAGCTACTTTCCCAAGGACTTCGACACCGCGGACATGAGCTCCGAGGCCTGGTGGACTGCGATCCTCGGTGTCCTTGCGGGGAGCGTGCGTAGGAGGGCGATTCCTGCAGCGGGATCCCTGTCTCTGGGGGGCGGAGAGGGCGACGGGGTAAGGCTGCCGGGGGGGACGAAAGTTTAGGGTTGCGTTCTATCGCGTTGCGCGGTAGGTGTCGCGCTCGTGGAAGCGGTACTTCGGCATAGGGGACGCGCAGTCGACACGGACGATGTCGCGTTTGTGCGAGAGCTGATCGCGCAAAACCCGGGAGCGAGTCGTCGGGCGCTGTCGTTCATGATTTGCCGGGCATGGGGGTGGGCTCAGCCCAATGGGACGTGGTGCGACGCGATCTGCCGTGGGCTGATGCTGCGACTGCACCGGGAAGGCCATGTGGAGCTGCCTGCGGCGCGATGGCGAAGCAAGCAGCCCCGTCGCCACGCGGTGGTGCAGCCCATTGAGGTCCGCGTCGCCCCGCTGGTGGCGCGTCTTGCGGATCTCGGGCCACTGGACATCCGCCAGGTTCGCCGCACGCCGGAGGAGACGCTGGTCAAGTCTCTCGTCGAGCAGCATCACTACCTGGGCTACGCGCATCCAGTCGGCGAGCACCTTAAGTACCTCGTGTCCGCCGGAGGGCAACCGATCGCGTGTTTCTGTTGGTCGTCGGCGGCGCGCCATCTGGGGCCACGCGATCGATACATCGGTTGGTCCAAGGAGCAGCGAAAGGCCCAGATTCGCTTGGTCGCCTACCAGAGCCGATTTCTCATCCTGCCGTGGGTCGAGGTGCCGCACCTGGCGTCGCATCTGCTCGGCGCGATCTCGCGCAGGCTGTCGGACGATTGGCAGCAGGTCTACGGGCATCCGATTTACTTTACGGAGACATTTGTCGATCCGACCCGTTTTCGCGGCACGTGTTACCGCGCCGCCAACTGGACGGTTCTCGGGATGACCGCCGGCCTCGGCAAGGACGCTCGCGGCTCGATTCCCAATCGGTCACTCAAACAGCTGCTTGGATATCCGTTGGTGAGAGACTTCCGCAAGCGTCTGCAGGGTCAGGGCTGACCATGCCCGTTCGCGACGTCGACCTGAACGCTCTGCCGGCGATGCTGGAGCGCATCCGGGCGGTCGTTGGTGACGACGACTACCACCTCATCGAGGCGCTTGCGAAGACCGTGTTCGAGACGACCCGCGAGCTGCGTAAGACCCACGCCACGCTGACGCGGGTGCGGCGCCTCTTCGGACTCACGGGCAATGAGAAGACCGCTCACATCAAGGCCGACGTGGCCAACCCTGGGTCGCAGACTGCGCATCCGGCGGTCGAGCCGCAAGACGCGCCCGAGAGCGATCCCAGCGCCGCCCCCGCGGCCGCGGCGAGTGCGCCGGAGCCATCGGCGCCCCCCACGAAAGAAAAGCGCAAGGGTCACGGACGCGTGCCCGCCTCCGCCTATCGCGCGGCGCAACACATCGCCGTGGATCACGAGTCGCTGCGGCGGGGAGACTCGTGCCCGCTCTGCACACAAGGCCGTGTCTACGAGCTGGCCGCCCCCGCGACCCTCGTTCGGATCGTCGGGCGGGCTCCGCTGGGGGCCACCTGCTTTCACTGCAAGCAGCTTCGCTGCGGCGCCTGCGGTCACGTGTTCACCGCTCGTCCGCCGCCCGAGGCCCAGGGAGAAAAGTGTGACGAGTCCGCCAGCAGCATGATCGCCGTGATGCACTACGGCGCGGGCGTTCCCTTCCATCGACTCGAGAAGCTGCAGGACAATCTCGGTACGCCCGTCCCTGCGTCGACCCAGTGGGATGTCCTGCGCGATCGCGTCGATCGGGTCGAGCCGGTCTACAAGGAGCTCAAGCGCATCGCCGCCCAGGCCGAGCTCTTGCACGTCGACGATAGCCACATGCGCATCTTGAGCCTCATGGGCAAGCGCCGCGCCGACTTGCTCGCGAAAGGAACACTCGAGGCTCCCGAGCGCACGGGCTTGTTCACGACCGCCATCGTCTCGATCCTCGCGTCACTCGGCGTCATCGCGCTATTTTTCACGGGGCGAAAGCATGCGGGAGAAAACCTCGCCGAGCTGCTCAAGCAACGAGACCCGTCCCGTCCCGTCCCTCTGCTCATGAGTGACGCCCTTTCGCGCAACGTCCCCGACGGCCATGACGTCATTGAGATCAATTGCATCTCCCACGGGCGACGCAAGGTCGTCGACGAGGTCGCCAACTACCCCGACGAGTGCCTCGCGCTTCTCGAGCGGCTCGCGGCGGTTTACAAGGTCGACCACGACTGCAAAAAGCAAGGCCTCTCGGACGACGAGCGATTACGGGTGCACCAGCGACTCAGCGCGCCCGTCATGGGGGATCTGCAGAAGTGGATGACCGCTCAGCTCGACGAAAAGCGCATCGAGCCCCACTCCGACCTCGGGCAGGCCTTCCACTATTTCCTCAAACGGTGGGACAAATTCACGGTTTTTCTCCGTGTTCCGGGAGCCCCGCTCGACAATAACCTGTGCGAGCGTGTCCTCAAGATGGCGATTCGGTTGAGAAACGTGTCGTTCTTTTACAGAAGCGAGCTCGGTGCGCGCGTCGGCGACATCTATATGACCCTCATCCACACCGCCGAGCTGCACCACCAAAATCCCTTCGATTACCTCACCGCGCTGCAACGCCATTCCAAGGCCGTCGCCGAGGCTCCCGGCGACTGGCTCCCCTGGAACTACAAGGCCACCCTCGCACGGCGCGGCGCCTCGCCGAGCGGCGGCGGCGACGATACGCGTGCCGCCGCCTAGACGGCGATGAGCGCGGCCGGCTTACGCCGCCGCGACGTCCGGCGTCACGGAACGCCACGGGCTCGCCGCCTGCGTCGTCTCCGGATTGCCACCCATCAGCAGCACCTGCACTTGGTGCGCCAACAGCTGGCGAGTCTTCTCGTCGCCCGCGCCGCTTCGCGGCCAGTGGTCGAATCTTCCATGCGATAAACGCTTTTGGCAGAGCCAGAATCCCTGCCCATCATACGCCAAAATCTTAATCGCGGTCCCCCGGCGACTTCGAAATACGAACACTGCTCCCGAAAACGGATCGCTCGACAAGATCTGCCGGCACACCCGGCACATCCCGTCGATCCCCCGCCGAAAGTCCACCGGCTCCACCGCAACCAGAATCCGCATCTGCGCCGTGAGCTGGATCATCGCTCGCGTCTCCAGAAGGCGTGCGCCAATCCGACCACGTCCAACCCGCTCGCGCCCGTCACCTCCACGCGCAGCCGCTCTCCGCCTCGACCCTCGAGCTCGATCACCGTCCGGCTCGACCCGTCCGCCGTCCTCGCCGCCGGCATCGCCACTTCGATGAACGACGGCGACGTCGTCTCGATCGCCGAGCCCGTCGACGCTTGGCTCATCCGGTCCTTCAGCCCTTGGTAATTCAAACGCGTCGCCCGCGACGTCGCCCACACCCCTTCGCGGCGAGCCACCTCGATCGCCGCGTTCCATAGCTCCTGCGGCACCCTCGACCGCTTGCCTCCGCATCCGGCTCGCCACCGCTCCATCCGCCCGCGCAGACTTCCTAGAGCGCCCGTTGCCCCGATACTCGTTCGATTCATCAGGTCTTCCTCCTGACCGCGACGCTGCCCGAGTCACGCGTCGACTTCACGCACTGTTGCCGAATGCCACCGCCGCCCGCCGCGACCTGCCCCTCTCGCACGCCCCCCGCCAGACCCCCCCCTCGTACTCCCCGCCCCGCAGCCGTGCCGCAAGGACACGATATTTCGGGGCGACCTCCACCGCTCGCTTCAAGAAGG
>JBKQKP010000115.1:0-16504 GCA_052147435.1 Polyangiaceae bacterium | reverse complement strand
CTCGAAGAGCTTTACCTCGACGGCTCGGGAGCGCCCCTCGTCGCCAAGGACGGCTGCGCCGGTCACCGGCGGAAGTTCGACCTCGTCGGGCGGCTCGTGGAGGAGATGTGCGTCGACTCCAAGGGAGGGCTCGCCATCGGGATCAACGGATGGGCGATCCAGCGCACGGTCAACGACGGACGCGGGAACCCCGTCGAAGCGTCAACCTTCGGCGCGGACGGCGTGCTCCGCCCCGACAAGGACGGAGTCGCCCGGCGGCGCAGCAAGTTCGACGAGCGCAACCTCGTCATCGAGACGACCTTCTTCGGCGCCGACGACAAGCCGGTGCACGACAAGCGCGGCGCCTACTTGGTGCGATTCACGTACGACGACAGCGGGAAGAAGACCGGCGAGACGGCGCTCGACCAGCAGGGGAAGGTCGTGCGGTCCGGCAACACCGACCCGAAGAAGTAGCCCCCCTCGCCGAATCGAATCGGGCGACTTAAGCTGTCCGGGACAATGAAGAAGACCCTCAAGATCGACGTCTGGTCCGACATCGTTTGCCCCTGGTGCGCCATCGGCAAACGCCGCCTCGAGGCCGCGCTCGCCAAGTTCCCGCACCGAGACGACGTCGAGGTCGTCTGGCGCGCGTTCGAGCTCGACCCTTCCGCCCCCAAAGTGCAGGAAGGGGACAACGCCGCCCGCCTCGCCCAGAAGTACGGCCGGACGAAGGCCCAGGCCGAAGCAATGATCCAGAGCGTGGCGGACACGGCCGCGAAAGACGGGCTCGACTTTCACCTCTTGCACGCCCGTTCCGGCAACACGTTCGACGGGCACCGCGTGCTGCACCTGGCCGCCGAGAGGGGCGTCCAGGGGGCGGTGAAGGAGCGGTTCTTGCGCGGCTACATGACCGAGGGGCAGGCGATCGGCGACCACGAGGTCCTCGTGCGGCTCGCGTCGGAGGCGGGGCTCGACGCCGAAGAGGTCCGCGCCGTCCTCGCGAGCGACCGCTATGCGAGCGATGTCCGCGAGGAGGAAGACGCGGCGCGCTCTCTCGGAATCACCGGCGTCCCGTTCTTCGTCCTCGGAGGGAAGTACGCGGTCTCCGGCGCCCAGCCGGCGGAGTTGCTCCTCCGCGCGCTCGAGCAAGCGTGGGCGAGCTTGCCCGAGGCAGAGCGCGGAGCAGAAGCCTCTGCCGACGGGGCGGTCTGCGGTCCCGACGGCTGCGCATGACAGCGAGGCTCACGTCTTCGCAGCGACCGCAGGCCCGAGCGCCGGCGCGGTCGTCGTGCGGAGCCCGAACGCCGCGCGGAAGATCGCGTCCAGGAGGCCCGTCGGAACGAACGGCAGGAGCGCGAACATCCATCCGAGGAACCAGGGGGCCATGTAGCGCGCTCTCGGTCGCGATCCCATCGCGCGCCGCACCGCGCGCGCCACGTGCTCGGGGCTGAACGAGAAGCGATCGGTGAGCGAGCGAATCCCGCCGGCGCGCCCGTACGTCGTCGGGTACCGCGCGGCCGCCTCCCCTTGCTGTATCGACCCGAAAGCGCGCTCGGAGAACTCCGACGTGATTGGCCCCGGCTCGACGAGCACCACGCGCACGCCGAAGGGGTGCAGCTCGGCGCGCATCGCGTCCGACAGCGCCTCGAGCGCGTACTTCGATGCGTGGTAGGCGCCGAAGAACGGGAACGTGATCCGCCCGCCGATGCTGCTCACGTTGACGATCCACCCTCGGCCGCGCGTCCGCATCTCCGGGACGAACGCGCGCGTCACGGCCATGAGCCCGAAGACGTTCGTGTCGAACTGCTCCCTCAGCGTCGCGTCGCTCAGCTCGAGCACCGGCCCCCCCTGGCCGTAGCCCGCGTTGTTCACGAGGACGTCGATCCCGCGCCCGCCGGTGAGCGCGCGGACGGTATCCGTCGCGGCCGTGATGCTCGCGTCGTTCGTCACGTCGAGCGTGACGGTCGCCAGCGACGTCCCCTCCCCCTTCGCCAGATCGGCGAGCTCCTTGAGCGCCTTGTCGCTCCGCCCCGTCGCGATCACGCGGTGCCCGCGCTTCGCGAGATCGAGCGCGACGTACTTGCCGATGCCTGCCGTCGCCCCGGTGATGAGGACGGTCTTTGTGCTGCTCATGCTCATTGGAAAAACCCCTTCTCCTGGAGGAGCGCCTTCAGCTCCTGGTGCTCCGTGACGTCGGGCTTCGGCACCTGCCGCCTCAAGCTGCGGATGGTGCTGTAGCCCCAGTTGCGCTGAAACCAGTTCACGATCCACCCGGCGACGTTCCCCTTCGGGTCGCAGTGGATCTCGGCGACGACGTGCGTGCGCGCTCCGTCGGCGCTCGGCGTGAGGACGAACGTGCTCACGTCCATGTCGCCGCGGACGTAGTGAGTCTTCGGGGCCGAAGGGTCGTCCACGGATCGCATCCGGACTGCGAGCGTCCGGTTCGCGGGGTCGAGCTCGAGCTTCACGTCCATCACGAAGTCGCGGTCCGACATCGTGGGTGGGGTCGCGACGTGCGAGTAGGTGATGTACTCGGTCGCCGTGATCTTCCGGAGGATGCGCGCGTCGGCGACGCTGTCGATCCACTCGTGACCGCGATCGATGTCGACGAGGACGCTCGCGACGCGCATCAACGGCGCATCGACGTCCCCTTCACCGCGGAACGCGACGAACCGGCTCCCCGGCACTTCACGTCGCGACGCGACGATCCCGTCCTCGTTTCGAAGGGTCTCCCACGCGGGAGAGCCGGAGCTATCCCCCCAGCTCGTAGCCGGCAAGGCGAAGACGGCGGCGAGGGTGATCGCCTGCCCAAGTCGTAAAACTGAACGCATGGTGCCTCCTTGATTGAATGTTCATTCGATTTGCGGGCAAAAAAAGGGCCGGCTTAGGCCCGTAGCGCCTCCCAGCAGCAGCGCTCCGCGGACGTGAAAGTCTCTCGCGCCATCTCGAGCCGCCCTTCGAGAGCACCCCGGAAGACCCCGAGGAACGCCCCGTTCGCGAACTCCATGAGCACCCCGGGCGGCATCGGCTTCAGCGCTTCGGCCGCTTGGGCGCGCCGGACCATTTCGATGCCGAAGTCGAGAATCTGGTGCTCGATTCGGCGAGATTCTTCGTCGAGGTACGAGCCGTGGTGGTGCAGCTCCAGGAAGGCGAGCTCCTTCGGGTGGGCGAGAGCGAAGGTCGTCATGCGCTCCCAGACGGCGCGAAACTGCTCGCGCGGAGGGCGATCGAACGGGAAATCACGCAGGACCTCGCCACTGACCTCCCCCTTCCAGCGCTTGAAGAGCGCGTTGACGAGGGCCTCTTTGCTCGCGAAATAGTGGTAAATGGTCCCCGCGGCGACCCCCGCGCGCTCGGCGACCGAGGGGACCGAGGTGCCGTAGAAGCCCCGCTCGACGAACAGATCGAGGGCCGCCGTGAGAATGGCTTCCCCCTTGTCCGGCTCGCTGCGCTGCCCCGCGATCATCTCGATTGAATGTTCATTCGAAACTCGAGCCTGTCAAGGCAACCCGCTACTCGATCTTCGGAAAGTGTCGGTGCCCCTCCGAATCGAACCAGAGGAGGCGATCGAGCACCCCTGCGCCGGTGATCTCGACCTCGACGTGCGCCCGCGCGATCTCCGCGAGCTCCGCTTCGTTCGCCAAGACCGCTCGCGCAAACCAGTCCACGACGAGCGCGAACGCATCGGGCGAATCCTTCGTCGCGTCCCCCTCGCCGAGCACGAACGCGCGCGCCGCCGGCGGCATCAGGGGGACGGCCTCCGGCACGAGGAGCGCGAGGACTTTGCTCAGCGCCTCGGTCACGTACGGCTCGTCCCCGAGCGACGCGACGCCGAGGCTGATCGCCTCGCGCGTGCCGGGGTCGCGCGACCACTCGGCGGGGCCCGCCTCGAGCAGCTCGATCATCGCGAGGCAGGTCTCGCGATGCGGCTCGAGCGCCCACCGCCGCAGCACACGCGAGATCGCCGGGCTGTTCACGAGCCAGCTCGCCGGGAGCGCAAGAGTGAAGCGATCGCTCGCACTGACACCCGACGCCTTCGCGGCGCGCAGGCTCGCCCCCGCCAGGTCGAAGACACGCGCGCCCGGGAGCTGCCCGCGGTGCGCGAGCTTCTTCGCCGCTTCGCGCACGTGCCACGTTGTGCCGGAAGGGAGCGCGATCTGCATGTGTTGTCCTGGTGTGTTGACCACGCCGCAGCTCCGCTGCGGACGTGCCGTCGCAATCCTACAGGCGACCTTCTCCCCATCCCGCTCTTTTGGGGCAACGGGACGCGGCATGGGCGGTGCACTAATGTACGGCCCCATGGACAAGCTCGACCCGCTCTCCCCTGAAGCGCGCGCGGCCGAGCTCACCCGTGCCCGCCCCAAGCGCGGGCTCCCGATCGCGCCGGAGGCCAAACCAGGCGCGCGGAACCTCCCCCTCGACGCCGAGGCGCGCGACGTCGACCGGCGTCATCGCCCCATCTACGCCGTGTGGGAAGTCACGCTCGCGTGCGACCTCGCGTGCCGTCACTGCGGCTCGCGCGCGGGGCGCGATCGCCCCGACGAGCTGACACCGGCCGAAGCGCTCGACCTCGTCGATCAGATGGCGGACCTCGGCGTGAAGGAGGTGACGCTCATCGGCGGCGAGGCGTACCTGCGTCCGGACTGGCTCGACATCGTCAGGCGGATCCGGTCACACGGAATCACGTGCAGCACGACGTCCGGCGGCCGCGGGCTCACCGCCGAGATGGTGGCTGAGGCGAAAGCCGCGGGGCTCCAGGGGGCGAGCATCTCGATCGATGGCGACGAGGCGACCCATGATCGGCTGCGCGGCGTCGTGGGCTCGTACCAGTCCGCGGTCGCGGCGATGCGCGCGATACGCGACGCGGGGCTGCGCCTGTCGTGCAACACGCAGATCAACCGGCTCTCGATGCCGATCCTCGCCGGGATCCTCGAGACGATCGCCGCCGAGGGGATCAAGGCGTGGCAGATCCAGCTCACCGTCCCGATGGGGCGCGCCGCCGACGAGCCGGAGATCTTGCTGCAGCCCCACGATCTGCTCGAGCTCTTCCCGCTCCTCGCCACGATCAAGAAGCGGTGCGACGAGCTCGGCGTGCGCCTCTGGCCGGGGAACAACATCGGCTACTTCGGGCCGTACGAGTCGGTGCTCCGCGGGTACCACTACCGCGGGCACGGCGGATCGTGCGGCGCCGGGCGCGCGTCGCTGGGGATCGAGGCCAACGGGGCGATCAAAGGGTGCCCCTCGCTCCCGACGACGCCCTTCACCGGCGGCAACATCCGCGACGCCTCGCTGAAGGACATCTGGGAGAAGAGCGAAGCGCTCCGCTTCACGCGCGATCGAACGACGCGCGACCTTTGGGGCTTCTGCCAGAGCTGTTACTACGCCGACGAGTGCATGAGCGGGTGCACGTGGACGAGCTTCGTCACGCTCGGCAAGGCGGGGAACAACCCGTACTGCCACCACCGCGCGCTCGAGATGGAGCGCGTCGGGAAGCGCGAGCGCGTCGTTCGCACCGAGCCAGCGCCGGGCGAACCTTTCGATCACGGGATCTTCGAGATCGTCGTCGAGGACATCCCTTCACTCCCCACCGCGAACGACCCCCACGAACCGAACGCATCCGGAGACCGCCCATGAAGAAGTCGCATCTTCGCGCCTGCACGAGCTGCGCGCGGCATGTCCGCGTCTCGGAGGCCGCGTGCCCTTTCTGCGGCGTCACGCTCGGCCCCTCGTTCGGCGCCGCTCCCGCTCCCCTGCCTCCGAGCGCGCGCCTCTCGCGGGCAGCGCTCGTCGCGTTCGGTACTGGGACGATCTCGATCGCAGCGGCGTGCGGCGGCGCGGTCGCCGGAAGCTCGGGACCGATCGGCGACGCGGGGAGGGACACGGGCATGAGCGCGGCGCCCGACGGCGGTGAGGAGCAGGACAGCGGCTTGAGCATCGCTCCCCCGTACGGCCAGGGGGTGTTCGACTTCGACTCGGGGACGACCGAGCAGAAGCCCGCCGATGCAGCAACCGACTCGCCGCTCATCGCCGTGCCGTACGGCGTGCCTCCGGGACACTGACGCGGACGCGGTAGGCCTAGCGAAGCCACACCTCGACGCGCCTGTTCCGCTCCCGCCCCGCGTCGTCGGAATCGTCCGCGACGGGCATCTCCGCGCCGAACCCGCGCGCCGCGACGACGGCGACCCCGCGCGCCCGCAGCTGTCCGGCGACGGTCTCGGCGTGCCCTTGACTGAGCGCCACCTCGTCACGGCGTTTCCCCATCGCATCGGAGAAGCCGAGGAGGAGCACTTTGCGTCCGGCCAGATCGCCGTGGGCGAGGAGCGCGGCGAGTCGCGGAAGGTCGCGCAGGGCTCTCGTGTCGAGCTGCTTCGTTTCGGGATCGAACCGGAAGTCGATCGACAACCGGCAGGCGGAGGCCACTTCGCTCTTCAGCGCCGCGGAGCAGCGCGGACATGCCGCCGCGTTCGCGTCGCACTCCGGGCGCAGGTCGACGAACCCCCCGCGCGAGACGATGTCCTGCCCCTCGTCGGAGAGGGCGAAGTCGACGAAGCGCCGCGCCGGGGCAGGGGCGTTCGGCGGCGCGTAGAGGTACAGACGGCGCGACAGCGGGTAGTCCTCGGTCGCCACGGTCGCCGGCGAAGGGAGCAGCGGCGCGGCGTGCGCGTCTTCCACCATGACCGCCTTCGCGCTTCTCACGTACGCGAGCCCGACGAAACCGATCGCGTTGACGTCGGCGGCGACGGCGTCCGCGAGGGCGTCGCTCGACTCGTAGCGGCGCGCCCCTCCCGCGAGCGCGTGGCTGCCGAGGACGAGGGTCTTGAACGTGTCGTACGTCCCGGAGCGATCGTCGCGCGCGTAGAGCGAGATCGTGCCCGCGCCCTGGCCCCCGCCGACGTCCGACCATCGGGTCGCTTCGCCGTCGTAAATCTTCGCCAGCTGCTCCTTGGTGAGCCGATCGACCGGGTTCGCCGGGTTCACGAGCACCGCGATCCCGTCGAGCGCGATCACGTGCTCGCTCGCGGCCGACGCCATCGGCCCCAGCGCCGCGAGAGACGCCACTTCGTCGGGGCGGATCCGGCGAGACGCCATCCCCACGTCGCACGCCCCGCTCGCGAGGTCTTTGAACGCGGTGGACGAGCCGTGCGCGTGGATCTCGATCGCGTCGATCTCTCCGTCGTTCGTGCGCGATTCGATCCGCATCTCGTCGTCGGCGAGGTGCTTCAGGACCGCGGCCGTCCCCGTCTCCTTCTTGAGAAACGCCTCGGCGAGCGCCGGCCCAAGCTCCGCGCCGATCGTGTTCGAGCCGTGCACGCGCGCCAACAGGTGGACGGACGACGAGGGGGGCGCAGCGGCGATCGCCGCCGCGGCGGCGATCGGAGCGACGGGCTGGGCCCCCAACGGAGGGTGCGCGCGCCACCAGAAGAAAGAGCCCCCGAAGAGCGCGACGGCACCGACGGTCATCGCCGCGCGCTTGATCCTCGCGCGCCGCACCGCCGTGCGCGCCTCGCGGGTCGGCGCTCGCGTCGGTTCTTCGTTGAACGTCGCCGCGAGGGTCTCTTCTGCGCCGATCGGGGCGATGGGAGGAATCTCCGCCGTGGCGTCGGGACCCACGGCGACCGTCATCATCTCGGCGAACGCCGCGCTCGCCACCGCCCCGTCCTCGAAGCGGCGCGCCGGGTCGCGATCGACACACCGGCCGAACCACGCGTCGAACCCCGGCGGGAGCGAAGTCTGCAGGCCGTACGAAGCGGCGCGCAAGCTCGCCGGAACGATCTCTTCGCTCGCGAGCCGACGCAGCATCGCCTCGGTGGGCGCAGCCTCGATATTGGCCATCGGCCAGTACGCGCGCCCCGTGAACAGCGAGAATGCGATGAGCCCGAGCGCCCAAACGTCCGCCGTGGGGCCGACGGGGGCATGCGGGTTCGCCTGCTCCGGGGCCATCCACGTAGGCGTCCCGAGGAAGCCCCCCCCTTGCTGGACGCTCGCGACGATCTCGGCGATGCCGAAGTCGAGCACCTTCAGCACGAACGGCATCCCGGCGGTCTTCGATCGCGCGAGAAAGATGTTCGCCGGCTTGAGATCGCGGTGGACGATCTTCTGCGCGTGCGCGGCCGACACGGCGTGCCCGAGCTGGCGGAACACTTCGCGCGCCACCGGCCACTCGAACGGCCCACGCCTCCGCAGCTCGCGCGACAGCGTGACCCCGTCGAGCAGCTCGAGGACGAAGAACGGAAGGTCGGTCTGCTCGTCCACGCCGGCGTCGATCACCTGCGCCACGTGATCGCTCGGGATCGTCACCCCCACGCGCGCCTCGCGCACGAAGCGTGCGCGGAGCTTGGCGTCCGTCGCGAGCTGGAGGTGCATCACCTTGAGGGCTCGCCGCGCCCCCGTCGCGAGCTGCTCGACCTCGAAGACGGCCCCCATGCCGCCGTCGGCGATCGGCCGGACGACGCGGTACCCCCCCCCAACGATCGTTCCCGGCGGGAGCGACGTCTGCGTACGAGCCCCCCCGTCGTCCATTGGGGCCGAGACTAGCCCTCCTCTATTGGGATGCGAGCAACTCTCATGAAACAGCGCGAAGGAAATGGCGGCAGATCACCCACATAGGGCGCCGCATTCCGCTCTGTTGCCGGCTCAAGCGTGCGGCGGCCAGAAGACGGTCGGCAGCGCGTGCCGGTGATGGAGCGCCAGCCAGTCCATCAGCCCCGCGACGGTGACGTGCACGAGGAACCCCTGGTAGATGCTCTTCGTCTTCATGCTGAGCGAGCCGAGGGCGATGCCCGCCACGATGGCGCCGTTCACCTCGAGGTACGGCTTTCCGAAGTGGATCATGCAGTAGGGGACCGCCATGGCGACGATGGCCCCGGAGCCGAACGTGCTCTTCAACGCTCCGAGCCACCAGCCGCGGAAGAACATCTCGAGCGCGAAGAACTGCGCGAAGTACATCGCCTCCCAAAGGAGGAAGTCGAGCCAGCTCCGCGAGGCGTTTCGGTAGAAGGGGTAGTAGGTGCCGAAGTCCGGCTGGCGGCTGACGATGAACATCGCTGGGAGCACGAACGCGAGGAAGAGCAAATAGATCCACGCGTGATTGAAGAAGCCCTTCGTCCGCAGGCCGAAGTCGAGGAGAGAGTCGTGCGGGAAGAAGATCTTCCAGAGCACGAACGGCGTGATGTAACCGCCGACGCGCGCCGTCGCCCACCAGCCGAAGCCGTAGAGCTCGTCGAAGCGGATCGCGGAGATCTTCCCGTGCCACCGCGTGTCGAGGTCGATGAGCATCGGACGGAGGTGCTCGTCGTAGAAGCCGCGACCGCCGTAGTACTCCTGCATCGTGAGGATGATCGCGGCCATGACGAGCGCCACGAACGGGCGCAGGTCCGATTTCCCCTCCGCGAGGATCGCGCCGCGGTGACGGTGCGCCTCCTCGTCGAGCTCGCGCCACGTCTGCCGGAAGAAGAGCCAGACGAGCGGGAGGATGACGAGGAGCGCGGGGATCGGGAAGAACGGCTTGAGACGCTCCCCCCACACGCTCGGATGCCCCACCACGCGCTCCATGGCTCCCTGGTGCTGGAGCTGCGGAAGCTGCGGGAGCTGCTGCGCGAGCGCCCCGAACCAGTGGCTCACGGGCTCACGGGACCTGCGTCCCCTCGGCCGTCTTCTTCCCCTTCTCGAGGCGAGCCAGCGCTTCCTCGCGACCGAGGACCTCGAGCACCTCGAAGAGCCCCGGGCTCGCCGTTCGTCCTGTGAGCGCGACGCGCGCCGGCTGGGCGACGTCCTTGATGTGCAGGCCGCTCGACGCGAGCCACGCCGTGACGCGCTCCTCGATCGCCTTCACCGTCCACTCGCCGACCCCCTCGAGCGCCTGCGCGAGCCCGGCGAGGTGCGGCACGCTCGCAGCGACGAGGAACTTCGCGCGCGCCTTCTCGTCGGCGACGGGCTCCGCGCGGAAGTAGAAGTCCATCGCGTCGGCTGCCTCGACGAACGTGCGTGCGCGCTCGCGAACCGTGGCGATCGCCTTGTCGAGCTTCGCCGGGTCCAGGCGATCGATCCCCCGCGCCTCGAGGAACGGCCGCACGCGCTTCGCGTACTCCGCGTCCGGCGTGAGGCGCGGCGACTTCAGGTGCTCGTGCTGGATCGCGAGGAACTTCTTCGGGTCGAACTTCCCGTCCCCCCGCCCGCACGCCTCCCACGAGAACGCCTGCACCAGCTCGTCGAGCGAGAAGACTTCCTGGTCTCCGTGCGACCAGCCGAAGCGGGCGAGGTAGTTGAGGACGGCGTTCGGCGAGTACCCCTGGTCGCGGTACTCACTGACGCTCACGGCTCCATGGCGCTTCGAGAGCTTCTCGCCGCTCGGCGCGAGCATCATCGGCAGGTGGGCGAAGGCGGGGACCTTCGCGTTGAACGCCTGATACAGGAGCACCTGCGGCGGCGTGTTGACCATGTGATCGCGCCCGCGCGCGACGAGAGTGACCTCCATCGTGAGGTCGTCGACGACCGCGCCGAAGTTGTAGAGCGGGACGCCGTCGGACCGGACGAGGACGAAGTCCTGCTGTTCGCCGTTGGGGGTGGTCACCTCGCCGAAGACCTTGTCGACGTAGGTGACGCTGCCGCCGGACGGCATCTTGAACCGGACGACGTACGGCTTGTCCGGCTGGTCCTTCCGGTCGCGACAGGTGCCGGGGTAGCGGAACTGGGCTTTGGGGTCCTTCGCCTTCAGCGCCTGCCGCTGGGCGTCGAGATCCTCTTTCGTGCAGTAGCAGCGATACGCCTTCCCCTCGAAGATGAGCTTGTCGGCCATCTCCGCGTAGACGTGGATCCGCTCCATCTGCGTGTACGGCCCGTACTTCCCGCCGATCCCGGGCCCTTCGTCCCAGTCGATCCCGAGCCAGCCGAGCGAGTCGAGGATGACCGCCTTGCTTTCCGGGGTGCTCCGCTCCTGGTCCGTGTCCTCGATCCGGAGGATGAACGTGCCGCCGGTCTTCCTGGCCCAGAGCCAGTTGAAGAGGGCGGTGCGGACCCCCCCGATGTGGAGATAACCCGTCGGGGAAGGGGCGAATCGGACGCGCGGCTTGTCAGGGCTGGCGGACATGGACCGGGCCGCACGATTAGCACGTCTTGCTCGGACCCGGCGCGGCTGCTACATCGCGCCTTCCCGCAGTTTCGCGGGTCGGTCGGGCTTCGATGCTCGGCCTCACCGTGCGAGTCATCTCGCACACCCCTGGAGTCGGTCATGGCCAAGAGCCCGCTAGCAATCGTCAAGGACAAGTTCGGCGACAAGAAGAAGCTCGTCGCCGCCGTAGAGAAGCTCGCAGGCGAGGACCTGTGGGTCTCGCGCACGAACAAGGAGAAGGGGCTCGCGCACGTGTCGAACGCGAAGCTCGTTCGCCTGTACGAGACGTTCACGGCCGTGAAGGAGAAGTTCGGGACGCGCGCGAAGCTCATCGACGCGATCCTCGAGGTCGAGAAGCGAGCGAAGGACGAGGGGTACAAGCAGCACCTCTCCGCGTTCCCGGTGCCGCGCCTGTGGGACCTCTACAAGTCGACGTCGAAGCGTCATGCCCCGAAGCCCGCGCCCGGCGCGAAGGCTGCGAAGAAGACTGCGGCGCCCAAGAAAGCTGCCGCTGCGAAGCCCGCCAAGAAGGCCGCTGCGCCCAAGGCCGCAAAGCCTGCGCCCGCGGCGAGCGCGGACGCGCCCCAGAAGAAGTAGTCCCAGCGTGTGACTTTTCGTTGACGACGCGCGCCCGAGCGCTTTACTCGGGCGCGCGTTGTTTCGTCTCGCGTAGAGTTTGATCCGCGCGGCTTCTCGTTCCACACACCCGAAAGAAGGCGATGCCCAAGAAGGACAGGCCCCCGGTCCCCGTCGGTGAAAACGGATTCCCCGTGATGCACGAGATGTTCGTGCCGAAGGCGATCTTCTTCACCAACGGCGTCGGCGTGCACAAGGACCGCCTCTCGTCGTTCGAGCTCGCGCTCCGCGACGCCGGGATCGAAAAAGCGAACCTCGTCACCGTGAGCTCGATCTTCCCCCCCGGCTGCAAGGAGCTCTCCCGGAAGGAAGGCGAGAAGCTCATCATGCCGGGACAGATCGTCCACTGCGTGATGGCACGCCAGGACACGAACGAGCCGAACCGCCTCATCGCAGCGTCGATCGGCCTCGCGCGCCCGGCGGATCCGAAGCGCTACGGCTATCTCTCCGAGCACCACAGCTACGGCGAGACGGCGAAGAAGGCGGGGGACTACGCCGAAGATCTCGCCGCGACGATGCTCGCGACGACGCTCGGCATCTCGTTCGACCCCGAGACGGCGTGGAACGAGCGCGAGCAGGTCTTCAAGATGGAGGCGACGATGCTCAAGACCCGCAACGTCGTCCAGAGCGCCGAGGGGAGCACGAAGGGGAAGTGGTCCACGGTCGTCGCGCTCGGCGTCTTCATCTTCTAGGCGGCGTCAGAGAATGGCCGAGGTCACCGTCCGTCACGAGCTCGCCTGCAGCGTGCAGGAGTACTGGGACAAGTGCGTCTTCGACAACAGCTTCAACCAGAAGCTGTACGTCGAGCGCCTCCACTTCCACTCGTTCGTCCCGATCGAGTCGAAAGACCTGGGCGACCGCCGCACCAAGAAGTGCACGATGGAGCCGCCGCTCACCGGCGTGCCCGGCCCCGCGAAGAAGGTGATCGGCGACGCGCTCAAGTACTCGGAGGACGGGTACCTCGACAAGAAGACGGGGCGCTACCACTCGGCCATCACGCCGAGCACGTTCGCCGAAAAGACCCACGTGGAAGCCGAGCTCTGGTGCGAGCCGTCTGCGAGCGGGGACGTGAACCGGTGCGTGCGGTTCGCGCGGGTCAAGGTCGAGGTGAAGGTGTTCGTCGTCGGGGCGATGATCGAAGAGAAGATCATGCGCGATCTCCAGGCGTCGTACGACGAGGAGGCGAAGTGCGTGAGTGAATGGGTGCGGTCGCTGCGGCCGCCGCCGATGGGGTGAGGGTCCGTCGCGATCTCGTATCCGTATACGAGCTGCGGTCGCGCTCGACCGACAAAACACCGCCCCTCGTCCGTTTCCGATCCCATCGCCCACGCCGGGCTTTACGCTTCTTTGCAGGGCGCACCGCATGGCTTGAGGGAGCGGGGCGTTTGCTAGGGAGCGGAGGTCACTGCCCATGAAACGCACTCTCTTCTCGTCTGTCGTCTGCTCTCTCGCTCTCTGTCTAGGCGCCGTCGGTTGCAGCGCCAGCACCGCTTCGAGCGATCCCTCCGCCGGCACTGCGAGCGCGCAGGCGAGCGTCGCCGGGTCGAGGGTCGCCCCGGTCGCCGTGGGCGCGAAGTCGAGCGCCGTCCGAATGATGGCGAACGCCCTATCGACCGTGCCTCTCGGCGACGATCAGCGCGCCGAGATCGAGCAACTCGCGACGGCCGCCGACGCGCGCCACCTCGCCGTGGCTGCAGCGCGCTCGCAAATCATGCTCGCGGTGGCGGCGCAGGTCGAAGGGGGGAAGCTGGACAGGGGCGCGCTCCAGCCGCAGATCGACGCCTCGGCAGACGCCATGAACGGCGCGCGCCCTGCGGACGAAGCGGCGCTCCAGCGCTTGCACGCTCTGCTCACTCCCGAGCAGCGAGGCGCCGTCGCGGACGCGATCTCTGCGCACGCATCGCAACCGAGATCGGCGTGGAAGGATCACCACCACACGTCGCACCTCGACCAATGGTCGGCCGACCTGCAGCTCACCGACACGCAGCGCGTGCAGATCGCCGCGCTCCTCGCGGGGGAGCGCGCGGCGCACGGCTGGAACGGCGAGCACGGCGATCACTCCGCGTCGACGCACGAGCACGGCCATGGCTTCCTCACGTCCTTCCGGAGCGAGACGCTCACGCTCCACGCGCCGGAGGACGCGCACGTCCCTGCGAACGCGATGGCGGATCATTTCGTGGAGATCGCGCAGGCGGTCCTCCCGATCCTGACGCCGGAGCAACGCACACTCGCGGCGGCGAAGCTGCGGGAGCGGGCGGCGGGTGGAGCGGGAAACGAAGACGCGCCGCTCAGCGAATAGTCGAGGCGCTCACCCCGACGCCCCCTGCGGTGTCCGCGTCACGTCTTTCCTCACGTTCCGCGCCTCGCTCGGCTTGCGGCGCCGGAGCGCGTACCGGACGAGGAGCTTCACGAGCGCCGAGTAGTCCATCCCGACCGCGGCCGCCGCGCGCGCCATGCCGGCGTGGGGAGACAGATCGCAGTTCGGGTTCACGTCGATGACGTACGGGATTCCGTTCAGGCCTAGGCGCACGTCTACGCGGCCGTAGTCGCGCATACCGATCGCGCGGAATGCCTCGACCGCGACGCGCCGGACGCGGGCAGCGACGTTGCCCGGGAGCTGCGGGTGGAGGACCGGGCGCGTGCCGATGTCCTCGGGTGAGCCCTCGCTCCACTTCGCCTCGTAACAGACGATGGGGGGGCAGTCGGCGGGGAGGGCGCTGAAGTCGATCTCGGACAGGGGGAGCACGCGGGCTGCGGGGTAACCGAAGAGGGCGACGTTCAGCTCGCGGCCGGGGACGAACTGCTCGACGAGGCAGGGCTGGCGGAGGGTCGTCACGATCTCCGCGACCCGCTCGCGAACCTGAGCCTCGTCGTAAACGACGCTCTTCGAGCTGATCCCGACCGAGCCGTCCTCGCGCACCGGCTTCACGATCACCGGAAACTCGAGGGGGCACGGATCGGACGCACGAGTCATCACCACGGCGCGCGGGGTCGGGATGCCGGCCGCCTCGAGGCGCCGCTTCACGCGGTCCTTGTAGAGCGCGTGGCGGAGCGCGTCAGGCGGCGACCCCGTGAACGGTATTCCGAGGAGCTCGAGCACCAGCGGCACCGCGCTCTCGAGCCGCGTGTCCCCGGCGAGCGACTCGCACAGGTTGAACGCGCAGTCGGGATCGATCTCCGCCAGTCGCTCTCGCAGCTCGGTCAGGTCCCCGTCTACCGGGACGAGCTGGACGACGTGCGCTCCGTCGTCGAGCTCCTGCGCGATGGTCGCGGCTACCTGCCCGACGTCCGCGCGTGCCGCGTACCCGGGGTCGCCATCGGGCGACGAATCTTCGTAGTCGACGTTGTAAAGGACGGCGACTGTCGGTGGCTTGCGTTTTGGAGGCCTGTTGCGCGCGTCGGGCGCTGGTTCCGTCATGGCTCGGACGTCCTTAATGCTCGTCCCGTTCCCCTGGGACCGCCCGCCTGCGCGCCTGCTCGCGAATCGTGCGTGCGCGCCGCCGGCCTTAACGCGAATCTATCGAGGTCACGATCCTGGTCAAGATGTCTGAGCGCACCCCCTCACCTTCTTTGGGCTCCGCCGCCGCGGCCGCCCCCGTCGCCACGGCTCCGGCTCCGGCTCCGACTCCCCCCGGTCCCGCCGCTGCCGCCTGGCTCGTCTTCGCCAAGGACCTGGCGATCGAAGTGCGCACCCGGGAGATCGTGACGACCGCCGGCTTCTTCGCCGCGCTCGTCGCGATCCTCGCGTCGATCTCTTTCTACACGGGGCCCGAGGCGGTCCTCCGGGTCGCCCCCGGGGCGATGTGGCTGGCGATCGCGTTCGCGAGCATCCTCGCGCTGGGGAGGACGTGGCAACGGGAGCGGGACGAGTCGGCCATGACGGGGCTCCTTGTCGCGCCGATCGCGCGGGCGTCGATCTTCCTCGGGAAGGCGATGGGGGTCTTCGCGTTCGTGACGGCGATCGAGTGCATCGTCATCCCCGTCGTCGCGCTCTTCTTCCACGTGGAGCTACCGGACGTAATCGTGAGCCTGGCGTGCGTCGTCGGGCTCGGGACGGTCGGGGTCGCGGCGGCGGGGACGCTGTTCGGCGCGATGACGGTGCGGACGCAAGCGCGCGACCTGGTGCTGGCCACGGTTCTCTTCCCGCTGCTGTCTCCGGCGCTGCTCTCGGGGGTCGCGGCGACGCGGGAGATCTTCACGCTCGCCATGTCGATGCACCCACCAGGGGCGTGGGAGCAGCTGGGGGAAGTGCACGACTACCTCGTGCTGCTGGCGATGTTCGACCTGGTGGCGGTCTCGGGGGGGATCGCGTTCTTCGGGGCGCTGGTGGACGACTGACGCCTACAGCTGCCCGACGATCTCTTCCGCCCCCCCCTCGAACCCGCCGACCTCGAGCTTCGCCCCCGTCACCTCCCCCAACGCAAAGACCCGATCGCGGATCTTCCCCCGCACCGTCTGCGGCACGAACCCTCGCGGCTCATGCCGCAGCCTCGCCCCCGCCTGCTCGCACAGCTCGTACGCAGGGGCGCGAGGGGCATCGATCACGAGCGTGTCCGCCTTGAAGTGACGCTCCTCAGCTGCTCCCGCTCCCGCCGCTCCCGCCTCGCCCACCTTCACCCGCACCCCCTTTACCCGCGCGCTCCCCTCCGCCCGGAGCGGCACCCCTTGCACCAGCTCTACCCGGCAGCCGTCCGCCGCAACGCTCGAAGCCGCTCGCGCAAAGGCCTCACCCGTCCCGTCCGCGCCCGGGGTCACGCACACCAAGAACCGCTCACCGGGCAC
>JBKQKP010000114.1:0-17708 GCA_052147435.1 Polyangiaceae bacterium | reverse complement strand
CGTGATCTCGCGCGTGCTCGCGCCGGCGCGCTCGGCGAGATCCTTGATCTCGTCGGCGACGACCGCGAACCCTTTCCCTTGCTCGCCCGCCTGCGCGGCGATGATCGCGGCGTTGAGCGCGAGCAGGTTCGTCTGCTCGGCGACGTCGTCGATGACGTTCACGATCTGACCGATCGCCTCGATCCTCGAACCGAGGTTCGAGATGACCGCCACGGCCTCCTGCGAGCTCTCCTTGATGCGGTAGATCTCGCTGATCGTCTTCAGGATGGCCTCGGCGCCCTTCTCGGCGTCGAGCGCCACTTCCTCGGACAGGCGCGCCGTTTCGTTCGCGTTCGACTGCACCTGGTCGATCGAGACGTCCATCTCGTTCATCGACGAGCTGGTCTCTTCGGCGGTGAGCGAGAGCGCGTCGACGTTCTTGGCGACCTCTTTGATCGAGTACGCCATCTCTTCGATCGAGCTCACCGTCTCGCGGACGCTCCCGGCGAGCTCGCCGACGTTCTCGGCGACCTCGTCGTTCGTCGCCGTCATCTCGAGGATCGAGCTCGACGACTCCTCGGCGCTCGAGGTGAGCGTCTCCACGTGCTGCGCGATCTCGCGCACCGCGTTCGTCATCTCTTTGATGAGCTTCGTCGTCTCGTCGGTCGCCGAGAGCTGCATCGAGACCCCTTCGTTGAGGCGACGGGTCACCTCCTCGAGAGTCTGCTCGGTCGCCTGGAGGTCCGCCTGTTTGGTCTCGATCTCCGTCTCGTGCTTCTGGATCCGCTCGGCCATCGCGCCGAGCTCCTCGTACAGCCGCGCGATCTCGGGGGCCGCCGCGGCGGGCGCGTTCGGGCGCTCGCCCCCCGAAGCTCGCCGGATGGCGTCACCGAGCCCATCGAGCCCCGAGGGACCCCCGCCGCCTCCGGCCACGAGGATTGCCGCGGCGGCTCCTAGAGCCACGATGATGATGAGCGGTCCCGCGAACGCTTGCATGCCCGCGTTCACGACCATCATGCCGATCACGCCGAGCGCGATGACGAGCGCGATGCTGGCGATCTGCTTCGACGAGAGCGTCATTTCGGAAGAAGGTTCGACGAGTGCCCCCGCGCTATCTGCGCGAGGCCCGCGAGGCTGTGAGACTAGGCGTTTGGGGCGCGATAGCGCAAGCTTCGCCCGAAGTTACCTTGGCTTCGAGACGGGTTTCGAAACGCTCGAAACGTTTCCGGATCGTCTCGATCGCGAGGTCGCTGGCATCGATACCGACGAAACGCCGCCCCAGCCTGGCGGCGACGGCGAGGGTCGTTCCACTGCCGGCGTAGGGATCGAGCACGAGATCGCCCGGGGCGCTCAGCGCCGTCATCAGGCGCTCGAGGAGCGCTTCGGGTTTCTGCGACGGGTATCCCGTCCGCTCGCGCGCGACAGGGGCGATGACGCCGATCTCCCAGACGTCGCCCATGGGGGCTCCTGCCGTCGGCTCGGTGGTCGAGGACGAACGGGCCCGGCGGACGCTCCCGTTGTCGCGCTTCGTGAAGACCGCGCGCTGCTTCTTCGTCCCCCAAGTCGCCAGCGTGGACGCCGCGAGCGGCTCGTAGAGCTGGCTCCAACGCGGCGGGACGCTCGGGTCCTTCCGGTAACGGAGCAGGACGTCGTGGACGCGCTGAAAATTCGGCGTCTTGCTCGGCCACCGGCGGTACCGCCAGACGATCTCGCTGGCGAAGGCCTCCTCGCCGAAGATCTCGTCGCAGAGGACCTTCACGTAGTGGCTCGTCTTCGGGTCTACGTGGATGACGATCGACCCGTGCGGGGCCAGGAGCGCGCGCATCTGCTCGATCCGGGGGGCCAGCGCCTCGAGGTACGCCGCGCGGTCGACCCACCGATCGTCGAACGCCGCGCGCTTCACGCGGGTTCCGCGCTCGATGTGATCGAAGACGCGACCGGTGAAAAACGGCGGGTCGAGGTAACCGAGCGTGATCGCCCCTGTATGGGTCCTCGCCAGCGAACGAAGGGCGACGAGATTGTCCCCTTGGATCAGCTCGCCCGTGCCGTCGCGGAGCGGCCAGCGGTGAAGCGAGGCTTCCTTCGCCGCGGGGAGCGGGACGGCGGCCAGGCGCTCCTTCCCCTCCCAGTGCAGCCCAACGGTGCGAGAAGAACCCACATCCGAATCGTGCCGGGCCGCGACTGGCGCGGGCAACTCCGCGTCGGAAGCGAGGCGCTGCTTATTGAAGCTAGGGGGGCGCGCTGGCGAGCGCCAACCTGACCGGAGGGCGCGCGACCGCTTGCTCGAGCCGGTCGAGGTATTCGCGTCGCGCGATTTCGATGCAGCCGAGGGAGCGCAGGTGGGGGTTCATCACCTGCGCGTCGAGGAGCTCGAACCCGCTGCCGCGAAGGGAGTGCACGAGCGTCGCGAACGCGATCTTCGACGCGTCCGTCCGGCGATGGAACATCGACTCTCCCGCGAAGAAGCCTCCGATCGCGACGCCGTAGATCCCGCCGACCAGGCTCCGCACGGAGCCGCTCGCGTCCCAGACCTCGACGCTATGAGCCCATCCGAGCTCGTGCAGGCGGCAGAAGCCCTCGACGTAAGGGGGAATGATCCAGCGCGCGTCGGGGCGCTCGTCGCCGCACGCTTCCACCACTTCACGAAAGGACTCGTCGACGGTCCGGACGAACGGCGTCACGCGGAGCGCGCGCTTGAGGCTCCGCGACCACTGAGGCGACTCCTCGAGCGGGAAGATGGCGCGCCGGATCATCGAGCACCACGGAACCGCGCCGCTCGCGTCGGGCCACGGGAAGATGCCGTGCGCGTAGGCCTCGAGCATCGTCGCCGCGCGAAAGTCCCCCCCGATCGCGAGCACCTCGGCGCGCCCGGCGCGGCGCGGATCGGGGAAAGTCACCCCCGTCGGCGGGGGCGCTACGGGAGGGAAGGGGACGGGCACTCAACCGACGAGTGTAGCCTGCACCGGGCTCCCCTCGATCACCGCACGAACTGAGGCGACTCCCCTTTCTTCCACGGGTCGTACGACAGCGCGAAGTCGATCCGATCGCGCAGCGCGGGGTGGTCGAAGGTCCACGCGACGAAGAACGGGTTCGGGTCGGGGTAGCTGAGCGAGTGCTCTCCGAGGGTCTGGAACGCCTGCGCGGCGGCCTGCGACGGGTTCTCGATGAGCCCGTGCGTGATCTCGAGGCCGTACACGTCCGCCTCGTGCTCTTGCGCGCGGCTCGCCGTCGCGAAGACCGGCTCGATCACGAGCGCCGTGGCGCTCACGAAGAGGAACAGGAGCGGCAAGGAGGCCCAGTCGCCGATCCCCCGGATCTCCAGCTTGTCTCCCCACCGAGCGACCGCCGCGCGCACTGCCCGGGCGCCGAGGAAGAAGACGAAGAAGAGGACCACCGTGGCGAACGCGAGGAACTTCGGGATGTGACCGAGGACGTAATGCCCGAGCTCGTGCCCGAAGACGAACTGCGTCTGCGGGACGGTCATCTGCGCAGTCGTCGTGTCCCAGACGACGATCCGCTTGGTGGCGCCGATCCCGGTCACGTACGCGTTCGCCGTCGTTACCTTCTCGCTCGCCTTCATGAGGAACATTCGATCCGCGGGGACGTCGAGCCCTCCGCGCTTCGCCACGTCGCCGAGCGCGGTCACCAGCTCGGGGTGCGTCTTTCCGAGCGGTTCGAAGGTGTCGAACATCGGCTCGACCACGACCGGCGCGATGAAGATCATGAAGACCAGGATCGGGACAATCGCGAGCCAGCCGTAGAGCCACCAGCGCTTCGGGCTCCGGCGAATCGCGGCGTAGAGCCCGAAGACGAGCGGGACGGCGATCACCATCTGGAGCATCTCCCCCTTTCCGGCGTCGCCCAGCCACGACCCCCAGCTCTGCACGGAGAGTCCGTAGTCGCGCTGCAGGGCGTGGCGAACCGCGGCGAGCGGGAGGGTCAGGAGACTGATCGCGAGGAGGAACGGGGGGACGAAGAGGAGCGCCTGAACGAAGCGGCGCGGGGTCACCCGCTCGGCAAAGTCGCGCAGGCGCGGGGCGACGCGGAGCCGCACGAGCAGGGCGAGGACGGCGACGCCGTAGAGAGCCTCGAAGAAGTGGAGGCGGACGTGGATCGAGTAGAGCGCGGCCGCCTTGGGGAGGAGCTCCGGAGGGAGCGAGTAGTGGGTGACCGCGGAGGATTCGGCGACCCTCGATGCGTCGTCGATGGCGAACGCCGAGAAGGCGAACAGGAGCACGCCGAGCGCCGCGACGAAGGCGAGCGCGCCGCCGATGAGCTGCCGACCGGGTGTGGTGACTGCGCGGATGGGCGATTTCATGCGCGGACCGTAGTCCTCGGGGTCGCGACACCGAGTCTCGGTAGCGGCACGCGGGCGCCTTCACTGGGGCGCTTGTTCCCCGTTCTACGGTGCCACCGGAAGCGTCCGCCCCGGCAGAATGTCCCGCGCCCGGACGTCGTCCGTTTGGGGACATGTTCCTGAGTCGTTCCGCGTGGAACAACGTGAATCGTCATGGACGAAGACACGGAAAGGATCGTCGGGGCGATTCTCCACGTAGCGCGGAAGAGCGGCGCGCTGGTCACGAGCGACGCGATCGCGACGGCGAACGCGGTCCTCGCGGCGTGTGCTCACTGGCAAGCACACGAGCGCGGGCTCGTGATCGAGGGGCTGAAAGATTCGGCGCCGTGGGCCGCGTACGAGATGAAGATCCTCCAGCTCGGGCGCGCGCTCGACTTCGTCATCCGCAAGCTCGGCTGCTGGAAGGGGCGAGGCCCGCTGCTCGACGCCGTCGCGCACGTGGCCGGCGACGCGCGCTTCGGTCGCGGGCGGCAGTCGTTCGTGGCGACGCTCGGGGAACATGGCGACGGGGCGTACGGCGCGGAGCTCGCGGCGCTCCTCGTCGATGAAGGAATGGCGGGCTACGCCGTCAAGGCGCTCCATCGCGGCGCGAACGGCGAGTACCGCGACCAAGTATTGGCCGCTGCGGAAGGGGGACGACCGTGGGTGCAGAGCGCGGCGCGGGCGTACGTTGCCTCGCTTGCGCCGAAGCCCGCCCGACGGACCGACACGCGGAGATCGCGCCGCCCGCCCCCCCCCTGAGGTACCCTCGCCGCGTGATCGACCCCGCGGAGCTACAGAAGCGGATCGTGGACCTCGAGCTGCGCTTCATGCGGCAGGAGAAGCTCACCGAGGAGCTGAACGACGTCATCGTGGAGCAGCAGCGCGCGCTCGACAGGCTCACCCTCGAGCTGAGGACGCTCCGCGAGCAGGTCCTCTCCGGGACGGAGGCGGCGCCGAAGGACGAGCGACCGCCGCACTACTGATTCGCGTCACCCGAAGATCATTCGCACGAAGCAGTGCGGCTTCGCCTTCGCGAGCGCCTCTTCCGACTGCGCGTCCGCGGCCGACACGAACCCGCCGACGGCGCCCAGCTGCCCGTCCAACGTGAACGTCTGGAGCGCGACGGCGTACGTCTCGCCGGCGAAGCACGGTTTGCGGAACGCCGCTTCGACGTAGCGCGACAGCACGGCGGGCTTGAGCTTGCCGAACGCCGCGAGCCTCCGCAGGGCGGCGTCCTCGAACAGGCGGGGGTACACGAGCGAGTTGACGTGCTGATTGCTGTCGGTGTGCGCGAGGCCGAACGCGATCGGCGTCGGGTCGACGCGGAGGCGATCGTCGAGCGGGACGGCCCCCTCCGGCAGGGCTCCGACCGACTCGGGGGTCACCCACGCCCGCCGCCGGCCGAGGAGCGGCCCCGATGCGTCCTCGAGGTGCGTGACCTTTCGCTGACCGGGAGGGGCGAAGAGACGCGTGAGCACGTGCTCGCCGAAGAACCGCCCCGCGCGAATTCGCTCGCCGGCGCGCTCGGGCCGGGGGCCGTAGTTGCGTCCGATGGGGAGGGTCGCGTCGACCCACATGTCGAGGAGGATCCGCTCGACCTCGCCGGCGTCGTTCGCGGCGTGCGCCAGGTCGTACGCGCCGGTCGCTTCGAGCGGGTGGTACGTGGAGAACGGCCCGTCGCCCCCTTCAATCACCACGCGCGAGAGGATCGGGATGGCCTGATGCGCGTGCAGCGTCTTCAAGAACGGCGAGCCCGCGAGGAGCCTTCGCCAGATGACCTCGCCGAGCGCCGGAGCGAGCCCCTCGAGCGCCAAGCGCCCGTCCTGCGTGACGTCCTCGAAGCGGATCGGGACCTGCCCGGTCGCGCGGCGGCTGTCGGGGATGTCCGGGCCGACAGGGGGGGCCGGGAAGCGGAGCATGGTCACTTCTCTTTCTTGTCCCCCCTGGAGAGAAAATAGAGAAGGGCCCCGCCGCCGACCAGGGGGAGCAGGACGGCCACCGCGAAGAAGGCGATCTCGACGGCCTTCATTCGTCGGCGCCTCCTTGCGGCGGCTCGAGGGCGATCACGTCGTGGAAGAACGAGTAATCGACGACACGCGAGCCGTCGTGCTTCGGGGTCACCACGTCGGCGAACTTCGCGTTCACGACGCAGTCGTCGAGCGTGTAGTGGTACCGCGCGTGGATGGTCTGTCCCATCGTCTCGTCGAGCCCGGTCAGGCTCAGGAAGATCTGCGCGTTCATCGCGCGTAGTCGCTCCAGCGGGTCGCCGCCGGCATCGCCGGTGAAGAACGGACTCTTTTCGTCGATGCGGTGCATGGCGGTCCAGCTCAGGATGAATGTCGCGTTTCGGTCGCGCACGAGGGGGAGCTCGACCGGGCGGCGGAAGATCTCCCCCTCGGCGGTCCGTTCGTCCAGAAGTACGACGAGGTGGAGCTGCGCCTCGACGATGAGGTTCACGCGCCAGTTGGCCATCCGGAACATGACGTGCGGGACGCCGTTGATGCGCGAGACGACGAACTTCTCGGCGAAGAGCACCCGCGCCGTGGGGCGGGCGAACTTGGCGAACGTGAGCCCGGTCATGAGCGCGACCGACATCAGGCCGACGAACGCTTCGAGCGTGACCACGCAGTGACCGAAGCGCGTCGCCGGGTACATCGACCCGTACCCGATCGTCGCGAGCGTCTGCACGCTGAAGAAGAACGCGTCCTCGAACGATCCGCGGCGCGCGCCTCCGATCGCCCCGTCCTCGAGCAGGAAGACCCCGCCGAAGATCGCGTTCGCGATGAGGAAGACCAGCGCGATGAGCCCGAAGAACTGCCACCACGGGACGACCAGCAGCCGGTGATAGACGTCGTCGTACCAGCGCGCGTCCTGCCCGCGAATGTCGACCTTGAACGGCGCCCCCGCGTGCCGAGGGAGCCGGACTCCTCTCGACGTGGGGTGGGGGCGGTGCGACTGCGACGCGTGCGGTGCCATCCGTACGCTCGGCGCGCTGCGCTCAGTGCGACTGCTGCTGCTGCTGCTGCTGCATCTGCATGTGCTGCTGTAGCTGCTGCATCTGCTGCGGAGACATCCCGCCGCCCGGTCCTGGCGGCGGAGCCGCGGAGACGTCGAGGAGCTCTACGTCGAAGACCAGCGTTCCCTGCGGAGTCCCCGGGCGCTTGGGCTTGTCCGGATCTTCGTAGGCGAGCTTGCCGGGGATCCAGAAGCGCATCTTGTCGCCGACCTTCATCAGCTGGAGCCCTTCGGTCCACCCTTTGATGACTCGGTTCAGGGGGAACCTCGCCGGTTGGCCGCGCGTGATCGAGCTGTCGAACATCTTTCCGTCGGTCGTCCAGCCGGAGTAGTTCACCTGGACCATGCTCGTCGGGCCCGGCTTCGCCGCGTTCGGGTCCTTTCCGGGGGTGAGCATTCGGTACGCGAGGCCCGACGCGGTCTTCGTGGCGTTCGCGGGAGCGGCGGCGACGTCGGTCGGGACGGGGGGGGGCTTCGGGGCCGGCGTGATGTCGAGGAGCTCGACGTCGAACGTCAGCGCCGAGTTCGCCGGGATCCCCGGCATGCCGCGCGGCCCGTAGGCGAGGTTCGCCGGGATCCACATGCGGCGCTTCTCGCCGACGACCATCAGCTGGAGCCCTTCGGTCCAGCCGGGGATGACCTGATTCACCGAGAAGCTCGCCGGCTGGCCGCGGGCGACGGAGCTGTCGAACATTTTTCCGTCGGTCGTCCAGCCGGTGTAGTTCACCTGGACCTTGTCCATCGCCGCGGGGTGCGCCGTCGCGGTCCCCTTGGTGAGCACCTTCGTCGCGAGACCCGACGCGGTCTTCTGCGCGTCGCTCGGCGGCGCGGCGACGTCCGGCGGCGGAGGGATCGGCTCCGGCTGCTTCTGCTGCGGGATCTGGCCGACGTTCAGCCCTTGGATCGCGTCCGCCGACGTGGCGCTCTTCGCGCTAGGCGTGGGGGACGAGGTCGAGGCCGTGTTGTCCGCCTTCTTGCCGCACCCCGTGAGGGAAACGAGCGAGCCGATCGACAAGGGGGCGACGAAGAAAGCGAAAGCGGCCAGGATCCAGGGTTTTTTGGGGAGCACGGCGCGGCACTCTGCTCCATCTCGCGATCGTTTTCACGCGATTCTTCAGGTAAGAGTCCTCTGTGGCACCGCTGGCACCGAACGCACCAAACGGCCCTGCTCGCGTCCTGTCGGGCATCCAGCCGTCGGGTGAGCTGCACATCGGCAATTATCTCGGCGCAGTGCGGACGTGGGCGAAGCAGGTCGAAGAGCAGAAAGAAGACCTTCTCTTCTGCATCGTCGACGCGCACGCGATCACGCAAGACTACGATCCGGCCGATCTGAAGGCGCGCATCTCGGGGCTCGCGATCGATCTCATCGCGTGCGGGCTCGACGTCTCCCGCTGCACCCTCTTCGTACAGAGCGACGTGCGCGAGCACACCGAGCTCGCCTGGTACCTCGCGGCCGTGACGCCGATGGGGGACCTCCACCGCATGACGCAGTTCAAGGAGAAGAGCGAAGGGAAAGAGCACGTCTCGACCGCGCTCTTCACGTACCCGGTGCTGATGAGCGCCGACATCCTCATGTACAAGGCGACCGTCGTCCCCGTGGGCGACGACCAGCTCCAGCACCTCGAGCTCGCGCGCGAGACCGTGCGGCGGTTCAATCACCGCTTCGGTCCCGTGTTCGTCGAGCCGCAGCCGCGTCTGTCACGCACGCCGCGGATCATGGGGCTCGACGGCGAGTCGAAGATGAGCAAATCGAAGGGGAACACGATCGCGCTCTTCGACACGAAGGAAGCCTTCTGGAACAAGCTCCGCGGCGCGTTCACCGATCCGAAGCGGCTCCGCAAGAGCGACCCGGGGCGCCCCGAGGTGTGCAACATCTACACGATGCACCAGGCGGTCTCTCCGCAAGAGACCGTGCAGGAGGTCTTCGCGAGCTGCACGGGGGCCACCTGGGGGTGCGTCGACTGCAAGAAGGTCCTCTTCGAGAACTTCGATCGCGAGCTCGTGCCGCTCCGGGCGAAGCGCGAGAGCCTCGACGCCGGCAAGGTGACCGAGTCGCTGGGGGACGGCGCGGCGAAGGCGCGCGCGATCGCGAAAGAGACGATGCGCGAGGTTCGCGATGCGATGGGGCTCGGGAGCGGGAGCGGCGCGTGACGGCGCGTGCGCGCTCGCTGCGCGCGGCGGTCGTCGGGTTCGCGTTTCTGCTCGGGGGCGCGTGCAGCCGTCCCGCTCCGGACGCTACCCCGGAGGGGGCCGTGCGCGCGTGGCTCGATCGGATGGAGGCGTCGGACGACGACGCGCAGGCGATCCGCGAGGCGTACGCGCTCCTGGGGCCGGCGGCGCGCGCGAACCTCGGGGAGCGCGCGGAGAGGGCGAGCCGGCTCGAGGGGCATCGCGTCGAGCCGTGGGACATGCTCGCCGAGGGGCGCTTCGGCCTGAAGTTCCGCCCGAAGTCGATGGTGTCGCATATCGAGGGGGACGTCGCGACGGTGTCCGTGACGGGGGACGAGCCGCACACGCAGAGCGCGATCGTCCACTGCGTGCGGGAGGACGGCGCGTCCGCAGCGGAGTCGCGGCGTGGGCAACGCCAGGGAGCGTGGCGCGTCGAGCCGGATCTCCCTGCCGTCCCGTCGCTCCTGCGCCGCGATCCGGACCCCGCTCCCCCCCGGAACGAGATGCGCTGAGGCGAGCTGGGCGAACGGGGCGTTGCCGTCACGAGGAGGGCGACTTACCTTCGCACGTCGACCATGGCGGAGAGCTTTTACGACGTCCTCGGCGTCCCCAAGACCGCAGACGCCGCTGCAATCAAGAAGGCGTACCGCAAGCTTGCGAAGGACCTTCACCCGGACAGAAACCCCGGCAACAAGAAGGCGGAGGAGCGCTTCAAGTCGGTGAACCGCGCGTTCGACGCGCTCGGCGATCCGAAGAAGCGCGCGCTCTACGATGAGTTCGGCGAGGAGTCGCTGACCTCCGGGTTCGATGCGGAGAAAGTGCGCGCCTACAAGCAGTGGTCGTCGCAGCAGGGGGGCGTTCGCGGGCGAGGGGGAGGGGGAGCTGGCGGGGATCCGTTCGGGCAAGGGGTGCGCATCGAGGATCTCTTCGGCGGCGCGGCCGGCGGGTCGAGCAGCGCGGGGGACATGTTTGGCGACCTCTTCGGTCGCGCGTCGCGCCGTCGCGGGCCGCAAAAGGGGCCCGACTTCGAGAGCGAGGTCACGGTCGACTTCGCCAGCGCCGTCCGCGGCACGATGGTCGAGCTTCGCCCGCGCGGCGGGGAAGGGGCGCCGGTGACCGTGCGCATTCCGGCCGGCGCCGCCGAGGGGAGCCGCGTCCGGATCGCGGGGCAGGGGGGGGCTTCGCCGAACGGCGGGCCGCCGGGAGACCTGGTTCTCGAGATTCACGTGCAGCCGCACCCGCACTTCCGCCGCGAGGGGGACGATCTGCACCTCTCGGTGCCGATCACGGTGGCCGAGGCGTACAAAGGCGCGAAGGTGAAGGTGCCGACGATCGACGGCTTCGTCTCGCTGAAGGTGCCGCCGAAGTCGCAGAGCGGGACGGTGGTCCGCCTGCGGGGCAAAGGGGTCGCGAAGAAGGGGCAGCCGGAGGGGGATCTCTACGTTCACTTCGAAGTGCAGGTGCCGAAGGGGGACGAGCCGAAGCTGGCGGCGCTGATCGACGAGCTGGCGGCGTTTCAGAGCGAGGACGTCAGGGCGAATCTGGCGCTGTAGCGCGGGGCTCTCTCAGCGTCCTCGGCGCTTGCTGCCTTTCCCTTTGCCCCCTTTGCCGCCGCTCCGCCCCTTGTCGTGCTCGCCGTGCTTCCCCCCGCGCGCGATCGCCTCGATCTTCCGCTTCCCCGCGCGGACCTGCTTCTCGGTGCTCTTCGCGTTCTTCGGAGGCCCGCGCCGGCCGCCGTCGTTCGACCCGCGTGAGCCGCGCGACTTGCCGCCGCCGCGCTCTTCGCCGTCGCCGTCGAGCGTCACGCGGCGCCCGTAGACCGTTCGCCTCAGGATCTGCACGTCGACCACTTCGATGACGATGCGATCTCCCAAGCCGAGCGATTGCCCCGAGCGGGCCGCGCTCACGCGCATCTTCTCTTCGTCGAGCTCCCAGCGATCGCCGCCGAGGTCCTCGAGGCGGACGAGCACGTCGACGAACGGGGAGTCGAGCTGGCAGAAGAGGCCAGAGCCGACGAGCGCCGTCACCGTCCCTTCGTACCGCTCGCCGATGCGATCGCGCATCATGACGGCGCGGTAGAGATCGACGACCTCGCGCTCGATCTCCATGGCCTTTCGCTCCGCGGTCGACGCCGCGAGCGCGGCTTCACCGAGCTTCACGGCCGCTTGCGACGTCTTGTGCCGGCGCTCGCCGAGGAGCTCGTCGTGCACGCTCCGGTGGACGACGAGGTCGGGGTAGCGACGGATCGGCGAGGTGAAATGGAGGTACGCCCGCGACGCCAGCCCGAAATGGCCGATGTTCGCGGTGTCGTAGCTCGCCTGCTTCATCGCCCGCAAAAGAAGCATGTTGAGGACGTTCACCTGCGGGTGCTCGGCGAAAGACCGGAGGATCTGCGACAGCCGCTTCGGATCGGTCGCGTCCTCGAGATCGAAGGGGACGCCAAGCGCCTCGCACATGACCACGAGGTTCGCGAGCTTCTTCTGATCCGGCGGCGCGTGCACCCGGAACACCGTCGGGACGAGCACCTTCACGAGCCACTCGGCGACGGTCTCGTTTGCGAGGAGCATCAGCTCTTCGATGAGCGCGTACGCCTTCTTCATCCCGGGGTCCTGCGCCCGCTTCTGGACGTCGATCGGCTGCCCCTTGTCGTCGAGGATGATCTTCGCTTCCGGCAAGTCGAAGTCGAGCGCGCCGCGCTTCATCCGCTGCGACCGGAGCAGGCGCGAGAGCTCGTTGGCGACGCGCAGACCGTCGATGAGCTCTTCCGCTTTCGGATCGCGCGGCGGCTCGGTCGAGAAGCCGAGCGTGCGCGCGACGCCGCCGTACGTGAGCTTCGCCTGGCTCTTCATGAAGCCGCGGATCACGCGCGAGCGCTTCACGTGCGCGCCGGAGTCGAGGTCGACCTCGACGCAGAGGCACAGGCGGATCACGTCGGGGAGGAGCGAGCACAGGTTCGACGACAGCGGACGCGGGAGCATCGGGATCGCGCGGTCGGGGAGGTAGATGCTGCAGCCGCGCTTGAGCGAATCGGCGTCGAGCTGCGTGCCGGGGCGGACGTACGAGCTCACGTCGGCGATCGCGATCCAGGCGCGGTAGCCGCCGTCGTCTCTTCGCTCCACCCAGACGGCGTCGTCGTGGTCGCGCGCGTCTTCGGGGTCGATCGTCGGCAGCGGGAGGTGCGTGAGGTCCTCGCGCCCCTCGAGCATCTGCGCCGGCACTTCCTTGCCGTACGCCTCCGCTTCGGCGAACGCCTCGGGGGAGTGGACCTCGTCGACGTTTCCCATCACGAGGATCTTCGCCACTTCGACGCGCAGCTCGCCCGGCGTGCCGAGCACCGCTTCGAGCTTCCCCACGGGCGTCTCGTCGGGGAGCTCGGGCCACCGGGTGATCTTCACGATCGCCGCGTCGCCGTCTTTCCCGCTGTTCCCCTCCGGGCCGGACGTGTCGAGGTCGTCGGGGAGCGGGATCGGCCCGCGGACGCGCGTGTCGTCGGGCTCGAGCCACGCGCTCCGCCCTCGTCGCCGCAGGACTCCGGCCACGCGCTTCACCGCGCGATCGACGATCTTGACGATCTCCCCCTCGACCCCGCGGCTCCCGCGCGAGCGCACCTGCACGACGACTTTGTCGCCGTGCATCGCCCCCTTCATGGATTCTTTCTGGACGAACACGTCGTCGCCGCTCGCGCCGAGGCTCGAGACGAAGCCGAAGCCCCGCTGGTTCACGCTGAGCGTCCCCTCGCGCTCTTCGCCCCCTTGGCCGTGTCGCGCCGCGCCTCGCGCGTCTTTTCTTGCGCCGTTTGCCCGCCCCAGCTTGTATTTCCCGCCGGGGAGCGCCGTGAGCTCCCCCTCGAGGACGAGGTTGTCGAGGAGGTTCACCAGCGCGGCAAAGCTCGCCTGCGCGACGCCGAGCTCGAGCGCGACCTCTTGCGGGTGAAAGGCGCGGTTTTCCTGCCCAAGGAAGCCAAGTACGTCGTTTTTCGGAGGGAGGCGCCGCGCTGACATGGTCGTGCATGTAGCACGACCAAACTCCGAGTTGCCTCGTCCGTCGTGAGCGCGCTTGTGGCGGGAGGACGGGCGGGCGTCATTGGGAATGCTTGACCGACGCAATCGGTTGGTCCACCCGTAGGGAATGGACGCTCCGAAAGGCAGTCTGGGGCGCACCGCTGCTCTCTTGGCTCCGGTGCTCGCGGGGCTCGTCGCAAGCGCGGCCCTCGCGGTCGATTACGTCCGTCCGACGCCGGTGTTCTGCGAGGCGAGCGGGTGCGCGGCGGTCAAGCAGACGGTGTTCGCGTCGTTCCTCGGCGTGCCGACGCCCGTCTTCGGCCTCCTCGGGTTCTTGCTCGTGGGGACGCTCGCCCTGACACAGGGGAAGACCGCCCGGAACGTCCAGCTCGCCGTCGCCGCCATCGCCGCGCTCGTCGGGCTCGGGCTGCTCGGCGTGCAGGCGCTGCTGGGCGTCTGGTGCAAGCTCTGCCTCGTGGCGGACACGTCGGCGTCACTGGCGTTCGGTATGTCACTCTGGCGGAGGCTCGGCGCGTGGGATCCGCCCGAGGCCCGTCTTTCGCGAGGAGCCCTGGCGTCCGCGATCGCCGCTGCGCTCGCCGTTCCGATCGCGCTCGGCGTCCTGAAGAAGCCGGTCGTTCCGGACGTGATCGCGCGCGAGATCGCGCAGACCCCCGAGGGGGAGGTGACGCTCGTCGATTTCGCCGACTACGAGTGCCCCTTCTGCCGGATGACCCACGCGATCCTCGCGCCGCTCCTCGCCGAGCATCACGACCACGTGCGCGTCGTCCGGAAGAACGTCCCGCTCACCCGCCTCCACCCCCACGCGCTCGACGCCGCGCGCGCCGCTTGCTGTGGCGAGCAGATGGGCAAGGGGGACGCGATGTCCGACGCGCTGTTTTCCGCCCCGGTCGAGACTCTGACGCCGGACGGGTGCGCGAAGCTGGCGACGTCGCTCGGGCTCGACGAGGGGGCGTTCCGCAAGTGCACGAGCGATCCGTCGACCGACGCGCGCATCCAGGACGACCAGGGGACGTTCAAGGCGTCGCAGGGGCACGGGCTGCCGACGCTGTGGATCGACGACGAGAAGATCGAGGGGTACCGGCCGGACGACACGCTCGAGAAGACGCTCGAGCGGGCGATTGGGAAGCGGCAGGGGTAGGCGCGGCGAGGTGGCGAAAAACGCATTTTTCGCCGAACGACACGTTTTTCGCCGAACGACGCCCCTTTCGGCCGAACGACGCCCCTTTCGCCCGAAACACAGCCCTTTCGGCCGACCGACGCGCCTTTCGCCCGAAAGACAGCCCTTTCAGCCGAACGACGCGCCTTTCGGCCGAAACACAGCCCTCTCGGCCGACCGACGCGCCTTTCGCCCGAAACACAGCCCTTTCAGCCGAACGACGCGCCTTTCGCCCGAAACACAGCCCTTTCGGCCGAACGACGCGCCTTTCGGCCGAACGACGCCCCTTTCGCCCGAACGACGCATCGTTCCGCCGACCGACGCGTTTTTCGCCCTCTTCGACGAATCGTCCGCGAAGTAGTCTAGCCCCCCCATGAAAAGCCCCACCCTCCTCGGCAAAACCGGCCCCTCGGTCTTCCCCATCTCGCTCGGCTGCATGGCCATGTCCGGCATCTACGGCACGCCCGAGGACGCCGAGAGCGTCGCGACGATCCGCCTCGCGATCGACCGCGGCGTCACGCTCCTCGACACCGGCGACTTCTACGGAATGGGGCACAACGAGCTTCTGATCCGCGAAGCGATCAAAGGACAGCGGAGCAAAGTGCAGCTCTCCGTGAAGTTCGGCGCGATGCGCGGCCCCGACGGGGCGTGGCTCGGGTTCGACGCGCGCCCCGCCGCGGTGAAGACGTTCGCGGCGTACACGCTGAAGCGTCTGGGGGTGGACGTGATCGACGTCTATCGCCCCGCGCGGCTCGACGCGAACGTGCCGATCGAAGAGACCATCGGCGCGATCGCCGATCTGGTGAAGGGGGGGTACGTGCGGCACGTCGGGCTGTCCGAAGTGGGGCCGGAGACGATCCGGCGCGCGTACAAGGTGCACCCGATCGTCGATCTCCAGATCGAATACGCGATCGCGACGCGCGGTCCGGAGCGGGCGATCTTCCCGGTGCTCGCCGAGCTCGGGATGAGCGCGACGCTGTACGGCGTCTACTCGCGCGGGCTCCTCACCGGGAGCAAACCCGCGGGGCCGCGCGACATGCGGGCGCATCTCCCGCGCTTCCAGGGGGACGACGGCGCGAAGAACGAGGCGGTCGTCGCGAAGCTCCGCGCGTTCGCCGCCGATCGCAAGATGACGCCGGCGCAGGCGCTCCTCGCGTGGGTGCTCGCGAAGCAGCCCGCGTTCGTCCCGTGCGTGGGGGCGCGGACGCGCGTGCAGCTCGAAGACGCGCTGGGGGCGCTCGAGAAGCCGTTCTCGGCGAGCGACGTCGCGGCGCTCGAGGCGCTCGTCCCGGCCGGCGCGATCGCCGGGACGCGGTACGGCGCCGAGCAGATGAGGCACCTCGACAGCGAAAAGTCGTGAGCGAACCCTCGTCTTCTAAGACGATCGCCGAGATGATCGCCGACGCCCTCCGCGAGGCGGGTCTGCTCACCGCGGTGTTCGGCTGGCTCGATCGGACGATCCAGGGGGAGCCGTTCTGGGGTACGTGGGGTTGGACCGTGATGGGGCTGTCGTTGACGCTGTTCGCCGGAGGGGCCGTGATCGAAGTGCTTCGTTCGCCGCCGGAGACCTGACGCATGACCCCCGTGGGCCTTCACCTGATCCGACTCTTCGCGCTCTTCGGCTTCCTGTTCGTCGTGGGGGTCATCGCGGCCCTTCGCGAGCGGGCCCGCAAGCGCAAGCGGAGCGAGCTCCCCCGGTGAAGATCCGTTCCCGACTTCTCGTCGCCCCCTTCGCGCTCGCCACGCTGCTCGCCTGCGCGCCCGAAGCTCCGACTCCGGGACCCGAGGCGCGTTGCGCCGACACGTGCGTCGCGAAGGCGCACGCGTGCACGGCGGCGCAGTGTGCGCGCGGGTGTCGCATCGTGCTCGACCGGCTCGTCGAGCACGAGGGGGCGAGCGTGCTCGCGTGCGTCGCGCGCGCCAAAGCTCCGCACGCGTGCGACGACATGACGTTCGCGGACTGCGCGGCGCGCTCCGGCCCCTACGCGAACGGCGGCCCCGCTCCCCCGCGCCCCCCTTCCGACGACGATCAGCCATGATGCTCAGGGTCACCGACGACCGGGGACGCGAGCTCCTCTTCTCGCGCCCTCCGTCGCGCGTCGTGTCGCTCGTCCCCAGCGACACGTTCACCGTCGCCGCGCTCGGGTTCGCCGGCGCGCTCGTCGGTCGCACCGATTACTGCGAGCTCCCCGAAGAGGTGGTTCGCAAGCTTCCGTCCGTCGGCGGCACGAAGAACCCGCGCGTCGACGACGTCTGCGCGCTCGAGCCGGATCTCGTCCTGTCGAACCAGGAAGAGAACACGAAGGGGGATCTCGAGAAGATCGCGCAGCGTGGCTTCCGCGTGTACGTCGCGTTCCCGTAGCGCGTCGCCGACGGGATCGCGCACATGGCGAAGCTCGCGCGGATCTTCCAGAGCGAGGAGGAGGGGGGAGCGCGCGCGCTGGTGAAGCGCGGCTACGAAGAGCTCCGCGCCGCCGAGGAGGAGCGCAAGCGCATCGTCCCGGTCCGCACGTTCTGTCCGATCTGGATGGACCCGCTCATGACGATCCACGGCGCCACGTTCATCAGCGACATGCTCGATCTCGTCGGCGCGCAGAACGTCTTCGCCGATCGCGAGCGGCGCTACCCGCTCGCCGCGGACCTCGGCAAGGCCAAGCCGCTCTCACCCGAAAAAGTCGGCCTGCGCGACGTCCGCTACCCGCGCGTGACGATGGACGAAGTGAACGCGCGCGCTCCGGAGCTCATTCTCCTCCCGGACGAGCCGCACCCGTTCAGCGAGGCCGACGCCGACGTCTTCCGCGCGCAGCCGACTCCTGCCGCGGCGCGCGGGGCCGTCGTGCGAATGAACGGGAAGGATCTGTGCTGGTACGGCGCGCGGAGCGTCGAGGGGATAGGGAGGATGCGGGAGCTGGCGAAGGGGTGGAGGGGGCGGCCCTAGAGCGAACGTCGATTGATCGTGACGTTCGGCCGACGGCTCCCGCGATCGGGAGCCCCCCACCCGGCCTCCCCCCGAATCGGGGGGAGG
>JBKQKP010000113.1:0-27120 GCA_052147435.1 Polyangiaceae bacterium | reverse complement strand
GGCGACACTGGACACCCCTTCCCTGCTTGCAGGGAAGGGGCCGGGGGATGGGTTGATCGACGGATCTAGAACCCGTCATCGACCGTCTTGGGTTTGGGCTTCGACGCCGGTGTCGTCGGAGGCGAGGGGGCCGCGGCGGGCGCAGGGGGCGACGTCCAACGCGGGGTGGGGGGAGGCGTGGGCTCCTTCACCTTCGGTAGCGCGCTCGCCGAGATGACGGGAATGTTCACCCCGGCGGTGCTGTCCACCACCGTTGCCGTCTGCGGGGGAGCCGGAGCGGGGCCCGGTGCAGGCTGGGGGGGAGCCTCCATCGGCTGCGCGCCAGTCGCCCGCGGCACCGGCTTCGGTCGCACGTATGCGAACAGCAGGACCACCGCCGCCGCGACGATTCCGAGCATCACGACCACGGCGAACGGCTTGCGCGACTTGAACGGCAGCGGCTCCGACGCGTCGAGCGCGGCCGATCCGAGCGTCTCGTACGAGCGCGAGTTCGGAGACAGCTCCGAGATGATCGGCGGTCGCTTGGGGCCTGGCGTTTCCGCCCTCGTCGCTTCCTGCGGCGAAAGGTTCGCGTTGCTCGACGGAGGCGGCGCGACACGTATCCCCCCTTCGGACGGCGGCGGCGTCAGGCCGGACGAAGAGGTCTCTCCGGCGGGCTTGAGCAGCTCCGCCACCCGGCGCCGCTCGGCCGCCGCGGCGAGCGCGAGGTCGATCGCCTGCTTCCTCTTCTCCGCGCGATCGGCGAGGTGCTTGCCGGTGAACGCCGCGACGTCGGCCTGAGTGGTCGCGATGTGCGCGTCGATCATCGCGCGCTCGAGCGCCTCTCGGAGCTCGGCGGCCGTCTGGTAGCGGTTCTCGGGGGCGTACGCGAGCGCCTTGCGGACGACGGAGCTGATCGCGGAGTGGACCGTCAGCGGGAGCGGCATCGGCGGTCGCCCCGACGCGAGCAGATGCAACGTCGCGAGCTGGTTCTCCGCCTCGTACGGCGGCTTTCCGGAGAGGAGGTAATAGAGAATGACCCCCACCGCCCAGATGTCGGCGCGCCGGTCGACGTTTCGTCCGAGCGCCTGCTCGGGCGCCATGTACTGGATCTTCCCCTTGAGGACCCCCGAGTTCGTCTCGCCCCCGGCGCGCGATCGCGCTTTGGCGATGCCGAAGTCGATGAGCTTCGCGATCCCGCGCGAGTTCACGAGAATGTTGTGCGGGCTCACGTCGCGGTGGACGATCTCGAGCGGTCGCCCTGCGTCGAACATCTCGTGCGCTTCGTGGAGCCCGGCGCACGTGTCCGCGAGGATCCGCAGGAGGATGCCCGGCGGGATCCTCGACCCTTCCTTCTGGCAGGCGTGGTTGAGCTTCGAGAGCGCGTCGCCGTCGACGTACTCCATCGCCAGGTACAGGACGTCGTGCTCTTCGCCGAGGTCGAGGATCTGCGCGACGTTGATGTGCTCGATCTTCGACGCGATTCGCGCCTCGTCGAGGAACATCGCCTGGAAGCGGACGTCGCTCGCGAAGACCGGCAGGATAGTCTTGATCGCGACGAGCTTCTCGAAGCCGTGCTTGCCCCGTTGCCGCGCGACCCAGACGCTCGCCATTCCCCCTTCGGCGATAGGACAAAGGAGCTCGTAGCGATCGAGCTTGTAGCCCGGCGCCAGATTGGAGGTGTTGTGTGCGACCGCTGCCGTCACTGCGTCGTAAGCAAAGCGTACGCCTTTTGTGGGTGAAACTGCAGGATCCACGTGCTTTGGAACACTGAACGGTCGGCGGTTGTAGGTAACGGTAGCCCGGCGTAGGAGGTGCGAGCAGGACAGGAGGAGAACGCTTTACGCCGTGATCGCCCGCGTCTCGAGCACCCCTTTCGCCCTCCCGATCGCGTCGAGCCTGCCAGCCGCTCGCTCGCCGCTCGCCATCTGCCGGGCCGCTTCGATCCCCATCTGCATCGCGGCGTCCATGAAGACGTACCGAAAGAGCCCCTGCCGCCCGGCGGTCCGCACGTTCGCGAAGCGTTCGACCGCCGTGAGCAGCGCGCGCCGGTCGTCGTCGTAACCCAGGTGGTAGACGGGGTAGCCGTGCTCGACGCGCACGGCGAACGCATCCACGACGTCGTCGGTCGCGAAGCCGAGCTCGGTGAGCTCCCGCGAGAACCGATCGCGCAAGGTCGCGACGTCGGAGGTCCAGATCTCGTCTCCGGCATCGCAAGGGATCTCGAGCATGAGCGACGTCCGCCCGGTCGGCGCCATCGACGGGCTGCGCCGCTTCGGCTCCTGAATGCGCGAGATCCGCAGCCCCCCCGACGCGACGTACATCCACGTGTTCTCGGAGACGTCCGCGCGCCGTAGGGCGAGGTTCAGGAAGACGAGCGATCGAAAGCGCAGCGCACGCGTCGCGCGCGCGATCCGTTCGCCACGCGCTTCGCCGACGTGGAGGTGGAGCGCGCGCACGAGCTCGGGGAGCGCGATGGTCGAGAGGAGCTCGGCGACGGGGATTCGCTCGGGGCCGCGCGCGCCGTCGAAACGCACGGCGGTCACGCGGTCCCCTTCGGTCTCGAGGTCGGTCACGTGCGCACCTCGGCGAATCTCTCCGCCGAGGCGCACGACCTCCGCCGCGAGCCGCTCGTAAAGCTGCCCCATCCCGAGCCGCGGATACCGGTACCGACGCGCGTACGTCCGGATCGGCGTGTCGCGCAGCCCGACCAGGCGCAGCGCGGCGTCGCCGAGGTTCAGGAGCGAGATCCGCTCCGCGGCCCAGTCGGCGGAGATCCGCGACGGGTGGAGCCCCCAGAGCTTGTGCGTGTAGGGGCCGAAGAACGTGTCGTAGAGCGGTCGCCCGAACCGGGCGACGACCCAGTCCTCGAAGCTCCGATCGGCGCGCGGGCTCACGCTCTGCCGCGTTCGCTCCACCGCGTAGCCGGCGAGCGCGCGCAGGTTCTCGCCGAGCCCGAGGTTGTGGATGAGATCGCGCGCATCGAGGGGGTACTTGAAGCGACGCCCATCGTGAAGGACGACGCTCTTCCGCTCCTGCGTCAGGAGGTCGCTCCCGAGGAGCGCCTCGAGCCACTGCGACAGATGCTCGTCGCTCGACACGAAGCGGTGGCCTCCCAGGTCGAAGCGCCAGGTCCCGTCGTCCCCCTCCAGCGTGTGGGTCGCGCACAGCCCCCCGACGAGCTGCTCGCGCTCGAGGACGATCGGTCGGTGCCCGGCTCGCGCGAGCTCCCACGCCGCGGCGAGCCCGCACGGGCCACCGCCGAGGATCACGTACGAGCGCGGCACGACGCCTTCTCGTTGTTCCCCTCTTTTGTCATTCGTCAGGGCGAGTGGAAGTGAACCTGGCCGGCCAAGAGGCTCCCCGTATGCGATCCGTCGATCTCGAGCACGCAGTCGGTGTCGCGGTCGACCGTCGGCTGGCCGAAGTCGTCTCGCCCGAGCTCGCCCGTGAGCGCCTGCTCGCCGAGCTGCATCCCGCCGAAGCCTCCGTCGTGCAGCGAGAGGCACTCGCTGAGCCCGCCGTCGGGGAGGATCTTGTTGACCGTCTGGTCGCCGTTCAGGTCGTCCCAGCCGTTCAAGTAGAGCTTGATGATCCGGGCGACGCGCGGCTCCAGGACGTCGCGGCCGAGGTTGGGATCGCCGTTCACGTACAGAGTCTCGTCCATCGCGCGGAGCGAGCTCTCGAGCCACCCCCAGATTTCGGGGGTCATCGTCACGTCCGCAGAGCCGTTCGCCGTGCTGCCGTCGAGGTAGCCGAACATCTGCGCCGGCTGGCTCCAGAAGGCCGTCTGGAGGTGAGTCGCGACGAGGCGAGCCTGCGCCAGGTACGTCGTGTCGTTCGTGACGAGGAACGCCTCTGTCAGCCCGCGCACCGCCGCGGCCTGGCTGTCGAGCGTCGCGGTGCCCGGCGTCGGCGTGAGCACGCCGTTCACGACGGTGGCGCTGTTGAAGACGCTCCCGTCGCTCTTCGTGAGGACGTCGCGGAGGAGCTGCGCGTTCCCTTCGAACACCTCGCGGACCCGCGAGCTGAAGACCGGGGGGACTCCCGCCTCGACGTCTGCCGAGGCAGGGGGATGGATCGGGACCGGGTTCAGGATGCCGAGCGCATCTGTGCTCGGATCGGGATCCGCCGCGCCGTACTCGCTGATCTTGCCGTTCAACGACAGGATCGTCTGACGCAGCCCGATCATCACGTGCCCGAGGTTCGTCATCGTGACGGTCGTTCCCGGCGTCGCGACTCCACCCGAGACCGTCGCCGTGTCTACGGTGATCGCGCCCCCCGCGGTGATGGGGACGGTGTGCATGCGATCGAGATCGATGAACGCGACGCGGATGATGCCCAGCGTGCGATCGTGCAGCGTGGCCTGGCCGTCGGCGATGCCGTCGTCGGCGGGGAAGGGGTCGCCGTCGAACGTGCACTGAAGCCCAATCTGCTGCCCCACGCCCGCGTTGCGCGCGTCCGTCTCGCCGAAGAGGAGCGAGTTTCCGAGGAGGAGCGCGGCGAGGTCCACCGAGCGGCTCGTCGGGTCGGTGATCGCGGCGCTCTGGAGGACGGGGTAGGGGTTTCCGCCGTCCTCGTCGCCCGCGTCGGGATCTCCCACCGCGTCGGTCACGGCCGTCGCGGCGGGGAACCATTGCAGCGGCGACGTGTAGTCGTAAACCGTAGCTGCCTCGCGGCTCGGGAAGCCGGTGAGGTTCACCCCGTCGGTCGTGTTGAGCGTCGAGACGAGGAACTCGGCGAGGTTGTCCATCTCCTCGAGCATGAAGAGCCCCCACATGTCCTCGAGGGGGGTCGAGCCAAGGTACGTCCCGATTGCCGCACCCTGAGGAGCGGTCCCGACGACGGTGTTGTTTTGGGTGCCGACGAGCGGCATGTCCGACGGATTGACCGCGGTCACCGGGTTGCTCGCCGCGTCGTGGAGCCGCCCCGCGAAGTCGATCGACCAGAGCGCCTCCTTCCACGTCGAGAAGCCGAGGACCGCCGGGACGAGCGTCTTGTCGACCTGCGCGTCGCGGTTCGGCAAGTGGAGCGAGTTGTAGGCGCACTCGAACTCGGGGAGCTCTGCGCCGAGCGTGGGGATACCGCCGTAGCCGCCGGCGAACGTGCACGACTTCACGACGTCCGGGCTCGGCTGCATCGTCGGGTCGAAGCTGTCGAACGGCGCGAAGTTCGGCCAGAGCCCGGCGAAGCCGAGGTAGTTCTGGCTGTTGTTCGTGGGGGCCGGGAGCTGCGCGTAGCCGGCGATGTCGGTCCCGGCGTTCGTGAAGAGCTGGGCGGCGCGGCCGACGAAGCGCGCGAACGGCGTTGGCTCGGGCCGCGTCGCGAGGATCGGTCCGTTCACGAGCGAGAGGCCGGCGGTGGTCTGGTTCGCCACCATGTTCATGTGCATCTTCGAGTACTCGTACGACTCCACCGCCGTAGCCCACCCGAAGAGATCTTTGATCGGCAAGACCGGGCCGTTCGCCCCCGAGGGGAGGATCAGTCCGAAGCCGGGATCCATGACGGCGCCATCGACGTCGCCCGCGTCGCCCACGAGCGGGAGCAGGTACTCGTCGGGCGGCAGAAAGGTGCGGTCGTAGTTGGCCAGGTTGCGGCCGGCGAAGTGCTGCGCGAACGGCTCGCCGCTCGTCTGCATCTCCCCCGCGGCGAACATCACCTCTTGCACGTTCGTGCGCGACGACACGAGCTCTGCCTGCACGGGGACCCGAGGCACGGCGACCGTGGTGCCCGCGTCGAAACCGACCGGGGTTGGGAACGGGGCGGCGTCAGGGAGAACGACGACGGGAGAGGTCGTCGCGTCGGGGGTCGTCGCGTCGAGGCCAGCGTCGTTGCCGGGTGTCTCCCCGTTGCCGGGCGGCGCGGAGGAGCAGGCTGCCCCAAGCGTCGCTGCAGCGCCCAGCGCGGAGAAGAGGAGAACGGCCCGACGCATCGGTGCGAAGTATGGCGTTTCGTTCGTCGTCCTTCCAGTGCTGGAACGCAATGATCGGACCTTCTTGGGGGGGGAACTTTTCACCCGTATGCTCCGGCGCCATGAGCGTCGCGCTCCCCTTCTCGATCACGAGCCCGCTCGGGGGTGCTCTCTCCGAGGTCTCGCCCACTCGAACGGACGCGCTGCCCGAGATCGTCTCGAGAGCGCAAGCGGCGCAGCGAGCCTGGGGGAGCCGTCCGGTCGCGGAGCGAAGTCGGGCGCTGCGACCTCTCAAGAGCCGGGTCCTCGACGCGGCCGAACGGATCGCCGACCTCGTTCACCGCGAGGTGGGCAAGCCTGAGGCCGAGGCCTTGAGCGCCGAGGTGCTCGCGACCGCGGACGTCGTGGACTACTGGTGCGACACAATCGAAGAGCACATGGTCGATCGGATCATCGATCTCGATCCACTGTCCTACCCTCGCAAAGGGGGCACACTCTCGCGGGAGGCGCGCGGCGTCGTCGTCGTCATCGCGCCGTGGAACTTCCCCTTCGCGCTCCCCCTCCGGACGATCGTGCCGGCGCTCCTCGCGGGGAACGCCGTGCTCCTCAAGCCGAGCGAGGTTTCACCGCGCACGGGGGCGCTGATCGGCGAGATGCTCGCCGGGCTCGTACCGAATGGTCTGTTCGAGGTCGTTCAAGGGGGGGGCGAGGTCGGGACGGCGTTGTGCGGAGCGGACGTCGATCTCGTTTCTTTCACGGGGAGCGTCGCCACCGGGCGGAAGGTCGCGCACGCGTGCGCGGAGCGTCTCGTCCCATGCTCGCTCGAGCTCGGCGGGAAGGACGCAGCGATCGTTCTCGCCGACGCGAACCTCGAGCGCGCCGCGAACGGCGTCGTCTGGGGAGCGCTCGCGAACGCGGGGCAGAACTGCGCGGCGATCGAGCGGGTGTACGTCGAGAAAGGGGTCGCCGAAGCGTTCACCCAGAAGGTGATCGAGGTCGTGCGGGGGCTGCGTTTGCCCGAGGACGTGGGACCGCTTGCGACGGAGCGTCAGCGCGCGATCGTCGGTGGGCACGTGAACGACGCCGTCGCGAAGGGGGCGAGGGTCTTGGTGGGGGGCGACGATCCCCCTCTGGACGGGCAAGGGGCCGCATCGAAGAGCGCTCACGTCTTCCGCCCGACGGTCCTCTCCGTGGACACGGACGACCTGACCGTCATGAAGGACGAGACCTTCGGCCCCGTGATCCCGATCGCGATCGTCAAGGACGAGGACGAAGCGGTCAGGCGCGCAAACGCCTCGCGCTTCGGCCTCACGGCGAGCGTCTGGACCAAGCCGGCGCGGGGCGCGCGGATCGCGAAGCGCCTGCGCGCCGGCGTCGTGACCGTGAACAACCATGCATTCACCGGGGCACTTCCGGCCGCTCCTTGGAGCGGGTACGGCGAGAGCGGCTACGGGATCACCGGCTCGACGCTGGCGCTCGACGCCCTCACCCGGCCGCGCTTCGTCCTCGTCGACCGTTCCGGAGCGAAACGCGAATTGTGGTGGTACCCCTACACGCCCGCGCTGAAGGGGGTGCTCCTTGCGATGGCGGTGCTTCGCAGCGGGACGAGCGGGCTACTCGCGAAGCTGAAGGCGATTGTGAGCCTCCTCCGCGCGATGCCGAAGCGGTTCTCGCGCTAGGGCTGCTTCTTCGTCGGCGCGCCGTGCTTCACGCGCGACTTGCTCGTCTCCGCGTTCTCTTGAAGCGCAGCGAGCTCGCGCTGCAGCTCCTCGGCGAGGTCGACGCGCTCCTTGTTCAGGTTGTCCTCTACGAGCGCCGCGCGCGCCATCGCGATCCGGGCCCGATGAACGACCGCCGGTTCGAGCAGCTCGCCCGCAGGAGCATCGGCCTCTTGTTCCGTCGCCTCGCGGACGACTTCCGTCGCCGTGGGGAGCGCCCCCTCGTCGGAGACGGCGTCGCTGCTCTCGTCGACGGCGTCAGTGCTCGCGGCCTCTTCCGTCCCGTCTTGCCATTGCGAGACCGGTGCGGGGGCTCGGGGGGGAACCGCTCGAGTTGCCGGAGCGCATCCGGCGAGCCCTAGGCCCAGGAGCGCAACGGCGAGCGCCTTCACGGCGTGCCTCTAGGTTCGGTGCGCCGTGGGCCGGGCCTGGCGAACATCCTTCGACGTGCTCGCGCTTTTGCCCAGACATCCACAGCCGCAAACCACACATCTATTTTGTGAACTATTTCGGAGCGTCGCGCCAGTCGGACCGGCGCTCCCGCTCGCTCCGGTCCGTCGGTAGGCGGACGTGGGGTCTGATGCACGCTGTGGGCATCAAACGCGGGCCCTCCCCCCCAACGGAAGGCGCCGGTATGGCCGTTTTGAGCGACAATCTGGCCGGCCCGTGGCTTGCGAGGCCGGAGCGCCAAGGTCGGCCATGAAGAAGATCTTCCGCGTGATTCTCTCCCACCGGCGACTGGCTCCGCTGGGTCCGCTGTGCCTCGGACTGGTGCTCGCCGCAGCGTGCAGCAGCTCGTCGAACGGCACCACGCGCGTCGATGGCGGCGCGACGCCGGATGGAGGCTTGCCCGGCAACAATCTGGGCCAGGGTCTCGACGGGGGCGTGGCGGAAGACGGGAGCCCGGCACCTCCGCAGGAGGGGGGCGTCGTGATCCCGCCGGGGTCGGTCACCTTCACGATCGACATGACCAAGGGCCCCGCGCGGCAGTTCCAACCCCCCGCGACGCCGCAGGCGGTGTCCCCGTACGTGTACGGCATCAACGGCTTCGGCACCTACGTGAAGCAGGCCACGCAGTGGGGGCTGATCCGCCAAGGGGGCGACGCGTTCACGTCCTGGAACTGGGCATCGAACTACGGCAACAGCGGGGCCGACTACTGCTTCTGGCAGGGGGAGGAAACGGGGGGCGCGAGCGTCGCGGGGGCGATCCTGCAGGGGGGCGACTCGCTCCCGAACGCGCAAGCGAAGGGAGAGGCGTACCTCACGACGATCCCGATCCTCGAGCACGTGTCGAGCGAGGTCTCGAACAACACCGGGATCAACAACCTCTGCCCGCAGACCGCCTCGAACTGCAACGGGGGGACGACGACCTCCACGGCGGTGAACAGCGGGAACCTCGACTTCGTCTCGACCGACGCGAACAGCACGGCGTTCGTCGCCAACACCGCGAGCAAGGGGGCGACCTTCTGCACGTGCCCAGGTCCCGCGTGTGGCAGCGGCTGCACGGTCGTGCAGACCGGCCCCGTCTACGGCGACGAGCTCGCGAACTTCCTCCACGTGAACTACGCCGGCACGTCGGCCCCGCCCCTCTTCCTCATGCTCGACAACGAGCCGAACTACTGGGGGAGCACGCATCCGGAGCTGTGGCCCTACACGGGGACGCTCCCGTGCGAGACGGCGACGGTCTTCTACGACGACATCGTGAGCCGCAACACGACGTTCGCGACTGCGATCAAGAAGGCGTGGGCAGGCGCCAAGGTCGTCGGTCCGGTGGTCGCGCAGGACGGCATCATCTACGCCCACAGCTACGCGAGCGATCCGCACGCCGGGACCGAGTTCAGCGACTACTACCTTCAGCAGATGGCGGCGGCTTCCAAGACGTTCGGTAGCCCGCTCATCGACGTGTTCGACGTCCACTACTACAACGACAACAGCACCGATCCGAGCCAGTGCGTGCAGAGCCCTCGCATGTTCTGGGACCCGGGCTACACGAGCCTTTCCGCCTCCGCGACGGACGCGATCGATTTCGGCTGGTCAGGGCTCAACAACTACTTCGACACGAGCTGGTACCCGCGCCAGGTGATCCCCCGCCTGCTCGGGAAGATCGCGACCGCGTATCCGGCCGGAGGGACGGCGGCGCCGGGGCTCTCGTTCAGCGAGTACAACAGTGGGTGTGAGACCGTGATCGCCGGAGGGGTCGCCGAGGCGGACAACCTCGGCATCTTCGGTCGCGAAGGGGTCTTCGCCGCGACGGCGTGGCCGCTTCAGGGGTCCTCGACCACGAACTACCTCGTGGCGGCGTTCGACGCGTACCGGAACTACGACGGCAAGGGGACGGTCGTCGGCGATACCGCGGTGAGCGCGATCACGAGCAACGTCGAGGGGACCTCCGTCTACGCATTCGCGCACTCGACCGACGCCACGGCGCTCGATCTCGTCATCTTGAACAAGGCTACAGTGACGACGACGGTGTCGATCGCGATCGAGCACGCGCCGTCACTCGGCACGGTGACCGCGTACAACCTCGTCGGCGGGAGCGCTGCGGTCGTTGCTGCGACCGGTCCGGCCCCGTCGGTGAGCTGCGGCGGCGGGACATGCGCGCTCGGCTACACGATGCCCGCAATGAGCGTCACGACGCTCGTTCTACGATAGCATCGGCATCCTCGCGCATGAGCACGGTCCTCTTCAAAGACGAATGGGTCACGCTCACGTTCGACCCGGCGTCCGGCTTGGTTCGATACACCCGGAGCGACGTGCCCTACGGCGATGAGGCGAACATCGAGCGCTCGTACGCGGGGCTTCGCGCCGTCAACCTGAAGATCGTGCCCGGGATGAAGCTCCTCCTCGATGTGCGCCTCGCCCCTCCGCGAAACGACGCCGCGTTCGAGGTGCAAGCAAACGCTGCGCTCAACGCGCTCGTGAAGCCGTTCACGAAGTACGCGACCCTCGTGCGCACCGCTGCAGGCAAGCTCCAGACAGTGCGGCTCGCCCGCGAGCGCGGCGCCGAGCCCCATGCCTTCGACGACGAGCGTGCGGCGCTCGACTACCTGGGTATCGTCAGTACGTGAGGACGCTCTCCGCCTTCACGGGGAGGAGCCGCTCTCTCCCGCCCAGGAAGGAGAGCTCGATGACGAACGCGAAGCCGACCACGTGCGCGTTCTGCTTTCGCACGAGCTCGGCCGCGGCCCTCGCGGTACCGCCAGTCGCGAGGACGTCGTCGACGATGATCACGCGCGACTCCTCGATCAGCGAGTCCCTGTGCATCTCGAGCTCGGAGACGCTGTACTCGGTCTTGTAGGTGACCCGATCGCTCGCCGCGGGGAGCTTCCCAGGCTTTCTCGCGGGGACGAAGCTCGCGTTGAGCCGCGCCGCGAGCGCCCCGCCGAAGATGAAGCCGCGCGCCTCGATCCCCACGATCGCGTCGATGTGCTCGCCGATGTACCTCTCGGCGATCGAGTCGAGCACGATGTGGAACGCGCGGGGATCGGCGAGCAGCGGCGTGATGTCCTTGAACATGATTCCGCGGGTCGGAAAATCCGGCACGTCGCGAATGAGGGAGCGGCAATGCTCCAGCGGATCGCGCGCCCCCGGGGAGACGACCGGGCGCAGCGACGTCTCGTGCCCGCTCCCGCCGTTCGTGGGGGGGGGGCTCGCGTGGCTGCGCCCCTTCACGCGGCGAGTGGACGCGTCGCGCTTGGGGCGCGGCGCCCCGCGCGAGACGATCGTCGTTGCTCCCTTACGCTTCGTGCGCTTTGCCGCCATGGGTCGTCGCTCTCCTTCATTCGTGAACGCGAAGCTTCGCGACGATGCCCGCCGTGAGCCCGTCGTCTTCGTGATGCGTGAGGTCCAGAACGAGAGGCGTGATCGACGCAGCGCCATCGTCGTAGGCGTCCGTATCGGTCCCCGTGTTCCTCTCGTGGCGCACGCCCGGGCCCCCCAGCCAGAGGTACTCGCGCCCCCTCGGATCGGTCCGGAAGTCGACCGTCTCTTCGTAGATCCGCGAGCCGATCCGCGTCGCGCGAATCTCGCCGTTCCACCGCTTGGGGACATTGAGATTCAGGAGCGCCCCGCGGCTGTCTCCCGCGCGCTGCGCGAGGAGCTCGAGGCTGACGCGCGTGGCAAGCCGCCCTACGGCGGCGAGGTCGGCGTTGGGATGGGCGCTCACGGCGAGGGCGGGGATGCCCCGAAGAGCCCCTTCGCGCGCGGCGGCGACGGTCCCCGAGTAGAAGACGTCCTGCCCTAGGTTGAGGCCGCGATTGATCCCCGAGACGACCAGGTCCGGCCTGCGTGGGACGACCTTCGTCCCTCCGTGCAGGGCGACGTACACGCAGTCCGCCGGGGTCCCGTCGAGCGCGAAGAGCCCCTCCTCGAGCTTCCGCAAGCGGAGCGGCCGGTGCAGGCTCAGCGAGTGGCTCGATGCGCTCTGCTCGGTCTCGGGCGCGATGACGATCACGTCGAAACGCTGTCGGAGCGCTTCGCGCATCGCCGCGAGTCCTTGGCTCCCGACGCCGTCGTCGTTCGAAAGGAGCGCCAGCGGTGCGAGCGGGGGGGGCGCTTCTTCCATGGGGGAGCGCGCGAAGCTAGCCCGCCTGCGCGACGGATTGTAGTCCGAACCGCGCCCTTCGACGTACCGCTACCCGCGCGCCGCGGGTCTGTGCTTATGTCCGCGCATGTGGACGAGGCCCGCGCGCGCCATCCTCCTGGCCGTGCTGGGCTTCGCCTGCGCATGCGGGGGGAGCGCCGCTCCGGTCGCCGCGAGAGCGCCGGCCTCGGCAGGAGCGCGCGTAGACACCGTCGCACCCGCCGCGACGGCCGCGGCGGCATCGCGCCACGAGCCGGTCGTCGAGGAGCTTCACGGGGTCAAAGTCGCAGACCCGTACCGCTGGCTCGAGGACGGGGCTTCGCCCGACGTGAAAGAGTGGCAAGCCGCAAAAAACGACAAGTCGCGCCGCATGCTCGACGCAATCCCCGGGCGCGACGCGCTTCGCGAACAGGTCCGTGCTCTTTCTCGCGGCGGGGGCGACGTCTCGTTGCCGCGCTTCGCCCGCGCCGGGCACGGTCCGGAGATCTACTTTCATACGAAACGAGCCGCAGGCGCCGACCTTCCGGGTCTGTATGTCCGCGAAGGGGTGAAAGGGGCTGACCACCTCGTGCTCGACCCGGCCAAGCTCGGCAGCGACGGGAGCGCGGCCATCGACTGGTGGTACGCGTCGACCGACGGCGCGCTCGTCGCGTACGGCTTCAGCACCGAGGGGACGGAGCTGAGCACGCTCCACGTGCGCGACGTGAAGACAGGCGCGGATCTCCCCGACGCCATCCCCTACACGCGCTACGCCACGGTCGCGTGGGTCCCCGACGACAAGGGCTTCTACTACGTCCGCCTCCCCGAGCCGGGGACGGTGCCGGCAGTGGAAGAGTTGCAGCACCGGAAGATCTTCTTCCATCGTCTGGGTAACGACTGGCACAAAGACAAGGTCGTCCTCGCGCCGGCGGCGAAGGAGGACTCCCCGGTGGTGCTCCTCTCTCCAGGGGGCCGCTGGCTGGTCGCCGCGATCGACAAGGGGGCGCTGGCGAACGACGTCTTCGTGCGCGACCGCTCGAAGGGGGACGGCGCACCGTGGGTCCCCGTGCAGACCGGCGTACAGGCCAGGACGTTTCCGACGCCGCGCGAGGAGCGCCTCTACCTCAGGACGAACGACGGCGCGCCGAACGGGCGACTCTACGCCGTCGAGTACGACCACCCCGACCGGAGGCTCTGGCGCGAAGTGCTGCCCGAGAAGAAGGACAAGCTCGAGGAGGTCGCCGTTCTGCGAACCCAGATCGTCGCGACGTACCTCCACGACGCGCAATCGCGCGTCGAGCGCTTCACGCTCGGAGGAAAGAGCCTCGGCGTGCTGCAGCTCCCCGCGATGGGCTCGGCCGAGGTGACGGGTCCGTGGGACGGTGACGACGCCTTCGTCGCGTTCGAGTCGTTCGTCTCGCCGGTTCAGGTGCTTCGCTTCGACGGGCGAGCGATCGCGGACCGCCGGGCGAACGTGGCGAGCGGGGAGCCGTGGGACGGCGTCGATGGTTTCCCCGCGCTCGACGACGTCGAGACGACGATGACGTACGCGACGTCGAATGACGGGACGAAGATCCCGATCTTCGTCGTGGCGAAGAAGGGATTTGCGCGCGATGGCGCAAACCCGACACTCCTCTGGGGGTACGGCGGGTTCTCCGTGAACCAGTCGCCCACCTACCGACCCTACGCACTGCTCACCGTCGAGCACGGCGGGGTCTTCGCGTCAGCCGTCCTGCGCGGCGGGGCGGAGTTCGGCGAGGCGTGGCACAGGGCCGGCATGCTCGGAAACAAGCAGAACGTCTTCGACGACTACGCGGCGTGCGCCCAGGAGCTGATCGCCGAGAAGATCACGTCGCCCGACAAGCTCGCGGCGATCGGACGGTCGAACGGGGGGCTCCTCGTCGCCGCGGCGATCACGCAGCACCCGGACCTCTTCCGCGCAGCGGTCGCCATCGTTCCGCTGACCGACATGCTCCGCTACCCGGCGTTCCGAATCGGCAGGTGGTGGGTGACGGAGTACGGCGATCCGGCGAAGGAAGAGGACTTCAAGTGGCTCTACGCCTACTCGCCGTATCACCACGTGAAGGACGGCACGCGCTACCCCGCGACGCTTCTCTCCACCGGGGAAGGCGACAACCGCGTCGATCCGATGCACGCGCGAAAGATGGCGGCGCGGCTCGAGGAGGCGCAGGGGGACTCGTCGCGGCCGATCCTCCTGCGCGTCGACGCTGGAGCCGGCCACGGCCAGGGGAAGCCGGAGTCGAAGCTCGCCGAGCAGATCGTCGACGAGCTCAGCTTCGCGTTCAATCAGCTCGGGGTTCACCAATGATGCGGCTCGTCGTCTTTTTCGCCTGCCTTGCATTCACTGCGGGCTGCAGCTCGTCACGAGAGACGCCTCCGCCCTCGAGCTCGCCGAAGGACGGTGGTCCAGCTGACGCCGGTCCCGCGCCGGACGCGGCGCCGGCGTACTGCGACGGCGGCTCCTGCATTCAGCACCTCGTGGTCATCGTTCAGGAGAACCACACCTTCGACGACCACTTCGGCGGCTACTGCACGGCGGCGCCGGGCTCGAGCCCAACGTGCAACATAGGCCCTTCGTGTTGCGAGGCGATGCCGCCGACCGATCCGTCCGGGACCGCGCGCACCATCATCACCGACGCGGAGCATGCCTCGTTCGATCCGGATCATGCCGAGGCGTGCGAGCTCACCGAGATCGACAACGGAAAGATGGACGGCTACGTGACGGCGGACGGCGGGGCAGGGTGCCAAGATCCAAGGAACGTCGCCATCGCGGACCCCACGCTCGTCCAGCCCTACTGGGACCTCGCCGCTTCGAACGCGATCGCGGACCGTTACTTTCAGCCGACGGTCGGCGAGAGCTACGCGAACGACATGTTCCTCGCGCGCGCGGCGTTCGTGTTCACCGACAACGTCGACGCTCCGCTCGGCGCCGTCGGGATGACGTGCGACCTCGGCGAAGGGACGCCGACGCAGTTCACTGACACGACGATCGGCGATCTTCTCACCGCTGCGTCGGTCCCCTGGGCGTGGTTCTACGACGGCTACGCCGCCATGCAGGCGTCCGCGCCGTCCTGCCCGCCGAAGCCTGCGTCCTGCCCATGGATCTTCCCGTCCGATCCGTGCGGCTTCGAGCCGAGCGACGTGCCCTTCGAGTACTACAAGTCGACGGTCGACAACCCGAACAACATGAAGGACTACAGCGCCTTCGAGTCGGCGTTGACGAGCGGGAGCCTTCCGGCCGTTTCATACGTCAAAGGGCTCGGCTACGAGAACGAGCATCCCGGCCTCAACAGCACGATGAGCGCAGGCGTCACGTTCGCAACGTCCGTCGTCAGCAGTGTCGAGGCGTCTCCCTATGCTTCGAGCACGCTCGTTCTCCTCGTCTACGACGAGGGTGGGGGCTACTTCGATCACGTCTCGCCCCCCCCCGCAAACCCGCTCGACAACGTCCCCTACGGGACGAGGCTTCCGGTCCTGGCCATCGGGCCGTTCGCGAGGAAGAACTTCGTCTCTCATGTCGTGATGGAACACTCGTCGATCGTGAAGTTCATCGAGTGGAACTGGCTCGGGCAGCAGACAGGTCAGCTCGGGACGCGCGACACCGTGGTGAACAACATCGGGAGCCTGCTCGACCCGAGCACCACCGGTATCCCCGTCCCCGAGAATTGATCGACGTCTCCCGCGGAGCGGAATTGATGTACGACCGACCACGAGCAGCGCGGTCCCGAGGTCGGTCGAAAATCGACGCGTCTTTCTGTGCATATGTTCAGTGTCGCATGTACAGTCATCGCCCATGAACAACCTGGATCTAGCGGTTCTACGGGCTCTGGCGCGCCTCTCGCGGATGCGGAAGGTGGTCGATTGCGAGGCACTCGCGCTACGCGCGGGGGGCTCGCTCGAGGACGTGCGGGGGGCGCTCGGGCGACTCTCGCGCGAGCAGTTGGTGGACAGGAACGCAACCAGCGCTCGCCTGACGATGGCGGGGCTCGCCGTGGCGGTCGCTTCGGGTGCAGCCGTCCAGCGCGGACGGGGCGCCCGTCCGGCAAGTCGCCGCGCAGCCTGAGCTTCTCGGACGACCGGGGATGAGCGACGCGCGCGCCACTTACCTCGCCGGTCGCGATGCCCGTGCGCGCGCCTTGCGTGAGGCCGAGGGGCGAGCGCGCTCGATCGGGACCGCGCGGGTGGCCGTCGCCGTAGCGGCCGTGGCCATCGTCGTCGCGCTCGTGTGGGGACCGCTCGGGCCGGCGGCGTGGTGGGGAGTCGTCGCGGCGATCGCCGTCTTCGCGTGGCTCGTCCTCGTGCACGCGCGTGTGCACGCCGCGGCGGATCGCGCAGCGGCGGCGCTCCGTTTCCATGAGCGGGGGCTCGCGCGGCTCGAAGATCGGTGGAGCGAGCTACCGGCGAACGGGGAGCGCTTCGCCACCGCGGATCATCCGTACACAGACGACCTCGACATCTTCGGTCCGTCGTCCCTGTTCCAGAGGCTCGATCGCGCGGAGACGCGTTTTGGTGAGGAGCGTCTCGCGGCGCTCCTGAAGGCGGCCTGCGAGCCCGTTGATCTCGGTGCCGTACGCGAGCGCCAGATCGCCGTGAGAGATCTCGCGCCGCGGATCGACTTCCGTGAGCGCATCTCCGCCGCCGGCTCGCTCGCCGTCGAGGACAAGCCTGATCCGGCCCCCTTTCTCGCCTGGGCCGAAGGGGGCGTGCCGTTCGAATCGATGAAGGTCTGGGCGATCGTCGCCTGGGTTCTCCCCCCTATTGCCCTCGCGGGGGCGCTCGCGTCGAGCTTCGGGCACGCGCCGGTCTGGGCCTGGGTCGTGCCGATCCTCGTGGAGTTTGCCGTTCTCGGCGCGGCATCTCGATACATCGGTCCCGTCGCCGGAGCGGTCTCGTCTCGCGAAGGATCGTTCGCGCGCTTCGGCGAGATGCTCGCGCTCGTCGCGGCGGAGCCCTTCGAGGCGCCGCTCCTGCGCGCGGTTCAAGAGCGGCTCCGCGCCAGCGGCGCCGAGGCGACCATCGAGATGGCGCGTCTCGAGCGGATCCTCGCTTTCCTCGAGGCGCGGAACAACGAAGTCTGGCGCTTCTTCATCGGTCCTCCTCTCTTGTGGGACATCCACTGCGTCGTCGCCCTCGAGCGGTGGCGTCTCCGTGTCGGCAAGCACGTCCGCGCCTGGCTCGAGGCGATCGGGGACATCGAGGCGCTCGGGAGCCTCGCGGGGCTGACGTTCGAGCAGCCCGACCACGTCTTCCCGGAAATCGCTGCTGAGCCCTGCTTCGACTCGACGGCGCTCGGGCACCCTTTGATCGCCCCCGGCAAGCGCGTCGCCAACGACGTCGCGCTCAAGGGGCCGGGGACCGCGCTGATCATCACGGGCTCGAACATGAGCGGCAAGAGCACGCTGCTCCGGGCGATCGGAGTGAACGCCGTGCTTGCTCTCGCGGGAGGGCCCGTGTGCGCGCGTCGGCTCGTCATCGGCCCGGTGCGCGTCGCCGCGAGCATGCGGGTCCGCGACTCGCTCGCCGAGGGGGTGTCGCGCTTCTACGCCGAGGTTCGCAAGCTCAAGGCGGTGATCGATCGGGCCCGATCGGCGCGCGTCCCCGCGACGCTTTTCTTGCTGGACGAGGTCCTTCACGGCACCAACTCGCGCGAGCGATTGATCGGCGCGCGCGCCATCGTTCGCGAGCTCGTGGCGTGCGGGGCCATGGGGGGGGTCTCGACGCACGATCTCGCGCTTGGAGACATGGAGACGGAGCTCCCCGGCGCCGTGGTGAACGTGCACTTCGAGGAGCAGGTCGCGGGGGACACGATGACGTTCGACTACGAGCTCCGCCCGGGGGTCGTTCACAGCTCGAACGCGCTCCGCATCATGCGGATGGTCGGGATCGACGTGGTGATGGTCGACGGGAGCTAGCGAGCGACCTTGCGCTATTGCCCGACGCTGGGCACGGTTCCGTTCACCACGTCGGCGAGGAACGTCGCGACGTCGGTCTCGGCGTCCGGATTGTCGAAGGCGACGAAGTGCCCGTCGTACCCGCTCGGCTGATACTCGCGCACGAACGCCGTGATCTTCTTCGCGCCGACCGTCAGGTTCCCGGAGGCGGGCACCGGCACGGGCGAGATTCCGCCGATCGAGTCCGGCGTCGTGACGCTGGGCGTCGACGCCGCGACCCCCAGGTGAGCGGCAATGGCGAACGTGGCTTCGGTCACGGGGGGCGCGTACGTGTCGCCGAGGCCGTAGGGCTGGAAGAGGTGCTTCGCGGTCCCCGTCGTCGTCGGTGCCGCGGCGATGTAGAGGGCGTGGTTCAACGGATCGTCTTGATCGAGCGACGCCTGCAGGAGGGCGAGCACCGGGTGGTAGATGTTGACGGCCGGGTCTTGAATCACCGCCGGCACGACGGCGGCCACGTCCACGGGGTTCGTCTTCGTGAGCAGCGCATCGATGAGGCTCGCCCCCTCGCCGCTGAGAACGGCACCGGCGTAGCCGTTCACGTACGGCATGGCGAGCCCCCCCTCGGTCGCCCCCTGCGAGTGGCCCCAGAACGCGAACGCGCCGAACTTGATCGCGCTCCCGGTGAGCGACGCGTCGAGCGCGAGCGACTTTGCGAGGATCAAGAGCGAAGCCTGATCGGCCGCGCCTTGAATCGGGTTGCCGCGCGAGGCGCCCGGGTTCCCGAAGTTGTAGAACAGGTTGTCCGGCGAATCCGTGGAGGCCCCACGTCGCGTACCGGTCTCGACCTGATCGATACCGAGGACCGCCATCGGTGTCGCGACCCCCGCGGAGCTCATCGCGCCCGCGAGGTTCGCGGCGACCCCTTCGGGCACGTGACTCCGGAAGCTCCCGCCGGTGCCGTGCGCAAAGATGACGAGCGGCCAACCCCCGGCCGGCATCGTCGTCTTCGGGACGGTCAGCGCCATGCAGACCTGCTCCGTGCGGACCACCTGCGCGTTGCCGTTGCTGTCGAGCGAGATGTCCCCCCCGGCGTCGGGATCCCAGTAGGGCTCCGTTCCAGCTTGCACGATGGGGAGCGTGACGAGCCCGTGCAGCTCGTAGAACGCCGGATCGGGTGCGCCGCACGCGCGATCGCCCGTGGCCTGCGGGCATGGCGAAGGGGCGGAGGCGCAGTTGATCCACCCTGTCGCGGTCGGTGCGGGCGCGGCCTGCACCGCGGCGACCGCGCTCGGCGCGAGCGAGTTCGTCGGCCCCGTCGTGAAGACGGTGGCCGCGATGATCGAGCTCGCCCCGCCGTTCGCGGACACCCACGCGCGGAGCGGCGCGTACGCCGTATAGGCGTTCGTCAGCGCCGGGTCCGTCGGCGCGGTCGACCCGAGGAGCGCCTGCAGATCGGAGTCCATCTGGATGGGCTGGTCGGCGGCGGTAAGCACGCTCGACGAGACGACGAAGGCGTACGTCGTGCCCGGGATCAGCGGGATCCCTTGCTGCGGGCGAGCCGTCAGCGCGTTGGGGCACACGTACTGATTGCGGCCGGTCGTCATCGTCCATTCGAAGCCGACCGGGACGGCCGCCCCTTCGGTGAGCTCGAGCCACTGGAGCGCCTGCGGAAGCTTGAGCGTCGAGAAGTCGACGGGGGCGCTGAAGCGGATCGTGACCGTGGGCCAGGTGCTGAAGCCCTGCGTGTTCGCTTCGACGTCGCCGACGTAGCGCGCAACGAGGTCGTAACCAAGAATGGACGAGCCGGGCGTGGGGAAGCCCGACATGTCGACGCTGGTCCCGTTGAGCCGGGCGTCGTTGGGGAAGGGGAGACGGAAGAAGTCGGTGCCGGGCCCGCCGTCACTCGGCTCGCGGGGGACCTGGAAGTAGGCCTTCGTCGGCGGGGGATCGTCAGCGCAGTCGACGCCGGGCCAGGTCGACAGACCCACCGGTGGCGGAGGCCCTGTTGTAGCGGGAGGGGCGGTGCAGATCTGGCTCTCGCAGTCCAACCCGCCGAAGCAATCGGCGCTCGACGTGCACGCGGCACCGACGTCCCCGGCCCCTTCCGGCTGGCACTGCGCGCTCAACCCTACGGGATCGCACCGGAGCCCGGCGGCGCAGTCGCCATCGTTGCTGCAGTCGGAGCCGGCCACGCCGCCGCTGTCCTCCGGGGTGTCCGGCGTGCACTGGCGCAGCCCTCCGCAGTAGTCGCCGGCGACGCACTCGTCGTTGATGACGCACGGCGCCCCGGTCGGGGTCGAATAGCCGGGCGCGCACGTTCCGGCTGCGCTGCACGCGAGCCCGCTGCGGCAGGGAATGGTTGCGCCACACGCGTCCCCGACGCCTGCCGGAGGGGAGTAGTGGTCGACGAAGACCGATGCGTCGTACGGTTGCTGGTACGTGACGATGCCGTTGTTGCCGCACGCGGCCGCCAAGATGACCGACGTCGCCGCAACGACCGCGATCGCGCACTGCACGCCACGTCGAAGCATCAGTAAGGTCTCCCCGGTCAGCGTACGCGAAACGGCGGCCCGCGTGCATCGCTCTCCACGCCGGCGTAACCTCGGCGAATAGGCCGCGCGTTGGGCACCGATGTGTGCTTCTCCCGGACGGCCGGGCAGGTCCAGCGCGACCAGGAGCTCATGATCTCGTTTGATGAAGCAGAGCGGCGCTTCCTGGCGCTCGGAGCGGAGATGAACGCGGGCCTGGGGGCGGAGCGCGTCGCGATCGATGCGTCGCCCGGGCGCGTCCTCGCCGAGGATCTTCGCTCGCCAGGAGATCTCCCCGCCTTCGATTACAGCGCAATGGATGGCTTCGCCGTGGCCCTTGCGAGCTTCGGCGAGGAAGGGCCGTGGACGCTCCCGGTGCTTGGGGAGAGCCGCACGGGTGGGATACCGGACGACCTCGTTCCGGGGTGCGCCTGCCGCATCTTCACCGGGGCCCCGATTCCGAAAGGGGCCGATGCCGTCGTCATGCAGGAGCGCGTCGCGCGAGCGGGCGCGGGCGACAAAGCCACGTTCGATGCGAAGCCAAAGGTCGGGGCCCATATTCGCCGGCGCGCCGAGGATCTCGCGCGAGGAGCGGTCGCGGTGGCACGAGGCACTCGGCTCCGTGCAGCGCACGTGTCGCTCGCCGCGACATGCGACCGCGCCTGGGTCGACGTCGTCCGTAAGCCCCTGGTGACGATCCTGTCGACGGGCGACGAGCTGCGCGCGCCGGGCGCTCAAGGCGGGCCAGCCACCATTCCGGAGAGCAACGGGATCGCCCTGCGCGCGATGGCGGAGCACGCGGGCGCGTCGGTGCGCGTGGCGCCGATCGTGCGCGACGACCGCGGGGAGACGGAGCGGGCGATCTCCGTCGCCCTCGACGGGTGCGACGTGCTCGTCACCGTGGGGGGAGTCAGCGTGGGCGATCACGACTGGGTGCGCCCCGCGCTCGAGGGGACCGGTGTCTCGCTCGACTTCTGGAAGGTGGCGATCAAGCCCGGCAAGCCTCTCGTTCTCGGTCGGCGGGGGCGATCGATCGTCATCGGGCTCCCCGGCAACCCCGCGTCCGCGATGATCACGTTCGCGCTCTTCGGGCTCCCGCTCCTGCGCGCGATGCAGGGCGATCGCTCTCCACTCGCGCCGCGCCGGCGCGCGCGGTGCTCGGGCTTCACCCGAGCCGAGCCGGGGAGGACCGAGTTCGTCAGGGTGACTCTCCTGCGCGGAGCGGACGGGGACTTCTGGGCGACGCCGCTCGTGAACCAGGCAAGCGGAGCCGCGTCGAGCTTAGCCCACGCCGACGCGCTCCTCGTGGTTCCGGCGGACGCGACGCGCATCGAGCGCGGGGAAGGGTGCGACATACTGCTCCTGGAGGAGCTTGGCGCTTGAGCGGGGGGCGGCTGATCGCCGGGGTGTTCGTCGGCGGAGGGTCTCGTCGCATGGGGGGACGCCCCAAGGGTTGGCTCCTCGCGCCGCCGTCGCCGGAGGGGGCGCGCGTGAGCGTTCTCGAGCGGACGGTCGCGCTCGCGCGTGAGCGCTGCGACGATGTCGTCCTGGTCGGACGCGCCGAGGCCTACGCGGCATGGCGATTGGGAGTGGGAGTCGGCGTGATTGACGACGCCACCGGAGCGAGGGCGACGGGAGGGGGGCCGCTCGCGGGTCTCGTCGCGCTCCTGGAATATGCTGCGGAGGGGGCGGCGATTGCTCTCGCGTGCGACATGCCCTACGTGACGCGCGAAATGCTGGCACGCCTCGCCACGTTCGCGCCGGACGCGGCCGCCGTCGCGCCGCGAGATGCGGGGAATTGGTCGCCGTTTTTCGCCCGCTACGATGCTGCGCGGGTCGGCGGTCTCGCGCGCACAAAGCTCGAGGAGGGGGAACGCTCGCTACGCGCGGTCCTCGACGCGGTAGACACCCGCGAGCTCCCTCTCTCCCCTGACGAGCTGCCTGCTCTGCGTGACTGGGACGCGCCGGAAGACATCGACGCGGAGGCGAGCCAGTGACAACGACAACGACGACGCTCACGATGCGCGTGTACGCCTTCGAGCGAATCGACGAGTCGCTCGGGCTCGTCCCACTCGCCGCGAGGCGCGCGCTCGATGCGGCGCAGATCAAGGTCTCGCTCGATGCGTGGAGGGGGAGCTCTCTCGCGTTGCGCCGCGCGTTGACGACCCTCGGCAGCGGGGCGAAGGTCGACGTCGCGGCCGTTCATGCGGCGGTATCGAAGGCTCGTACCGCTTCGTCCCCCGCACCCCCTTCCGAGGAGCCGTCCCCGCGAGACGTCCCTCCGGAGCTCCTCGGCGTCGTCCCGCCGCTCGCGTGGCGCGCGCTTGCACCCGTCGATCGCTACGCCCTCTGGAAGGTGGCTCGCGGCAAACATCCCGAGGAGGTCCTCCCACGCGCCGCTGCCGAGATCGTCCCGCTCTCGACGCACCTGAACGAGCGTGGAGAAGCTCGGATGGTCGACGTCGGCGCGAAGGCGGTCACGCCACGTCGAGCCGTGGCGCGCGCGCGCGTGGCGATGCAGGCGGCGACGGCGGCCCGGCTCCGCGCGGGAGATGTCGCGAAAGGGGACGTCCTCGGGACGGCGCGCATTGCCGGCATTCAGGGGGCGAAGCGGACCTCGGAGCTCATCCCCCTGTGCCACGCGGTCGCCCTCACGCGAGTCACCGTCGACTTCGTGGTGGAGGAAGACGGCGTGGCCATCCTTGCCACCGCCGACGCGCTCGACCGGACCGGAGTCGAAATGGAGGCGCTGACGGCGGCGAGCGTCGCTGCCCTCACCGTCTACGACATGCTCAAATCCGTGGACCGCGGGATGCGATTGACCGTCGAGCTCGCGGAAAAGAGCGGGGGGAAGAGCGGCACATGGGTACGGTAGTGACGCGGACGAATGCGGAGGCGCCGGCGGGCGGCTACGCTTTCGCATGGCGCGTGGGGCGATCATGAAGGCGGAGCTTCGTCGCGCTCCGCTCGGGGTTGACGAGGTGGTCGCCGCGGTCGAGCACGCGGGGGCCGGGGCGATCGACGTCTTCGTCGGCGTTGTTCGCGATACCAGCGACGGGCGTCCGGTGACGCGCCTCGACTACGAGGCGTACGCGACGATGGCCGAGGCCGAGATGGTCCGAATCGGCGAGGAGATCCAGCGCGAGATTTCAGGAGTCCGCGTCGCCGTCTTGCACCGCATCGGTTCACTCGCCGTCGGTGAAACCGCCGTGGTGTGCGCCGCGAGCGCGCCGCATCGAGCCGAAGCGTTCCTCGCGTGCCGGACCCTGATCGACCGGATCAAGGCTCGGGTCCCGATCTGGAAGCGGGAGCACGGGCCGGACGGCAGCGCTTGGGTCGGGTGGGTCGATGCTCGTTGCGGCGTCGAGGACGAGCATGGCGAGCATCACGCGAATGCCCACTCCCATGCGCACGGGAGTGCGCGGGATCAATAGAAGATTGCACTCCGCTGCGACCGCTCGACAGCAGACAAGCGATCCCTCAAAGTTCCCCCGCAGTGCGACTCGCCTCGATTGCCCTCGCGGGCACAATCCTCGGTTCTCTCGGGCTCGCCGCAGCGTGCGCCGGGGAGCACTTCCCGTTGCAGCTGACGGGCGCGGATGGCGGTGTCGCGGATGCGGCGACGACCAACGCCGACGCGGGAGAGGCGTCGCTCCCGGCCCTCGAAGCTTCCCCGCCGGCGTTCATTCCGGCTTCCGCGCGCGTGAGCGTGGCGTCTTCGCCGCTCGTGTTCGACCCGGTGCGCGGCGGCGTGTGGACGGCGAACGGCGACGTCGGCTCGGTGAGCTACGCGGACGTCGACAACTATTCCCTCGTCGGCGAAATCCCCGTTGGGACGGACATCCGCTCCGTCGCGCTCAGCCCGGACGGAAAATGGCTCGCGGCCGTCGACCGCGGCGGCGCCTCTGTCGCGCTGATCGACGCCGACGCACGCGCCGTGATCCGCGTCATTCCGACCGGCACCCACCCGCGCGCCGCGGTCTGGGACGCTGCCGACCCTCGGTGGCTCTACGTGGCGGTCGAGGACGACAACGCGATTGAAGTGATCGACCGCACGCTCGGCGTCCTTTCGAGCACCATCCCCGTCGGGCGTCTCCCGTCGGGCGTCGCCGTCTCGAGCCAGCGCCGCGAGCTCTACGTCACGCATCGGATCGACGGGAAGGTCACGATCGTCCCGCTCACGGTCGACGAAGACGCGGGCATCGGGCCGCCACCCCCTTCGGAAGACGCAGGAGCGAGCCCAGACACAAGCGACGACGGCGGGAACGACAGTGGAGTGCCGCAAGGACCGCTCGCCGCGAACTACGACGTGCCGCTTGCCTACGAGGTCGGCGACGGCACACTCACGACACCCCGAGGCACGCCGTTCGGCTTCGAGTCGATCGCGTGGTCGACGAACGGGAACGTCGCCTGGGTGCCTCACGAGCTCATCGCGCCGACGCACCCGTTCCAGTTTCAGGAGGTCTTGTTCCCGACCGTGAGCGTCGTGGATCTCTCGCAGCGGATCGAGGTCCAGACGAATCCGAACGACCCCAACGGCATCATCGCGGGGCGAAAGAACCTCTTCGCCGCGATCAACGTCCTCGACCCCACGGGGAACACCGAGATCCTCTCGCAGCCGTGCGCCGCGGCGTTCCATCCGAACGGCTACGTCGCGTACGTCGTCGCGTGCGGGAGCGAGGACCTACTGACCTTCGATCTGACGCAAGGAATCGCGGTCGACCTCGTGCGCGGGATGCCGGGCGATCACCCCGTCGGGCTCACGCTCGATACCGCGGGGGCGCGCGCGTTCCTCCTCGCCGACGAGAGCGAGGATCCTGCTCCCCCCGCCGCGCCTCTCCACTCGAAGTCGCTCCACGTCCTCGACCTCTCGGGGGGGAGCCTCCTCGCGCACGTTGCTCCGATAGGGTCGCCGATCACGCTCGTCGCAAAAGATCCGATCCCCCCGAACACGCGCGCAGGGCTTCGTTATTTCTATCGCGCGAATTCGTCGAAGGGGGAGTACGCGACCTCGGGGAACTTCTGGCTCTCGTGCGGAGGGTGCCACCTCGACGGCTTCGTCAGCACGAACGAGGCGTTCTTCGAGGACCTCAAGCCGGTAGACACGACCGTCGACGCGCGGATCGGGCACACCGGCCTCCTCGATTTCTTCTCGACCATCCCCCCAGCGAACGCGCCGAACGACCCTCCGTTCAATCCGCACGATGTGCTCTCGGCGTTCGAAGAAATGGGGGGGCTCGCGCCGGATCGCTCCGGGGTCGTGCGCACGGGGGAGATCGACCCGTCGAACCCTACGACCGACGCGACGACGATGGCCTCGCAGGTGGGGACCGTCTTCAGCGCGACGCTCCCGCTCGGGCCCACGTGGCTGATACCGGATACGACCAAGCCGAACGTCTCGTACGACGGAGCGTGGTGCGGCCAGTGTCACCAGGCCCAGTACGCCGCGTGGCAGAAGAGCGCGCACGCACACTCGGCCGTCGATCCGATGGTCCGGTTCGGCGCGACGGTCGAGGCGAAGAACAACGGAAATCAGTACCCGCGTCTGTGCGCCGGTTGCCACGACCCGGTGACCGCGGAGCTCGGCGACACGACTCTCACGTCGGGGCGGGGCATCACGTGCCTCGCGTGCCATGACACCGAGCGGCTCATCCAGGCGGGCGGAAACGCGGACCTCCAGTCGAGCGCGTACGACTGGACGGTGAGCCACAAGGCGCGCGCCTCAGCCGGGCTGGCAACGCTCACGAACCCGCTCTTTTGCGGCGGGTGCCACCAGCAGTTCGTTCCGGGAACGGGGATGGAGGCGTTGAACACGCTCCACGAGTGGCAAGGGAGCGCCTACGCCGGCGGGACGGGCGGGGCGTTCGCACCGGACGCTGGCCCGACGTCGAGCGGAGGGGTGGCCCCGCTCGTCACGCGGTGCGTCGACTGCCACGTGCCGCTCGGGGCGAACGGCGTCGCCGATCACTCGATGGTCGGCGGCAACGTCTACATGGCCTCGGAGATCACGCAGGACACGACGATGACGGCCAACGTCACGGCGAACCTGCAGTCGGCGATCGGCCTCGAGGCGAAGCGCGTCGGCAACACCGTGGACGTCACCGTGAGAAACCGCGGCTCGGGGCACGCGTTCCCGACCGGAGTGACCGACATCCGCGAGCCGTGGGTGGAGCTCGACGCGGTCGACGGGCAAGGGAACATCGTCGCCGTCTACGGCGGGGCGGCGGCCGACGGGACCATTCCGCTCGACGCCGCTCGGTTCGGCATGGACATCGCGACGGCGGACGGCCAGCTCCTCTACTTGCACGAGCTGAGTAAATCGATCCGCATTCCCTACGCGCTCTTCGTCCCCCCTCTGGGATCGGTCGACGTCCTCATCGACGCGCCGAGCACGCTCCCCGCGGGGGCCGTTCAGCTCGATGCGGTGCTCTACTACCACAACCTCCGGACCCCATACTTCCGCGCCGCGACGGGGAGCGCCACGCCGACGGCTCCGCAGGTCGAGGTCGCG
>JBKQKP010000112.1:0-15218 GCA_052147435.1 Polyangiaceae bacterium | reverse complement strand
GCCGGGGGGGTGGGGTTACTCGGGGGGAGAAGGAACGCGCCATGGCGCTTCCCGGTTGACGCGGTAGAATGAATGGGCATTCATTCTGAACGCGTTGCGGCGAGGGCCGGCAGTTGAGGCCGGACCTGGTAAGCCGCGGCGCGAGGAGCGTCCCAATGTCGAAGCCCACGCAAGCCATCAACCGCTACAAGGCCGATCTCCGCGAATTCAGCTTTCTCCTCTTCGAACAGTTCAAGCTCGCGGAGCTTCTAGGGAAAGGGCCGTTCGAGGCCTGGGGCGAGGACGAGGTGAAGACCTCGCTCGCCGAGTGCTACCGCTGGGTGCGCGAGGTCATCGGCCCGCTGAACTCGGTGGGGGACCAGGGGTGTCGGCTCGAGGGGGGACGCGTGCAGACCCCGCCCGGGTTCCAGGCAGCGTGGAAGAGCCTGTACGAGTCGGGGTGGAAGTCGATCGCGGTCGATACCGAGTTCGGCGGGGCCGGCGCGCCGCACTCGCTTCAGATCCTCGTCGAGGAGCTGATCAGCGGCGCCAACACAGCGTTCTCGATGTACCCGGGGCTCGCGCACGGGGCGTCGGAGGTCATCGAGAGCTTCGGGACCGACGAGCAGCGCAAGCTCTACTGCACGCGGATGTACAACGGCACCTGGGGGGGCACGATGTGCCTCACCGAGCCGCACGCGGGGAGCGACGTCGGCTCGGCGCGGACGAGCGCGAAGAAGAACAGCGACGGGAGCTACTCGATCGTCGGGACGAAGATCTTCATCTCCGGCGGGGATCACGACCTCGCCGACAACATCGTCCACCTCGTGCTCGCGCGCGTCGACGGGGCGCCGGCGGGGACGAAGGGGCTGACGCTCTTCATCGTTCCGAGGGTCCGCTCTTCGCAGGACGGGACGCTCGGAGAGACGAACGACGTGAGCGTCGGGAACATCGAGCACAAGATGGGCATCAACGGCTCGTCCACGTGCGTCCTGAACTTCGGCGAGAACGGCAAGTGCATCGGCTGGCCCGTCGGCGGCGACCCGAAGATCAACCAGGGCATGAGCCAGATGTTCAAGATGATGAACGGCGCGCGCATCGGCGTCGGCGTTCAGGGGATCAGCGTGGCGTCGAGCGCGTTCTTGAACGCGCTCGAGTACGCGAAAGATCGGAAGCAGGGGGCTTCGATCGAGCACTGGAAGGATGCCACGGCGCCGCGCGCGCGGATCATCGAGCACGCGGACGTGCGGCGGATGCTGCTCGACATGAAGTCGCGCGTGGAAGGGATTCGCGCGCTCGCGGTGAAGCTCACGCGGCACCAGGATGCCGTACGCGCCTTCACGGGTAAGGATGAGCAGGCGGCGGCGTACCACCAGGGGCAGGTCGATCTGCTCGTGCCGCTCGTGAAGGCGTACGGGAGCGATCAGGGCTTCCGCGTGTGCGAGACCGCGATCCAGACGTACGGCGGCGCGGGGTACACGAAGGACTACCCCGTCGAGCAGTACTGCCGCGACGCGAAGATCTTCTCGATCTACGAAGGGACGAACCACATCCAGGCGATGGACCTCGTCGGTCGGAAGGTGGGCCAGGCGGGCGGCGCGAACATGCAGGCGTTCCTCGCCGACATCGCGAAGTTCGTCGCGGCGCACTCGGCGCACCCGAAGCTGGGGCCGTCGGTGAAGAAGCTCGGCGCGGCGCAGGAGGCGCTCGGCGGCGCGGCGATGCGCCTGCTGATGTGGTTCCAGGGGGGCAACATCGCGATGGTGCCGCTCTACGCGAACCGCTTCCTCGAGATGATGAGCGAGACGGCGGTGGCGTGGATGCTCCTCGAAGGGGCGGCGATCGCGCACGAGAAGCTGGGGAAGCTCGCGGCGACGGACACGGACCACGCGTTCTACACGGGCAAGGTGGCGGCGGCGCTGTACTACGCGCGGACGGTGCTACCGGGGGTCGAGCAGAAGGCGGCGTCGATGGGAGACGAGGACCGCTCGCCGCTCGACGTCCCCGAGGCGGCGTTCGCAACGGTGTGAGAGGGTCGTGAGAGCACGGGGTTCTTTCTCGTTCGTTCCGCTCGTATTTCCGCTCGCGCTCACGCCGGCGCTCGTGCTCGGGTGCGGCGAGCACGGGCCGATGGCGTCACTGCGCGACGCGCTCGTCCACGGGGACAGCGCGTCGATCGCGGTCGCCGCGCGCGAGGCGCCGAAGTGCTCGCCCCCCCCCGCTGACGGCGGGCGCGCGTCGGACGCTTGCCTGGCGCAGATCGCGACGTGGTTCGGATCGAAGACGGGGTTCCGCTCCGATGCGCCGGATCAGGCGTCGGACGCGACGGCGGCGCTCGTCGTGGCGAGGGACAGCCACGGCGAGTGGGTCCCCTCCCCCGATGCGTGGCTGTCGGCGGTGCGGATGGGGAAAGGGACGGGGGTGGACGCGCTGCGTCTCGCGATGGCGGAAGCGATCGAAGAGCGCGCGGGGGCGCTGCCGCACCCGCTGGTGTCCGACGGCGACGCGCGGGCGCTCATGCACGCGGTGGCGAGCTCGCTTCCAGGGGCGTGCGAGACGTATGCGCGACTCGGAGCGGGGGGCGATGTAGGAGCCGGGCCGCCGGACCGGACGGCGGACCATTCGCCGTGCGTGCAGAAGGATCTCGAGCGGGCGACGGGGCCGAAGGAGCACGGGCAGTACGGGAGCGGGCTGTGGCGCGGAGCGGAGGGGGCGCGGGCGGTGTGGAAAGACGCGGTGAATGCGCTCCGGGATGGGGCGTCGCGTGCAGAGCCGGGAGCGCGCAAGGTGCTCGAGGAGAGGGTGACGAGGCTGGAGTCGTTGCTCGAGAAGGTCGAGATGACGCCGGAATCGCTGATGCGCTCGACGGATTATTCGACGTTCTTGGTGCACTCGGACGCGGGGGTTCCGATGCGGCACCCGATCTTGCCTCCGCCACCTACGGTGCGACCGGGGGCGAGTGCGAGGTGAGAGCGAGCTAGGACGACTGTTCTTCCGCGGAACGAGGCCCCGCGGGAAGAAGCCCCCCACCCGGCATAGCTGTTAGCCAAACTTGGCGCAGCAGCGTCCGGCGATCACTCCACCCCCGGCCCCGCCCCGCCAGCAGGGCGGGGAGCTCGCGTGGCCATCTCAGGGGAGAACGACGCGGAGGATGCGCTCCACGACAGAGTCACCTTCATCGAGAACCTCGTCGTTGCTGAAGCGCAGCACGAGGAGGCCGAGTGCTTCGAGGGCTCGGGTGCGCCCAGCGTCTCGCTCGCGCCGCTCTTGGTGTATCGGACCGTCCACTTGGACGACCAGGCGGAGCTGCGGACAAGAGAAGTCGACGATGAACCGATCGATCACCACCTGCCTGCGGAAGCGCAGGCCGTGGAGCTTGCGGCGTCGAAGCAGTTCCCACATCTCCCGCTCGCCCGCGGTCGGCGCGCGCCGCATCTCCATGGCTAGCGCCTTCTCGAGCTCCCACTGGCCACGCCCTGCTCGCCACCCCATCGGATCCCTCCTGAAGATCCCATCGGTCGCCAGCCCGAGCGTGTTGCGACGAATCGAACAGCGTTCGCGCGAATTCCGCGAACGTCGCTTGCCCAGCGTGCTCCCCGCCCTGCCTGCGGGGCGGGGCCGGGGGGTGGGGTGATCGCCGGACGCTCCTGCGCCAAGTTTGGCTAACAGCTATGCCCCCACCGGCTCCCCCCGAATCGGGGGAGGGGAAATCGAAGCATGCTTCTTTGCTCGCGAACGATCGCGTGTGGCGAGTCAGTCCTCTCGATCACGCCGAGTGTTCTCCTCCCCCCGATTCGGGGGGAGGTCGGGTGGGGGGCTCTCGAGCCGCGGCTACGTGTGCTGCGAGGTCAGCCAGCGCGATCTCTATCCGTGTACGCCGACCGCCAAGACCTGCAATTAGCCGCGGCGGCCGCAGTACGGGCCGGCTCCCACCTTCGGGGCTACACTTTCCGCATGCGGTGGGGGTTCGCGATCGGCGCAGCGCTCCTCGGCTGCGCCCCAATGGATCGGTCTCCGTCGCGCGAACCGGCGCCCGCTGCCGTGGTCCCGCGATCGGCCGCAGCTCCGCCCCCGCCGCCCTCCGACAGCGTCGCCGCGAGCGGAGGGGCCTCCTCTTCCGCGGTGGTCCCAGACTCCGAGGCCGCGATGACGAGCACGACGAGCCTGTCGGTTCCCCCTGAGTCGCCCGTCGCCGGCGACGCTCCCCCTCTGGGCGTCCGCGTCCGTAGGACCAACGCTGGCGACAGCTTCCACGATCGCACTGGGATCGTGGACCCGCATCTAGGCGACCACGGTCTGGACACTCCCAACAGCGCCGGAGCGATGCCCATGCCCACGGCTGCGTTCGATCGCGCTGCGGCGGCGTATGCGCTTGGCTCCATCATGCTGAGCGAGTGCAAGAGATCCGACGGGCCGACAGGGCAGGGCCATATCCGGGTCACGTTCGGCCCTGGCGGTGGCGTCCAATCCGCCGTCATCGATGAGCCCCCGTTCGCCGGGTCCCCGGTGGGAGGTTGCATCGCTGGCAAGTTCCGCAGCGCTCACATCCCCGCGTTCGCCGGTGCGGCAGTCTCGGTCGGCAAGAGCTTCGTAGTGAAGTGACATTCCCTCGCACAGTACGCCTCGGCCTGGAGACGATCGCGCGAATCGGCCGCGTTTCGATCGTCCCTCGAGTGCGGACATGAGCGCGTGGTCACGGGCGAATTCGGAGAAACCGCCGCGATCAAAACGCGGCGCAAACCGACGGCCGCTTCCACCTTGCTCACCCGATCCGCCTCCACGGGTTTCGGATCGCGAGGGTCGATGTGAAGTTTCGGGACACCCCCGAAGGCGATCGCGCAGATGAACTCTGCGACTCTCCGCTCACGCCAGGTCCGGATTCGAGTATACGGTGCACCTTGAGCCGCCGCACGCGCCGCGGTCGCGGGGCTAGGCTCCGTCGGAAGGCTATTCCCGAGGGTCCCCCCACGTGGCGCCCCCTTCCTCATCTGCTACAGCACTCGCCCCCGATGAACCGTCCCCTCCCGGAGCCGATCGAACGGGCAGTCCGCCCCTTTCTCCCGATCGTCGTCAAGCAAGCCGGCGAGCTAGGCCGCGCCCCGAGCGATTACTTCCTCGTCCTCGGCAAGTACGATCCGAGCAAGGGCTCGCTCATCCCCCGCGCGGCGGTCGTGGACTTCCTCGCTCTGGCAAAGAGCGAGGCTCGACGTCGCAAGTACGAACGGTTCCTCGCCCTGCCCTGCGAGCCGAACGATCTCCTGGTCCTCGTCTGCGCGGGCGACCACGTCGAGGGGCACCGCGTGCGGGTCCCCAGGGTCGTTCCGGGCGCCGGCAAGGAGGAGGAGCTCCCGGTGTCCGAGTCCACGGCCCGCACCTTCCTGGAGCTCACCCAAGAGTGGCTGACGCTCGGCTACGACGGCATCCGCGAGATCGGGGAGAATCCATCCGAGTACATCAACTACGTAGAGTGGCCGCCACGAAACGGTGACCGCGGGTCCCGAGTCTTCCCGCGAAGCAAAGTGAGCGAGGAGCTTCGCCACCTCCACGGGACCAAGAAGTATGCGCAGCTTCTGGAGCACCTCGAGACGCCCTGCGACGACGTGATGCTGGTCATGGACGTCGCGGGTCGAGAGGACATCGTTGTGTTCTGGCGGGACAGGGACAAGATCCCTCCGTTCGAGGTGGGGAAGCTCAACATCAAGCGGAAGGCGGACGGGGCGTCTGATGCGGGCACGCTTCAGCGCGAGGCGGGCACTGCGGACGACGAGTAGCCACAGGTCGTCGTCGCGGCGCGGCTTCGTGATCTCGGCGACGCCGGCGGTGCTGCCGCCGCGGAAGAACCGCGTCGTGGTGACGGGGCTGTTCACGATGGATAACCTCTCTACCAGACCGCCGCCAGAGCGCCGCCGGCAACGAGCCCGTGCGCCAGTGGCTGACGGGGCTCCCGTAGGCGGCGTGCCGCACGATCGGCGGGGAGAAGCCGCGATGAAGAGCAAGCACATCGGGAGCAGCGTCAGGAGCTTCTTCGAGGAGCGCGGGGAGTGGGAGGAAGTCCAGGCGCGCGCCCAGAAGAAGATCATCGCCGAGGTCTTTCGCCGCAAGATGGAGAAGGACAGGATCACCAAGGCCGAGCTGGCGAAACGGATGGCGACGAGCCGGTCTCAGCTCGACGCGATCCTGAACGCGGAGGAGGCTGGACTCACCCTCACGAGCATCATGCGTATCTGCGCGGCGCTCGGGTTGCAGCCAGATTTCCGGTTCGCCGAGACAAGGAAGGCGGGATGAGCGTGAGCAGTGGCCCCCGCGTCCGGCGACATGGTGGGACTTCGGACCTTCGCTTTCCGCGATCCGTTCCGGTTGGACACAGCGTCACTCCGCCGCAACTTGTGTTGCGTCCTCGAGCACTGCCGTGGAGTGGGTGGTGAAGTTGGCGAGTTAAGACTGAGGCACAATGTCGGACGGGACGCTCCGCCCATCGGGTGGAGTCTGTAGGCTCTGTCTCTTCGGGAGATCTGCACCCGAACGTCACGGCTGAGGCTTGTCGGCCGCGGATGAGGCAGCTACGCCCGTCGATCGGACAGGAGAAACCACCAAATGTCGAACTACATAACAACACAAGCCGGGTTGAATTCAGTACCTGTCACGGCGACAACATCTACAAGCACCGAAGCACTGACTGTGACGAGCACAGGAACGGGAGCTAACGCTGCCACCGCCCTCACCGTCTCCAGCACAGCGGGCGCGGCCATTTCTGCGACGGGCGCGACGACGGGCGGAAGTTCGGGCACAGTGTACGCATCAAATACCAATGGCGGGTACGGAGCCTACGTCACGAGTAACTACACCGGGCTCACTACTGGCGGCTCATTGTATGCAGCAAATACCGGTGACGGAACTGCTTTCTACGCGACGACTGCAGGGAACACAGCAACCGCAATCTTGGGAAACAACACCGGCGAGGGGAACGCGGGCTACTTCACGAGCGGCTATACCGGAACGACTTCCAATGGCACCGTGTACATCTTGAACACGGGTGACGGAAACGCTCTCTACGCAACGACGGCTGGAAACGCTGCAGTCGCGGTCTATGGCCACAACACTGGCGAGGGAAACGCAGGCTACTTCACAAGCGGCTACCTGGGAACCACGAACGGCACAGTCTATGTGTCAAACACCGGGAGCGGCAATGGCGGAAACGCCATATACGCGACTACGCCAGGAAACACTGCCGCTGCCATCTTCGCCAACAACACGGGCACTGGAAACGCGGGCTACTTCACAAGCGGCTACGTGGGCACCACCAACGGGACGGTATATGTGTCAAACACGGGGAGCGGTAGTGGTGGCAATGCGATATATGCCACAACAGCCGGCTCAGAGAACAGCGCTGCCGTGGCAGCCTACAGCACGGCTGCTTCAGGGCTGTCCTATGGTGTGAGCGCCCAGAACGGGAGCACGGGTGGAGTAGGTGTCTACGGCGTAGCGACGGCAGACAGCGGCACCACATACGGTGTGATCGGAGAATGTGAGAGTAGCGGCGGATATGGCGTCTATGCGAGCAACGGCGGGGCTGGCACGGCCCTCTACGCAACCTCAGCCCTAACAAACAGCACCAGCGCCGGCGGCACCATTTCGGTCGCGAACACGGCAACAGGAGGGCTCGGCAGTGGCATTGCGATTTACGCAAGTTCTACGACAGCTAATTCAGGGAACACCATAGGAACGATAACGAGCGTCAACACGAATCTCTCTCAGGGGGTAGCCATCTATGCTTCAGGACCATTCGGTGTCGTCGGGACTAGTTCCATCGGCACAGGCGTCGCTGGTTACGGAACGAATGGCGCAGATGGGATCTATGCCCAGACGGACGATGGCTATGCGATTAAGTGCATGGCGGGGAACGTTGGGGCGGGCTACGGAGTGGCGCTTTCAGCTGCCGGCGGCGGCGGATACAATGCCGTCGAGATCAGTAACTCCAATGGAGTGGGCTTGCAAGTCGGGACAACTGCCGGTGACGCCGCGATTAACGTGGTCAGTGGCAACGTCACCGTCACAGGAAACATCACCGCCACAGGGACGATCCTGTCGAATGGTAGCAAGCCATTTCGAATCGACCACCCGCTAGACCCAACGAACAAGTGGCTCTCTCATTGCGCCGTCGAATCGCCCGACATGAAGAACGTTTATGATGGCGTTGGTATCGCGAACGCGCAAGGCGAACTTACAGTTTCGATGCCCGGCTATTTCGAGGCGTTGAATGACAATTTTCGTTATCAACTAACGCCTATCGGCTCCGCTGCACCGCGACTTCATGTAAAGGCGGAGTTAGCCGGGGGAGTGTTTGTGATTGCAGGGGCGAACCCGAATCAGAAGGTCTCATGGCAGGTGACGGGTATTAGAAAGGACCCCTATGCAAAGATGTACCCGATTGTCCCTGAGTGTGAGAAAGCGGCCGAGGACAAAGGGTCCTATACGCACCCCGAAGCGTACGGTAAGCCGATCACAGAGGGGAGCGCATGGCGTGCGAAGGTAAGGAGAGAACAAGCTGAGGCGGAGAGAGTGCGCGCGCGGGTGGAAAGACGCCAGACCCACGAACGCGGAGACATGGCAAGCTGAGCCATGACTCGGTAGGTAAGCGGCGCAGTCCATCCTCCGCGGCCCGTTCGCGCGACGGAAGTTTTTCGCCCCGGCCATGGATTGGAAGATACCGTTGAGGAAGGCACGCGAGGAGTCCTCCATGTTGCGACGGTCTGCGGCCCTCTTCTTGGCCCCATTCGCTTTGGCGTTCTATAACTGCGGCGGTCAGAGCACCAGAGGAGGCGACGGAGCCTCCTCTGGTGGCCAGGATGGTTCTCCGTCGTCCTTCGGCGAACCGTCCGTCGTTGAGCAGCACATTCTCGCCGTGAACGCGCCGCGATTCCTTGCGTCCGACGGAGCCGATCTCTTCTGGCTCGACACCAACGGCGGGGTCTGGCGAGATCCGATTGGTGGAGGGAATGTGACGCAGCTCGCCTCCGACGCGAGCTGGACCGGTGGGTTTATCTTCGTAGATTCGACGAACGTCTATTTCGCCCAAACCGGGGGAATCGTGGCCCTCCCGAAGGCGGGTAGTGGAGCAATTGCGACGCTGGTTCCGATCAGCTCGGATGCCATCTTCCTTACCGGAACCGTCTCAAATGGGACTGTATATTGGATAGAGATTGATACCACGACGGGACCAAAGGGCGGTTCTACTCCGACAATCAAGTCAGCCCCTCTCGCGGCCGGAAGCGCCGCTATGACGCTCGGTGCTCTCTCTATGTCGGATAGTCCGAATTCTGTTGCCGTTGTCGGGAAAACGGTCTTTTTCGCGGCGCCGGGAAGCCAGGTTGGGATGCTTGAGGATGACGGAGGCGCTCCGAATCCAACCAACGCTGTCAATTGTACGTCACCGCTACTTGCGGGCACCAATGGTATCTATTGCAGCGATACCTCCATCTTATTCGTGATGCTCGATGGCTCGACAACAACGATTTCGCCTGAGACAGGTCAAGCAGCGACACTCGCCGCGGACGCAACGAACGTGTATTGGGCGGCGGGCGGCACTGTAGCCACGGCACCGAGGCAAGGCGGGGCAACCGTGACGATCGCATCTGGCGATAGTGCTGTAGCCGTCGCGGTTGACGACACGGCGGTCTACTGGAGCGATCAATCTGGCGATATTCAGAAGGCGATGAAGCAATGAGAGGCCCGTAACGCCCGGTTGGGGTCTGTCGGGAACTTTGTGTAACTTGCGCTCGTCCGGCACTTCTCGATGAAGGAGTGACCCATGAGCGCGATCGCACCTGACGACCCGGGAAATTCAGGGCCATCTGCAGGAACTGTACGGCACCGAGGTCTCCCCCCAGCTCATCAGCGAGGTCACCGAGTCCGTCCTCGAGCAGGCCAAAGCCTGGCAGGGCCGCCCGCTCGAGGCCGTCTATACGATCGTCTCCCTGAACGCGCTCTTCGTCGCGATCCGAGACGGCGGCGTCGTCCAGAAGAAGTAGTGGTGGATCAGCACGTCGTAAGCGGCTTCGTCACGCGACACGCCTGGCCTCTGCCTCGACTCGCGCGCGCAACCGCGGCTTGAGCGCAGCGCGCGTCACCAGGTCGACCTTCACTCCGAGGCTGTCTTCGAGAAAAAGCTTCAACCCCATGTAGCCGTCGAAGGTCGCCGTCCCCACGAAGTCGACGAGGACGTCGAGATCGCTTTGGTCAGAAGCTTCGTCTCGCGCAACGGATCCGAACACCGAGAGATCGCGGACGCCGAAGCGCTCACGTGCTGCCGGCATCAGCTCGGCGAGTCGAGCGAAGGCGAGGGCGCGCTCCACGGGTTCGAGTATACGGTGCACCTCGAGCCGCCGCACGCGCCGCGGTCGCGCGTCTAGCCCCTCCCGGCCGTCTTCCGCAGCCACGCCGCGGTCGCCAAAAACACCCGCGCGGTGCCCTTCCCCTTCACCTTCGCCGCGGAGCGCCCTCTCTTCTCCTCGCTGTACGCCGCCCCACCGAGCATCGCGAACACCGTGCTCACCTCTTCGTCCGTGGGCTTTCGCCGCGCGGTGCTGATGGTGAATCGCGACGGCTCGCTCGCGCGCCCGGTCGCCGCGTCGAACCAGTTGGCCCCGGGCGGCGGAGTCCACTCGACGTGGAGCTTCGTCCCTTCGATTCGGAAGACGAGCGGTCGCGCGCGGAACGAGCCGACCGGCTCCCACCCCGGCGGAGGGGCCAGCATGACCTCCGGGAGCGGCTGGAGCTCGGGCCACGACATCCCCTTCGGGTGCGCATCGACCTCGGCGCTGAAGATGCGCCGGCTCGGGTGGCGCCGTTCGTGGCGGTGCGTCTCGTCGACCCACGGACCGCAGTGTCGAAAGCGCGCTGTCATCGCCGCGATCTGATCGTCGCTCGGGAGCGCAGGGTCCAGGGCGCGCGTCACGCCGAGCTCGAGGCGCCACTCGTGCCGCGGGGTCCCCTCGTCGTCCACGTCTTGGTAGTCCCAGGCCTCTATGATCCGCGCGAGGACCTGACAGTCCGGCGTGTCGATCCGATAGGCGTCGCGAATGTCGAGCGCGTAAGGGCCGTGCCAGCCCATCGGCCACGGAAACGGGAAGTGATTGCGCGCGTCGAGAACATCGGGAGGGCCGAGCTCGCGCTCGATCCGCGCCCGATCGATCCGCGCGACGCCCAGCTCGTCGTCGCGAGCCACGAAGAGAAGCAGCTCGTCGTCGCGGCGCGGCTTCGCGATCTCGGCGAGGACGACGGGCCGGTACACGGGGGGTACGCCCGCGTGATCCCTGTCCGCCTCCGTCGCAAGGAACATGAGGAGCTGACCGCGAGCTTCGAGGTGGAGGAGGACCCAGTCGCCGAGCGGGTCGGGGGAGTCGAGGAGGAAGTGGAGCGGGTTTGGGTTGTCGGCGATGAAGTGGGTGATGAAGTCGGGGGCCGGCATGGCGGCGCGAGCCTAGCGCGAGGTGGGCGCATTGGGTGGCGTTTCGGGAAGAGTGTTCGCGAGCACGAAGGCGCGAGCCTCCGCGTCTCCTGCTGGATCTCGGGCCAGGATCCCCCGGAGACCACCCACGTGGCGCCCCCTTCCTCATCTGCTACAGCACTCGCCCGCGATGAACCGTCCCCTCCCCCGCGATTTGGTCGAGGAGCGTGCAGCGTTCCTCGACGGCGGCGTGCGTTGTAGCAAACAAGCGTGCCGTCGGAAGGCCGCGAGATCGACGCGATGGCGCGTGCTGATCGCGAACGAGGTGAGACGGTGACTAGCCGGCGGAGCGTCCGAGCGGGGCGCGTGCGGGACGCGCACGCGCCGCCGGGCCAAGCTCGGACCGCGCCAAGCCCTTACCCTCGGTCTCGTGCACATCGGAATCCAATCTCGGGCCGTCGCGTTTTCCTGTCGTACGGCCGACGAAAGGTGCTCCGGTTCAAAGGCCCAAACGCCTCGGCCCAATTACCTCCTCTAACAACGCGAAATTCCTCTGCAGACGACGTTGATCCATCGAAGGGCGCGTAAGCGTCTTCGACCCATTCGCTTACATTGCCACCCATCTGGCGTACGCCAAACAAGGATACGTCCTGTGCGAATTCCGTGACGGGAGCTGTATTTGGCCACAGGTCCGGTAGAACCCGCTCGCCCGTGGCAAGTGCTCCGCCATCCCAAGCGGGATGAAGACGCTTGTAACACGTTGGATCGCATGTGTTGACCAAGTCCGAGGTGGGCGGCTGACTCCCCCATGGATATAGGCGCACGCTTCCCTCTCCACCACGCGCCGCATACTCCCACTCCGGCTCAGTCGGAAGGCGCTTTCCCTGGGCCTGACAGTATTTGCGCGCTGAAAGCCAACTAACGCAATTCATCGGGTGCGTCAGATGAGAATCTGAAACGGACGCGCTACACTCTTGGTCGAATCGAGCGTGGTCGATGGCGGTAACGCCGTCCCAGTATGCCGTGCGCTCCGCAGGATCACACTTTCCATCGGAAACACACAGTGCGTATTGGCGGGCACTTACCTCCATTTTGTCCATACAAAACGCTTTAACAACGACCATGTGCACAGGCTTTTCATCAGCTGTAGCGTCTGCACTTCTGTTGCCCATCGGGAAGACCGTCTCGGCAATGGCGGCCATGCTTGGGCCGCAGTCTTTCGCCGGCGGCGTCGCGGACGCAGTTTGTAATGGCTGCGGCTCAGGCCCGGCGAACGGCTTCATCTTCAATACGGGAAGGACTGGAGTCAACCATGACAGCCCTAACACCGCTGGCTCGACCCCGTCGGGGCACCGTAGTTCATCGCCGTCGAGGCCGCACGGTACTTCCGTGACCGCATCCGACAGCGCGGCGCTGTACGTTCCATTGTGTCGCAAGACGCATCCACTACCGTTTCGCACGAGAACTCCCCGCATTCGCGCCGTGAGATTGATCATGCCGACCGTTACGAGCAGCCCACCAGCCGAGAGCGCAAACAAGAACAGGCCGAGTAGAGGCCGAAGCCCCAGCCACTCCGCGCATCTGCGATACAGAGATGGATACTGGACACTAAGTGCACCCTTGACCCATTCGGTAAGCCCAAGGAAGCCGCCAACCACGGCCACGAATGAAACAAGCGCCAGAACTGATGACGAATACCCATTTCTAATTACCCACCCGCGCGCGTAGTCGAGCCAGAGGGCGATCGTTATCAAGAAAAGCAGAATACATACCGAAACGAGCAATGCCGAAAGCATTGGCTCTCGCTTCGGTGCCCAGCACCTCTCAAATTCGGTGACGGTCTTAAAGCGCTCCAGCGGATTGCCATTTATTCCGCGAGCACAAGTGCGCGCAACACGACGCGCCACGGCAACCGGCATTCTGGCCGGATCGTGGCTGGGCAGCCGCTGGGCCCGACAGAGCCTATAGTAATGACTCGTACTGTATTCGTCTGGAAAGTTGGCGTCGACTCCGACGAACAGCTCAAACATAAGGACACTCATTGCGTAGATATCATTGCTCTCGCGCCTCACTAGGCGCTTGACCTCGCTCTTGGGAGCAGTGAACAACTCCGGCGGTATGAATCTCGTCTCTCCGATGGTCATGGCCGTGGAGTCGTGTGTCTTGAGAAAATGCTCATAGTACGCGATGTCAAAATCGCAGACGATTGCCTCGATGCCGTCTTCTGTTTTTCTTAGTAAGACGTTCTTCGGACGAATGTCCCGGTGAACAATCTCCTTGTCATGCGCTGCGCGAATGCCGACGATCAAATCGTCGATAATCTTGCTTCGCTCATTCCATGAAAGAGCGTGGTGTTCGATGGCTTTCCGAAGGTCTCCCCCTTCGACATACTCCATCGCGAACCAGAGTTGCCCCTCGGGCGATATTATCGGACCACCGGACAGAAGACGGATGACGTGACTGCATTCGACTTGAGTAATGCAGTTTGCCCCTTCCCAGAAGCGAACTGCGGCGTTCGTGCGTTCGTTTTCTGGGAACTTTGATTTCGTAAATACTTTGACAGCTGCCTGGGCCCCGGTCCCAATGTGAGACGCGAGCCAGACGACCGCAAAGCCGCCGCTGCCTATGGGATTCAATAGTCGATAGTTGCCAAGAACGTTCCCGGCTTCCGGGTCCGATGTCTGCTTCGCAAGGGCGGCTGAGATAGTCGCTCGAAGTGACATGTCTTCCTTCGACGGAGGCACGCTGGCCGTAGTGGGAAGCTTTTCGGTCATCTGACACCCTTGTAGCGGGCCGTTCTCCCAAGCCGACCTAAACGAGGCGTCTGCGCTCTCCTTCGCCACCCGGGCGAGCCGGTGTTCAACCTGATACCCTCCGCGGTTGCCGCTCTTGCAAGTGGACAGGTTTTGTAGTTGCGCGCGACGCCTCGCGGGCCCCTCGCGGTCGTCGTGGCTGTGGCCCGGTGTTCCGCAGCATTCCATTCATCGCAACGATCGAAGGGCTTGCTCGCATCACCGAGCAGCCTACCGCCGCCCCGCGTCGTCGGCATCAGCCCCTTGTCGTCGCCTTCCCGCCGGTACACCCCCACGCCATCAATAGTACATCGCACGGGTGGCGACGTGCAGCGTGGGACGACTACAGCGTTCACCTGAGGAGTGCCCGTTCAGGGGACGGCCCGATCTGCTCGCGCGGGATCGACTCCTGCTCGCGCATGACGCTTGTTTCCTCGCGGCCGACCTGAGTCTCCTCGCGAAGCATCTCCCCACGCTCGGTCGCAATCAGGACCTCTTCGCCCAGAAGTCTAGTTGCGCCCTTTACGATCACCACCTGCTCGCGCGCAACCGGGTCCCGTTGGCCCGCTAGCGCGCTCTGCTCGCGAGCGGAGAAGACCCTCGTCGCCCGCGACCGACTCTGGATGGCCGTCGGTCGAATCCGGTTCGCGCGCGAGTAGGGCCGCTTCGCGGGCGATCAACTCCGGATCCCCCGCGAGCGACTTCAGTTAACCCCCAAGAAACTCGGGTTCTCCCGCGACCAATCCGAGTTCGCCCGCGACGAAACCCAGTTCGCGCGTCACCAACTGCGGTTCCCGCGCAACCAGCTCCAGCTGCCGCGCGACCGGCCCTCGATGGCGCCCGAGCAGATCCACGTCGCGCGCGACGCGTCCCCCCTCGCGCGCGCTCCCCGCACCTCCCGTCGCACCCCGCCCGGTCCCCCCCTTCCGCCGTTTTTCACCCCCTTCCGCCCTTTTTCACCCCCCCCTTTTTCGCCATGTCGATTTTCGGTCGATTCCCCT
>JBKQKP010000111.1:0-18805 GCA_052147435.1 Polyangiaceae bacterium | reverse complement strand
CGCAGCCGTACTGTCGATGCCCGTGCGGCCGCTCTCCAGCGTGGCGCCGAGCGTGGCGCACGGCGTGAGCGAGGCCGTGGCCCGAGCGCTGTCCAAGAACCGGGATACGCGCTTCGCAACGATGGAGGATTTGCTCGAAGCGCTCGAGGGGAGGCGCGCGGTCATGCCCACCCCGAAGGCGAGGGACATCGCGCACGCCGCGACGACGGAGCATCCGAGCGTGACGGGGGGCACCTCGCCGCGCGCGGCGTCGGTGAGCGGTCCGAAGGGGGTGGGTCCCGCGACGACGGGGGCCGCGGCGGTGTCCGGGATGGATGTGCCATCCGTCGCGCTCAGAAGCGGCAAGAAGTGGCGAGCGATGCTCGTCGCGGCGGGAGCATGCGTCGTCGTGGCGGGGGCGACGGCGGCGGTCTTCGCCACGAAGAGGCCGCGGGTGCAGCTCTGCTTCACGACCTTCGATACCGCGGACGGCCCGCAATGTGTCATTCCCACGCGTCCCGACACGCTCTCGAAGCGGCCCGGCTCGACCCGGCTCACGAAGATCGGCGGTCACACGCAGTCAGTCGAGTGGGTCACGTTCGCGGGGACCCGCGTACCCCGGCCTTCGGTGCCGCTGCTGATCGGCGTGGGCAACCAACCGGGCACGATACGGACCGATGTGATCAGGAACGAGGACCAAACGCCGCGCGAGACAATCGATCGCGACCCCCACGGGAACATCGTCGCGTGGGAGAAGTGGTCCGAGGGGGGACGTCGGGGGGACTTTGTCGACGTGGACGGGAAGACTCCCCGCCACGCCGGCGAACGAATCACGGGAGCGCGGTTGGAGCTGGACGCAAGCGGGCGGATCTTGCGCGAGACGTTCACGGGGGCGAGTGGTCGGCCGCGGGGGAGCCAGGGGGCGTACGGCGTTGCCTTCGAATATGGGAGTGGGACTGTGCCGGTGCGCACGACGGTCCTCGGTGCCGATGGGCTTCCGGTCGCGAGCTGGGACGGCGTCGCCACCGACTCGGATAGCGACCTGACCCCGACCGGAAGAGAGCTCCGCTACCTCGATCTCCACGGGCAGCCGACCTACAACTGGCAGGGGCAGTATCATCTGCACGTCGCCCTCAACGACGTCGGCTTCGTGACGGCGGTCACCAACTTCGATTTCCACGAGCAGCCGGCCGTCATCCTGTCCACAGGAGCGCACGGCGTGCTCGAAACGTGGGATCCGATCAAACGAGTCGACGAGCTCACGCTCGTGGACGAACACCGCCGACCGCGCCCCGCGAAGGGGCACGGGTGGGCAACCCGGCGTGAGACCTCCGACGAGCGCGGCCGGGTCGTCCTCCGTGAGGCCCTCGGCACCGACGGGAATCTCGTGGTCTCTCGAGGCGACGTGGCATCGACTCGTCTGACGTGGGACGAGCACGACAACGAGGTGCGCCTCGAAGTGTTCGACGCGAACGGCGCCCCCATGGCGAATTCGTCGGGCTACGCGCGCGCCGACTCTACCTACGACGACCGGGGCCGCCGCATCGAGGCCCGCTACTTCGACGTGGCGGGCCACCCGGCGCCACCGTTCGATGGTGGCCCGGTCGTACGATTCACGTACGACGATCGAGGGCTCGAGCTCGCGGAGGAGTACTTCGACTCCGAGAATCGTCCATTCGTGAGTCCCCACGGCTATGCGAGCACGCGCAAGAAATACGACCACCTGCGCAATCTGGTCGAGCAAGCGTACTTCGGCGCCGATGGGCGCCCGTGCATGAACGACCAGGGGATCAGCGCGGAGCGCGACACCTATGACGAGGACGACGATCTCGTCGCCGTCTCGTACTTCGACGCGTCGGGCACGCCGACGATGTACCAGGGGGAGTACGCCTCGAAGCGGCTGAAGAACGACGAGCGCGGGCTCGTCGTCGAAGAGGAGTACCTCGACGGACACGGCGTCCGGACGCTACGCAAGGACGGCTACGCGGCGCGCCGGATCGTCCGCGACCGGAGCGACGACGTCATCGAGGAGAGCTTCTTCGGGAAGAAGGACGAACCGGTCATGCGCGCCGGTGGCTACTCGAAGAAGAAGATGGTCTACGACGTCCATCGCAAGAAGGTCGAGGAGGCGCTCTTCGACGCCGCCGGCGCGCCGGTGGTCGGCTCGGGGGGATGGGCCGTCGAGCGAAGCGCCTACGACGATCGCGGCCGGCTCGTGCGGCAAGACCACTTCGACGCGGGCAACAACCCCGTCGTCACCAAGGCGGGCAGCGCCTCGAACACGAAGGCGTACGACCTGCGCGGAAACGTCACCGAAGAGGCGACGCTCGGCGTCGACGGGAAGCCGATCGCGACGCCCGATGGATATGCGACGAAGAGGTCTTCGTACGACGAGCGCGACCAGCTCGTCGAGGAGACCCTCCTCGGGCCGGACGGAAAGGCGGTCGTGGGCAAGGCGGGGTGGTCGATAAGGCAGCTGCGCTACGATCCCTCGGGGAACGTCGTCGACGAGGCCTTCTTCGACGGCGAGCATCATCCGACGTCGCCGGCAGGCGCTTCGTACGCCTCGGTGCGGAGTCGCTTCGATGCGCGGCAGCGGCTCGTGGAGACGGACTACTTGGACGGCCGGGAGATCGCCGCGAAGGGGCCGGAGGGGGTAGCCGTCGTCCACCTCAAGCGCGACGAACGCGACCGGGTGACGGAGACGGCTTTCTTCGACGGGACCGGCGGGCCGGCGCTCTCGAACGACGGGAAGATGACCGTCCGCACCCGCTACGACGACGCCGGGCACCCGATCGAGGAGCTCTACCTCGACGGCTCGGGCGCGCCGCTCTTCGCGAAGGACGGGTGCGCGGGGCGGCGGAGGAAGTTCGACCTCGTCGGGCACAAGGTCGAGGAGTCGTGCCTCGGCGCCAAGGGGGAGCCCGTCGCCGGTCGTGATGGCTGGGCGATCCGGCGCACGCTCAACGACGGGCGGGGAAATCCCGTCGAGGAGTCTACGTTCGGGCCGGACGGCGTCCTTCGCGCGGACAAGGACGGGGTCGCGCGCCGACGGAGCACGTTCGACGAGCGCAACCTCGTGCTCCAGACCGAGCTCTTCGGCGCCGACGACAAACCCGCGCACGACAAGCGGGGCGCGCACCTGCTCCGCTTCACGTACGACGATAGCGGGAAGAAGACGGGGGAGACGGCGCTGGACGAGCGTGGGCGGGTCGTTGGCAAGGAGAAGTGACGCGACCGTCGAGTGCGCCTCCGGCTCTTCCGTAGCGCGGTCTCCCTTGCCGGCTCGTCGGCATTGACGGCGGAGGCGCACTCGTCTGCTAGCGTCTCTCCCACGATGCGCTCGCCCCGCCCCTTCTTCGCTCTCGCGCTCCTGGTGTGGACCCTCGGGGGGTGCACGGACAACAGCGGTACGGCGGGAGATGCCGCCACGTACACCTATTGCTCGCTGTCGTCGGATTGCTTGGCGGGTCAGGTTTGCTGTCCCGTCGTTCCGACCGGGACTCCCCCCGCCGAGGCTGGACCTCCTTGCACCGACCAGGCCTGCTTTGGGACTTGCGTGAGCGCGACCTCGGACCTGGTCTGCATCGCGCCGCGCGACGCGGCCGCGGATAGCCCCGCAGAAGCCTCGGATGGTGCCTCCGGTAGCCCCCTCGACGCGGCGGTCGACGCCGCGCCCCTCGACGCGACCGTTGACGGCTCCACGGATCAGTAACGCGCAACGCCAGCCGTCGTCGTGACATCTGTTCGTGGGGCTTCTCCCACCTCTCACCGGCTCGAAGCCACGGACGGAAAAATGACCGACCAACCGACGTATGCGCCTCCCAAAGTCTGGACTTGGGACAAGGAAAATGGCGGCGCGTTCGCGAACATCAACCGCCCGATCGCCGGCCCAACGCACGAGAAGGAGCTTCCCGTCGGGCGCCACCCGCTCCAGCTGTACTCCCTCGCCACACCGAACGGCGTCAAAGTCACGGTGATGCTCGAGGAGCTGCTCGCGACCGGACACGCGGGCGCCGAGTACGACGCCTGGCTCATCAAGATCAACGAGGGCGAGCAGTTCGGCAGCGGCTTCGTCCGCGTGAACCCGAACTCGAAGATCCCTGCGCTCATGGACCGGAGCGGGAGCTTGCCTGCCCCCGTTCGTGTCTTCGAGTCGGGCGCGATCCTCCTCTACCTCGCGGAGAAGTTCGGCGCGTTTCTCCCCAAGGACCACGCGGCGCGCACCGAGAGCTTGTCGTGGCTCTTCTGGCAGATGGGGGCCACGCCGTACCTCGGCGGCGGCTTCGGCCATTTCTACGCGTATGCGCCGACGAAGATCGAATATGCGATCGACAGGTTCGCGATGGAGGTGAAGCGGCAGCTCGACGTCCTCGATCGCCGCCTCGCCGAGACGCGGTATCTCGCCGGGAGCGAGTACACCATTGCCGATATGGCCGTATGGCCATGGTACGGCGGGCTAGTGAAGGGCAAGGTCTACGACGCCGGCGAGTTTCTAGCGGTCCACGAGTACAAGAATGTACTGAGATGGACCGACGAGATCGCCGAGCGCCCCGCGGTGAAGCGCGGGCGGATGGTCAATCGCTCTTTCGGCCCCCCCTCCGAGCAGCTCCACGAGCGCCACGACGCGAGCGATTTCGAGACGAAGACGCAGGACAAGCTGCAAGCGTCGCGCTGATGGGCACGACAGATCGCTAGGCTGCCGGCTCCGCCGCCGCGCCCGTGTGGCGACTACTTCATCTTCGAGAAGAACTCGCGGCCGCTCGGCTCCTGCGCCTGGCTGCGCGCCGCGCAGAGGCGGATGCCCTCGAGGTTCGAGGCGAGGATGCGCGGTGCCCCTTCCATCGCGGCGACGCGCTCCTTCGTGAAGAAGCTCTCGATGTCCTTGGCGTGCGCCTCGTCGCAGTAGTCGGAGCCGAGCCGCGCGAGCGCAGCGTGAGACCGCGCCGGAAGGACCGCCGTCAGTCGGTCGAAGTTCGCCTTCGCCCACGCCCAGGCCGCGTCGCGGGTCTCGATGTCGCCCATCGGGCCGAAGATCGGGCTGAAGACCTCTGTCGGCCGCAGCACGGGATCGAACGTCAGCTCCCGCACCGCGTCGGCCATCGCCGGCGCCTTCGGTTGGACGAGAACGGCGAGCAGGCGCCCGCGAATGACGGGGTCGACCGCGTCTTTCAGCATCTTCTTCGTCGCGTCCCAGAGCGCCCGGTCGGCCTCTTCGCCGACGACGGAGACCGCGATGCCCACCAGAGTCGAGTCAACCGCCTCCGGATGGAGCGCGCCGTCCTTCTTGTACCCGAGGTACAGCAGCCCGCGGCGCTTCGCCTCGGCGCGCACCTCCTTGTCCTTCGCGGTGAACGCGAGAAACGAGATGACCGACGATCGGAGCTCCGTGACCTCCGGAGCCTCCCCCTTCTTCGGCTCCCACCCGAGCCTCTTGTAGATCGGCTTGTAGAGCTTCGCGCCGTAGCGCTCGGCGGCCGCAAGAAGAGCGGGCTCGCCGTGGAACCATTCGATCGCGCGCCCGACGAACCCCATCGCTTCCCCGGAGACGTCGGGGTGCGGATCGCCCGCGAGCGCGGCCGCGGCCTCGATTGCGTCCTTGAAGGAGGTGGCTGCGCTCTTGTAGCCGAGCGTGATGCTCGTCTCGTAGGCGATGCGCTCGCGCCATGACAGCTTCGGGAGGCCGAGCGTCCGAAGCTTCTTCAGGTCGTCGGGCGCGAGCGTGAACCCGTAGTACCCGGCGCCGTCCGCGTTCGGCATCACCCAGGCGGGGCAGGTCGCACCGAGCGGAAGATCGCCCTCGACGTCCGTGAGCAGCGTGCACGACTCGGCCGTTCCGGCTTTCGCGTTGGGGCTCGCGCTCGGGTACGTCGCGCAGACGGGGATCTGCCACGTCTTGTTCGTGTCGCCCGTCGACCCGACCGGCAAGAACCGGGACTGCTTCATGTGCAGTCGAGGCGTTCCGTCGCACTTCACAGAAGCGGTGATGAACGGGACCCCGGGCTGATCGAGGAACGTGTGGAACGGGGTCTTCACGTCGCGCCCCGCCGCGTGAGACTCCGCGTCGAGAAAATCGTCCGCCGTCCCATTTCCGAACCGATGCGTCGTCATGTACTCGGCGACGCCGCGCTGAAATTTGTCTGGCCCGATCCACCGCTCGAACATCGAGAGGACGCCGGCCCCCTTCTGATAGGTGATCCCGTCGAAGGCGTTCAGGATGTCGTCGTTCGTCACGATCGGCTGGCGGATCGAGCGCGCGTTCACGAGGGAGTCCTCGAGCATGGCCCCTTGGACGTTGTCGAGGAGGCCCTCAGGCGCGTCCATCTTCGCGTTCCACTTTTCGACGACCTTCGGCGCGAGCCAGGTCGCGAACGCCTCGTTGAGCCAGATGTCGTTCCAGAATCGCGCGGTCACGAGATCGCCGAACCACTGGTGGGCGAGCTCGTGCGCGGTGATGCCGGCGAAGCTCCGCTGGCGCCAGAACGGGGGGGCGTCCTTCTCGTCGAAGAGGAGATACACGTCGCCGAAGGTCACGGCCCCCGCGTTCTCCATCGCCCCCCCCTTGTCGCCTACGGCGAGGAGGTCGAGCTTGTCGTACGGGTATTCGATCCCGAAGTACTGCTCCAGGAGCGAGAGAATCTCCCCGCCGTGCGCCGCGGCGTAGGCCGCCCTCGCCCCTTGCCCCTTGGTCGCGATGATCCGAAATGGGAGGGGGCGCTTCCGCACGCCGTTCGGCGGGAGGTCGGGGGCAGCGACGATGTCGAGCGGACCGACCGCGAAGGCCACGAGGTACGACGGGAGCGGCTCCGTCTTGGCGAAGTGAACGCGGACGTTCGCCCCCTCGGTCTTGCGCTCGACTTCGTGGGCGTTCGAGATCGCTTGCGCCCCCTGCGGGACGACGAGCGTGACGTCGAACGGGATCTTGAAGTCCGGCTCGTCGAAGCAAGGAAAGGCTTCGCGCGCGAAGATCGACTCGAACTGCGTGAAGGCGTAGGAGGTGCCCGACTCGGTGAACTTGTAGAGGCCGCCGTCCGACTTCTCGAAGGGGGCGTCGTACTCCAGGTGAAGCGTCGCGTTCCCCGCGGGGAGCACCTGCGCGAACGTGATCGAGGCGAAGCCGCCGGCCGTGGTCTCGGCCCACGTGCCGACGAGCTCCGGCCCGCTGCCGCTCCGCGCCGTGACGCGCGAGACCGAGAGCTTCTTGCCGTTGACCCAGACAGTGCTCCGCGATTTGTCGAGCAGGACGTCGATGTCGGCGACGCCGGAGAACCGATCGGCGCTCGGGTCGATCGTGAGAACGAGCTTCTGCGCAATCGGGTGTACGTCGGCGGGCAGGCGCACGGTGGGGGCGGGCTCGCTCGGCAGGGGGGGCTGAGGCGCGGGCGCGACGGTCGCCTCGGGGGGCGCGACGCCGGAGGCGGGCGAGGTCGCCGGCGTTGCGGGCGCGCCGCACGCGGCGAGGAGGGGGAGCGCGAAGAGGGAGGATCTACGGAGGTTTGGCTTCACCGGCGCACCCTACCAGTGACGCCGTCCTTCGGGGAGAGTGGCAGTTTCCGGGCCTAGACCACGCCGTTCGCTCCGGCGACGGTCGGCAGCGTGAAATGCATCGCGGCGCCTCCTGCCGCGGGCCTCTCCGTCCAGATCCTGCCGTCGTGGGCCTCCACGATGCACCTGGCGATGTAGAGGCCGAGGCCGTGCCCGCGGCGATCCCGCGTGACCTGTCCAAAGCGCTCGAAGATTTCCTCCTCTTTTCCGGCAGGAATGCCGGCGCCGGTGTCGGTCACCGAGAAATGCGCCACCCCGCCGGTCTCCTCGAGTGACAGCGAGACCCGACCGCCGCGTTGCGTGAACTTGAGGGCGTTGCTCAGCAGGTTCGCGAGAACCTGAAGAATGCGGTCATGATCGAAGCTCGCGGCGATCGCACCGTTCGCGAGGTCGGCCGTGAGCGCAACCCCTTTGTCCGAGAAAGAAAGCTCGAAGGCTCCGATCGCTTCCTTCGCTACACCGGCCGCGTCCTGCGCGACCGGCGTGATACGCAGCTTGCCGGCCTCGAGGCTCACGACGTCGAGCAGATCTCCCACCAGACGGTTCATTCGCGCGGCGCCGCGCTGGATGCGCTCGGCGTACCCTTTCGTCGTCGCGCCGTCGCTGTCGGCCGTCGCCCGCGTGACCAGCATTCCGGCGCTCATCGCGATGCTGCCGAGGATGTTGCGCAGGTCGTGGCTCACCATTCCCAGAAAGTCGTCCCGCGTCGCAACGATTTCGTCAGCGCGAGCACGCTCGACGAGGAGTCCCTCGTCGGTGGCCTCGCGCTCGAGGTGAAGGAGGGCGGAGAGTGCCCGCTGGTGCTCGTGACGTTCCACGTGAAGTCGCTCATCCGCCGCGGCCCGCTCTTCCGCGACGACCTCGTCCGCCGCGGCGCGCTCACTCGCGACCTTCCTCTGAACTGTCGGCGTCGCACCAGCCGTCTGCATCTTCGCGTCCGCGAGCTCGCGCGCCGCGTCGAGAGTCTTCTCGGCGCGGCTCCGGGCGACCTCGACGACCCGGTTCTCGTCCTTTTCGATCGCTTTCTCGTGGCTGGCGAGCTCCGCGTCCGTCCTGGCGCGCTCGGCGAGAAGGCTCGCGTCGGTTTCCTCTCGCTCTTTCTGTGGCAAGGCGTCGCGCGCGTCCATTGCGCGTGATCGTAACCACGGATCGGAAAGGGCGCCGAAGATAGGCGGCGCTCGCCACCTCTTCCGTCCCGAACGATGAAGGCACGCGAGCATTTTGCCGACTCTGACCTCCGGACCGTTCGCGGAAGAGCTTCGTGGCGTACCCCGGTAGCGATTACGTCACGGCGCGCATCAGGGATGTCCACTCGTGCGCCAGTGAAAGTCAGTGGCGCAGCCGTGCCGTCCTCTGGTTCCCCACTGAAAATCAGTGGAGATCCAGTAACTTCCACTCGCGCGCGAGTGAAAGTGAGTGGCGCACCAGTGGGTGCGCGCATCGCGTGCCCCGCGCGCTTACTGGCACGTTCCGCTGACGCAGGTCGTATTGCCGGGGCATTCCCAATCCGCATTGCAGCCGGGCGTGCACGTCCCACCTACGCAAATGAGGCCCGCGCCGTCGCTCCCCGGGTTGCAGTCCCCGTCGGTGGAGCAGGAGGCTCCTCCGCTGCTCGACCCACTACTGGAGCCACTGCTGGAGCCACTGCTCGACCCGCTGGAGCCGCTGCTCGACCCGCTGCTGCTCGATCCGCCGCTGCTCGACCCGCTGCTGCTACCGGAAGTGCCCCCGCTCGAGGTCCCTGTGCAGCACTGGATGTTGTCGGGCCCCGGGCATTCGCCGGCGGTCGAGGTACCCCCCTGCGCGGAACAGGCCGAGGTGTCGATGCATTGCCCGGACTCGCCGTTCGCGGTGCAAAAACCGTAGCCGGCGTCGACCGTCGTGGTGCCGCCAGGGGCGCCGCCCGTGGTCGGGCCGAGGGGGGTCGACGAGCCGACCGTCGTGACGTTGATGAGCGCGTGGTCGCTGTACCCTTCTTCGGATCCGAACAGGTACATGATCGTCGGGTACGAAACGTCGAGCACCCAGAAGTTGGCGTCGTTCTCCACCGTGCAGGACGGGCCGTTGTCGAGAACCATCACGACCACGGACTTGCCGTTGGCGGGGTTCGTGACCTGGAGCCGTGCCCCGCAGCCGTAGCTCGCGCCGCCGACCGAGTACCAGTTGACCGCGCGCTGGCAGTCGGCGTTGCTCTGACTGCTCGAGCAGACCCCTTCGTCGTACGCGCTCTGGATGCAGGCGGCGGATCCGCACTCATCCCCTGGATCGGTGAAGTAGGGGTTCGACGAGCATCCGAAGTCGGTGGCGTAGTACTCCCCCGAAGGGCTCGGGTTCGTGTTGAACGACCCGCTACAGCCAGGAAACCCACCGACGGCGGCGCTGGATGACCCCACTCGCGAGTCCGGACTCGATGAGCAGGCTAGGGCCATGCCGAAGATAACCGGTAGGATCGCGAGGCTCGTTCGCAATTGCATCCGCCGAGCCTCAGCAGAATCCGTGCCTCTTTCTGAGAAGACGACACTCCATCGCGATCGCGGAACGGGTCGGCTGTCGCTAATTTTGTTCACCGGCGCAAGACGTTGAGGGGCGACAGAGGAGCATGCGGACGGAATTTTGACGCGCGCCGAGACGCTGGATCGAGGCGGATCCGCCCTAGGCGCGGGCGCGTGTGATCCGACGGCGCTTGCGGAGTGGTCGACGTGTCGCGCCACGACACCTCCGCCGCTCGAGGTCCGGACCGCTGTCCGGACTCCGCGTGTGCTGTAGGGGGGCGAAGTCCTGAGGTAGCCTCCGGCCCATGCGCGAGCCCCCTCCCGGCACCGTCCAGCGATGGGCGTGGGACTACGTGCTCGCCGATTCGCTGGACGCGAAGATGTTTCCCCCTCCGCTTCCCGAAGCCTGGGAGCCGGACGTCGCGCCCGTCCGTCGTCTCGACGCGCCCGGCCGACCGCCCGAGCTGCGCGTCGTCGCGAAGGCCGCCAAGACGCGCGGTCTCGCGACGCCGAGCGGAAGGGCGCGCGTCCTCCACACCTTCTTCCATCACGAGCTGCAGGCGGCCGAGCTCATGGCGTGGGCCCTGCTCGCGTTCCCCGGAGCGCCGCCCGAGTTTCGCGCGGGGCTCGCTCGCATCGCGCTCGACGAGATCCGGCACATGCATCTCTACGCAGGTCAGATCGAGCGGCTCGGTTTCCGTGTCGGGGAGTTCACGGTGCGCGACTGGTTCTGGAAGCGCGTTCCGCAGTGCGCGGATGCCGTCGGGTTCGTCGCCACGATGGGACTCGGCGTCGAGAGCGCGAACCTCGAGCACACGGCATCGTTCGCGGCGCGGTTTCGCGAGGCGGGAGACGAAGAAGGGGCTCGCGTCCAGGAGCTGATCGGGCGGGAGGAGATCGGCCACGTCCGCTTCGGGGCGCACTGGTTCGCGGCCCTCTCCTCTCCTCTCGAGTTCGAAGCGTGGCGTCTCGCTTTGCCTTCGCCGCTGTCGCCGATGCTCATGCGCGGCAAGCCGCTCAACCGCAAGGCGCGCCTTTGCGCGGGGCAGCCCGAGCAGTTTCTCGACGAGCTCGACGCATGGCAGCCCGATTCGCCTGGGTCCTGAACCTCGACGCCGACGTCGAGCTCGCCGCGATCGCGTCTGGAGCGGCGGGGGCGCGGAGCGGGTACTCGCCGAAGCGCAGCGTCGTGGACGCGATGCGCGCGCTCGTGCCGGCGCTCGCGGCGGCGCTGCTCGATCCCGAAGAGGACGTTCTCGTCGACGAGTCGCCGCCGCTCTCGGCGCGTGGGCTCGTGGGGCGCGCGTTCTGTCCCACGCCGCGGGCCGTTCGCCTGCTCCGTCGCGCGGGCGCGGAGCCCGAGCCTCACCCAGCGTGCGAGGTGCTCGTGCGCGTGAACTCGCGGGCCTTTGCCTCGTCGCTCGGGGCGACGCTTCCCGGCGCCGCGTTCGTCGCGAACGAAGAGGAGGCGCACGCGCTCCTCCGCACACCGCCTCCACCGGAGCTCGCCCTGGCGTGGCGCGTGAAGCGAAACTTCGGCATGGCCGGTCGCGGTCAGCGCGTTCTCGCGGCGTCGGGGCCGAGCGAGCAAGACCTGGCCTTCGTACGCGCGGGGCTCCTGGAAGGGGGCGTGCAGATCGAGCCCAACGTGACCGTCGCGGAGGAGTTTGCGGTTCACGGCCTCGTCGATGCCGGAGGGGCGCTCACGCTCGGTCCCGTCCTCGGGCAGCGTTGCGATGCGCGCGGCGCCTGGCTCTCGAGCGAGAGACTCGCGACCGACCGGGCGCCCGCGAGCCTCGCTTCGGAGGCAGAGAGCGTCGCGGCGGCGCTGAGCGCGGCGGGCTACTTCGGGCCGTTCGGCGTTGACGCGTACACCTATCGCGTGCGCTCTCGCGCGGGCGAGGACGCGATCCTGCTGCAACCGCGCAGCGAGATCAACGCGCGCTACACGATGGGCTTCGCGCTGACGAGGGCGGAGCTGGAGGCGCGGCGCTGAACAGGCCATTGCAGGCTCCCCGCCAGTCCTTGTCACGACACAGCGCGCACGGCCAGCTCCTTCGCCACGTCGACGAACAGACGCAGCGGTGCCGAACGCCGCGCGACGCTGGGGAAGTAGAGGAAGAAGCCCGGAACCGTCGGCGCATAGCGCTCGAGCACCCGTTGCAGCCGGCCCGTGCGTAGCCGCTCCAACACCATCGGCTCGAAGGCGTAGACGAGCCCTACCCCCTGCTCCGCAAGAGAGGCGTTCAACGAGGAGTCGTCGCTGACGACGCCACCGTGAACCGGCACGCGCCAATTCCTGCGGCCGCGCTCCAGCTCCCAGGCGTAGAGCGCTCCGGTCGTCCGCGAGCGGAAGGTGATGCACTCGTGGCGCAGGAGATCCTCCGGGCGTTCCGGTATCCCGTGGCGCGCGAGGTAGTCGGGCGAGCCCACCACCACGAAGCGGAACGGCTCCGTGAGTCGCACCTGCACCATGTCGCGTTCGATCGCCTCGCTGAGGCGCACCCCGGCGTCGTACCCCTCCGCCACGATGTCCACGAAGCGATCGTCGACCGCGACTTCGACCTCGACGCGCGGATGACGGGTGCGAAACGTAGGGACCACGGGGTCGATGACGAAGGGCACGGCCACGCGAGGCACCGACAGCCGCACGCGACCAACGACTTCTCCCGGTTGAGCGGACGCCTCGCTCAGCGCGGCGAGCGCAAGCCCCAACGCCGGACCCGCACCCTCCACGAGCCGCCTCCCCGCGTCTGTCACCGACACGCTCCGTGTCGTACGGGCCAGAAGCACCACGCGAAGCTGCTCCTCGAGCTGCCGGACCGCCTGGCTCACCGCCGACCGGGTGACACCGAGCTCGCGCGCCGCACTGCTGAAGCTGCGCAAGCGTGCCACGGCGAGGAATGCCTGAAGCTGCGGGAACGGAGCGGCGCTCATGAAACGAAGAGCGCTCGAGCTGGGGCCGATTGTCAAGCCGAGCTACACGGGCCGTCGCCTGGATTGCGTCTAGTCCGCAGCCGGGAGCGGGCGCATCTTCTTCGCGTCGGGCCGGTTCGTGCCCCGAAGGCGCGTGAAGGAGGAGATGCCATGAGCAAGAAGGTCTGGTTCATCACGGGCGCCGGTCGAGGCATGGGCGTCGACTTCGCAAAGGCGGCGTTGGCGGCCGGCCATGCCGTCGTGGCCACGGGGCGGGACCCCGACCGAGTGTCCAAGGCCCTGGGTAGGTCGAACGATCTCCTGGCCGTGAAGCTGGACGTCACTCGTCGGGCCGATGCCGAAGCGGCAGTGCGCGCCGCCGTCGATCGGTTCGGCCGCATCGATGTGCTGGTCAACAACGCGGCCAGCTTCTACGCCGGCTACTTCGAGGAGCTGTCGCCGGAGCAGATGGATCGCCAACTGGCGGCGAGCCTCACTGGGCCCATGAACGTGACCCGCGCTGTCCTGCCGGTGATGCGCAGGCAGCGCTCGGGGCACGTCATCGCTATCTCCTCCTCGGCGGGCCTCACGGGCTTCGAGTTCGGCAGCGCCTACGCGGCGTCGAAATTCGGCCTCGAGGGGTGGATGGAGTCGCTCGCGCCCGAGGTCGGGCCGTTCGGCATCGCGACCACCATCGTCAACCCCGGGTTCTTCCGCACGGAGCTCCTCTCGGAGCAGTCGACGAGCTACGCCGAACCGTCGATCGACGACTACAGCGAGCGCAGAGCGAAGCAGCTCGAATTCTGGAGAGCCCAGAACGGCAAGCAGGGGGGCGATCCCGCAAAGCTCGCCAAGGCCCTCATCACCCTCACCGACCAGGAGCGACCCCCGCTGCGCTTCATCGCGGGCGCCGATGCGATCGGGATGGCCGAGCAGGCGGTCGCTACGCTTCGGCAGCAGATTGATGCCTTCCGCAGTCTGTCCTCCTCGCTCGCGTTCGACGAAGCCGTTACGGCCGGTAGCGCGAAGTAGTCCGACGAAAGGAGCAGGTACGAACATGGACCTCAAGCGAAGCGGCTCGCAGCCATCCCAGAGGGGGCCTGCCGAGCATTTCACCGGCACCGTCCGCCTCGACCCGCTGTTCCAGGCGACCGCGCCGGGGCGCGTCGGCGGCGCGTACGTGACGTTCGAACCTTGCGCGCGCAGCGACTGGCACACGCACCCGCTCGGACAGACGCTCATCGTCACGTTCGGGTGTGGTCTTCACCAGCGCTGGGGAGGACCCGTCGAGCAGATCCGGCCGGGTGACGTCGTCACGGTCGGGCCGAACGAGAAGCACTGGCATGGCGCGTCGCCGACGACGGCGATGACGCACATCGCGATTCAGGAGGCGCTCGATGGCAAGGCCGTCGAGTGGCTCGAGAAGGTCACCGACGAGCAGTACCGGGGCGGTCGTGAGGAAGCTGCGAAGTGAGGAGGGTCCGAACATGAAGAAGCGCGTACTGGGCAAGAGCGGGCTCGAGGTCTCGCACCCACTCGCGCACGTGAGCGATGAAGTCCACCCCCTCGATGAGGTCCATCGAGAACGCCCATTGGCCGGCATCGCAAACGAGCTCGTGAAGCGCAACGAGGTTCGGGTGGTGGATGCCCTGCAGCGCGCGAAACTCGCGCTTGAAGCGCGCGACCGCCTCGGAATCGTCGGACGGTAGCGTCTTCAGAGCGACCCGCGTTGCCGTCCTCTCGTCGAACGCGTCGTACACGATCCCCATCGCCCCGGCGCCGAGCTCTCCCGTAATCCGGAAGTGGGCGATTCGCTTCGGAAGAGCGTCCGTACCGAAGGCGACGTCGCGGGCGGGGGCGTGCGCCACGGCGCGGATCAGCGAGTCGATGTCGCTGGCGTCGTCGATTCGACTGTCGCGCTCCCCCGGCATCGGTCCAAGCCTCGCGCGAGGGTAGCGTTTCCTTTGGAGATTCCCAGCGGGGACGAGGGTCACCACCAACGCCGCTGCAAAAAGTCAGCGGTCCTGAAGGCGGTCGTCTCCGCCGCCGCCCTAGATTCGCTCGTAGGTGAGCTCCAAGTCGCCTTCCCAGGGCTTCCCCTCGCGCGACATCTCGCCCTTACTGACGATCCTGCTCCCGTCTGCGTCGATGGTGAAGGTCATGCGCTGACGGAATTTCGGGTCATCGCGGCTCCAAATCATCACGTCGCCGCGGATGGTGACGCCGTACGCACGCGATACGTCGCGCTCGTCGAAGTAGAGCAGGAAGAACGTCCCCTGGGCGTCATCGCTGCCCAAGATCGCCGTGCCGCTCGGGACTTCGGGCTCGTCGATTTCGGAGCGCCAGACGAGAAACGCGCCCCCTTCGATCCACGAGAACGATGCGCGACCATGAAGGGGCTTGCCGGGCAGCAACGGGTGCGTGCCCGTTGTTCGCCATTCGCCGATCAGCGGCTCGAACGGCTTCAGGGACGCGTTGGGTCTTCGGGCTTCGCTGCCAATCAGCTTCATCATGGTCCCACTCCTACATGGACGACGAACGAAGGTGCGGAGCTCTCTCCCCGCTTGCGCCCCGCTGCCTCCTTGACGGACCATCCGCGGTCATGGCCGCCCGCAAGACGATCTCGAAGAGGCACGTCGCAAAGACCGTCGCGACGAGGAAGACCACCAAGCGAACGGCCGCGCAAGGCAACGTCCTCACGGCGCTGCCGGTCGCCATGACGGGCAGGGCAAGCCCCGCGAAGGCCGCGCTCGGCGACGAGCCGGTCTTCGCCTACTTCCGCAGCTTGCCGCAGCCGCAACGCTCCATCGCCGAACGCGTCGATTCCCTGGCGACCAGGACGCTGCCGGCCCTGCAGCGCTGCGTGAAGTGGGGCATGGCGTGGTACGGCGTCGGCGACGGCTGGTGCTTCTCGTGCGGCGGCTTCGCCGGCCACGTCAAACTCACGTTTGGGCGCGGCACGTCACTCACGCCCGTACCGCCCGTTACGCCGATCGGGATGGGCAAGGACTCGCGCGGCGTGGACCTCGAATCCGTCGACGACCTCGACGAACGCCTGACCGCGTCGTGGATGCAACAGGCGACGGCCCTCCCCGGCTTCGGGGGGAAGAAAGCGGCAGAACGAAAAAGCCCCGCTCGGGCGCCCCGCATTACGTCGGGTCATTCGCGGAACGCCACATAAAAGGCCATACCGTCGCTTTCGGTGCTGTCGCAGGTCCCGGAGTTGGTCACGGTCCAGGCACCTAAGCCGGTCTGGATCTTGTACGAACCGTTCGAGTCCAGTGCCGAAGTATAGGAATAAAACACCATGGCCGAGCAGGATGCGTTCAGGTCGTACGCGGTAGAGTTGCTGTGATCGAACGATGAATCTGTCGTGATGCCATAGTCGCCGCCCGCGGTGTAATCGAGGGTCGAATAACCGGCCGTGACGCCAGACTCGTACCCGTCGCCTCCGACGACGAATAGGCCGGGGTAGTCGCTGTGGGTGGCAGCGCCCGTGAGCGCTGCGTCGAAGGGCGCGTGATTGAAGTTTATCCAGGCACCGTCGCTTTGTCGGAGGATAAGTGTCTGGCCATTGACATTGAGGTTTGAGATCAAGACCTTCTGCGCGCGGGTCAAGTTGAAAGACTGGAACGTTAGCGCGTTGCCGCTCACGGCCGAGTCGGACACGATGGGGGCCACGCCAGCCCCGCCCGGCGTCGCGTAGAAGGCCGTCCACCCCCCGCCGTTGGTCGTCATGTCGCAGTAGACGTTGACGTTCGTTTGGCCGTCGGGAGTGATCGTGTAGGGTCCGCTGCCGGTCGACGCGCCGCTGTGGAGGATCGATTGGCAGCTCGTCGTGTCCGTGTAACTGCCGTTCGAGCCGGGTGGCCACTCGATGTAGACGAACCCCCCGCCGCCGCTGCCTCCAGGACCGCCGTCGTCAGAGCCGCCGCCGCCGCCGCCGAGGCCGCCGAGTCCGGCGTGGCCGCCCCCCATGTACCCCCCGCCGCCCGCCCCGGGGCCGGGCGCGTTGGGGTTGTCGCCTGAGTCCCCTGTCCAGGCCGATGATCCGCCGACGGATTGAAACGTGACGGTACCGAACGATCGCCATGCGACCCCCGCCGCTCCGCCTGGCGTGCCCGTCGTCAACGTCGTCCCGTCGCCGCCGGTGCCCGCTCCGGCGCCGCGCCACACGTCGCCGCCGCGGTAGCCGTCACCACCCTTCCCGCCGCCGCCGACGCTCCCTCCGCCAGCGCCGGCCGTATTTCCGATGCCCCCGGTGCCGATCCCGCCGCCGTGCCCGCCCTGGCGAATGACGTCGCCACCCGAGCCTACCCCCCCGGCGCCGCCGACTTCCGCAACGTTCACGGTGCCGCTGCTTCCGGCGCTTCCACCCGTCGCACTGACGGACGAGAAGCTCGATGTGCCACCGGCGCTCGCCTGCCCGCAGCTACCCGTTCCGCCCGTGCCTCCCGCGCCGATCGTCACAGGGTACGACTGCCCGGGTGTGACTGACACGACGTTCGTCGCATAACCGCCTCCGCCGCCTCCCCCACCGCCCCAAAGATCGCATCCGGAACCGCCGCCGCCACCGGCGCCGAAGACGAAGACGCGGACGGAGGTGACACCCGCGGGCGCAGTGAATGTTCCCGACGACGTAAACGCCTGACCTGCGGGGGTTACACACGCGACGTCGACGCCCGTCACGTTGGCGTTTCCCATCGTGCCGGAGCCGTTCGTGACGGTGCAGGTCTGGCCGGTCGGCTGCGTCTGCACGGTGACCGCGTACGTGGAGCCGTACGGGACTTGTGTCGCGAAGACGAAGCTTCCGTTCCCGGTGACCGACAGATTGCTCCCGCCGTTGTCCTGAAGCACGAGGCCGGTGCCGGTCAGACCGCTGACCGTGCCGCCGACGTTCAGCATCGGCGGAGCGGTGACGCTCGGAATCTCGAAGGAGGCTGTCGCGGTCTGACAGCCGTTGGAGACCAGCGCGACGTAGTTGAAGGGGCCGCCGACGGTCGTCGGGGTGAGCGTCACCACGTTCGCATTCGCAGTGCTAGCGAACGCGGCGTCGCCGCCCAAGTAATCGTAGACGAGGGGGTTGCTGCCGCCGGGGGTTGCCGTCACGGTCAACGAGTAGCCGATTCCCGTGTAGTAGGGTCCGGCGGCGACTGCGACGGCCGAGATCACCGGAGCGGTCACGCCGGAGCAGGAGTCCGTTGCTCCGGCGGGTCCAGTGGGTCCAATGGGCCCAGTCGCTCCGGTTGCCCCTGTGCCGCCTGTCGAACCGTTCGTTCCCGGTGCACCCGTAGCGCCCACAGCTCCGGTGGCCCCTGTCGCTCCGTTCGTCCCTGCTCCGGCGGCACCCGTGGCGCCCGTCGCTCCGTTGGTTCCCGACGCGCCGGTAGGGCCAGTGGCCCCGTTCGATCCCCCACACCCGGCCGCGAGTCCGGCGAGCACGAGCCATGCAAGCAGAGTTCGTCCGATGGGTCCGATCGCGGAAGCAGGTCCGAAAGTGCTCAAGTGATGTTCCCTCCCCGTTGTTCAGCGTTCACGCCCCAAGTTCACCGGCTCACGCATGTGCCCTGCAGACGTCGACGGACCGAGATTCGTTCAAGACCCGCTCTCGTCCCCTTCCCGGTGACCGGGGGCCGCTTTCACAATGGACGCCATGAGCGCCGCCGCCACCGATCCTTTCGCGATCCTTTCGTGATCCTTTCGCGGTCCTTTTCGTAATCTCTCAACATGGTCGCCAAGTTGTAACGAACCGCCCGTCTGACGATCCCACACATGAGCAGCGGGGCAGCGTTTCGACTACGCGAGTCGCGTCGATCTTTTCTGTACGGAGGCCGCGAAGCCGGACGAGGCCTTGCGAGTCCGAGCGCAGCGGC
>JBKQKP010000110.1:0-21791 GCA_052147435.1 Polyangiaceae bacterium | reverse complement strand
AGACTGGGTCCGCGGGTACCTGCACGACCTGGGCGTCCTGGCCGAGCGTCTTCGCGCGAGGTCGCGCGGTGAGATCGACGCGACCGGCAACGACGAGAGCGGCTGGGCGCACGACCGCCGCGTCGACATCGACCTCGCGAACTAGGACGACCTTCGGCACTCCCGACGCGAAGCTTTCTCGGCTCCCCCGTCGAAGCGGATAGATCCCACTCGCGTTCGGCACGTACGATCGCGAGGGGGGCTCTTCCCCGACGGAGGTCTTGATGGCTCGCGCTCGCCGCGTCACTTCGCTCGCTTTCGTGCTCGCGCTCCCACGGCTCGCTCGCTTCGCGCCGTTCGTCGCGTTGGCTGGCGTCGGTTGCGCCGCGACGCCGCAGGTCCAGGTCGAGTCGCTCGCGCTCAAGCGGGTCGTCATCTACCGGAACGGCGTCGGCTACTTCGAGCGAGGAGGGCACGTCGAGGGGAGCGAGGTGCGCTTCAAGATGAAGGAGGCGGAGGTGGGGGATTTTCTCGCCACGCTCGCCGTCATGGAGCAAGGGGGGAGCTCCGTAAAAGCCGCCGCGTTCCCGCTCGACGTCAACGACGACGTCCCGACTGACGACGACGAGACGGACGTCAAGAAGCCTCCGAGGACGGAGGACGAGAGGCGCGGGCTCAAGAAGGTCGTCCTCTCGCTCGGCGGGACCGCGCACGAGATCGAGGTCGGGTACATCGCGTCCTCCCCCGTCTGGAGGCCCTCGTACCGGTTGGTGGTGCACAAAGACGGCGCCGCGGATCTGCAGGCGTGGGGGATCGTGCAGAACCTGTCGGGCGAGGATTGGACGAACGTGAAGCTCTCGCTCGTGGCGGGGGCGCCGCTGTCGTTCCAGGCCCAGCTCGGAACGGCCGTGATTCCGACGAGACCGATCGTGACCGACCAGGGGGAGGTCATCGCGGTCGTCCCTCAGGCGGAGACGTCGCTGGCGCAAGAGGCAGCCGCTCCACCGCCCCCCCCCGCGCCGGCACCGGAGGCGGAGGAGGCTCCGGCGGGAGCGCTCGCCGCGGCGGACGAGCCCGCGGCGGAGAAGGCCGCCTCGGGTTCACAGCACGCACTGAAGAAGTCACGCGGCGTTGGGGGGGGCGCTCGTCGCGGCGTCGCCTCGGCAGCGCCGGCACCGATGAGCCCACCGTCGTCGCAGGCGTACTACGCGCCGCCCCGTACCATATCGGCCCCGCGCGACCTCCGCTCGCTCGCGGCCGTCGCCGTCGAGGCGGGGACGACGCGTTACGATCTCCCCGACTCGGTCACGGTGCCCGACAAGAGCGCCACGATGGTGATGCTCCTGTCGAAGAAGGTCCCCGGCGAGGCGAACTTCCTCTTCGCCCCCGAAGGGGGGGTCCCCGATTCGATGCAGCACCCCTTCCGCGTCGCGCGCTTCGAGAACAAGACCGGCGGCGCGCTCGAGCGGGGGCCGATCGCCGTCTTCGAAGAGGGGGCGTTCCTCGGCCAGGGGATGGTCGACCCGCTCCCCGACGCGGCCACGGCGACCGTCCCGTTCGCGCTCGAGCGGAGCATCGCGATCGACTCGGAGCGCAAATACGAGGAGCTCGGCGAGCGGCTGCACAAGATCGAAAACGGCGAGCTCACGATCGACCGCGACGCGCAGACGCAATCGAAGTACCGAATCAGGAACGGCGGCGACCTCGCCGCCAAGGTGATCGTGAAGCACGCGCGGGCGAGCGGAACGCGTCTCGTGGCGCCGCCGAAAGGGACGGAGGACAACGTCGGGACCGGCTCGGCGCTCGTGCCCGCCACGGTGGGGCCGCGGGCGACGGCGGAGCTCGTGATCGACGAGCGGGCGACGATCACGCGGCACGAGGACTGGTTCTCGCAGGTGGCCGACAACGCGATGAAGGCGTTCCTGGCCGACCCGCAGAGCGATCGCGCTCTCGTCGCGAAGCTGACCGCGGCATGGGCGACGCGAAAGGACATCGTCGACAAGCAGCAGGCGCGGAACAAGTTCGCGCAGGAGCAGTCGAGCCTCACGTCGCAGCAGGACGAGACGCGGAAGAATCTCCGTGCGATCGAGAAGAACAAGACCGCCGAGGCGCTCCGCGCGAAGCTCACGCAGCGCCTCGGCGAGATGGCGACGCGGATCGACGACCTGACGCGGCAGATCGTCGAGCTCGACGCGAAGCTCGCGGAGCTCCGCGTGGTCTTCAAAGAGACGCTGCGCGACATCAACTGGGTGGCGCCGTCGCGCCCCGCGGGGCAGTAGTTTCCGCGAGGAGGAGCCGCGCGCGGTGAGGAACGGGAAGGGTGAGCTACGGGCGTGGCTCGACGCGGAGGCGAAGCTCGATCGCTCGTTCTTCCTCCGCGACGCCCGGGTCGTCGCGCGCGCGCTGGTGGGGACGTACCTCGTCCACGCGCCGAAAGGGGAGAGGCCGCGCGCCGTGCGGATCGTGGAGACGGAGGCCTACTGCGGGCCGAAGGATCTCGCGTGCCACGCGCGCGCGGGGCTCACCAAGCGGACCAAGACGCTCCTCGGTGCGCCGGGGCATGCGTACGTGTTTCTGATCTACGGGATGTACGACTGCTTCAACGTGACGTGTCGCGCGGAGGGGAGCGGGCACGCTGTCCTCGTGCGAGGGGGGGAACCGGCCTTCGGGATCGAGGAGGGGATCCGTTGTGACGGGCCTGGCAGGCTCGGGCGGGCGATGGGGATCACGCGGGCGCTCGACGGCGTCGACCTGACGGGCAGCGTGCTCTTTCTGTGCGCGCGGCAGGAGAGGCCCACGATCAAGGTCACGCCTCGCGTTGGCGTCGCGTACGCCGGGGCGTGGGCGGACAAGCTTTGGCGGTTCCTCGATGCCGGGAGTCGGCACGCGTCGCGTCCGAGCAAACGGTTCATCGGGCGAGGGGGGTGAGACGTCGGGTCAGCGCTCGGCGCCTCAGGGGCTCGCCCACGCGACGAACCTCGCGACCCAAGGGCCGCTCCCCTCGGCGCTCAGCGTGACCGCGTCTCCTTTTCGCACGCAGACCGGGCCGCGCGGGCCGATCGGTGTGTCCGTGGACGAAGGCACGTCCGCGAGGAGGTCGCCCCGGCCGTTCTTGAGCGCGAGGTGCAGCGCGGGTTGCGCGACGATCGCCACGCGGGTGCACGTGTCGGCGGCGTCGGCGTGGAGGAGCTGGCGCGTCGGTGGAGGCTTGTCGCTCGAGAGCTCTCCGCGGGCGACTTCGCGCATGCCGGGGGCGAGGGCTGGGGCTCGCGCGGCGAGGTCGTCGAGGGAGGGGAGGAGGGAAGGGAGAGGGGCGGGCGGGGACGATGAGGGCGGGGTCGTGGTCGTGGTCGCGGAGGGGGAGGCGGGCGCGGAGGGGGTAGTGGGGGGCGGCGCGCTCGCTGTGCTCGCGGGGCGCGCCGAGCACCCCCCGATCGCGAGGAGCAGGGGGATCGCGAAGCGCATTTCGCTCAGGCGCGCGGCTGGGGGAGCGGCGGCACTTTGACGTCACGCGCGGGCTTCTCGGCCCCCTTCTCCGTGGTGGTCGGTGCCGTCGCGGCGCGGTCCTCGACGGGATCCATCCGGCAGCTCCCCTGGAACTCGACGCCGCGCTCGATGAAGACCGACGGGGAGTGGATGTTTCCGACGAGCTTCGCCGGGGCGTGAATCTCGATCGACGTCTTCGCCCGGACGTTGCCGTGGACGCTCCCCCCTTTGACGATGACCGTCGAGACGTCGATCTCCGCGCTCACCTCGGCGCCGTCGCCGATGATGAGGGTGTCGTCGCTCTTGATCTCGCCTGCGAAGGTGCCGTCGATGCGGACGCGCCCTTCGAAGTAGAGCTTTCCTTCGAAGCGGGTTCCGCGCCCGAGGAGGGCGGTAATCTCGGTGGCGGGGAGCGGCGAATGCGGCGAATGGGAGGAGTGGGGCTGGTCCATGCGAGGGGTGGCCTAGCAGCCGGCTTCGCCCGCCGCAACGAGTTCCCGCCTGGGATTTGGGGGTGCCCCTCGCGCCGTGCTCTACTGACGGTCATGAGTCGGCGATTGTCGGGATCGATCGGTCTGGCGCTGCTGGTCGCCGTCACGGGCGGATCGGCGGCTTTCGCCCAGGATGCACCGGCCCCCGCCCCGGCGGCGAGCGACGCGCCCGCGGCCTCGCCGGAGCCAGCCGGCAGCGCTGCCACCCCTGCGCCAGCGGGATCCTCGTCCTCGTCCGCCCAACCGTCTCTGGCGAAGGGGTCCGGCGTCACAGGGTACGCCTACGGCGGAAGGTCAGCTCCGTCGCCGGTGGCCTCTTCCGAGACGAGGCACCACCACGGCCTGTACGCGCACCACGCGAACGAGGCCGTCGCCACGTTCACGGGCTTCGAGATGCTTGCGGACGGAGGCTCGCGCCTCTTCGTGCAGCTCTCCAAGCAGGTCGATGTGGGACAGGAGAAGGTGGCGGTCGCTCACGCCCGAAAGGCCAAGAAGGGGCAGGAGAGGGCCGCCGAGTCGCGGCTCAAGTTCGTCCTGAAGGGGACGGAGGTCGTGAACCCGCTCAACGAGCACGCCCTCGTGACCGTGCATTTCAATACGCCGGTGGTGCGCGCGCGCCTCGTTCCCGCGGGGAGCAACCTCGACCTCATGGTGGAGCTTCGCGCCGACGTGACGCCGGAGATGAAGATCATCCCCGCGAAGGACAACGGAGCGATGCTCCAGATCGACTTCCCGAAGGGGTCGTACTTGCCGGCCGGCGAAGCGGACGCGGATCCCGCCCCCGCCCCGGCCTACGACGCGACGGCGGGGGGCACTCTCCCCGCGACCGCGCCCGCGTCCAACGACGCTGCGCCCGCGCCAACCCCGACTCCGGCTCCCCAGCACCATGGCGGGCATCACCACCAGAGCTCCAGCGGGGGCCAGTCCACAACGCCCGCGGATTCTTCCCCCTGACGTGACGCGAGCGCCGAGGCTCGCGGTCGCCTTCGCGCTCGTCGCGCGGGCAGCGAAAGGGGCGGGCGGGGACGATCGCTTCGCCGAGCCGGTCCAGGTTCACGCGAGCGACGTCGAGATCGACGCGCGGACGCGCGAGGCGGTGCTCAAGGGGGACGTGCGGGTGGACGCGCCGCCATTCCACTTGCGGAGCGACGAGCTGCGGGTGCTGCGAACGGCGCGTGGAGCCGTCGAGGTCGACGGAAGCGGCCGACTGACGTTCTGTCCCTGTCTCGGGGCGCCGCTGGCGGTGCGGTTCGAGGGGGCGACCGTGGCGCCTCCGGGGGATCTGATCCTGAAGTCGCCGTCGCTGGAGGTTCTCGGCGCGCCGGTCCTGTGGCTTCCGTATTTCTGGCTTCGTGCCCCCGAGAAGCCGGGGATCCTCCCTCCCGACGTGGCGTACCGCGGCGCTGACGGGATGTTCCTCGGCGACGGGATTCACCTGCCGCTGCAACGTGGGGATGCGCGGAGCGCGCTCGACCTGCGCGCGGGGGGGTACTTCGAAGGGGGGGTGGCGGTCGACGGGGTTCTCACGACGGCGACGACGGCGACCCACGTCGGGTGGGACCATCTGCACGGTGACGGGCTGACGATCGACATGCACGGGGCGATCGAAGAGGGGGCGCCGGTCGGCGCGACGCTCGCGTGGGACGCGGACGCAATTCGCGGCGCGCGTGGCGTGGTCGCGACGACGGACCTCGGCGCGGCGGCGAAGCCGTACGACCGCGTGACCGGGGAGACCTCGTGGAGGGACGGGGGGTGGACGTTGGCGACCGGGGTGCGTGCGATCGCTCCGCGAGGCGGTGGGCTCACGGACCTCGGCGCGGCGGGGCCGACGGTGACGCTGCGTCGCGCGGAGGCGATCGGCGGGGCGGGAGCGTACGACGCGATCTTGGAGGGGGGGGCGCTGCACGAGACGGGGAGAACCGTGAGCTTCGCGCGCGGTGAGCTGGGGACTCTTCTTGCGGACCGATGGGGGCCGCTCGGAGCGTCGCTCGCGCTGAGAGCCGCGGGGGACGCGGTCGCGGACGGAGACGGTACGTCCACGCCGGGCGCGCCTGCGGCTTCGCAGAGCGGAGTGGACGGCGCAGCTTCAGCGCGCGCGCGTGTCGCTCTTCCGTTGTCCCGATCGTTCGAGTCGACAGGCCGAAACGATCCGTGGGTGCATCGCCTCGAGCCGGCGGTGGAGGCCGCGGTTCTGACCGTGCAGGGGGACGATCTGCTCGGCGTGATGCCGGGCCGCGGGATGTCGGTCGTTCGCGGGAACGCGTGGACGTCGGACGTCGCGCTGGCGAGCGAGCAGGGGCGATGGGGGGCGCGCATCGGGAGCGACGTCTCGGTCGCCGTCGGAGCGGTCGGTTCGCTGGAAGAGGGCTCTTCTGCGAGCCTCGTGACGCGCGGTCACGCCGCCCTCTCAGCCTCGTTCGCGGGGCTCAGCGGGGAAGGGGCGCGCGTGTGGACGCAAGGGGGCAACGGCGGGGCGTTCACGGCCCGCGCGCGCATCGGTGAGCTCCGCGGGCCGCACCTGGTTCTCCTGGCGGCCGAACGCGACGGCATCGATCCCGTCCTCGCCCGTGCGCTCACGGATGCGCCGCTCGAGCCGAGCAGTGGGTTCCTCTCCGCGATGGGATGGACCGCGGGCGCCCGCGCCGGAATCCCCTGGACCTACTGGCTCACGACGACGGGCGGCGCCGACGTCGACCTGACGGCGCAGATGCTCGTCGCCGCCCGCGGCGGGATCGAGCTCCGCGACCACTGCGGCTGCCTCCGCGTTCGCGCGAACGCTGCGCATCGCTTGGGGCGCGAGGGCGTCGACGTGTGGGTCACGGTCGACCTCGCGCCGCGCTAGAGGCCGGAGAGATTGAACAGGACGGTCGGAAGGTCGGAAGCGGAGAGGTGACTGGGGAAACGGCTCTAGACCGGCGGTTTTTTTGCCTTCGCCGCGTCGCCGCACAGCCTCTCGACAAGATACGACGCCACGTCACCCGGTTTCGTTCCGGGGCCGAACCCCGCGTCGAACCCGAGCTCGAGGGCCAGTTTGTGGTCTACCCGCGGCCCTCCGAAGAGCAGGATGACGCTGTCTCGCCACCCTTCCTTCTTCGCGAGAGCGATGAACGCCGCCGCGTTCTCCTTGTGGACGTTGCGCTGCGTGATCACCTGGCTCACGAGGATCGCGTCGGCCTTGAGCGCGAGCGCCCGCGCCGCCAGCTGGTCGTTTTCGACTTGCGCGCCGAGGTTGTACGCCTCGAACCCCTTGTAGCTCTCGAGCCCCTTGTCGCCGGCGTAGCCCTTGTAGTTCAGGATCGCGTCGATCCCGACGGTGTGCGCGTCGGACCCCGTGCACGCCCCCACGACGACGATCTTCCGCCCGAGGCGCGTCTTGATCCGGGTCTCGATCTCTTCGCGCGAGAGGGCCTCGGTCCGGATCTCGGGGACCTCGATCGTGCTGATGTCGATCGCGTGCTTCGAGTGTCCGTAGACGACGAAGAACGAGAACCCCTCGGCGCACTCTTCCATCGTCGCGACGATCGGCTCTTTCAGGCCGTGCATCTCCGCGAAGCGCTTCGCTACTTCACGCGCGCGCCCCGAGACGGGGACCTGCAGGACGAACGACATCTGCAGCATGCCGTCGCCGTCGCGGTCGCCGTAGGCGCGCAGGGGCTTGTTGGGGGCGGTAGGGTGGGGCAAGGCGGGCCTCTCGTCTCGTCAGTCCTGTCAGTCGTGTCAGTCCCCTAGTGTAGACCGCCCCGCCCCTTCGGGCGGATGCGCCGTCTCCAGCGCGTCGAGGATCGGGTTCACGTAGTCCTTGGCGCGCTCGACCACGCCGGCGAAGCCTTTGCCGCCCGTACGAGTCCGCTTCACGTCGGCGAAGGCGCCGCGGCCGACCGCCTCCCAGATCGTGTCGCGCTTCACTTCTTCGAGGAGCTGGAGCGCCTCGTCGAGGACCTGCACGGCTCGCTTCGCGACGATCCCATCGGGTTTGAAGCTGATCTCGTCGCCGAGGTGCCGACACGCCGTGTAAACGTAGCTCGTCGCCTTGAGGGACAGGTACCGGTCCATCAGGAGCGGGTTGTGGATCGACTCGCTGAACATCCCGAGGAGCTCGATCGACTGGTTCGTCGCGATCCCGACCAGGTTGAACATCGCGTCGTGGACGTGGGCGAAGAAGATGTCGCCGACCTTGTGCTTCGTCGGGGGCATCCACTTGATCGGGTGGCGCGCGAAGATCTGCCGAATCAGCTGCGCCTGGGCGATCTCGAGGAGGAAGCTGTCCTCGATCCACGGGTTGATCTCGTATGCGTGTCCGAGCCCCATCTGCTCTTCGCGCACGCCGGCGCGCTTTGCGAACCCCTCGTTGATGAACTGGCTCGCGAGGACCGTGTGGGCCTTCTCGACGGCGTCGGCGGTCGTGAGGTAGTTGTCCTCGCCGGTGTTGATGATGATGCCGCTCCGCGCGATGAACCGCCGCGCGACGTACTGGTCGACGAAGTTGCGGCACATGTTGATGTCGCGGAAGAGGATCCCGTACATCGCGTCGTTCAGGAGCATGTCGAGCCGCTCGACCGCGGCCATCCAGGCGATCTCCGCCATGCAGAGGCCGGACGAGTAGTTCGTCTGGTGGATGTAGCGACCGTACTCGTGCGTCGCTTCGTCGGTCGCGCGACGGATGATCTTGAAGTTCTCCTGCGTCGCGAAGGTTCCGCCGTACCCCTCGGTGGTCGCCCCGTGCGGGACGTAGTCGAGGAGCGACTGGGCCGTCGCCCGGATGACCGCAACGATGTCCGCCCCGCCGCGCGCAGCTGCCTTCGCCTGGACGGCGTCGTCGTAGATGTTGCCCGTCGCGACGATGACGTACTTGAGGGGCGTGTTTCCTGGCTTCACCCGCCCCTTCAGCGCCTCGCGCTCGTCGCGCGCGCGGTCGATCCGGGCGAGCGCTTCGGCGACGTGGGGCTCGAGGGCCCCTCTCGCGCGCGCCACGTCGGGGCCCCCCTCGCCGCGGTCGACCTCCGGGGCGAACGCGAGCCGCTCCGCCGCGTCTTGCATGTTCTTCGCCCCCGCGAGAAGAGCGCGCCCGAGGAAGAAGCTGATGCCCCGGCCGAGGAGGCCGGCCTTGTGGTAGCGGTCCACCGCCACGTTGACGAGCGGCGCCCCCTGGTCGTCGGCCCCCTCGACGCCGAACGCCCGAACGATCGTCCGCTCGACGCCGACGCTCGTGTGCCGGTCGATGTAGCTCTGCACGTCCTCGGCGATGTGGGCGGCGAGCTCGCGGCAATGAGCGACCTTGCGCTCGTCCATGGGGACAGTGGCCATCCAGCGGCTTTTGCCACGAGATGCGCGCGCGCGTAACCCCCTAGACGCCTCTCCCCGAACATTCGCGGGAATCGTGACTAGCCGCGAAGAGACACGAGCGCGTAGAGACTCATCCCTACGGCGACGGCTGCGAGCGCCAGCTTCTCGTGCCGAAGCGTCGCCAGGTCCTTCGCGGCGAGCGCGAGCCGGGCGCATCCCGCGAAGAAGCCGAGGGCGCCAGCGCCGAGGAGCGTGAGGAGCCAGGCGGAAGGGGCGTCCTCGCGGCCAAGCGCAGTTCGGAGAGTGGCTTCGCTCGCGTGGACCTCCCCCGTCACGGCGCCGGGCGTCGCGAAGCCGGTTCCCGCGCGGACGAGCCCGTCGTCGGCGAGGGCACGCCAGGTATCCGTCCGGATCAGCGGACCCGCCGTCGCCGTCGCCGCGGCGCGCATCGCCCCCCACGCCGCCGTCGCCCCCCGCTCATCGAGGCGCGCCTCGGCGACGTGCGCGATCGCCTCGAGCCGCTCGTAACCCTCCCGCGGATACGGGCTCCCCGGCGCCACTGCCTCGGCGGCGTCGCGTGCGCGCATCGTCGCCGTCGCGAGATCCCCCCGCGCCACTGCGGCGTCGGAGTCCTTCACCGCCTGCGCCCCCTCTGCGAGCGCTCGCGCGGTCGCGATGCCGACGAGCAAGGCGGCGAGCGCGACGGCCGCGAGCACGACTCGGATCGCGTTCGCCGCGCTGACCGCGCTGACGCTGGCGCTCTCGCTCACTGGAAATCGCGCTTGCGGAAGATGAGCGCGCTCAGCGTGAGAAGGAAGGCGGCATAGAACACCGCGTGAATCACGGCGGTCCCGACGAACCCCCACACGGGCGTGTCCGGGACCTCCCCGAGGAGGAGCGGCCGCGGCGGTACGTACACCTGGAGGTTCGGGAAGACGCGCGCGAGCCCTGCGCCGATGGTGTGGATCGTGGGGCCGAACATCTTGCTCGGGAGGTTGGCCATCAGGTCCGCCGACCGCCCCGTGAAGAACACGCCGAGCGTGAAGATCGCCGTAAGAAATGGCGACGAGAACGACGAGAAGACGCTCGCCACGGCCGTCACGATCGCCACCTCGCTGAGCGTGAGGACCGCCGACGCGATGACCATCCGTCGCTCGTCGGGGACGTGGCCGCAGAGGAGCGCCATGGTCAGGAAGAAGACGGCCGACCAGGGGAGAAGCGCGTAGACGCGCGCGCCGCGCAGCTTGAAGAGGAGCACCGCCAAGAGCGCCAGGAGCGCCAGCGCGGCGCCGCCGACGGATGCCCCCGCGTCCCCCCCCTCGAGCGCCAAGAGCCCGAGGACCGCCCCGCCGTCGATCGCCACGAACACGCCGAGCGTCGCGATCGCCCCGAAGTACTTCCCGACAAGGTACTCGTGACGGCGCAGGCGGCGGGTCAGGATCGGGAAGATCGTCTTTCGCTCGAGCTCGTCGTGGAGCGACGTGGCGCCGAGGACGATCGCGACGACGATCGCGTAGAGCGAGATCGACGCGGCGCCGAGGTCGCTCACGACGCGCACCTCCTGGTGAAGCGAGAGCGTCCCGACCACGAGCGAATAGGCCGTCGTCGCGAGCGCGACGCCGAGGAGCCCGTAGAGGATCCGCGCCCGGACCGCCTCGCGGTAGGAGTTCAGCGCGACAGCGGCGATTCGCGCCAGCATGGATGCCCCTTGGTAGCGACGAGGGGAGAGTTACGTCAAGCGGCTGGGTTACGTGCCGACGACGATCTTCACCCGCGGCCCCACCGTGACCTCGACCTCTCCCTGCGTCGTGTGGAGATCGCCGTCGATCATGTACCGCATCGTCCCGTCGGCGCTTCGGACGATCATGCGCGTGTTGCACGACTCGTACGTCCGCCCGTCGCGCATCGCCTCGGCGCGCCAGATGCGCGGGAGCTCGCCGACGAACTGGAGCGGGGAGGCGTGGATCCCGAGCGCGTGGAAGGACTCGTCGCGCTCGGCGTAGCGGTAGAACGGGCGGAAGTTCAGGCCGATGTGGTCGATCGTGCCGGCGGCGACCGCGAGGTAGTCGCGCTCCGGCCAGACGGTGCCGTCCTCGAGCTCCACCGACCCGCGGAACGGGCGGGCCATCCGCTTGATCATCTCCCCCTGCACCAGCGTCGACCCGATGCCGCGCGCGAGCGTCTTGGCGGCGACGAGCGGGGAGGGCTCTCCTCCGGCGTAGTACTCGGCGAGGAAGCCGTAGACGACGCCCGTGCCGAACGTGAACCCGTAGTTCGGCTCGGCTCGGCCGGCTTCGCCGACGATCCGCATGACCCGCCGCTCCACGTTCGCCAGCGGCTCGAGCGCGCGGTGCGCGTAAGCGCGGATCAACCTGCCGAGAAGCCCCTCCGGCTTTCCGTGCCGGATGCCGACGGAGTTCGCGACGGTGTTCATCGTCCCGCCGCGCAGGAACGCGAGCTGCGGGAGGGCGCGGGCGCCGTAGACGTTGAGAAAGCCCGTGATCGTGACGTGGTTCGTCCCGTCGCCGCCGCTGATCCCGAGGACGTCGATCGACAGCGCCTTGAAGTCCTCGGCGATTCGGTGAAGCTCGTCGCGCGACCGGGCCTCGCGCACGATGCCGTGATCCCCCAGCGCGTCGGCGAGGCGGCGCGCGGCGCTCGGGTCGCGGACGTTGCGCCGGCTGCGGGGGTTGAAGACGATTCCGATTCCGGGCATGGGGCGACCCCCCTGGGTATGACAGAGCCCGGCAGAGCGTCAACGTTCCTGCGTGCGGGCTGCAGCCAGGGGCGTGCTACAGCCAAGGGAATGAAGACCGTGGGCAAGGGTGACGAGGGGGTCGATATCGCCCGCGCCCTCGAGCGGGCAGCGGCCGCTGCGCTGGTCATTCCGGCCCCGGAGCTGGCCACGCTGGTCATTACCGGGGGGGACCGGCAGACGTGGCTGAATGGGCTGATTACGTGCGACCTCGCGCCGCTCAAGGCGGGGGACGTCGCCTACGGGCTCTTCGTGGCGCAGAAGGGGCGAATCGAGGCCGACGCGATCGTCGCGCTGGAGGAGTCGCGGATGCTTCTGGCGCTCCCGCGCGCGGTCGCGAGCGAGGTTCGCGCGTCGCTCGAGCGGCACGTGATCATGGAGGACGTGGAGATCGCCGACGGGGCGTTCGAAGTGGAAGCCGTGCACGGGCCTCGCGCGGCCGAAGTGCTCGCGGCGGCGCGCGTGGCCGGGGCTCACGGCGGAGTCCTCGACCGAACCGGGCTCGGCGGCGCGCTGCTCTTTCTTCCGGCGCAGTCGCTGGCGCCGGCGCGTGAAGCGCGCGACGCCGCCCTCGCCTCGGTGGGGGGAATGCTCGGCGACGATCAGGCGTGGGAGGCGCTCCGGCTCGATCGCCGCGTCCCCCAGTTCGGCGCCGACTTCGACGCGACGACCTACCCGCAAGAGGCAGGGCTCGAGAAGCGCGCGATCTCGTTCTCGAAGGGGTGCTACCTCGGGCAGGAGGTGGTCTTCATGCTCGAGAAGCGCGGGCAAGTGCGGCGCAAGCTGGTCACGCTGCGCGTGGAGAGCGATCTCCCGCCCCCCCGCGGCGCCGACGTGCTCGACGAGAGCGGGGAGAACGTGGGGACGGTGACGAGCGCGGCGATCGTGCCGAGCGCTGGGGGGCCTGTGGCGATGGCGATGGTGAAGCGGGCGACCGCGGAGAAGGGCGAGAAAGAGGAGCGGGCGGAGCTCTCCGTCGTCGGCTCGAAGGCGCGGCTCATCGGGGTGGCGGGGTAGCGACCGGGCCTCTACATCTTCCGATCGAGCTTGAACCTCCGGTACGGCCCGTTCGATTCGAGCGGGCTCACCTTCAGCATCTCGAGCGCGATCTCGCGGATGCGCCCGTCCTTGCCCACCTTCAGGTGCAGCCGGTCGCCGTCGCTCTTGAGCACCTCGGATCGCCCGAAAGCGAAGTGCTCGACGATGTCGCCCGCTTCGGGCATCTGCGACTCGTCCTGGACGCGCGCCGGTCGCACGGGGCGAGGGGGGATCGCTCCACCGACCGCGCCGCGGCTCGCGGCCTGGCGCAGCGGCTCTTTCTCGGCGCTCGCGGCGATCGCGTCGGACCACGCTGACGGGGCCGCCACCGGCGCGGGGGCGGCGCGCGGCGTGCTGCTCCCGGCCGTCGGTCTCTCCTCGTCGCCTTCGGGGCGATACCGCGCGTCCGCCGCGTCGCCGAAGAGGACCACGTTCGCCCGCGCGTCGAGGGCGCGCCCGATGGACAGGTCTTCGAAGGCCGTGACGAACGCCTCGAGCGCCACGACACGCGCCGAGACGATCTCCCCCGCGAGCACTTCCATTCCCCGGTCGGTCTCGCGCGCGAGAACGGCGTGGAGCCCCATCGACGCCTCGCCGCGATCGAGCCCGACGCTCCCCTCGATCGAGAGTGCCTGCACCGGCCCCGCGATCCGCCGCGCCTCCGCGAGCCCGCCGATGGCCGCGTCGAACACCCGCAGCTCCACCTCGCCGAGCACGCCGCTCGCGCGTATCCAGCCGCAGGTCACCCCCTGGTCCGTGAGCACGCGCGCCACGTCGTCGGGCAGGACGTCCCCCTCGCCGGCACGCAGGACGAGATGGCGTGCTCTTTCGATCGAGTAGGACTTCACTCTTGCTCCTTCAGGGCTTGGTGGGCTTGGCGGAATCGCTCTTGGGCTTGTCGGGGCAACCGTCGGTCTGCCCGTGGAAGTCCTCGGGGTCGAGGGGGCACTGGTCGTAGCGATCGTCGATGCCGTCCTTGTCGGCGTCCTCGTCGGGGCAGCCGTCGTCGTCCTTGAAGCCGTCTGCGGAGTCGGGGTCGTCTTTGCACCGATCCGCCTTCGACGCGAGATCGAGGACGAGGCCGCCGCGCGAGTGCCTCCCGGGCGTGGGTGCATAGCGGAGCCCGAGGAGGAACCGAAAGCGAGGAGCGGTGAACCCCGCCTCGCCGGAGGTGAGCTCGCCGCCGCCGCCGACGGTGATGCTGACGTCGTCCGACGGCGCGTCCGCGCCATGCGCGGCGCGGTCTGCACCAAAGGCGAGAGGAGACGAGCGGAGAGAGAGCATCCACTCCGACGGGGCGAGGATGTTCGAGCTCGTCTGCTCGGTCGTGCCGGTCGGACTTTGGTAGAGCGTGTACTGCGTCGCGAACGTCGGCAGCGAGCGCGCCTCGATCATGACCCCGAGCAGCTTCGCGCGGTTCAAGAGGTCGTAGCCCACGCCGAGTGCGATCGTCCCCTGCGTGCCCACGTTTGCCCCTTGGACGACTTGATCCGCCGTGTCCGGGCGGATGCGCGCGCCGATCTCGACCCCCGCGAAGAAGCGGCCGTTCCGGTAGTCGGCGGCGAGGCTCGGGGAGAACACGGAGGTCGCGTCGCCCGCGAACTGGTCGCGATCGCCGACCGGCGCCGAGACGTCGAAGCGGGCGGTTACGCCGAAGTCACCCCCGGCGGGGCGTGCGTCGAGCGAGCTGTGCGGGACGATCTGGTAGGCGAGCCCGAAGCGCATGTCGCGGATCGCGGTCGTGTGGAGCGGAACGTTGCTCCCGGTGATCGGCGCCGCGCCGCTCCCGTTCTGCCCGAAGGTGACGGGGAGCGCGATATCGAGCTCGAGCCGGCGCGTGACCCCCATGGCCCAGAGGAAGCTCCCGTTCACCTGGTTGTCGATCGCGTACTGCGCCGTGCTCCCGGTCCCGAGCGGGACGTTGAAGACGATCGGGCGCGACTGGTAGTCGGTGACGAGCGCGAAGCCGAAGTGCCCCTCGTCGATGGTCTCGACGCCGCCGACGGTCGCGAAGACCTGCGGGCCTGGGTGAGGCCAGAGGTTGTCCGCGTTGATGCACGTGGAGACGAGCGGGGACGCCAAGCACGGATCGGCGGCGCGCGCTGGCGTCGCGGTGGCAATACCGGCAACGACGAGGCAAACGGGCCAAGCGCCGACGAAGCCGAGGCCTGTGCGCGTGCGGCGGGCGAGCCGGGGTGGCATGCCAGGCGACGTTACTCTAATAAGACGCCCGTGCTCCAGCCTCTGTCGTCTTCGTCGCCGCTCGTCCTCGGGAGTGGCTCGCCGCGCCGTCGCGAGATCCTCGCGCGAGCCGGAGTGCCGTTCGTCGTGGTCGTGGGGGACGCGGACGAGCAGGTGATGGCGGGGGAGGCGGTCGCCGCGTACCTCGAGCGGGTCGTCCTGGCGAAGCTCGGGGCCGTGCGGGCGCGTCTGGGCGTGCGGCCCGGCGGGGCGATCCTCGTCGCGGACACGTCGGTCATCGAAGGGGGCGACATCCTCGGAAAGCCGGCGGACGACGCGGAGGGGCTCGGAATGCTCGAGCGCCTCTCGGCGCGAACGCACGAGGTTCAAACGCGCTTCGCGATCGGCGCGATCGGCGCGAGCGAGCCGCCGCTCGTCGCGAGGACCGTCGTGACGCGCGTGACGTTCCGCGCGATCACGAAGGAGGAAGCGCGAGCGTACGTGGCGAGCGGCGAGGGGCGGGACAAGGCGGGGGGGTATGCCGTCCAGGGGGGGGCGGCGCAGTTCGTCGCGCGCGTGGACGGCTCGTACTCGAACGTGGTCGGTCTCCCCGAGGACGAGGTGGTCGAGGCGCTGCGCTCGCTCGGTCTCCTCCCCGCGGCGCCGTGACCCCGCGCCCGCGGCTCGGCGTTCACCAGAGCATCGTCTTAGCGACGGCGCTCGTCGTGCGGCTCGCGGTCGCGGCGTGGGGGGCTTCCCGCTTTCCTCCGGCGGCTGACGGCTTCTACTACGACACGCTCGCGCGCCGGCTCGCCGAGGGGCACGGGTACACGTGGCTCTGGCCGGACGGGGCGGTCACGAACGTCGCACACTATCCGGTCGGGTATCCGGCGCTCTTGGCCGCCGCGTATCTGATCTTCGAGAGGCCGCTCGCGGCGATGGTCGTTAACGCGCTGTTTGGCGGCGCGATGGCGCTTGGAGTCTATCGGCTCGTGCGGGAAGAGCGAGGCTCGCGCGCCGCCATCCTGAGTGCACTCCTCGTCGCTCTCCACCCAGCTCTCGTCCCCTACACCGCCGCCGTCATGACCGAGGGCATCGCCGCGGCGCTTCTCGTCATCGCAGTCGCGGTTGCGCGAGGTGAGTATCGCCGCGCTTGGTTCGGTTGGGCTCTCGCGGGTATCGCGCTCGGAGTGGCGACGCTCGTCCGCCCGCAGTGCCTCCTCTTCGCACCGCTCTTGGGCCTGCTCGCCCCCGCGAATGCCTCGGCGTGGCGCGATCGCCTCGGGAGCGCCGTCGTCGTCACCGCCGTCGCCCTCGCGGTGTGCGCTCCGTGGACCGCCCGCAACTGCGTGGCGATGCACAAGTGCGCGCTCGTCAGTGTGAACGGCGGGTGGAACCTGCTCATCGGCACGCAGACCACCCAGGGGAGCTGGCAGCCGGTCGACGTCCCGGAGGCGTGCCGCACCGTCTGGGACGAAGCCGCGAAGGACGACTGCTTCGGTCAGGCGGCGCGGGCCGCCATCGTGGGCGCTCCGCTCGCGTGGCTCGCGCGTGCTCCGGCGAAGGTCGCCGTCACGTTCGACTACTTCGGCGCCGCCCCCTGGTACTTGCACGAGTCGAATCCCTCCGCCTTCGGTGATCGCGCCAAGGTGGACCTCGGCGTCGTCGAGACGGTCGTGAGCAATCTCGTCCTCCTCGTCGCGCTCGCCGCGGTCGCCATGACCGAGGCCCCTCACCGTCGCGTGCGCATCGGGATCGCCGTCGCGGGCGCCGTCCTGGCCGCGCTCCTCGTGCACGCTTCGATCGCGTACCTCGCCCTCGCCCTCGCGATCCTCGCCCTCGGCCCGCGCTGGCTCGCGCGCGCGCCGCTCCTCGTCCCGTGGACCGCAGTCGTCATCCTGGTTACAGCCGCGACGCACGCCGTCTTCTTCGGGGCGGGGCGCTACGGCCTCGTGGCGGTGCCGTTCGTGACGGCGCTGCCCTTTCTCGTCTGGTTGCCCGCCTTGCGCGAGGCCGTCGAAGGTGCGAGACCTGCCTAGCCGACGTCGCGCAGGCGATCGCCGGTCTTCATCTGAAGACGGGAGGAAAGTCCGAGCTCCACAGAGCACGATGCCAGGTAACGCCTGGTGGCGGAGACGCCTAGGAGAGTGCAACAGAGAACAGTCTGCCGTTCTGGGGATGCTTTCGGGCACCCCTCGAGCGGTGAGGGTGAAACGGTGGGGTAAGAGCCCACCGCGCGTGGGGTAACTCACGCGGCATGGCAAACCCCATCGGGAGCAAGGCCACGTAGGCAGGCGTAGCGAGCGAAAGCTCGTCGGAGGGTGACTCGCCCGAGCCTGCGGGTAGGCTGCACGAGGCGCGTCGCGAGGCGCGTCCTAGAGGAATGACCGCCACCGCGCGCGGGGCGACTCACGCGCGGAACAGAACTCGGCTTACGCACGACGTCGACCCATCCGCCCGCGTTCGAAAGGACGCGGGCGGATGTGTTTTGTGCTCTCGCTCAAGCGGGCGAAGGGACCAAAATCCGCTCCATCTCCCCCGGCTCGAACTTCGTCAGCCCCCCCGCGTACGTCCTCCCCTCGCCGACGACCGTGGCGCGTCCGAGGTACCGCGCGAGCGCGTCGAGCGCGGCGTCGCTCATCGGCTCGCGCGGGTAAAGGCCGTGCGCGATGTTGATGTGCCTCGCTCCTGCGAGGTTTCTCACGAAGGCGGGGGGGCGCCTCGCCATGTACGTCGCGAGGATCGGCGCCGGTTTGCGGAGGCCGACCGACCACCACGCCTTTCGGTTTTGCGCCACGAAGCCGCGGTCGGCCCCCATCGATCGCGCCGCGCGCAGGAACCGCTCGACCGCGCGCCGCGCGCTCGCGTCGAGCAGATCGAGCTCCGCGGGGAGATCGATCACCCGCTTCAGCGACGCGAGATCCTCGAGTGCGTCCCCCGCCGCGAAGAGCTCGCGGGCGCGCGTGACGCTCGGGAACAGAAGCTCCAGCGGTACTCCATCGCTGTGCGCCCCGGCGATCCACACGGCGTTCGCTCCGGTGACCTGCCCGCGATGCACGCGGCAGATCTCCCCGAGCTCGACGAGCCCCGAGGGACGGCGCTGCATCGCGCGCGCGCGCGTGAGCGGGGTCCACCGCGTCGCGCTCGCGAGGCGCTCGCGAAGGATGGCGTGCCCGCCGTCCGGCCGCGCGATCGCGTCGAGCGTCTTCACCTGGCGCAAGTGAACCGTCGCGGGGCGGGCGCCGAGCGTGAAGCACGTGATGGCCGCGGTCGTGTCGGCGTCGGCGAAGGGGAGGGAGGTCGGTTCGAGGACGTGGACGCTCGTCACGCCGAGGGGGCCCACGAGCAGCTCGCGGACGAGCGATCCGTAGTTCACGTCGAGCCACTCCGAAGCGGTGAGAAAGACCCCTGCGTCCCCGGGCCGTCCGAAGAGCGCCGTCGCGAGGAAGAAATGGACGTGGAGACCAGCCAACTGGCTCGCCTTGAGGCCTAGCTTCCGCGCCTCGATCGTGAGCCAGCGCTTCCATGAAGGGGCGATCCCGTGATGCCGCACGTACGGCGGATTGCCGACGAAGAGAGTCGCGCCGTCAACCCGCGGGAGCTCCAGCCGCCGGTAGTCGTCGAAGACCACGCGCGCCCGCCGTCCGAGCTTCGCCGCGACCAGATGCCCCCGCGTGAGGAGCGACGCGACCGGGTCCATCTCCACGGCGACGATCTCCGCGCCCGGGAACGCCCTGCCGGCGGCGACGGCGAATCGACCCGAGCCCGCCCCCGGGTCCACCACCCTGACGGGTGCGGCAAGCGCCCCCCACGCGATCATCGCGTCGACCATCGCGCGCGGCGTGTACGTCGCCCCCATCGGACGGCGCTCGTCGCGCGAGCGGAGCTGGCAGAACGCGTCGCCGAGAGGATCCTCGCCGCGCGCGATCGCCCGTCTCGCCTGCGTCGCGATCGTCCTCGACGCTGCGCGCGCCCCCGCGACGCACGCGCGCTCCTCGGCCGCGAGCGGCCCGAGCTCTTCTGCCCCCAGCTCCAGCGCCAACCCGACGAGCTCGGACTCCGACGTGCGCATCGCTCGCGCGCGAGTCTACTTCGATTCGCTCGATTCGCTCGATTCGCCTGGCCTCGCGCCGCTCGCCGAAGACGCTCCCGCCAAGAGTGCCCTCCGCCACGATCCTCGCCCCGTGCACATGCACGTCGCGGCCGCGAGCGCGTCCTCGATGGCCGTCTCTCTCGCCGCTGCGCTCGTGCCCGCGCGCGCGACCGCGATCGCCGTCACCCCGAGCGCACCGACGCACATGCGGCAGCGGGTCGGTCGCTCCGCCTCGAACGCATCGACCACGCGCCTCGCCGCCTCCTCCGACGCGAGCTCCTCGTACGTCTCCACGCGCGCCCCGTCGGCCAGCGCCCCCCACGCGACGCCGCACGAGGACACGAGGGCGCCGTCGACAATCACGCGGCACGCTCCGCACGATCCGTCCTGGCACCCGCGCGACGCCGAGCGGACGCCGAGCTCGGCGCGGAGCACGTCGAGGAGCGAGCGCGTCTCGTCAGCCTCGACGACGTGCGCGTGGTCCGCGAGACGGAGCGTCCCTCGACGCACCTAGGTCTAGGCCGAGAAAGACGATCCGCAGCCGCAGGTCGACTTCACGTTCGGGTTGTTGAACTTGAAGCCCGATCCGTGGATCCCTTCGACGTAATCGATCTCGGTCGCCTCGAGGTACTGGAAGCTCAGCGGGTCGACGTACAGCTTCACGCCGTTCGACTCGAACTGCTCGTCGAGCTCGCCTATCTCGTTCTCGAAGTAGAGGTCGTAGCTGAAGCCCGCGCAGCCGCCGCCGATGACGCGGAGCCGGAGCCCTTGCCCAGCGAGCGCCTCTGCGTCCGCGATCTCCTTCACCTTCGCCGCCGCCTTCTCTGTGATCGTGATCATCTCTCGCGCTTTGCCCTTCCAGCACGGTTCCGGGTTCGCCGGGGTGCTCTTTGGAGACACTATAGGCAGCGCCCCCCTGGCGTGCCAGGGGCTTGCTCAGGGGGAGGGGGCGAAATCGCTGTCGATTCGGGCGACTATGCCGCTCCCGCACGTGACGACGATGGCGGACGGGGCCGCAGGGGCCATTCCGGCGTACGTCGGGCCGCCACGGGGGGGCGACGAGGGGCCGCCGGAGCGGGAGCAGATCTCGTCGAGGAGGTCGACGGAGCCGGCGGGGGAGACGACGCCGAGCTCGCCGGACGGCAGGGTGAAGGCCATGTCCCCCTGGGGGTCGACGAGCGTCCCCACGTGCGGCGGGATGCTTCCGAGGACGACGCCGCCATCCTGGAGCGCAGGGAGAATCGTGGGAGCGACGGCCTGATGAATCGTCTCTGCGCCGGCGGCGTCGAACGCGAGGGCGATCGTGCGCGACGGCGTGAGACCAAGGAGGGAGACCACGCTGCCGCGGACCGACGGTGGGCCCAGAAGCGCGAGCGCTCCCGAGGCCGACGCCACCGCGCGCGACGTCGTCCTCCCGGAGAGCGCATCGAGCGCGACGAGCTCCGATCCCACCACCGCGACGAGAGTCTGCCCGCCGACGAGCGCCATTCCTCCGTCGGTGGGGGCGCGGAACGTCCCGACGCGCGCGACGTCGCGCCCCGCCGCCGGAATCCACGCGAAGACGGCGCCGGTCGACGTCACCCAATAGACAGTAGGGCCGTCGGGAGCGTCTCCGCCGACGAGCGCGTGCGCGGCGGGATCCTCCGGGTCGAGGGGGGCGCGCGCGCGAATGTTCCCCTCGCCGTCGAGCGCGACGAGCTCCCCCGCGGTCGCGACGACGAGGCCGCCGTCCGCGAGCGCGAGCGGGCTGACCGCCGATCGCCCGCCGCCGACGTGCGCCCGAAAACGGACGCGACCGAGGTGAACGCCGACGACGTCGCTCGCGGTCGACAGGAACGCCGCCGTTCCGTCGGACAAGAGCGTCGCCGGCCCCGCCGCCGCGGACCCCACGATCGTGTCCGAGCGCTCTTCTCCGTCGGCAGCGAACACCATCAGATCGCCGCGCGCGGTCAGGATCGTGATGTCGCCGCGCGCGTCGACGAGCGGCGCCGATTCGATCGGGTAGCCGACGTTCTTGTGCCACGCAGGGTGGAGCGTCCCGGTCGGGAGCGGCACGCGCGAGGATCCGGTTCGCGCGGCGTCGACCCGATCGGTCGGCGAGGGCCCAGCGGGCGTCCCGACGACAATCGTCTTCGCCCGCCGCGCCTCGACCCGCTGCCCGAGCGCCGTTCTCGCGACGAGCGCGAGACCGACGGCGGCAACGATCGCCCCGTGCATCACGCTCCCCCCGCCCTGCCAGCGCTGACCATTCATCTCAGCTTCCCCTCGCTTTCTAGGGCTTCGATGGCGATAGCGGCGGGTCTGATGAACTCGAGGCCGCGCCGGATGGTGAGGGAGCCGGGTGGTCCGCCGGAGGATTTGCCGGTGTATCCGCCGAGCTCGGCGAGCCAGAGGGTGGCCTGAGCGAGGGAGGGCATGGCGTCGGGGATGGTCTCGGTGCGTTTCTTGTGTTTGCGTTTCATGAGGATGAGCGCGCGGATTTCGT
>JBKQKP010000109.1:0-50493 GCA_052147435.1 Polyangiaceae bacterium | reverse complement strand
CCCTGGCGTGGCTCGCCAAGGCACCGGCGAGCGTAGCGAACGCCCTGGCGAGGCTCGCCAAGGCACCGGCGAGCCTCCTCGGACTATTTTCAGTTTCTTCGTCTTCGGTCAGTAGAAACGGCGATCTCGTCACCTCTTCCTAAATGAGGGACGAAGGAGCCGCGCTGGTGCCGCTCCAGGCACTGCCCTCGATCAACCCTTGGAAGGAGGTGTTCGCCATGCCCGCGAACAGCGTTCCCAACAAGACGACTGCGCTGGCGCTAAACCAGAAGGTCATCGAAGGCGTGGACACGTACTTCGCGAAGGTGAAATCGCTCACCTTGGCGGGTACGACCTACACTCCGAAGACCCTTCAGGCCGTGCTCCAGGCCGAGATCGACGCCAACAAGGCGGCCGATGAAGGCAAGGCGCAGTACCGGCAGCAGGTGGTTGCCGCCCAGGCCGCGCGCTCGAAGGGGCGCGCGGCGCGGAAGGGGCTCAAGGCTTACGTCTTGGGCAACTACGGGGCGGCCGCCGTTCAGATGCTCGAGAACCTAGGCATTCCCGTGCCGAAGGCGCTCGGCGTGAGGACGGCGAAATCGAAGGCGGAAGCCGTCGAGAAGGCCACGGCCACGCGCACGGCGCACAAGGAGGCGATCGCGTCAGTCGACGCGCCCGCCCCCAGCGCGCCTGCGCCGGCCACTGCCAACGTCACGCCTCTCAAGTCGTGACGGACGAAAATCAGAAGCAGCACCCAACGGCGTGACCCGTCACGCCGTACGACGGACAGGATTCATGTCCAGCCCACGGAAGCCCGCGAGTCTTTTGGCTCGCGGGCTTCCTTTTTTTTGTCGACCGGGACGCTACTGAACCGCCGCCGCAGCCTGAATCCCGGCTTCGGTGTGGTGGATCGCCTCGTCGATGTCGTGGCTCGCGCGCCCGCGGAGCCCCTTGGCGAACGCGTTGTCCTCTTCCTTGTCGATGTCGGCGCGCGCGGTCTTCAGGGCGTCGAGCGCCTTGTGGAGACGGCCGTTGCGCGGCTCCTTCGCGTCGATCGCCGGGTGGTCCTGGAGGGGCTTCCCGTCGTCGATCGCGGCTTCCTTGATGTCGTGGATGGCGCGGTCGATGGCTCCGATCGCGTCCTTCTCGTCCCACTTCATCTGCTTGTCGCCCCCCTTCTTCTCGAGGTTCGCGCGCGCGTTACGCAGATCGGAGAGCGCGTGGAGATACGCGGGATGAACGGCCCCGGCTGCCGGAGCGGGCCCACCGGCGGGCGGCGGTCCCCCTTCGACCTTGGCGTTGGCGCTGGCACCGACGTTCCCGTCCCAGCTCCCCTCGATCCAGACGTGCTGGTGACCGCGGGGCTCCCAATGCGCGGCGTGCCACTGCGCGTTCGGATGAGGACGACGCTCGTAGCGTCCGGCGACCCACGCGTAGTGGTGACCATCCCAGCGGTGATAGCCGGCGATCCAGAAGTGCTCGGGGCTCGGAGCCGGCGGCACGACCTCGACCACCGGAGCCGGCGGAGCAGGGGGCGTCCCTTCGAAGACGACTTCGACCGTCGGGGCCGGAGCCGCGACGACGACCGGGGCCGGCTGCGGCGCGGGCGTCGCGACGGCGACCTCTCCCCCCCACGTCCCCTCGACCCAAACGTGTCCGGCTCCGCGAGGCTCCCAGTGCGCCGCTCTCCACTCGGCACCGGGGTGCGGGCGACGCTCGTAGCGTCCGGGGACCCAAACGTAGGCGTGACCGTCCCAGCGGTGATAGCCGGCGATCCAGAAGTGCTCGGGGCTCGGCGCGGGGGGCGTGACCTCGACCTGAACGGCGGGCGGGGGAGGGGGCGCGCCCTGGACGATCAGCTCGGCGCCTCCTCCTACATGTCCTTCGACGACGACCCGCGGAGGTGGCTCTACGACGACCGTTGCGTGGCCAGCGCACCCGAGCGTGAGCGAGGACGAGCCGAGCAGGATGCTGGCGACTGCGAAAGCTTTCTTCTTCATGATCTTCTCATCCCTGGGTGGTGATCGGTGAGTCGCGACGCCCGAGCCCTCCGCGCCTGCGGGGGAGCTGAAAGGGAGCGCCGTCCTTTCGTACCGCCGACGGGGGAGATGATCAACAGTACCCTTGCCGGATGCGATTCGCGCTCGTGGGGGGGACCCGTTTCATTGGTCATGCCGCGACCACCGAAGCGCTCCGGCGAGGCCACTCGGCCGTCTTGCTCCATCGCGGCGTCCACCCCTCCGCGGTCGCGGGGGCGAGGGAGGTCGTCGTCGACCGCGGGGACCCGAGCGCGCTCGCGCGGGCGATCGCGGACGCAAAGCCGGACGTGATCATCGACACGAGGGCCATGACCCAGAGCGACGCCGAGACGACCGCGCTCGCGCTGAAGGTCACGCGGGTGCCCGTCGTCGTCCTCTCGAGCCAGGACGTGTACGCCGAGTGGGGAGCGCTGCTGGGTTACGAGGCGCCGCCGCCCGAGCCGCTGATCCGGGAGACCTCTCCGCTCATGAGCGTGCGCTTCCCGTACCGCGGCAAGGGGCACGACGCCGGCGAGGACTACGACAAGAAGGACGTCGAGGCCGTCTTTCGCGACGCGGCCGTGCGGGGGGAGATCGCCGGCGCGTGCGTCTTGCGGCTCCCGGCGGTCTACGGTCGTCGCGACTACCGGCGGCGCTTCGGGGCGATCCTCGACGCGCTCGACGCGGGCGACGACATTCCATGCGCGGGGGGAGCGTCGTTCCGCTGGACGCACGCGCACGTGCGCGACGTGGGGCACGCGATCGTTCTGGCCGCGGAGAAGGCGAAGACCGGCTTTCGTGTCTACAACGTCGGCGAAGTCGAGACGCCCACGATGCACGCTCGCGTGGACGAGATCGCGCGCGCCGCCGAGCGAACGGCGCGGTGGCGGGAGACGCCCGAGCCGCTCGCAGACGCATTCGAAGAGCTCGGGCGCGTGCCGCGGGACCTCGTCGTCAGCTCGGAGCTCATTCGCGCGGAGCTCGGGTTTGCGGAGGTCACGACCGCAGAGGAGAGGCTGGGCGATCTCGTCGCGTGGACGCGCGAGACGCGAGAGACGAAAGAAACGACGGCGGCGCGAAGCTAGCGCGGGGCGGTGATCTCCTCGCCGCAAGGGACGTCCACGTCGCGCGGCTCCCCTGCGGATCCGACCTGCACGACGTGATGCCCGCACGCGACGACGGCGGTGAAGCTCTCGGCGAGGCGCCCGTCGATCCAGAGGCGGTGCCCCTCCGCGCCGACGACGGTTCCGACCGTGGCCGGCGGGCTCCGGACGACGACGGGGACGGTCACGAGAGGCTCCGCGGCGGGGGCGGTCTCGGGCGGCGCGGCGGCTGCGGACAGCTCCGCCGATTCGCCCGGGTCGGCTCGCACCCAGTCGGTCCTGAGCGTCGCGCCGACGGCGAGACTGAAGGCGAGCAGCGCGACTGCGCCCCCGGTCGTCAGCGAGCGCCTGCGGGAACGCGACTGCGACCGGGAAACGGCCGCAGCGTCGTCGAGGTCCGAGGGGGTCGTCGAATCCATCGCGAGCGGCGCGAGCGACGGAGGCTGCCACGCGCCGACGGTCGCCGGCGCCGGGATCGGGCCGGAGTCCTCGGGCCACCCTTCGAGTAGCTCGGTCTCGTCGAGCTCGACCTCGTGCGCGGGCAACGACGAGATGCGGCGCCGGGTGGCGGGAAAGAAGAGATACCGCGGAGGCTCCGGCGGAATGCGGCGAATTGCCGGCCGCACGGGCTTGTTCCGGGTTCGTCGTTCGCGCTGCATCTCTTCCACCTCCTCTTCCGCGCGCGCACAAACGCCGTGCGCGCGTCTCCCGAGCGATGAGAATGCGCCCCTGTCGAGCGAGGGCAACCCTTCCCGGACCGCGGAGGAGGCGAATGACGGCGAGACAACAACTTCACAGAATCAGGGGCGGTGCGATCGCGATCCATGTGGGACGGCGTGCCCGTCGTCACCCCGCCCCCCCGGCCCCTAACGAATCAACGCGTCGAGCTGCTCTCGCGCGAGCAGGTCGGCGGCGTTGGCCGCGCCGAGGTCGTCGGTGGCACCGTCGGTCGCCTGGGGCGATGCAGGATCGGTCGCCGCTTTCGTCGTCTTTGGCGGGGTCCCGGTCACAGTCTTGTGGGGCGGGGGGGGCGTCACCGCGATCGGGTGTACGTGCAAGGTGTGGTGCCTCACGATCGGCGTCTTCGGCGGGGGCGCAACGTCCGCGGCCTTCGACGGCTCCGCGAGCTTCGTCGTTTCGGCGGGGGAGATCTCGACTTGTGCGGACTCCGGCTCGGGGAGGGCGTCCGAGGGGGAGACCGAACTGACGAGCTGGGCGCCGAGATGACTGCCAGCGGAGATGCCGGCGGTCCGGTTCGAACGCGCGCGCACCGAGGCGAGCACGCCGATCAAGATCCCGAGCGTGAAGACCAGCGCGAAGCCTTTCGCCCCCGCGGTTACGGGAGCCAACGCCTGACGCAGCAGCTGCATCTTCGGCGGCCCCGCGACCTTGGGGGGCGACACGATGTCGCGCGCCAGCGGAGCCGAGGACGGCGTATCGCGACGGCGCGCGTCGGCCGTCAACCGGGGACCGCTCTCCTCGGGCTTGTCCCGTTTGTCCCGCGGTGAAGGGGGAGCCACGCGGCTCGCCTGCGTGTTGAGCTCGAACGCCCGTCGCGCCCTCTGCTCGAGGAGCTTGCGGGGCATCACGACCGTCGCGTCGTCGCTACGCGAGTCCATCCTGAATGCGTTGATCTTTGCCACGACGAACCTCTCTGCGAGTAACTGCAGCACGTTGCGCGCCGGGGCGGGGCGCGCTGAAAACCTCATGAAATCAAGGGGAGCGAAGGCCTCCGCACCGGTTCAATACGGACCCGGCATGGGGAAAAATCCCGCGTCGCGGCGATCGCACCGCGGGCTGTCACGGAGTGACGCAGCGAAGCGCGTGTCGTAAGGGTGCTTCGAAGGACTGACGATGCGCCCCCTCCCGGCCGCCCTCCAGGCAAGCCTCGTGGCCGCATTCCTCGCCGCGTGCGCGGGTCCCCCGCCGCGCGAGGCCCGCCGCACGGAAGAGCAGAGCTCCCCCGACGCAGCAGCCGCACCGGCGAACGCGGAAGCGCAGAGCCCGCTGGGGTCGGTGTGGATCGTCGAGGAAGACATCCGCGACTCCGCTGACAAGGTGGTGGGGAAGATCTCGTCGGTCTGGCGGCGGAGGGGAGCGAGCAGGGCCTTCGACGCGCGATGGGAGAACTCCGTGACGGGCGAGCACGGGAGGGACCTCATCGAGCTGCTCTCCGTGGGAACGAACGACGCGGGCGCGGGCGACGTCGTGGCCGAGGGGCGGGTCAGCCTGCGACGGTACACGGGTGTCTACGATCCGCGGCGCCCGCGTCACGTCGCGGGGAGCGTCTTCGGCGGTCGCTCGTGGGAAGCGGATGTCCTCGACGGGTTTCCCGATGCCGGAGCGGATGCTCCCGTCGTCGTCCCGGCGTGGGCTTCGGCTCCTGCCATGACCGCCGCCGAGCGCGCGGCGCGCGCCGTCACGACATTCCCACCGCTCGTCCGCTCGACGGGCCACGCTCCCGGCTCGCGCGCGCTCAACGACGCCAAGGCCGTGGCGAGCGGACCTACGGGGGCCTGCGCCATTCGCGCCGGCGGCGCCGTCGTCTGCTGGGGGGAGACCGCGAAGGCGAGCTTGCTCGGCGAGAACAGAGCTCCGTCGCCGGAGACGCCGCGGACGATCCGCTTTCCAGCCGACGCGGGCGTCGTGCATGCCGTCGCCGTCGCCGTCGGAAACGACTTCGCGTGCGCGATCGCCGCGGACAACGGCGTCTGGTGCTGGGGGAAGAACTCCGCGGGGGCCCTCGCGACCGGGAGCGTCGACGACGAGGAGCACCGGTCGCCGCGAAGAGTCACGAAGGGGGACGGATCGCCGCTCCGCGCGCTGACGATCAGCGCGAACGAGGATCGCGTCTGCGTGGTGACCGACGCGGGGGAAGTGCTCTGCTGGGGGAGGGTCTACGGCGACGCAAACGGCGTCGAGACCACGCCGCACCCGCGCCTCTCGCACGCTCTCGACGCTCGAGGAGCGCACGTGCAAGTCGGCGGGAGCTTCGCGTGCGCGATGGACGAGCACCAGCTGTCGTGCTGGGGAAAAAACGACGCGGGAGAGCTCGCGAGCAGCGATCCGGCGGCGACGATCAACGAGGACGTGGCGCTCCGCCTGGTGGTCGCAGGGGCGGCCTTGCCGTTCGGGGCGCTCGCGGTCGGGGGGGCGCACGCGTGCGTCGTCGATACGTGGCTCGCGATCTGGTGTTGGGGAGGGAACTCGGTACATCAACTCGGGGATGACAGGTTCGCGCCCGTGGCGAATCCCAAGGCGGTGCCGCTGGCGGCGTTCCCCGCTTCGCTCGTGCCCGACGTGATCGCGGGGGACGAGGAGACGTGCGTGATCGGGCCGGCGCTCGCGGGCGGCGGGCTCTATTGCGTCGGTGGGCGACGAGCGAAGAGGGGAGAGGTCACGATGGTCGCGTGGGCGCGCGGAGGGAGCGTGACGGGGGTGCAGAGCGCGGCGCTTCGCGGGCCGTACAAGTGCGCCATCGTCTCGCAGTCGTACCGCGCTGCCGGGGCCGGGGGGGTCGCGTGTTGGGGGGGGCGGTCGGGGGAGGGGGCCGTGATGGTCGGGGCGCCGGTGCCGTGAGGTACCTTCGTCGCGTGCGTCGCGCTCGCTCGCTTCTGCTCGTCGTCGTCACGTTCGTCCTCGTCGCGTGCGGGGGAGGGGGGGCGCGTTCTCGGGCGCCGCAAGCGCCCACGTCGGCGGCGAGCGAAACGCACCGAGAGACTCCGTGCGAGAAGGCTCGAGCCGGGCGCGCGCGCGTGCCCAAGCTCCTCGCCGAGGGGAAGCTCGCGAGGACGCTCCGCGTGATCGACGCCGCGAACGCGCTCTGCCGGGCGGAGGCGGCGGCCACGTGGAGCGACGAGGTCGAGACGCTCGGCGAGGTGGGGCGCTACGCGGCGGCGCGCGCGCTCGGGGAGGCAATCGCGAAGAGCGCCGACGCGAGCGCAGAGACCAAGGCTCGCGCCGCGAAGGTGATGGCGTCGGTGGACGAGCGCAGCGTGACCTTCGACGCGAGCGACGCCGCGAAGGCGCCCATGCGAGCTCTCTTCGCGCAGGCGACGAAGCTCCAGCAGCAAGGTGAGGATGCGAAGGACCGCGACGCGCTGATGCGCGCAAAGGACGCCTATCTCGCGGCTTGGAACGCGTGGCGGCCGAACGGGCAGGCGCTCTTCGGCGCGGGGCTCTGCGCGAAGGAAGCCGCGAAGACGGGTGAAGAGCGCGCGGAGGCGCAGCGGCTCTTCGATCGAGCGATCGAAGATCTGACGCGGGCGACGGGAGCGGACAGCGTCAGGCTCGACACGCCGGAGCCGGGGATCGTCTATTCACTGGCGTGGTCGCCGAACGGGAAGCTCCTCGCCGCGGCAGAGGGGCACGACGTGGTGGTCCTCGACGCCTACACCTGGCGCCCCAGGTACAAGCTCGAAGGGCACACGGCGTTCGTGGATTCGGTCGCGTTCTCGCCGGACGGCAAGACGCTCGCCTCCGGAGGCGAGGACAACACGCTGCGCCTCTGGACGCTCGGCTCGAACGACGCGCCCCGCGTGCTTCCGCACGCGAGCCCGGTGTTCGGTGTCGCCTTCTCGCCCGACGGCCGGATCCTGGCTTCTGCCTCGCGCGACTCCACGCTGCGCCTCTGGACCGTCGGCACGAACGACGCGCCGCGCGTGCTCGAGGGGCACACGGCTCCGATCAGCAATCTCGCGTTCGCGCCGGACGGCAAGACGGTCGCGACGGCCTCGGAGGACAAGACCGTGCGTCTCTGGCCGGTCGACTCCCGCTCTCCGCCGCGCGTGCTCCGCGGTCACACGGACAAGGTGTACTCCGTCGCGTTCGCCCCCGACGGCAAGACGCTCGTGTCGAGCTCTCGCGACAACACCGTGCGGGTCTGGACGCTCGGCTCGAACGGCCCGCCTCGTGTCCTCAAGGGGCACACGGAGCGCATCGACGCCGTCGCGTTCGCGCCCGACGGCAAGACGATCGCCTCCGGTGCGCGCGACAGCACGGTGCGGATCTGGACGCTCGACTCGAACGCGCCGCCGCGCATTCTCGCGCATCCCGACTTCGTGGAAGCCGTCGCCTTCGCGCCGGACGGCAAGACGCTCGCCTCGGGCTCGAAAGACATGGCCGTGCGCCTCTGGCCGATTGGCGCGAACGGTCCCCCCCGCGTGCTCGAAGCGACTGGGACGATCATCTGGTCGGTCGCCTTCTCACCCGATGGCAAGACGCTCGCGTCCGGATCGTTCGATCGAGACGTACGTCTGTGGGGGCTCGCTTCGGGGGGGCCACCGCGCCTTCTCGAGGGGCACACGGACAATGTCCAGTCGGTCGCCTTCTCGCAGGACGGAGCGAGGCTCGCGTCGGGCTCGGCGGACAAGACGGTGCGCGTCTGGACGCTCGGCTCGCCCGATCCACCCCTGGTGCTCGAAGGGAACACGGACAAGGTTCTCGGCGTCGCGTTCGCACCGGACGGCAAGACCGTCGCCGCCGCGTCGAAGGACAGGACGGTGCGCGTCTGGACGCTCGGCTCGAGCGCCCCTCCTCGCGTCCTCGAGGGGCACACCGACACCGTGTCCTCGGTCGCCTTCGCGGCGGACAGCAAGACCCTCGCGTCGGCCTCGGACGACAAGACAGTGCGCGTCTGGACGCTCGGCTCGAGCGCCCCTCCTCGCGTCCTCGAGGGGCACACCGGCGTCGTGGAGTCCGTCGCCTTCGCCGCGGACGGAAAGACGCTCGTGTCGGCCTCGGACGACAAGACAGTTCGCGTCTGGACGCTCGACTCGAGCGCCCCTCCCCGCGTCCTCGAGGGGCACACGAACATCGTCGAGTCCGTCGCCATCGCGCCCGACGGCCGAACCGTCGCTGCCGGCGCGGACGCACCGGTGCGCCTCTGGTCGCTCGCCTCGAACGAGCCGCCGCGCGTGCTCGCGGGGCACGCCGCGGACGTCCCTTCCGTCGCCTTCGCGCCCGACGGAAAGACCCTCGCGTCGTCCTCGGCGGACGGATCCATCCGGCTCTGGTCTCTGTCGACGCTCGCGACCGTCCTCGTTCTGCGCCCCGTCGCGGGGACCTCCGCGGCCTACGCGCACACGCCGGACGGGTTCGTCGAGCTCTTCGGCGACGAGGCTCGGCAGATCCCGCTCTGCCGCATCGGCTCGATGACGTTCCCCCTCGAGCTCTGTGAAGAGCGCCTCGTCGTGCCGGGGCTCGTCGCGAAGGTCATGTCGGGAGACGACTCTTACCGCGACCCGTAAGCTCCCTCGATCGGACGACGGTCACAGCTCCTTGCGGACGATTCGCGCCCCCGCGACGAGCGCCTTGAGCTTCTGCGCCGCGCACGGCCTCGGCAGCTGCTTCATGCCGCAATCGGTCGTCAGTGTCACCCGCTCCGGCTCGATGAAGCCGAGCACTTTGCGGATTCGCTCGGCCACTTGCTCGGGCTCTTCGATCTCGAGCGTGCGGACGTCGATGACGCCGACGGCGACGGTCTTGTCCTTCGGCAGATCGCGAAGGACGCTCACGCCGTCCATCTCGCGGCAGGCGAAGTCGAGGACGAACTGCCCGACCTTCACGTCGAAGTAGCGCGGCAAGATGCGCGGATAGCCCCCCTGCGTCATCCCCTTCATCCGGTTACCCCACGCGTTGCCGAGACAGAAGTGCCACGACGTCGCCGCCTCGACCCCTTCGAGCGTGCGATGAACGACTTCTTTCACCCACGCGAAGTCTTTCTCGCCGCTGAGGTTCGGGATCCAGGCGCCGAGGTCCTCGAGCTGGACGTGACGGCACCCTGCCTCGACGAGCTCGTGGATCTCCGCGCGGAACACGTCTGCCAGCGCAAAGGCGAGCGCATAGCGGTCCTTGATCGGGCCCCCCTGAAAGTGGGCGAGGGTCGAGAGCTGCACGGGCCCGGCGCCGACGCACGCCTTGATCGGCGCGCGCGTGTTCCTCTGGGCGATCCGGAACAGCTCCGCCAATCTTACCGGACCGCGCTCGATCGGCCCGCGCACGGCGACCCCCCCGGCTTCGTCGAGCGCGAACGCGTCGACGCCCGCCTTGCTTCGCGCGGGGTGAGGGAGCTTCTCCTTGCCGAAGCCGCCGATCCTCTCGAGCCAGTACCAGAGGAACGAGCCGATCCCCATCGCGTAGTCGTCGAAGTACATCTGGCCGTCGGTGAGAAGATCGAGCCCCGCGTCTTCCTGATCCTTCAGCACCGTGCGGACGGCGTCCTCGAAGGCCTCGGCGTGGTGGACGACTTTGAACGCATCGAGGATGTCGCGCCCTTCGAGCTGATACCGGAACCACCCCGGGCGCGGGTAGGAGCCGACCATGGTGGTGGGGAGGAGGGGGCTCGCCATGCGAGCGAGCGTAGGCCACGCGCAGTATGCTGCACGCGGAAATGGACGGACCCAGCCGGACTGCGCTCATGGTGGCTGCCTATCGCGGGCGAGCGACCGCCAAGGAACATCCTGTCTGCGACGACCCGTGGGCGGCGGGGCTCGCGGGGGAAGAGGGGTACGAAGTCGCGCGTCGCTACGACGAAGCGTTCGGCTACATGGAGCTCTGGATCGCGCTCCGGACGGCGTTCTTCGACGAGCGCGTGCGAAGGCTGACGTTGCCTTCCGGGGGCATCGCGCAGGTCGTTCTCCTCGGGGCGGGCTTCGACACGCGCGCGGCGCGCCTCGCGCGCGAGGGGGTGCGCTTCTTCGAGGTCGATCGCGAAGAGACCCAGGCCGTGAAGCTCGCCCGCCTCGCGAAGCTCGCCGGCTACCCCGTCCAGAACGCGACCTATGTGACCTGCGACTTCGAGCGGCAGGACTTCCTCGAGAGGCTCGCAGGGAGCGGCTACCGCATCGACGCGCCGGCTCTTTTTCTGTGGGAGGGGGTCACTGCCTACCTCACGGAGCCCGCGGTTCGCGCGACGCTGCGCCGCATCGCCGAGGGGGCCGAGCCCGGTTCCGTGGTCGTCTTCGATCACCTGCGGAGGAGGATCGTCTCCGGCGACGTACCGGACCCGAAGGACGAGCAGTCGCGCGCATTCGTCGCGAACCTCGGCGAGCCGCTCCGGTTCGGCGTCGATTACCCGCTGCCGCTGCTCTACGAAGAGGGCTTCCGCCGCGTGCGGATGCTCACGTTCGACGAGCTGGCTCTGGACATGACGGGGACGTACGAGCGCGCGCGAGCGTTCCGTTTCCAGGGGATCGTCGTGGCGTCGAGGGGGGCGGAGGGGCTGCTCTAGTCTGGTTAGCTCACTCCGAGGTGTCACCCGAAACCGGCGCGGTGCAGTACGGGTTCCCCTGGATCCCGCAGCTGGGCGACGTGTCTGCGCTCGACAGGAAGCCGCAGCAGCCGCCGGCCACCGACATGCCCCCCCCTTGCGCGGGGATGAGCCACGACGCCGGGCAGCTGATGCTCCCTTCCGGCCAGTTGCACACGATCGTGGCCGAGTTGCACGTGTACGTGGGGGGGAACGTGAAGACCGCGGGGCTTGGAGGCGTTCCGATTTCGAACTCGCACGTGGCCGACGAGCGCAGGCTCGACACGATGGGGGTCGAATTGACGCAGACGAGCGGGTAGGTGCCAGACGATCCTTGCGGCGAGCCGCAGGTGACGCTCGCGGGGCATTGCGTGTACGCGCAACCCGAGAGATTGATCGCGGCGTCGCCGACGACGCCGGTGCCGGAGTCGACTGGCGGCATTACCCCCGTGCCCGAGTCCTCTGTTTGCGTCCCGGTGGAGCAGCCCCCGGTCGCCGTGTCGCATGTGCTCCCGGCACCGCAGTCCTCGTTGGATTCGCACGCGAGCACGCATACCGAGCCCCCGCCGGTGACGGAGGCGCAGACGAGAGCGGCGCGCGGGCAGGTCGTCGTGCACGTGGGGGCGCAGCCCGCGACGGGCGTTCCGTCGGCCGCTTGCATCAGGCCGGCGATGCACTCGCCGCCGGGACAGTCGCCGTCCGACGCGCATGTCGAGGAGCACGCGCTGGCGCCGCTCGGCGTGGTGAGGCAGAGCGGGCTCGGGCCGGCGGTGCAGTTGGTGTCCTGCGAACAGCTCGTTCCGAGGCTGCCCGCCGCCGGTTCATTCGACGTGTTCGCAGGGGGGGAGCTCGACGAGCTGCACGCGGCGGCGAGGAAGAGCATCGCGAGGCTCGCAAAGGCTGCACATTTCCGACTGCTCGATTTCATTGATGCCTCGCTCGTGGGTTTGGATTGGCGCGACGCCGCGGGATTCATCCCGGCATCGAGCCGAAACTCCCACTATCGCACGCTAGGCCCACGCGCAGCGATAGCCGAGCGTCGTCGCCGTGCAGTAGGCGGGCAGGTCGGTCATGTAGGCCTTCGTGCAGAACATCTCCATCATGCCCATGACGACGCCGCGCATGGCGTGGCGGATGTAGGTCGATCGCGAGCACTGCCACCCCGCGAACTCGAGCCGCGCCTCCTTCGGGCCGAGCTTGAAGACGCTGATGCCGCCGCCGATCCACACCCGATCCCAGAGGCGATTGAACTGGCTACACGCCGTCCACGGCGTCGCGCCTGCGCCCGTCGCCATCTTGACCATCATCTTGAAGACGCTCGCCTGCGCGTACGTGTGCACCTCTCGGCCGATGACAATGAGCTCGCTCGAAGGGAACGCGAGCTTGTCGCACGCGGAGTAGTGCTCGATCGCGACCTCGACCGGGAGCCAGACTCCGGCGACGCTCTGCGCGACGACGTCGTGCAAGTGCGCGGGGAGGTACGACAGGTATTCGTCGAGCCGCTTGCGATCCCTGATCGCGCGGAGAGACGACGTCAGCCACGTGCTTCGGAACTGGGTCGTCAGCGGGACGGCTTGCTTGGTCGCGCCCGCGGGGTATGGGAGGAAGACCTCTTCGAGGGGCATACCTGCGTCGATTGTAGTCGGAGCCCCGACTAGGGCGTAATGCTTCCGCCTTCTCCACCCGACGACGAACCGCTCGGGTTCACGAAACCCGCCTCGTTCGACCATTCGACTGGGGACGAATCGAGCACCGTGGCCTTGCCACCGTCGTCCGGCGGAGGGGGAGGGGGGGTGACGGTCCCCGTGTCGTCGTTGGCCGGAGCGTCTTGGACGGTCTCCGCGTCGGTGCTCCCGCCGTCTCCGAGCACGCCGCCGGCCTGCGTGTTCGACGCGGTCGCGCAGCCACCGAGCGCGAGGACCACCATCAGCCTCCAGAAATTCCGCATCGTGCGGCCCATCCTGACCGGCCTGACCGGAGCCGGCAAGAGGGACTCGCGCTCCGCCAGCTGGCGCCTACTGCTTCGCGATGCGCCAGAGGACGCCGTTGCCCGTTGTCCCGCTGTCCTCGGTCCCGCCGTCTTCCGTGGTCCCAGCGTCCGGCGTGTTTCCCCAGTCGGCACCGTAGATATACGTCGCGTCGTGGGTCACCGCGTAGGGCATGTTGAGGCCCGTCAACGCGGCGGTCACGGTCGCGCATCCAGGGGCCGTGCACGCGCCGATCTCTCCGTTGCCCGACTCCGCCCAACGCAAGGTCGTGCCGTCGAGGTCGAGCACGTGCGTCGCGGACGGCGTCGTTCCGACGTTCGTCTCGCTCGTCGGGTCTGCGGCCTGGGCGCTCGTCATCGTGTATCTGAGGAGCGGGCCCCCCGTGAAGAGCGCGGCGTAGATATACGTGCCGTCAGTGGCGAGGCCCGATGTGGATGCCCCCGCCAATGGGCTCCCCGTCGAGGCGTACAGGACGGTCACCGGATTTCCCCCAACGCAGCCGGTCACGGGGCACGTCAGGATGAGTCGGTCGTTGCCGTTCTGCTGAAACCAGTAGAGGTTCCCGGCGTTGACCCATAGCTGCGTGGGATAGGGGTTCCCGCCGGCGTCGTCGACCCCGGTCTCGAAGATGGTCCCCGTGCACGGCACCGTGCTGACGTCGCAGCTCTTGATGACGGTGAAGCTGTCGCTCCAGAAGAGCGTCGTGCCGGAGATGGCGAGCCCACCCGGGAAGGACAGGTTGCTCGCGACGACGGTCGGCCCGCTCGCGCCGCAGCCCGCGACGGGACATCGCACGATCGCGGTCTGGGAGCCGGAGTCGGTGTTCAGAGTCTCGGTCACGTAGAGGAAGGTCGTGTCAGTCACGATCTGGTCGGGGTTCGTGAAGCCGGATCCGATGATCTCGAGCACGGGGGGGCCCGCGTCTGCTTCGCTCGCCGTGTCGTTCGGCGCGTCCACCGAGGCGTCGTGCTGCGAGGCATCGGGTGGCGAGCTGTCCGCTTGCGACGAGTCGGGCTGCGAGGTGTCCGCTTGCGACGTGTCCGGGACGGACGAATCGAAGCCCCCCGCGTCAGTCTCGGGAGGAGGCGGGGGGTTGTTGCTCGTGCAAGCCAGAGGGATCGCCGGTGCGAGCGCGGCAGCCAAGAGGACCATCCAGCGAAGACGTGGCGAGCGGGGTATGGTCGGCATCGTTTCTCCCTGTGAGCCTGGTGGAGCACATCACAACTCGCTCGCCTCGCTCAACTGCTTGATGTGCGTGAGCACTCGCTCGTGGATCCCGTGGAGCAGGAGCTCCGCGAAGCCGCGCCAGTACATCTCGGGGTAAATCGCCATCGTGTAGTGCGTGGTCCCCTCGAGCCGGGTGCGATTGCCGGGGAGCGAGACCAGGCGAAATTCTCCACCTCGGGAGGTCATGTAGCCCTCGAGGTGCGGTGCGTGCAGATCGCGGTACGGGCTCCACTCGGTCATCGACGGAGGCTGCTGGGTCACGTCGAAGGCGAGGCGGCGCGGCGGATCCCACACGGTGATCGGCTCGACGAACGGCCCGGTCGAGAACACGCAGCGTCTCACGGCCCCGACCCCTTCGCCGTCGATCGTGGCGCGCATCGGGTACGCGACCCCGAGGCGGTACTGCCACCTGGGAGGCTCCGGGAGAGACGAGAAGCCGATCACGTGGCTCCATACGACCTCGGGTGGCGCCGCGATCTCGATCGAGGTCGTCACGTCGCGAACGACGGGGCCAGGGAGCCTGGACTCGCCGACGGCGAGGAACGGAAGCGCGGCGATCACGAGCGTCGCCCCGGAAGCGTCGCGGCGCGTGCTCGTGACGATCGCCCGCGCGACGATCGCGCCGAAGATCGAGATGACGAGGGCGATCGGGAAGGCCATCGCGAGACAGAGGATCCCCTCGATGGCGAAGAGGAGAAGGATGCTCCCCGTGAGGACGGTCGCGACGATCGTGAGACCGAGCGTGTCTCGGAGGCGGCGCTTCGCCTTTGCGTTGTAGACCGCGCTCGTCGTCGCCCCCATCGCGAAGGGGGTCGCGAAGAAGAGCGTCCATCCGTAGAGGCCGAGCCAGTAGACGGAGATCCCAATCATCGCCATGCCCACGACGATGCTGGCGAGGATCCCCAGAAGCGCCGCGCGCACGCGCAGAGGCAACTCGACCTTGGATGGCGGAGGCTCGTCGCGACCTTGGCGGTAAATTTGGTCGGGCTGCGGGCTCCAGCGAGCGGCGTCATGGGAGGGGACGACGCAGAGGAAGAGGATGGTGAGGTAGTTCAGGAAAGGGACGAGGAAGCCCACGCCGAGCCACGGCGATCGCCCCGCGTCGGCGGCGCGTCGCACGCTCATGCTGAGGCCGATCCAGAGGAACGGCATCGCCAGAACGACGAGCAGGACGTGCATCGCGTCCGGCACGGGCCCGACGGCATCGTCGCGCAGGACCAGGCTCGGCACGACGTAGCCGAGAGGCGTCCACGTCTTGTGCGAGAAGCCGTAGACGACGGCCGTGTCGATGAGAAACTTGGCGGCCGCGAGCCCTAGGCCCCAGGTGATGTAGGGGCGACGCCCGACCCGAGTTCGCAGTCCGGCGATCAGCTCGAGAGTCGGGTGCATGAATGGAAGCGCCAGGGTACACCCTGTCGCCGAGGCACTACGTCCGAGTCTCGCTTACTCGTCTCAGTGCGGAGTAGGCGCACTCGGCGCCGTCGGCGACGAAGTCGACGATGCATCCGGCGCGTCCGACGGCGTGCACGACGTCGAGCCGGAGATCCCGTCGTACGTGACGTCGAGCACTCCGGCCCACGTGAGCGACTTTGCGAAGAGCGCGCCGTTGAGCTTCGTCACCCCCGCGAACGCGACGTCGGCCTGCGGCGCGTAGACGAGGCCGTTCCAGAGCTGCGCCCCCGCGGTCGCCATCACCGCCCCCGCCCCGCCGAGGAAGAGGCGGAAGGCCCCGGGGTTCGTCGGGTCGCCCAGCGCGACGCTCCCCGCGCTGGCGATGACCCCCGAGACGTAGAGGTCGAGCGTGGCTCCGGCGTTCAGCGTGATCTGCTGGTCGCCGACCTGGTCGATCGAGCCGTCGATGTACAGGGCGACCGCGCCGTCGATCGTGATCTTGCCCGCGCCTACGCGGGTCACGTTGCTGAAGTAGTAGTTGCCTGTCGGGAGCGTGAGGTTGCCCACGCCGAGGAGGTCGGCGCCGGTCGTCCCGAGCCCGATCGCGGCGTTGTCGTTGGTCGATGCGGCGGCGGTGACGAGCGACGCGATCGGCAGGAGCGAGCTCGGATCGCACGCGCAGGGGGGGCCGGACGGAGCGACGTAGGGGGCCGTCGTCGCAGGCTGCGCGCCGGGGACGAGCGTGGCCGGCTGCGCGAGGCGGAGCGCTCCGCCCACCTGCAACGCGCCGACGAAGTCGAAGGCTCCTCCGACCGAGAGGTCTCCCCCGACGTCGAGCGTGCCGGCGCCGTTCACGTTGAGCGTCGACGAGACCGCGTCGCGCACATTGAGGCTCCCCGCGACCGATAGCCCGTTGTACGCGACGAGGCTCCCCTCGATGTCGCTCCCCGTGGCGGCCGCGACCTGCTCGTTGACGCCGACGCTCGCCGCGCCCGGCGCCGTCGAGTGGGTGCGAAGGACGCCCGCTTCGCCGAGCCCCTCGCAGACGCAGATGGCGTCGGCGAACGTGGCGGGTGCGGCCGGAACGCATGTCCCACCACCCGGCGCGCCGGTGACGTCGTTGCCGAGGTTGATGCCCCCGCCGCCCCCCTGCGCATTTTGCCCTGAGCCACCAGGCGACGAGCCCCCTCCTTGCGCGGCGGAGGTCGTGCCCGTCGATGAGCCGGATGGGGTCGCGGAGCAGGCGATCGCGGCGAGCGAGAGGAGCGAGAGCGGGACGAGACCGGTGAGAATTCGCGAACGAGTCATGCGGGTCACCTCTGTGGCTCGGGCCAGTGCAAGGCACGCACCCTCGACCGCGACGTGCCGTCGAGCGGAAAAATCCCTCGTGCCGCTTCTCGCCGGCGCTCCACCTGGTGCGAACGGCGAGTTCGCACTTGCGGCTTCCACGCAGCATTCGGAGCGATGTGGCCTCCCGGCTCACACGCTGGAATTCCCGAGCGGCGAACGCGACGTTCGACCCGCGGGCTCGAGCCGATCGCGGCGCGCTCCTTGCTGATCCGGCGTCGGGACCAAGAGTCGGGAGGCTATCGAGATGACCTATCGCATCGGCATCGGGCTCGTCGCGATCATGAGTGTGTGGCTGGCAGGATGCTCGGGAGCGGCGTCCGACCCCGTGAGCAACGCGAGCGGGGGGAACCAAGGCGACAACGGCGCCGCCGGGAGCACCGACGACGCCGGCGTCTACGCTCCGGGGAGCTCCGGTGACGACTCCGGTACAGGCACGGGGACAGGGACAGGCAACGGCACCGGAGGGGGGGGCGGCTTGGACGACGGCGGCGGCGCTGGCGCGGAAGACGACGGCAGCACGCCAGGGACCGGCTCGGGCGGGTCACCCGGCGGCGGCTCCGGTGGGGTCGACGCTGGACTCGGAGGAGGCTTCCCCGGTTTCGACGCGGGCTTCGGAGGAGGCTTCCCCGGCTTCGACGCGGGCTTCGGAGGAGGCTTCCCTGGCTTCGACGGCGGGTTCGGCGGCCTTCCCGGGTTCGAGGCCGGCTTCCCCGACTTCGACTTCTGAGAGCGTCGGCCTACCCACCCTCGTTGGTGGGCGGTGTGGATCGCGGTCAAAGCGATCCCTAGATCGGCTCCCGCGGTCACACGCGAGGACCCTCGTCTACGGTCGCCGGACCTACTTCGGCGGCGGCTCCGAGCAGAACCCGTTCACGCAGAAGTAACCCTGAGTGTTGCCGCAGCAGTCCGAGTCCTGCGTGCACTTCTCGTACTCCTGCGAGCACCCGCTCGGCGCCGGCACGCACGTGAGCGCTCCGCCCGCGGACGGTCGACAGAAGCCGCTGCAGCAGTCGGCTCCCGCGGTGCACGTCGCTGCGTTCTGCTGGCACGGGTTGAGGGCCCAGAAGCCGCGCAGGTTCCCCGCCGCGAGCTCCTGGCCAGGCAGATAGAACGCCGGGTGACTCACGTCTTGCCCCGCGGTCGACCCGCCCGGGCCCGGGATGTTGAGCGCCGACACCCACAGTTTTCGGCGATCGGTCAGGAGGTCTTGCGCGAGCGGGTCGGTGATCGTGTTGCCGTACTCCCGCAGGCTCGTGAAGACGACCCAGTAGTAGCCCCCCACGGCCACGGGCAAGATCGTGGGCTCGAAGTTCAGGTGCGCCTCCGACGCCCCGTACGGGAGGTAGATCGTCCCGCCCGAGCTTCCGTTCAGCTCGTCGAGCACCGTCACCGTCTTCGACGCCACGTCGACGACGGACAGATCCCCGGTCGCCGCTTGCCACGTCGCGTAGTCCTCGCGCGAGTCGGTCTCGAAGAGCACGGAAGCTCCGTCGGGGGTGAAGCTCGGCCAGCCGAGGAACGAGGTCGCGTTGGTGGCGACGTCGACGAGCGACGAGAACGTCTCCGACGTCTCGTCGAACTGCATGACCGCTAGCGAGTGCCCTGTCCCGGTGTCGTAGTGGTTGAAGACGATCTCCTTCGCGTCGGGAGAGAAGCTCGGCATCAGCGCGTACGTGATCGTCCCGTCCCACCCGGGCGCGGCGATCGCCGCTCCAGTACGTGGATTGTACAGGCCCGAGGGGCGCGGGCCTTGCGTCTGCCCCGGCACGTTGGGGGTCCAGTCGAGCGAGTTCGTCGCGTCGGTGCGGGTCATCGCGCCGTTGGACATCAGGATCGTCCCGTCGGGGGTGAGCGCGCCGAAGGAGAAGATCGAGTCGCTCTGCTGGTGGATGATCCCGGCGTCCTGCGTGAGGTCGTACGACGTCCCGGAGTTGTAGTCGCCGAGGAGCTCGGACGTTCCGTGCGACGCCGTCAGGGTCGACCCGTTGGCGCTGACCGTGTGGCACACCGTGCATCCCGTGGTGGAGCCGCCGATGAAGACCTCGGCGCTGCCGCCAGGCTGGATCCGCATGATGGCGCCGACGCCGTTGGCCTGCGGCGAAGTGTACGTGTTGTAGTAGACGGTCCCTTTCAAGCTCCCCTGCGCGATCGTCCACGTCTCCGTGATCGGACCGGTGACCGCTCCGGCGGTGCTCTTGGTCACCTGAATCGTGACCGGATCGGACGCCTGCGCGGACATCGTGATCGCGTTCCAGAGGACGTCGGGGAGGGCGAGCTGGGACGTGCCGGACGGCGTGTAGTAGCCGGTGTAGTCGAGGAGGTTCGACGTCACGTGGACGAGGAGCGAGTCGGGCGCGGTGCCGTCCCATTGCAGGGTCGGGCCGGTGAGCCCCTGCGGGAAGACGGTCTGGTCGTACGGATAGAGCCAGCGGAACGCCGAGTCGGCGGTTCCGCCCGCGGTGAGCCCTGCTTGCGTCCCGCCGTCGAGGCCGCCGGGGTTCTCGGTGACCGTGAGGTGAAGCGTCAGCGTCGTCGATCCGAGCTGCGCGCCGATCTGCGCCGTCACGTTGAGGACGCCGCCGGCAGTGGCCGACGCGGTGAAGAGGCCATTGCCGTCGATCGACCCGAGCGACGGGTTGTCCACGAACCACTGCGCTGTGCTCGGCGAGGAGTTTCCCTTGAGCGTCGCCGTGAACGCGAGCGTCGTCGTTGGACCGGTCACGACGAGCGTGCTGTTCGCGGGGAGCACGGTGACGAGACCGTTGTTCGTCCCGGTCGGTCCGCCGTCGGGGCCGCCGCCGCCGAGGAGGCTCGGCTCACCCCCTTCGGCGCCGGCGCCTCCGCCGCCGTTGCTGCCGCCCCCCGCGGGCGTACCTCCGCACCCGGTCGTCAGCTTGCACATGAGCAGGACGACGACGGCGAACGAGGCCAGCCAAACGCGGACGCGGGCGTTCATCGGGAGGCTTTGTCGGCCCTTCGGGCGTCCGCGTTACTGAGGATGTGTGCCGAGATGTGGTTGAGACGACCCTACGTGTACGGTTCCGCCGGGGCTGCCCGCGAATAGTGCAGTTGCGGCTCCGCGAGCGGCCCTCATCTCGCGCGGTACCGCTCGCGCATCGCGCGCGAGATCAGCTTGAGCCGCTTCTTCTGGTCCGCCGCGGCGCGCGCATCCTTTCGAACGGCGAGCGACGCGAGCTCGCGCTCGAGCTTCACGTAGCTCCCCCAGCGTTCGGGATCGATCTCCCCATCGTCGAGCGCCGCTCTCACCGCGCACCCCGGCTCGCGCTCGTGCGCGCAGTCACGAAAGCGACATGACGCGGCGATGCTCGTGACGTCGCGAAACGTCTCGTCGAGCCCGTCGGCTGCGTCCCACAGGCGCAGCTCGCGCATTCCGGGCGTGTCGATCACGAGCCCGCCGCGAGGGAGCACGATGAGCTCGCGATGCGTCGTCGTGTGCATTCCGCGCCCGTCGGCCCCCATCGGGCCGGTCGCCTGCCGCGACGCCGCGGCGAGTGAGTTCACGAGGGTCGACTTTCCTGCGCCGGACGAGCCCAAGAGCGCGCCGGTGCGATGACCCTCGAGGTGCGCGCGCAGCGGCCTGATACCGTCCCCCGTGACGCTCGATACCGGGTAGATCGGCACGCCGCGCGCGACCTTCGCGAGATCGGCGAGAGGCTCGTCGATCGAAGCGCATTCACCTCCGGCCAGGTCGACCTTCGTGAGGACGAGCACCGGCTCCGCCCCGGTCGCGCGCGCGAGCGTGAGGTAGCGCTCGACGCGCCGCGCGTTGAGGTCGGCGCCGAAAGCGCACAGGAGAAACAGGACGTCGACGTTCGCCGCCACGACCTGCGCCTCCGTCGCTCCCCCGGCGGCCCCTCGAAGGAAGGCCGTGCGGCGCGGGAGCACGGCGTCGATCGTTGCCCGAGCGCGATCGGGCGTTGGATGGAACACCACCCAGTCGCCGACGGCCGGGAGCTCCGCGCGCGCGGTGGCCGTGTGACGCAGGCGACCCGCGAGCTCGGCGTGGACCTCGCCGTGCGCGGTGAAAAGAACGTACTCGCCGCGGTGCTCGAGGGCGACCCGGCCCGCGAGCAAAGCGCGAGCGTGCGCGCTGGAGACATGTCGAGAGAACGAGGACTGAAAGAACGGAGAGAAACCGAGGGACTCGAGATCAAAAGACGGAATGGTGGTCACTGGAGACTCCACGAAAACAACGGGGGCTCCGCCACCGCCGGCGCGGGGGGCGGGCGAACAGCGCGTCGCGGCGAGGCGAGCGCGCACCACCGCGTCGCTCGAGAAGAGCGTCGCGGGCGTTAGTCCTGGGGACTAGGAGGCGGAGCGTCTCGCTCTGGGGCGAGAGGCGTCTACGCGCTTCGAAGTGCGGAAAGCACGAAGAGGGAGACGGTGGCTTTCATGAAATGGCTCCCTCGGGTGCGGGGCGCGAAAGTGCGCCGGCCGGAAACCTAGCCGACGGATCGGACGCGCGCAAACCGCGGCCGGCCGTTCGGGGCGCCGATCGCCTCGGTGGTGTACGCTTCGAACCGTGCTTCGGCGACGGAGGCATTGCGCGCTCGTCTGCTTGATCGGCGTTGCCGCGATGGCGTGGGGTTGCTTTGTCGACATCGGCGACGTCGTTCAGGAAGTCGACGGCTCCGCACCAGGGGACCACTCGGACGGCGCGACCTCGCCAGCCGACAGCGGTGGCGGCACACCCGGCTGCGTGACCGCGTCGCCGTGCGTCCCCGTGCCAGCTTCGTGCGTCGCGGCTCCCGATTGTGTGTGTCTTTCCAAAGCATGCAGCGCAGGGGGCGGTGGAGGGGTGACGTGTGTGACCAGCGGCAGCTCGTCGACGGCGACCTGCGACACGGGGATGGTCTGCACCACGTCGGCGGGTGAGTCACTCGCGTGCTTCGCGGGGGGCCAAACATGTTGCCTTTGACGTGTCGGCGCCCCGTTGCCGTGACGGAGCCTTTCTCCGACATCCGGCGCGCCGGCGCGACTGCAGCGCTTCTCGACGCTTCTTGACCGAGGGGGGGGCCGGCGTAGCCTTCTAGTATGGCGGATAGTGCTGCGCGGCTTCGCTCCGCGCAGTCTCGACCGATACCGGCGCGCATAGGTCGGTACGACATCCTGCTCCCGATCGCGAGCGGTGGGATGGCGGTCGTCTATCTCGCGCGCAGCCGGGGTGCGCGCGGATTCGAGCGCGAGGTCGCACTCAAGCTCACTCACGCGCATCTCTCCGACGAGACCGAGTTCGCGTCGCTCGCGCTCGAAGAGGCGCGCATCGCCGCGCGCATCCGCCACCGCAACGTCGTCTCGATCCTCGACGTCGGCGAGGACCCGCTCGGCCTCTTCATGGTCATGGACTACGTCGAGGGGGCCACCCTCTCGCAGCTCCTCAAGGCGAAGCCGCGCGTCCCGACCGCGATCGGCGTGCGCATCCTGCTCGACGCGCTCGCCGGCCTGCACGCGGCCCACGAGCTTCGCGGCGACGACGGCGGGCTCCTCGGGGTCGTGCATCGCGATTTCTCTCCGCAGAACATCCTCGTCGGGCTCGACGGGATCGCGCAGCTCACCGACTTCGGGATCGCGAAAGCGGCCGACCGTGCGGGACACACCTCGACCGGCGTAATCAAAGGGAAGGTGGCGTACATGGCGCCCGAGCAGGCGATCGGCGTCCCGGTCGACCGCCGCGCCGACATCTGGAGCGCGGGGATCGTCACGTGGGAGCTCTTCGCCGGGCGCCGTCTCTATCCGAACGGCGAGGGGGTGGCCACGCTGCTCAAGCTCCTGCAGGAGCCGCCCCCGAAGCTTCGTACTGCCTGTCCCGAGGTGACTCCCGAGATCGAAGAGGTCGTCGCGAGAGCCCTCTCGCACAAGGCCGATGACAGACCGCCGACCGCGGCCGCGTACGCGAAGTCCCTCGCCGACGCGTGCGCGAAAGCCGGACTGGCGGCCGATCACGAAGCGGTCGCGGAGTTCGCGAAGCAGGCGGCGGGGGCGAGGCTCGCGACGCGCCGCGCTCAGGTGCAAGAGGCCCTCAAGCTGCGCGTGCGAATGGACGCGCTCGCGGAGCAGTCGATCGAAGGGGGGGGAGCGGTGACGGGATCGACGGCGAGCGTCGCCGTGTCGCCTTCCTCGTCGCCGCGGGGGGAGACGACGACCGTCGAGTCGGGGACGATCACGGTGCCGACGGAGACCGTCGCGACGGAGGACAACGTCGCGCGATGGAAGCCGTCGCGCCCCCCTTACTGGGCGATTCTCCTCGGCGCGCTCACCGCGATCGGGCTCGTCGCCACGATGCTCACGGGGAGGATGGCCGACCGCCACGCCGACGCCCCTGCCGTTCACGCGACCGCCCCGGCTGCGCCGCCCGACGTCCCAGCATCGACCGCCACACCCGCGCCGCCTTCGACCGCCGGCGAGCCGAGCGAGCCGCTGGATTCGATCACCGTCCGCACGAGCACCCCCGTGACGTCGCTCAGCGTCAACGGGCGTAACGTCGCGCTCTCGGGGCCATCGACGAGCGTGACGTTGGAGCGCGCTCCGAGTGAGCGTATCGTCGACGCGAAGGTGGTGGCCGTCGCCGCCGACGGACAGAAGGCATTCGCGTGGTTGCACCCGAGCTCGACGTCACTGACGATCGATTTCCCCAAGCGCGCACCCGCCGCGCCGTCCTCCCGTCGCAGCAGCGGCCACACCAGCCTCGCCCCCAGCCCGTACGACCCATGATTGGACTCCCGCCCCCACGCATCGCTCGCTCGCTGGCGTGCGTTGTCGTGGTGGCGCAGGTCTTCTTCGCAGGCTCGCGCGCGCGCGCCGACCAGACCCGCGCTGTCGAGCGCTACAGGGCAGCGGAAGAGGCGTACGCGCACGGGGCCTACCGCGCAGCCGCCGAGACGTTCGAGGCGGCCTACCGGGAGGACCCGCGCGGCGCGAGCATCTACAACGCGGGCGTGTCCTGGGAGACCGCCGGCGAAGGGGCGCGCGCCGCCGACGACTACACGGCTGCGCTCGCGGCGACCGATCTGCGGGGCGAGCAGCGCGCGGACGCCACGAAGAGGGTGTCGGCGCTGGAAGCAAAGCTCGGTCGGCTCGACGCCTCGGGGCCCTCCGGCGCGAAGATCACCGTCGCGCACGTCGATCACGGGGTGGTCCCGGCGCACATCCATCTCGCGGCCGGCGCGTATACGGTCCACGTCGAGTTCGCGGACGGTCACGTCGAGACGCGCGACGTGCTGGTCCCCATCGCGGGGGTCGTCGCGCTCGACCTGCGACCGATGTCCGCGCCTGCGTCCCAGGCCACCCCCACCGAAACGCCCGCCGCGCCGCCGAGCGCGCCACCCGGGGCGACCGACGCGCACTCAGGTGGGGGCGGGGGATCGCCGCTGCGGACCATCGGCTGGGTCGGGGTCGGGACCGCGGCGGCATTCGTCGTGGCGGCCGCCGTCCTCGGAGAGGCGACGCTCAGCGCCCGCAACACGTTCGACGCGACCGGCGATACGAGCCAGAGCGACCACGATCAGGCGGTGAACCTTCGCACGTGGACGAACGTCGCGTGGGTCGCGGCCGGGGTCGTGGGGGCGGCCGGCGTCGTGTGTCTCCTGGTTCCGATCAGCTCGCACGGCGGGGTGCAGACGACCGCGTTTGTAGGGGCGAGCGGGGTGGGGATTCGGGGGAGCTTCTGAAATAGGGGCCGAGCGGTCGTGGACGAGACCGGCGATCTCGTCGAAGAGATGACCGACCTCTTCGTCGAGATGGCGAGTGCCGTGCGACGCGATCCGGGGTCTCGTGGACGAGATGCGCGGTCTCCTGGACGAAGCGGCAGATCTCGTCGAGGAGACCCCAGGTCTCTCGCAGGAGATGCCGGATCTCCTGGACGAGATGCGCGGTCTCCTGGACGAAGCGGCGGATCTCGTCGAGGAGACGGCGGGTGGCGTGCCACGAGACACGGAGTCTCGTGGAGGAGATGCGGCACCTCGTCGAGGAGATGGCGGATCTCGTCGCGGAGATCCCGGGTCTTCAGCCGCGCTGAACCAACCGCGAAGGGGAGACGAGCGCTCCCGAGCGCCCCGAGGGGCGTTCCGATGAAGCAGCCCCCAGCTCGCGCGACTCGCTCCCGTTCGCGCCGTTCGCGACGGGCTTCTCGCCGTCATCCATCTGAATCAGCTTCGGCGCGGGGGGAATGCGGTGGATCCGCTCCGCCGCGTGGTGCTCTTTGAGGTACGCCTTCGGCGACATCAGGCGCTGCGTCTGCATCATGATCCGCGCGAACTGCGGGATCTGCCACGGCTCGATGTGCGCGATCCACTTGAGGAACCGCGCCCCCCCCTGTCCGCCCCCGAGGTTCAGCACCGAGCGCCGCCACGTCTCCGCGAACAGCTCGAAGAAGCGCTCGACGCCGAGACGCGGCTGCCAGAGCACGTGGTGCATGTCCCACTTGTACCAAGGCTGTCCGGCGAGCGTGTCCTTCCACTGCGCCCAGTCTTTCGTCCCGGGGAGCGGCGTCATGATCGTGTAGCCGGCGCGCTGCAGCTTGTGCTTCTCGACGAACGCCCACAGATTCTGGAAGTCGTCCTCGCCGAAGGCCGGGTCCACCATGAAGTTGCCGGTGACGCCGCAGCCGAGTGAGCGGGCGATCTCCACGGCTTTCACTGTCCAGTCCGTGTTGGTGTCTTTGACGTACCCCTTCAGGCCGGCGTCCGAGGCCGACTCGAGGCCGAAGAAAATATCGATCCGGTTCGCGACCTTGCGCCACTCCGCGAGCACCTCGGGATGGCGGGCGACCACGTCGGTCCGCGTCTGAACGAGGAACCACTCCTTCTTGATCCCTTTGCGCTGCAGCTCCCGCGCGAGCTCGATGCTCCGCTCCGGGTTGTGCAGGAACAGATCGTCGGCGATGAAGATGCGGTCGCCCACGCGCCGGAAGTCCTCGACGACGTGCCCGATCCCGCGAGCGCGGATCTGCCGGCCGTAGAGCTGCCAGATCGAGCAGAAGGAACACCGGAACGGGCAGCCGCGCGCCGTCTCGAGGAGGTAGATCGGGCGCTCCGTGACGACCATGTACCTGTGGCGATCGTGCTCCACGAGGTGGCGCGCCGGGAGCGGAACTCGGTCGAGCGTGATGCGATCGACGATCGCCGGCGAGCGGACGAATCCGTCGGGGGTTCGGACGACGAGGCCAGGGACGTCCGTGAGCGGGCGATGCTTCTGGATCGCCTCGATCAGATCGGGGACCACCACTTCGCCGTCGTCGATCGAAATGGCGTCGATCGCCGGATCCTGGAGCGGATCGGGGTACGCGGCCGCGGTGTGGCCGCCGATGAGAATGAAGACGCCCGGGTGCGCCCTGCGAATCGAGCGCGCGAGCCGGAGCACCTCGTCGTACTCGAGGGCGTGCATGCACGTGATGCCGATGACCTCGGGGCGCGTCTTCTTGATCCAGCGCTCCATGTCGGCGAAGCGAAGGTCGATGATCGACGGGTTGTGCCCTTTCTCGATCAGCGCCGCGGCGACGTACTCGAGCCCGAGCGGCTCCACGCGAAAGAAAGGTCCGAGCCCAAAGCGTTCGTTCCCCGGGTCGGGGCGGATGAACAGAATGTTCATGGGCTACGGCCCTGGCCCTGGCCCTGCGACAGCGGGTCAAAGGGAGTGATCGCGGCTCGCAGCTCGCGAAGCGCCCCGCCGCCGAGGTCCTCGAGGATGAAGCGGCGATCGGTGAGGCTACGAAGGTAGAACGGCACGACGCACCCGCAGCGGTTGCAGTCCGCGGCGTCGCCCATGACGCATTTCCCCTTCGGCTTGCCGCTCGCGTCGAGCGTGAACGACTTGTCTCGGAGGAGGCAGTTGTCGGTCACGTCGCGGCACTTGTCGGATCGCATCAACCGAAACACCCGCTCCGGAATCACGAAGAAGTCGCCGTAGATCCGGCGAAGCGCCACGAGCTTGTCGATCACGCGATCGCGCTCCTCGAATCCGAGCCACTGCTCGTCGTTCACCCCCTCGACGGGAGTCATGAAGTCGAACGTGATGTGCGCCGCGCCGGCTTCGTACCACTCCTTGACGGTGCTCTCGATGCAGTGGGCGTTCCCACGCGTGATCACGTACGTGATCGTGATGCGGAGGTGCTTGTTGCGCGCCACGTTCTCTTTGATCCGGTGATAAAGCCCCGGCTTGCCGTTCTTCCGCCATGCCGCCTTCGGATCGCGGATGCGCTCGTGCTCTTTGCCGTCGCCGTCGATCGACACGTACCAGTTCACGTCGGGCCAGTCGGGCAGCGGCATCGTCCCGTTCGTCACTATCGTGTTGTACCGGAAGAAGCTCTTGCAGCGCTCGATCACGTCTCTCCGGATCAACGGATCGCCGCCGACCCAGGTGCAATTGAAGAACGGGAACTCCCAGCGCGGTCGAGTCCGGCGCAGCTCCTCGAGGCGCTCCACCCACTGGTCGATGCTGAGCTCGGCGGGGAGCTGCTCCTCCGGCACCGCGTAGTAGTAGCAATGCGTGCAGCGCAGGTTGCAGCGGTTCGTGACGTCGATCGAGCCGAAGGCGTTCCTCGGTAAGCCGAAGAGGAAGAACCCGACTTTGGCGAAGTCATAGGCCGACACTCCGCGCTTCGACAAACGCGGAGCGGGATCGTGATCGAGCTCGAGCAGCGGGCTTTTCGACATTGCTTGGCATGGCCTCGCAGTGAGTTGGGGGTCATGCCCGGCATGTCCGGCGCTAGGAGTCACCGTATGGCAGAGGTCGCCCCTCGCGTGGGAAATCGCGCTGGCCCGCGCATTATGTGGAGCGCGCGTCGGCAGGGCGCGCGTAACTCCGCGCAAGCTTGAGGGCGTTTCCAGCAAGGCTGTAGCGGCTTGGTACGGCGGGCGGGGTGACGAGGCTCAGAAGATCGAGGACTTCCCGTCGAACGCCCGGAAGTGCCCCGCGAGCATGAGGCCGCCGCTGAGCGCGCGCTCGTCGAAGTTCGGCATCGCCGCGACGGCGCTCACGGTGAAGTACGGGTTCGCCCAGAGGTCGAGCGATACGCGCGGCTCGACGAGGAGCACAGTCGAGCTGGCCGTCGCCGTGAGAGAGCTCGAGCCGCTCTGCACGTACTGATCGATCGATATCCACTGCCCCCCCGCGAGCACGTCGGCCCGCAACGAGAAGACGCCGAGCGGCAAGCGGAGACCCGCGACCAAGCCCAGGTCCGTGATCGACGCGTTGAGTGTTCCGCGCGGCTGTAGGGAGAGCCCACCGGCGACCGCGGGGGTGGCGCCCGAATACCCGAATCCGAAGGCGACTGCGGGCCCGACGTACGTGTACGGCGTCGGAAACCAGAGCGCGCCGAGCTCGAGTCCGTACGTCTCTACCGCCGAGGGGCCGAGCGCGTTGCCCGAGAAGTGGTACGCGAGGGGGCTCGACTCGACGTTGCCGTCGAACGCCGCGCCCGAGGGGGCATACGCGAGCGATCGGAGCCCCAGCGTGAACGCGACTGGGATCCGCTGCGACGACCACCCGCTCGGGAAGAGCCCGGCGCCCGAGTCCTCGCCGAAGTGCTTGCACGGATCGCCGACGACGAGCTTGTCCGGATCCGGGCATGCGGCCGCAGCTTGCCGCGCCACGACGAAGAGCGCGCAGGCGATCGCCACGCCGGTGGCTCGCGCGGCGCTCACGATCCACCTCGCGCGATCGGGTACCACGCCCCGTTCCACGCGAAGCAGGTCGGCGGCGGCGCGTCGCCGGAGTGGGCGACGACGGCGCTCGGATCGACGCATATCGCGTCGGGCTTCCCGCGCTCGTCGTCGAGCGTGATCGCGATGCGCTCGAACGCTTCACGGCGCGGGGCGAGATCGCGCGGGCCGATCTCTCCGTTCGGGTCGACGAAGCGGACCTGTTTCCGTTCCTGCTCGCGTCGCGTGACGACCGCGACGCGGGACAAGTCGGTCGCGACGCCGTCGTTGCACCGGTTCCCCATCCGCCACTCGAGCACCGTGCGGCTGTCGACGTCGGCGAGGCGGAACGCCAGATCGAGGCAGCCGATCGTCTCCGTGGCGCTCCGCGCGTCGCCGTGATCGTGCGCGAGCGACCCCGGCGAGTAGTAAGGCTGGAGCGCGGCCTCTGCACCGAACAGGACATTGCAGCCTGCGAGCGCGAGAGCCGGCACCGCCACGAGTGAACGTAGCGTTTGCAACAGCATGGCAATCACGATTGCAGCGCGCGTGCCCGGCGTGGGGACGAGGACTTGCGAGAGAAGAGGAAGCGGACCGTGTCTGCGCGTCGCGGAGGAGCGGGGACATCGGGGCGATCGTGGCGAGGCCCGCGACGAACACAGGAGACAGATCCAGCCGCGTGGGGAACGGGATGCCCAGCCGGGACACCCCGCGGCGCAGCGGAATCCGCGGTTTTCTCGCGTTCTTGAGCCAGTGTGCTCCTGGCGCGCACCTTGCGTTACAGCGGGGACAACCGGAGGAGCGCCCCTGTGACCAACCGACGCCTCGTCCTCGTGCTCGCGGCTTTGCTCGTCAGTGCGTGCGGCGGAACGCCTGATGTCACCCCGACCTCGTCGCCCGCTGGGTCGTCCTCGGGCGGGGCGAGCGACCCGCCGCCGGCGGACAACTCATCGTCAGGGGGCTCGAGCGGGTCCGGTTCGTCCTCGAGCGGATCGTCGAGCGGATCGTCGAGCAGCGGCTCGTCGAGTGGCTCGTCGAGCAGCGGCTCTTCGAGCGGCGGTTCTTCTAGCAGCGGCTCGTCGAGCGGCTCGTCGAGCAGCGGCTCTTCGAGCGGCGGTTCTTCTAGCAGCGGATCTTCGAGCGGCGGCGCGAACGACGCGGGGAGCTCGAATCCGACGTGCCCCGCTGCCGACGGACAGTGGACCGGGACCGTCACCGGCGAGACGACCGCCAACGACGCCGTCACCGGGACGATCTCGTTCGACATCACGAGCTCGGGACTGACCGGTCAGCTAACCGTGAGCGTCGGTGGGACCGCGCTCCCCGCGCAGAGCTTCACCGGCACGCAGACGTGCGGACAGATTCAGGCGTCGCAGTCGGAGAACGTCCTCGGGGTGACGATCACGGCAACCCTCAACGGAACGATCGCGAGCGGCGCGGCGACGGGGACGTGGAGCGCCGAGACCTCGACCGGATCGGCCGGCGCGACCGGGACGTTCACTGCCACGCAGTGAGGGCCCCCCGTGACCCCCGACCGTGACGGCGATCGTCACGGTGTTTCGGTCTTGGGCTCGCAAGAGCGCGGATCCAGCTCCCAAACGCGCGACTCTTGGAGACGATGGGCCGGTCGACCCGCGGCACGTTTGCTGCTGAATGGGTTCGACGTGCCCCCCTCCCGGTTGGAGTCTGCCAAGACGCGCGCGCTCTCGCTGTGCGCCGTGTACGTCGCCTTCGGTTCGCTCTGTACGATCGCCGGCCTGGGGTGTGGCGAGGGCGCCAACGCGGGCTCGCCCGGTAGCGACGACAGCGGCACGACAGCAGCGACCGGCGGGAGCGGCTCGTCGAGCGGTGGATCGTCGGGAGGCGGCTCTTCGGGAGGCAGCTCTTCGGGCGGGAGCGTCGACGATGGCGGCGCGTCCGGCGACGATGGCGGCGCCGGGAGCGTGCTCCCCGACGGGCGCCCGGGGAGCGGGCTGGACGACGGCGCCGTCTCGGCGGACGGGGGCCTCAACCCGAGCGTCGCTCCCGGGGGCAACTTCGACCTCTCGGTCTGGGAGCTCCAGGAGCCGGTCGGCTCTCCGGGCGCGCCGACGACGATCTTGCCCGCGCAGCTCGAGGGCCCAAGCGGCTACCACGACACGTACTTCTTCACCGACCCGACCGACGGTTCGATGAGCTTCTGGGATCCGGAGAACGGCGTCACCACCGCGAACTCGAACTACCCCCGCTCCGAGCTTCGCGAGATGACGCCGGCGGGAGCGGCTGCAAACTGGCCTTCTTCGGGGACGAACACGCTGAGCGCGACGCTCAAGGTGAGGCAGGTCCCCGACCACGTCGCCGTCGGGCAGATCCACCTCGGCACGGGGACACCGGCGTCCACGAAGCCGCTCCTCGAGCTCTTCTACTACGCGACCGGCGCCATCCAGATCGGGATCGAGCAGACCCCCGCGGGGGGCAACGAGGTCGAGACCCCGGTCGGCAACGTGCCGCTCGATACGAAGTGGAGCTACGTGATCGGCCTGACGGGCAACACGATCACGTTGACCATCGACGGAGGAGCCGCGCAGACCTTCGCAATGTCATCCACCTTCGATGAGGAGAACATGTACTTCAAGGCCGGCGACTACGATCAGTCGGTCGGTACCAGTGGAACGGTCGGCGCGAAGGTGCAGTTCTACTCGCTCGACGTCTTTCACGGTCCGTAGCCGCGATTCGCACACACCCGGTTCGCCGCGAGAGGCGACTAGAGCCTCTCGACGCGCACTTCGTAGTGGTGCGGAGTCGCGCTGCTCATCTCGGACACGCTGACGGCGTACTGTCCGCTCGGGAACTCGCCGCCGATCATCGCGGGGGTCCCGTCGGCGCGCGTCACCAGGCACCACGATCGGTTCGTCTCCAGGTGCGTGAGGCGCATGATCGTCACCGGGAGCGCGGGCTCTCCGGAAGGGGCGGCGAGGCGGATCGTCACGCGCGTGTCGTCGGTGAGCTCGAGGACGTTGGCCGGCTTCGCGAGCGTCGGGGCGCTGCAGGAGGGGCTCGCGAGGGTCGGCGTCGCGGTCCCTTCGAGCCGCAGCGTCTCCGTCATCAGCGGATGGACCGGAACTCCCGGCAACGCCGCCGTCGATCCCGCGCATCCTGCACCACCCGCGACTACCAAGCAGACCCCAAAGGGTATCTTCATCCCCGTTACGCGCTTCCTCACCACGTCTTCGACTCTCCCGGTTGTCGCGAGGCCAGAAGCAGCACACGCGTCTGCGCGGAACTAGCACGCACGATGCCAGGGTCCGCTTCGCGGCGAAGGGCGCGGAATCGTGCGTGAGGTGAGTGTCGCGAAAGGCGCGCAGGGAGACGCGGGCCTTTCATGAACGAACGGCCGAATTGCGGAAACGGGCAGCGCTTCTGGAATGGCGCTCTGGGAGGTCAGCGTTCCACGGACCGGACATGGGTGGCGACGATGTCGTCGTCCGTGTCGTACTCGCGGTCGGGCCCCGCGCTGCGCACCGTGTAGTTCTTCGCGTCGGACTCGAGGCGATAGGGCGTTCCCCAGAGGTCTCTCGACGGATCGGCGCCATCGCCCCCCTTCGTCTGGAGGCTCTTCCGAACGTAGTCGGGGAAGTCTTCGGGCGATGGCAGGCCGTGCGCCCGCTCGTCCTTCCTCAGAGTCTCCACGAGCTGCGAAACAGCCTCGCGCGTTCCGGTGATCTTCGGCATGTCGACGAGCGGCGACACGGCATGCCGGATGGTCTCGCGATTCATGTAGACGACGTCTGCGATGATCACGAAGACGACGATCTTGGCTGCCAGTCGCAAGAGTCGCTTGTCCGGGCCAATCTCGCTGGCGTTGGTGGGGGCCGCGACGATCGATACCTTCTTCGCTCCGTAGTAGTTCGGCGCGCGCTGCTGGCCATCCTGCGACGCGGGTGCGTCCTTCGGAGAGGACGCTGGTCCGGCTGCCTGGGCGGACGCGGGGCCGGTCGCCTCCTCCTTCGGCTTCTCGGGGCTCCCGCTCTCGGACGCGGGGGGGCGCTCCGCGATCTGTTTTCGGAGAGCTGCGCGCTCGTCCTCCAGCTGAGAGATCCGGTGCTCGTGCGCCAGGCGCTCGGCGTCCAGCGTCGCCGTCACCTCATCGCGGAGCCGCTCGGCGGCCTTCGCGCGCTGCTCGGCGTCCCGAATGCGCTCCTCCGCCCGCTGAAGGCTCTCCGCGCTCGCGGCTCCCGTCACTTCGGGGGCTTTCTTGGCGCTCGTGGCCTCGTCGAGCTCCGCTTGTAGCTTCGCCACGCGCTGGCGAAGCGCCTCGAGCTCGCCACTCGAGCTGGACGTGCCGGCATTCGACGGGCGGACCTGCTCGCTGCGTCCTACGGGGGCCTCCTCTTCTTCGGCCTCCTCCACCCGCGGATCCGCGCGCCGGGCACGCGCTGCTGCCGCCGTCCCTTCGATGAGATCGGCGCTCCCCTTTCGTGGGCCGTCTCCCGAGCCACGATCGAAGCGTCTTCGAGGATCACTGCTCATCTGCTGGATGCGCCCTGCTCGCCGAGAATCAGTCACCAACCCAGTCCGCGCCAGCGTTTTCGCGAGGGGCGCGCGGTCACAGGTCGCCTCGACGCGGCTAGAATGATGAGGAGACCTACAAACATGAGCTCTGACCGAATTCGCGCTTTCTGGAAGAAGATCGCCCCTCTCGCCCTCGGTGCGGCCGTCCTCGGCGGCGTCGGAGGGGTCGCCGTGAAGTACCTCAATGGGAGCTGCTGCGTTCCGGGCTCGCCCTGTTGCCACCCTGGCTCTCCGTGCTGCCATGGCCATGGCGCGTCGGGCGGCGTTGCCCAGCGATGACCTAAGACTTGAGCGCATCGAGCGAGCGAGAGCTCGACGTGCTGATGGCGCGTCTGGCAGACGGCGATCGAGCGGCGTTCGAGCCGCTCTTCGCCGCGCTCCATCCACGCGCCGTCGCGCTCGCCCGGATGCGCCTCGACGCGAGCGACGCCGATGACGCCTCGCAACAGACGCTCCTGCGCGTCTTCGCGCGCGCGTCCGAGTTCACGCCTGGGCGCGCCGTGCTCCCGTGGTTTTACGCGATCGCCGCGAACGAGATCCACGCGGTGGCGCGGCGACGCGCGCGTGCGCGCTCACGCGAAGCGCACGTCGAGGCCGCCGCGCAGCTCGCTACGGCCGACGACCCCGAGGCGGAGGTCCTCTACGGCGAGCTGCGCGCGAGCGTCCGGGCCGCCGTCGACTCGCTCGACGAGGACTCCGCGCGCGCCATCCGCGCCCTACTCGGTGAAGAGCCCCGAGCCGGCGCTCCGTCACCCGCGCTCCGCAAGCGCGTGTCGCGCGCGTACGCGCGGCTACGCGTGATCCTCGGAGGCCGATCATGACGCCGCGCTCGCTGCCTCTCGACGCGCTCCGCCGGCGTGCCCGCGTCGCCTACGAGCTCGCTCGCGCGAGAAACGGCGCGATCCGCGGGCTCGCGCTCGCGGTGGTCGTTGCCGTTGCGGCGTACGTCGCGTACGGACACGCCGGGTTCGGCTGGTTGGCGTTGACCGCGGTCGCATGGACCGCGATCGAGTGGCGCGGCGGCGCTCTCCTGCGCGGGGGTCGCGTCGGCGCGGGCGTCGGATTGGTCGCCCTCGCCGTGCCCCTGTGGGCGTTCCGGAGCTGCTGCCGCGTAGGCGACGCCGTGATGGGGGCAGACTGCTGCAACATGACCGGGGCCTGCATGGCCGTCGGGGCTCTCCTCGGGCTGACGCTCGCCGTCTTTCTGGTTCGCGCACCGCGCGCGCATCGTCTCGAGAGCGCGCTCGGCATGGGGTTGGCGCTGCTCGCGGTCGCGTCGGTGAGGTGCGCGGAGCTGCTCGCGGGCGAAGCGCTCGGGCTCCTGGGTGGGCTGGCCGCCGGCGCGATTGCCTCGGGCCTCGTCGCGGCCCTGGTCGATCGTGTGCGGCGCACGGCCTAGCGGGCTATCGGCTAGAATCTCTATTGTGACCGACCGCGCGCTCGACGAGCTGCCCGACGATCTCGCTCGCGCGATCCGCACGGCTGCCGTCCCCCCGCATCTCTGCGTCCTCTTCGCGCGGATCCCCGCAGGCGCGTCGCTCGAGGCGGATCTCCCCCCGCGCGACGAGGAGATCCCGCTCGCGGCGCGACAGCTCGTCAAGCTCGCGACGCTCGGAGGCGCCTTCCTCGTGGCGCGCGTTCGCGCTCACGGAGCGGCGCTCGAGATCCGCGTGTCGCTGGGGCCGCGCGCGGTGGTCTTCTCGGCGCGCGACCTCGCGAGCGACGTCAACGCCGCCTGCGCGCGGATCCTCGAGTCGGTCTACGACACCCCCTCCCTGGCCGGCGCGCTCGCAAGCTTCGCCGCCGAGTCCGCGACCCTCTCCACGCTGGGCACGCTGACGAACCAGATGCTCCGCGCCCCCGATCTCGACCACGCGCTCTACGCCATGCTCTCCGGCGTCACCTCCGGCTTCGGCCTGGGCTTCCATCGCGCGGCGCTCTTCGTCCGCGACGACGCGGCGCACGCGTTCGCAGGCTCGAAGGCGATCGGCCCGGCGGACGAAGACGAAGCCCATCGGATCTGGGAGGACATGGAGTACGAGGGGAAGGCGCTCGAGCAGATCGTCCTCGACTACGCGAAAGGGAACGTCGACAACGCGTTCGAGACCTTCGTCCGCTCCGTCTCCGTGCGGGCCGGGGAAGGCGATGGGGACGAGATCGCCCAGGCGCTCCGCTCGAGCGAGCCGGTGCTTTTCTCCAAGCCCGCGCCCGTTAACGAGTCACTCCACGCTCTTCGCCCCGCGAGCGCCTTCGTTCTCGTCGCGATCACCCGGCGCGCCGACAAGGAACCGAGGGCGCTGCTCTTTGCGGACGACGCCTGGTCGAGTCGTGCCATCCAACCCGATCGGATCGCGCGCCTCGCCCAGTTTCTCGATCAGCTCACCCTGGTCTGGGACAACCTCGCGCTCCTCGGCGAGGTCGCAGCGCTCGCGCGCGTCGATGCGCTCACCGGCGTGCACAACCGCCGCGTCTTCGAGGAGCGCCTCCGTGACGAGCAGTCGCGCGCCGAGCGAAGCGGGGCCCCGCTGACCGTGCTCCTCCTCGACCTCGACGGCTTCAAGAACATCAACGACACGCGGGGCCACGCTGCAGGCGACGAGGCGCTCCGGCAGCTCGCGGCCCTCCTCGCCCACGGCCTTCGCGCCCACGATACGGTCGCGCGGATCGGCGGCGACGAGTTCGCGATGCTGCTTCCGGGGATCGACGGCGCGGAGGCGCTGGCCGTGGCGAAGCGGGTCGGGGCTCTCGCGAAGCGCGCCAACGTCTCACTCAGCATCGGCGGCGCGACCTTCCCCGAGGACACCGCCGACGCGAGCGCGCTCCAGAGGCTCGCGGACGAGAACCTCTACGCGGCCAAGCGGGCAGGGCGCGGCCGCGCGCGAATCGGCCGGGGGCTCGAGGCCAGCTTCTGATGGATGAGCAGCTGCTGCCGTTGGGGCGGTCGGCGGCGGCGCCGATCGCAGCCGGGAGATCGGGCTTCATACCGACGCTCGACGGACTTCGAGCGCTGGCCATCCTCCTCGTCATCTTCCGCCACTCCGCGGGGCCGGCTCGATACGACGACGGGATGACCGCGAGGTTCTTTGCCGCCGTGGCGCGCACCGGGTGGGCGGGCGTCGATCTCTTCTTCGTCGTCTCCGGATTCCTCATCACGGGAATTCTCCTCGACTCGAAGGCGCGGCCCTACTTTTTCCGAAACTTCTACGTGCGCCGCGCGCTCCGAATCTTCCCCCCCTACTACCTCCTCCTGTTCATCGCGCTCTGCGTGATGCCGCGGTTTCTGTCGACCGAGAGCCCCGGCGTGCAGGACATCCTGCGCGGGCAGGTCTGGTTCTGGACCTACACCTCGAACATCGGGCTCTGGGTCCACGGCGGTTGGTCGTCGACGCAGGGCTGGTTGTGGCTCGACCACACGTGGTCGCTCGCGGTCGAGGAGCAGTTCTACTTCATCTGGCCGCTCGTCGTCTTCTTGGCCAGCCGGCGGATGCTCGCGCGCATCGCGGCAGGGATCGTCGTCCTTTCGCCGCTTCTCCGCTTCGTCATGCTCAAGGCCGGCGTTCCCGAAGAGGTCGTGTACACGTTCACTCTGTCCCGATTCGACTCGCTCGCCATGGGGAGCCTGCTCGCGCTCTTCGCGCAGAGCGCCGCGTACCGAGCGCGCGCGCCCATGCTCGTGCGAGCCCTCATGGTCGGCGGCGCCCTCGTCTTGGTGCCCGTCGTCATCCACGTGCGCGGCTTGACCGAGACGAGTCGCGCCGTCCAACTCGTTGCCTACACGGGGCTCGCCGTCCTCTTCACCGGCGTAGTTCTCGCGGCGGTCGTCGCGCCCGCGGGCAGCACGATTGCGGTGTTCCTCTCGTGGGCCCCGCTCTCCTTCATCGGCCGGTACAGCTACGGTATCTATCTCTGCCATTACCCGCTGGAGCCGCTCTTTCTGAAGGTGTTCCCGATGGAGCGGATCGCACGAACTACGCACGCCCCGCTCTTGGCGGTCCTCCTTTTCATCGCTTTCCAGACCGCGGTGTCGACGGCGATCGCCTTCGTCTCCTATCAACTGTACGAGCGACACTTCATCGGACTGAAGGGGCGCTTCACGAAGTCGAAGAAAGCGACAGCGATTTAACGCCGCCCGCGCACGTTCGTCAGCTTCGCGAGCGGCACCGAGCCGATCACGTTCCGCAGACGCTGCTTCTGCGCCTCGCTGATGTCGCCGCTCGTCTCGACCCCCGCCGCCCCGCGGGAGCGCACGATTCGCAACGTCGCTCGCTCCACGCGGGGACGCGAGACCACGTCGCCCAGATCCGCGAGCAGCCTCGGCGCGATCCCGCCGTGGGTCACTTCGATCCGCCCGTCTCGCACCTCGGCGACGCAGATCGTGATCGCCGAGCGCGCCGCGAGCCACAGGAGCACGAGGGCCACGAGCGTCGCGACGACCATCACGATTACGACCTCCATCTCGCGGCCGAAGTTACACCCCTGAGCCGGGGGGAGGCAGAGAGAGGAGTCCTGTGTCCATGGAAAGTTGCGTCTTTACGCCAAGAGATGCCGTTGATCTCTCCGGCGACGGGGCGTTGCGCCTATTGGGTGACATTGCAGTACCCGCGAGGTTTCAGGATGCCCCGTTCGTTGATCGCTCTGCTTCTAACGAGTCTGTCTGTCGCGGCTTGCTCTGGCACCTCCGCGGCCCCGCCCAAGGGGACCGGCACGCTCCCCGACAGCGGGACCAGCACCAGCACCGACGCCGGGAGCGAGGCGGATAGCGCAAGCGACGAAGACGCGGGGACCTACCCGTATCTCATCATCGAGCCCGATCAGGGGATGACGCCCATCTACAACCTGATCAGCACGGCGAAGAAGACGCTCGACATGACGATCTACGAGCTCACCGACACCACCATCACCGGCCTCCTCACGACGGCAGCCGCGAACGGCGTCACGGTGCGCGTCATCCTCGACCAGAACCTCGAGATGACCTCCAACACGACGGCCTACAACACCCTCGGCGCCGCCAACGTGCAGGTTCACTGGGCCAACCCGATCTACGCCTCCACCCACCAGAAGACGATCACAGTCGACGGCACGGTCTCGGCGATCATGACGCTCAACCTCACCCCCGACGAGTACAAGACGAGCCGGGACTTCGCGGTGATCACCGAAGACGCGGCCGACGTGGCGGCGATCGAGACCACGTTCGCCGCCGACTTCGTCAACGCCAGCATCACCCCCCCCACGGGGGACGACCTGGTGTGGAGCCCGACCAACGCAGGTCCCTCCCTGCTCGGAATCATCAACGGAGCAAAGGCGACGCTCCTCGTGGAGAACGAAGAGATGGGCGACGACGCGATCGTCTCCGCGCTCTCGAACGCCGCCGGGCGTGGAGTCTCCGTCGAGGTGGCCATGGAGGACTCGAGCGACTACCAGACCGAGTTCACGACGCTCGTGCAGTCGGGGGTGAAGCTCTCCACCTACGCCCACGACGCCATCTACATCCACGCGAAGGTCATCCTGGCCGACTACGGTACGAGCACCGCGCGCGTATTCATCGGCTCGGAGAACTTCTCGAGCACGTCGATCAACTACAATAGAGAGCTCGGGCTCATCACATCGAACCAGGCGATCATGGATGGGATCAGCACGACGCTCACCAGTGACTTCAAGGGGGGAACGCCGTACGTGCCGGCCCCCGACGCCGGGCCCCCCGCGGATGCCTCTGCAACCGACGCCGGGGCCACCGACGCTGGAGCCACCGACTCCGGGGCCGCTGACGCCGCCGAGGACTAGACGGATCGCCCTGGCCCAGATCGAGCTACGCTCGGGCTCCGATGTTTCGTCAGCTCTTTGACCAGGTCTCGAGCACCTACACGTATCTCCTCGCCGACGAGCAGACGCGCGAGGCGGTCCTCATCGATCCTGTCTTCGAGCAGCACGCGCGCGACGCGGCGCTGATCCGCGAGCTCGGGCTCAAGCTCGTTGCGACGCTCGACACCCACTGCCACGCCGACCACGTCACCGGCGCGTGGCTGATGAAGGGGGCCTTCGGGAGCAAGGTCGGCCTCTCGCCGAGCTACGAAGCCAAGAACGTCGACTTGCCGCTCGTCCACGGGGAGGTCATCCGCTTCGGCGCGCAGTCGCTCGAGGTCCGCGCCACGCCCGGTCACACCGACGGTTGCGTCTCGCTCGTCACGGCCGACCGCAAGATGGCCTTCACGGGGGACGCGCTCCTCGTCCGGAGCGCCGGGCGCACCGACTTCCAGCAAGGCGACGCGCGGCGCCTCTTCCGATCGATTCGGGAGCAGCTCTTCACCCTTCCGGACGACTGCCACGTCTATCCGGCTCACGACTACGAAGGGCGCACGTCGAGTACGATCGGCGAGGAGCGCGCGCACAACCCACGAATCGGGGGGCGCGCGCGGGAAGAGGACTTCGTCGGGTACATGAGAAACCTCGTGCTCCCGCACCCGAAGCAGATCGCCGTCGCGGTGCCGGCGAACATGCGCGCGGGTCAGCCCGAGGACGACAAAGCCCGATCCGCGCCGGCATGGGGGCCCGTGGCGACGACGTACGCGGGTCTCCCGGAGATCGCGCCAGAGTGGGTCGCGGCTCATCGACCGGAGGTTCACATCCTCGACGTTCGCACGGCAGGCGAGTTCGACGGCGATCTGGGGCACATCGAGGGGGCGCAGCTGATTCCGCTCGACGAGCTTCGCGCGCGCGTCTCGGAGGTGAGCGCCGACAAGCCGGTAGTCGTCGTGTGCCAGACGGGGAGCCGATCCGCGATGGGGACCCAGATCCTCGGCAAGGCGGGGCTCGCGCGAGTGGCGAACCTCGCGGGGGGAATGGTCCGGTGGCGGGACCTCGGACTGCCGAGTTAGGCCGCGCGATGATTCTCGCGCGGCGCGGGCCCCCCCAGGTTGCCTGGTGACGAATCCATTCCGCTCGCTCACCGACGCGCAGCTCCACGCATTCCTCGCGTCGCTCGCGGGGTGGGCGCTCGACGCGTTCGACTTCTTCCTCCTCGTCTTCGCCGTTCGGGCGATCGCGCGCGATTTCCACTCGGACGTGCACGCCGTCTCGCAATGCATCTTCTGGACGCTGGCGATGCGCCCGGTCGGAGCGCTGCTCTTCGGGTGGCTCGCCGAGCGGTATGGGCGGCGGCCGATCCTGATGATCAACGTCGTCAGCTACTCGCTCTGCGAGCTCGCGTCCGCGGCCGCACCGAACCTCGTCACGCTCGTCGTGACGAGGGCGCTCTTCGGGCTCGCCATGGGGGGTGAGTGGGGGATCGGCGCGGCGCTGACGCTCGAGACGCTCCCCGCGAAGAACCGCGGCTTCTTCTCCGGCCTCCTTCAAGAGGGGTACGTCATCGGGTACCTGCTCGCGTCGCTGGTCTTCGCGCTCCTGTTCGACCGCATCGGCTGGCGCGGGATGTTCGTGCTCGGCGCCTCGCCGGCGCTCCTCGTCTTCTATGTCCGCCGCTCGGTAGAGGAGTCGCCCGCGTGGCTCGCGGGGAGAAGCGACGCGGCCAGTGGCAAACGCGAAGACGGCAAGTCGGTAGGCGCGACGCTTGCGGTCCTCGCGAAGCACTGGCCGCGGATCGCGTTCCTCGTCCTCCTCATGGCGTGCATGAACGCGCTCAGCCACGGCTCGCAGGATCTCTATCCGACGTTCCTCCAGGTGCAGCACGGCTTCAGCGCCGCGCAGACGGGCTCGGTGGCGATCGTCTTCAACCTGGGCGCGTTGTGCGGCGGCATGTTCTTCGGTGCGATCTCCGAGCGCATCGGACGGCGCCGCGCCATCGCCCTCGCGGCGGTGCTGGCGATCCCGATCATCCCGCTCTGGGCCTATTCGTCGACCGCGCCGCTCTTCGCCGTCGGCGGGTTCGCGATGCAGTTCATGGTGCAAGGGGCGTGGGGGGTCATTCCCGCGCACCTCAACGAGCTCTCGCCGGCGTCCGTGAGGGCGATCCTCCCCGGCTTCGCGTACCAGCTCGGCAACCTCGCCATGTCGCAGATCACCCCGATCCAAGCGGGGATCGCCGAAGCGCACGGCAACGACTACGCGGGGGTCCTCGCGTGGACGGTCGGAGTCGGCGCGATCGTCCTGGCGATCGTGGCGCTCGCGGGGCGAGAGGCGAAAGATGTCGTGCTCGGCGCGGCGGACTGACGCTATTCGTCCCCGGAGGCGCCCGCTAGGTTGCCGATCATCGCGCGCGTCATCGCCATCTGCGGCGCGCTCTTCGTGTCGTACGCCGCGCTGTCGTACCCCCAGAAGTCCCAGCAGGCATACGGGTTGTCGGTGGAGGCGATCGCCTGCGGATACAGGACGACGATGTGATTCGTATCGGCCCACGTGTTGTATCCGGCGTGGAGATAGAAATCGCTTCCGATGACGCTCGCCCCCATTTCGCACCCGTGGAACGCGACGTGGATGCGGCACGCTTCTCCGCTCGCGCACGAGGTCGGCACGTAGACGTAGGCCGTCGAGTCCAGGCTGTGGGAGGAGGGATTGGAGACAAAGGCCCCCTGGTCGAGCGTCGCGATCGTTCCGGTCGCGGTGGAGGACGCCGCTGTGAGGGTGCCGTAGATCTGACCGAGCGCGAGCCCCGCGCCGTCGTATCCGCAGTCGCCGATCCATGGGGCGTCGCTCGAGTCGCAGGCTGCCCCGTAGGTCAACGTCGGCATCACGTGCGCGGTCGAGGCGCGTCGACTCACGTACTGGATCGACGCCGCCGGCATGAACGCCTCGAAGTACGTTTGCGCCGAATCGACGACGGGGGGCGATACGACCGCGTCGTCGGCGCCGCTGAAGAGAAAGACGCGCGCGGCCGCGAGGTTCGCGGGGTTGTCGATCGCACCTGACGCATAGAGGCTGTTCGTGCTCGCGACGAGCGCCGTGACGCTGGGGGCGGAGGTCGCGTCGGCGCACTGCGTGTCTGCCGTCGTGGCCGAGCCTTGAGAGCATCCGAACGGCCCTCCTGCGAACGCGCCGATCCCCTCGATGATCGACGAGAACGCCACGCCGAACTGCACGGCCATGAAACCGCCCGACGAGAAGCCCGATACCGATGTCTGCGAGAGATCGATGTTCAGGCCCGTGAGCGGCGAGGGGGCGCCGTCCGCCAAAGGGGGAGGCACGGGCGATGCGCTGTCTCCGCCGTCGAGCGCGATCCCCGAATCGGGCGGCGGGGTGGTCGTGCCGCTATCGTCGGGTGTGGTCGACGAGGGACCTCCCCCGTCGGGCGTGGTCGTGCTGCTTCCATCGAGCCAGGTTGACGACGGGACCCCCGAATCGAGCTCCGTTGGAGCCGTGCCCCCTCCGTCCGTCGCGCCGGTCACGCCGGTCGCGCCTGCGCCGCATGCCAACGCCGAGAACGCGAGGAGCGCGCGGCCACGGTCCACGAGCACGGTGCGGATGACCTTCCAGTTCCTCGACGGCATGGCTCACCCTTCCGTCTCGGCGCGGACTTGCTCGCCGAGCGTTACCCGTCAGACGCTGTAAATTGCTGCGTATGCGTAATGCCACTCGCGTGGGCGCAGGCGCCGCTTATCGCGCTGGAAGGTAAGCCATAGCGCGTCTCTGTCAATGAAGTTTTTGTGCACCGCACAAGAAAGGCGGGCTGGCTCTCACGGATGGAACGGGCACGTGACGGTGATGGCGCCGGCGACGTCTGCGCACGTGCAGAACGGCCCGATCGTCACGCACGCGCACGACGCCCCAGCGTCGCACTCGGGAAGCGGCTCGCACGACTGCGACGGAACGCCGGAGCCGCCGTCGTTCGGAGGCGGGCCGTAGGAGAGCTCGCAGTAGTTGGTCTGCGAGGAGCATGCGGCGCACGCGAAGCCGCCATCGGTGTGCGAGCCCGCATCTGTCCCGCCGTTCCCCCCGGAATCCACGCTCGCGTCGTCCGACCCCGCGCAGTGGACCGGGACCTCCGGGCAGCTCCAGACGCCGCTGATGCATTGCGCGGTCTCCGACGAGGTGGTGCCGCAGATATCACACTGGATCTGCGGCGCGGTGCCGGTGCAGCCGCCGTTCGTCCCGCTGCTGCTCCCGGATCCGCTCCCTCCGGAGCTCGAGCCGCCGTCCGACTCACCCGAAGTGTTCCCCGTGCTCGAGCTGCTGCACGCGATCGCGGCGAGCGTCGCCACGCTGAAGCCCCAGACGAGGAACGTTCGCGCGTTCATGGGTAGAAACACTCGTTCTTGATGGCGCCGCCGTCGTCCGTGCATTCGCAGACGTTTGGTATGCACGCGCATCCGGTCCCCGCGTCGCATGGCATCGGCGGAAGTGTAAGGCAGCTCACGCTGGTGTTCGAGCCTGCGTCCGGTAACTGGGCGCCTCCCCCGCGGATGTCGCAGTACTGCGTCGCGGCATTGCACGTGAGCCCGGCGCAGGAGATCCCGCCGTCACCGGTGACGGTGTTGCCCGCGTCTTCTGCGCCGCCGTCGGGCGTGGACGCGTCGCCGATGCAGATGCCGCTGAGCACAGGGCAGATCCAAGCTCCGTTCACGCACTCCGCTTCCCCCGTTTCCCCGCACACGCTCGAACAGTGCAAGGGGGGGGGAGGGCCGCAGCTCGCATCGGCTCCCGAGTCCACGGAACCGGTGCCCGAGGACGAGCTGCTGCACGCGACGGCAAAGACGGACGTGGCGAGGGTCAGGAGAAGGCGGAGGCGCATAGTGTAGCCATGAGCAGAACACGTGCCGCGCGTGACTACGTAGATTCCGGCTGCAAACCCACGGAAACAGCGTGGGATACGTCGTGCCAGCGTGCGCCAGTCGGGCGCGGCGATCACCCTGCCCGACCCGAAGGGATCGTGCGGCCAGGCGAGCGAGTCACTTCGACGGCGCGGGGTGCGCGGGGGGATTCATCTCCTTCATGATCTCATCGAACTCCTTCTGCTCCTCGCTCGGCGCTGCCCCCGGCAAGAGCGGCATTCCCGGGAGGCCGCGCGAGACCATGTCGACCAAGCTTCCGAGCGAGAGGATCACCACGAGCGCGTAGGCCGCGACCCGCACGCCGAGCCGAAGGTGCGACGTGACCTCGCCGGCGATCTCTTCGCCTCGCGAACCGAGCTGTGACTCGAGCTGGCCCGACGCGATTCCGCTCACGATCGCCAGGTTCGTCGCGAGCGACAGATGCGGCGCCAGCCTCGGCAGCGCCAGCTCCGGCGACGGCGCGCTCGCGAGCGTCGCGGCGCGGACCTTCTCGCCGAGCGGGGACCACGCGATCATCGTGGACGCCGCGAGCAGCCCTTCGCTCCCGGCCTCCGATCGCGCGACGAACGGCGCCGACACCGTGACGAGCTCCCCCTCCGCGTACCGCGATGCGATCCACGCGAGCCCCGGTAGTCGGGCGCACAACGCGAAGACCCGAGGTCCGATGCTCGGCGAGCGAAGAAGCGCGGGGACGCCGGCGACGACGAACGCAGTCGCGAGGCCCAGCAGGAACAGACCGCGGAGGACTGGGCCCACGTACGAGGCGTTGCCGACGAGGTTCGGGAGGGGGTTCAGTACGACAGTCAGCGCCCCGATCGCGATGGGGCCGATCAGACCACGGAGGATGGCGCTGCGCAGAGTGGCGCGGCGGCGTCGACGAATGGCGAGGGTGTGAAGCAGTCTCTCGGTTGCGTCGGGGGTCACTGCCAGCGTGAGGAGCGCCGCTTCCGTCGGGTCGATCGCTCGCGCAGCGTGCAGAGATGCCACCACCGAGCTCCCTGGGTGGACGAAAGGGCGGATCCTCTTGACCCAGAGCGACGCGTCGACGCCGGCGGTTTCGATCCGCGAGAGCGCGTCGGGCAGAGAGACGCCGGCGCCGAGGCAGGCGGCGAGGGCGTCGAGGAACGAGGCATCGGAGGCGGGCATGCACCGAGCATCGCCCGAATCGACTTACAACGCGCCCTTCCGTCGCTTCTCCGCTTCGACGAGCGCTTCCCGAACGCGGCCCACGAAATAGTCCTTCCCGCTCACGTCCAAGAAGCGGAGCAGCTCCGCGCCGATCGAGTGGGCGACCTCCGCGAGATCGACGGCGTCGCGATCGCGGTCGGGGATCACGATGACGAGAGGGAGCGTGATGAGCGCCCGCTCGCGCGCGGCGAGCGAGTGCGCGACCGAGAGGACGACGATCCCCGGCGCGGCGGTGGCGCACCAGGAGCGGGCGGGCTCGCCGATCTCAACGAGCATGATGCTCGGAACGGGCATGTGCAGGGGCGTCGCGAAATCGGGGATCGACGCCGCTCGTTTTGCCACAGAACATGATACCGCGAGCCCTCAGGCCCACGCGATCTTGAATTCGCACGCCATGCCAGAGGACGATTTCGGGACGTCGGTCACGTAGGCCTTCGCGCAAAACAGCTCGATCGCCACTTGATAGAGCCCGCGAAATCCGTTCCGGAAGTAGCCGAGGCCCACGAGAGGATTCGCCGTGACCGCGCACCGCGCCTCCTTCGGCCCGACCTTGACGACGCGGACTCCTCCCCCCTCGAAGAGACGCTCGTAGAGCTTTCCCGTGAACGGCAGCGCGTTCCAGGGGGTCATCCCCGCCCCCTTCGCGGCGCGCACCATCGAGGCGAGGAACGTACCCTGGATTCTGTCGCCGACCTCCCGTCCGATCTCCACCTGCTCAGCCGACGAGAGGCCGAGCGCCTCGCACGCGCCGTAGTGCGCCAGCCCGGCATCGATCGGGAGCCACACCCCGGCGACGGCCTCGAGGAGCGTCTCGCGCCACCCTGGATCGACCCTCGCGACGTAGTCGTCGTAGAGGCCGTGGTCCCTCAGACAGCGGATGGACGACGCAATCAGTGTGCTCCGCACGCCCCACGCCGTGGGCACCTTCTCGCGGGGTAGGGAGAAGGAGACGATCCCCGTCTGCTCTTCCGGTTCGGTCCCCGAGGCGGCGAATGGGACGTCGCCATGTACTGCCAGCGCTCCACCTCCGCGCCCCCAAATCATGCGATCCTCAGAGCAACGAGTGGGCCGAGCGCAGAATCGGGAGAAACTCGAGCTCCCGCGAGGCTCAAAGGGGCTGTTTTCTTCGCGCAACACGGGAGTGTCTTCCGAAGACACCGGGACACTGGTTCCCGGTGTCGTGCGACGACACTTCGGCGGGGCCTCGTCACGCTCTCTCGGGTCAGTGCGTCAGACCCGACTGGCGGACGCCGCCGCGTCGTCAGCCGTGAACGGTCGCTCCGCGTTGTACATGCGGGCGATCACGAACATCGGGAAGAGAAGCCACGGCAGGTTGTCCAGGTAGACGAAGAGCCGAGTCGGCGTCGCGTGCTCGCCCCACGTCTCCTCGCCGAGGATGATGAGGACGATCGCGATGAGGAACGACGACTGGATGATGCTCGGGATCCGGATCCAGTTCTTCCCCTTCGTGAAGGCGTAGATCGCGACTGCGTAGTAGGGGCCGAAGAGGAGCGAATCGATCCAGATCGTCATCTTCCACCACACAGGCCGCGCCATGAGGAGCGGGTCGTGGCTCGCTCCGTACCAGTGCACGAGATCGATCGCGGGCTTCGGGGGCCAGAGGGGGTAGGTCCAGCCTGGGTGGAGATTGGGGAGGACGAGCTGCTCGACGTCGACGACGTACGTGATGAAGAGGAGGTTGATCCAGTAGAAGACGAGGATCGCGATGTCTCCCTTTCGGGAGCCGAGGGCGCTCGCGCCCGGTCTTCCGTCTTCGGCTCGCATTCGTTGCCCCGAGTTGTATCGCGGGTGCGGCCGAATGCGGCGCCGCGGCGCACAGCCGGGCCAAACTCAGGGCCGCTCCGGCGCTCGGGCCGGCCGAACCCGCACGTGCGCGTGCGGTTCCCGCACGTGCGCGCACAGGGGGGTCGCCTTCCCATGTCCGCGAAATGCGGTCATTTTTGGTCCCCGCCCGCCTGGCAAACGCCTTGCAGGAGGGGATGTCACGCACCGCAAGTCGCGGCGCCCCAACCAAAAGGAACTCCAATGTCTGCCGCCGCTCGCAACCGCCTCCATGAGCTCTTCCTCGATGCCGTCGTCCTCGCGATGTACGTGACGACGGTTGGCGGGATCGCCCTGGTAGGCGCGCGCTGAAGGTGAGCGCGTCCTGGCTCAGGGGGGCAACGTCCCCGCATCCTCGCACTGCTCGGAGTACGCGCAGCTCCAGCTCCCCGAGGAGAAGCAATTGCAGGTCTCCTGGTTGCAATCGCCGTTGACGTAGTACACGCAGCTGTTGCCGACGCCGCTGCAGGTGCTCCCCTCGGACGGCGGGAACGTCGGGCACGGGTCTGGGGGGGGGCAGCTCAAGATCGTGCAGCTCCAGACGCTGCCGTCGCAGCTGCACTGCTCGCCGTTGCAGGTCGTCGCGCCGTTCGTGTAGTCGCAGAGCTGCCCGTAGTCGCCTGCGCACGAGCTCCCGGCCACGGGCGCGTTCGGCGGGCAGACGGGGATCGGTGGAGGGCAGGGGTCGGCGTAGCAGCCCCATTCGCCGCTGCTGCACTGGCATGTCGTGCCGCACTCGCCGCCGTAGCTGCCGCCGTAGTCGCAAGTCTGTCCGTCGTAGGAGCACTCGCCCGACGGAAGGTCGGCGGGGCACGGGTTGCCGCCACCGCTGCTGCTCCCGCTGCTGCTCGATCCGCCGCTGCTGCTCCCGCTGCTCGATCCGCTGCTGGATCCGCCGCTCGAAGAGCCACCGCTGCTGGACCCGCCGCTCGAAGAGCCCCCACTGGAAGACCCGCCGCTCGAAGACCCACTGGAGGATCCGCTCCCCCCGCTGCTTCCACCCCCGCCCCCCCCGCCCAATTCGGCCGACCGACCTCCACATCCCGCGGTCGCGAGACCCGATGCGCAGAGGGCAAGAACAAGGAAGTGGGACCGCGAAAGCGACAAGCTCATGGCACACCGCGAAGCGAGCACCGTGCCACGAGAGAATGCCGCGATCGCGGCGTTTTGTGGCTAGGACGACGTGCCAACGTGGGCCAGGCGCGGCGCTGAAGTCGGGTGGCGGGGAGCGTCCCGGGCGCCGGGCAGATGGGATAGCCTCGCCGAAGTGTCTTCGGGTGACGGTTCCATGCACGGGTTGCCTGCGCGTCCCGGGGACGTCGTCGCGGACAAGTACCTCGTCATACGGGTCCTCGCCTCGGGGGGGATGGGGGTCGTCGTGGCGGCGCGCCACCGGCAGCTCCACCGGGTGGTCGCGATCAAGTTTCTTCGCGAGGGGATGTCCAAGCGCGAGGGGGTGGTCGCGCGTTTCGAGCGCGAGGCGAGGCTCATCGCGGGGCTCACCGGTGAGCACATCGCGAAGGTGTTCGACTTCGGGAGGCTCGCGTCCGGCGAGCCGTTCATCGTCATGGAGCTACTCGAGGGGGAGACGCTCGCGGATCGGATGCGGCGCCTCGGCAAGCTCGCTCCGGCCGAAGCCGTGTCGTTCGTGCTCCAGGCGTGCGACGGCCTCGCCGAGGCGCACGCTGCGGGGATCATTCACCGCGACCTGAAGCCTGCCAACCTGTTCGTCAGCAAACGCCTCGACGACACCGAGTCGATCAAGATCATCGACTTCGGCATCTCCAAGGCGCCCGAGTCCGGCGCCACGATCACCCACGCCACCGACGTCATCGGGACCCCCGCCTACATGGCGCCCGAGCAGTTCGAGTCGCCGGGGAGCGTCGACGAGCGGGCCGACGTCTGGTCGCTCGGCGCGCTCCTGTACGAAGCGCTGAGCGGGCGCCTCCCCTTCATCGCGGAGGGGGTGCTGCAGATCGTCTCGGAGGTCATCAAGACGGAGCCTAGGCCGCTCCTCGTGGCGGCCCCGGAGATCTCTCCGGAGCTCGCCGCTGTCGTTCACAAGTGCCTCACGAAGGACCCCGCGCAGCGCTTCACGAGCGTGCTCGATCTCGCCCGCGCGCTGACGCCGTTCGTCGCCGGAGACAACACCGCGAGGCTCGAGCGGATCGAAAAGGTCGGAAAAGCGAGGCCGGTGTCGTCGGGCGAGCTCCCGCTGGGGAGGCAGAACAACACTGGCGAGCCGCGGAGCGGGGACCGAATCTCAAGCATGGAGACCAGCGTGGCCTCGGTACAGGCGGCGCGTTCGAATACGGCGACGCCCACGCTGGCCGCGGCGACGTCGACCGTGACGCGTCGCCGCTTGCTTGGGCTCGGGCTCGCTGCCGGCGCGACAGGGGGCATCGCGCTCGCGGCGGGTGTCTGGAACCGGCAGCGCGAACGACCGGCGCCGACGCCTAGCCCGAGCACGCCTCCCGGGGCGATGAAGGCCGAGTCCGGCGCACCGGTACGCGTAGGCGTGTTGCACTCGCTCACCGGGACGATGGCGTCGAGCGAGTCCTCCTGCGTCGATGCCATCCTGCTGGCGATCGCCCGCGTGAACGCTGCCGGCGGGGTCCTCGGCCGCCAGGTGGAGGCCGTCGTGCGCGACGGGCGCTCGCGGGCCGACACGTTCGTGGACGAAGCGCGTCGCCTCCTCGACGAAGACGCTGTTCCGGTCGTCTTCGGCTGCTGGACGTCGACCTCGCGGCGCGCCGTGCGCCCGCTGTTCGAGGCGCGCAACCGTCCGCTCTTCTACTCGGTCCAGTACGAAGGGCTCGAGGCCTCTCCCGCGGTCGTCTACCTCGGCGCTGCGCCCAATCAGCAGCTCATTCCAGCCGTCCGCTGGGCGTTCGCGTTTCTCGAGCGGAGGAGCTTCTTTCTCGTCGGCTCCGACTACGTCTTTCCGCGCGTGGCGACGGAGATCCTCAAAGATCAGCTCCGCCTTCTCGGCGCGACGATCGCCGGCGAGGCGTTCTTGCCGCTCGGGTCGGTGGACGTCGCAGGCGTCGTGCAGAAGGCGAAGAAGAGCGGCGCGACGATGATCTTGAACACGATCAACGGCGACACGAACCTCGCGTTCATTCGTGAGCTTCGCGCGGCGGGGGTCACGTCGGAGGCGATGCCCCTCCTCAGCTTCTCGCTCGACCAGACCGGCTACCGCGAGCTCGATCCGGCGCTCGTCGCGGGCGAC